>NZ_JBIBJK010000010.1:117003-125407 GCF_042958635.1 Streptomyces sp. NPDC007971
AACCGCTCCGGCATCGCCACCAGCTACCACCAGCTCGGCATCATCGCGCAGCTGCGGGGGGACTACCAGCAGGCCGAGGAACACTACCGCGCCTCCCTCACCATCAAGGAGGAGTTGGGTAACCGCTCCGGCATCGCCAGCAGCTCCCACCAGCTCGGCACCATCGCGCAGGAGCGGGGGGACTACCAGCAGGCCGAGGAACACTACCGCGCCTCCCTCACCATCAGCGAGGAGCTCGGCGACCGCTCCGGCATCGCTGAGACCACAGGTCAGCTGGGCGTGCTCCGCATCGAGCAGCAACGCCCCGCCGAAGGCGTGCCGTACACGCTGCAGGCGCTGGCGCTTCAACTGGAGATTGGAAGTCCGCCTGATGGGACCCTTTACTGGCTCGGCCGACAGAGGGCTCTCCTCGGCGACGACGCCTTCCGGTCCATCCTCGACAACCATTTGCTGGACGATGTAGCGGCAGCGCTCATGAACACCACACCAGCCCAAAACGAGCCTCCGCCACATGAAGAGTCAACCGGACAGGGCCCCACAAAGCACAGATCAGTCGTCGACCGTGGTGCAGCACTTCGCCGGTCGATCCGCAACTTCCTCAGGCGCGACAGCCGATGATCAGCCACGATGCCGCAGCATCCCGAGCCTGCCAGACGTCGCCGACTGATCTTCCCCAGTAATGTGAGTCAACGAGACCGAGGATAGGACACTCCGTCAGAAGCCAAGGGGAACGGTCATGGTGCGCGCGCCCAAGAGCGTGGATGTGAAACTGAACCTGCACGTGTTGGAGATCTCCGGCACCTGGGAGCCGAACGATGCCGAACGGCGTGCAGCCTGGGAAGTCTACGTAGAACTCGTGACCCGAGTCTCGGTCGTACCCCTGCGAGCTGACGAGGGCCTCCTTAGGGAGGCCCTGACCAGCCTGTACTCGCTATTCGCCACGACCCGCGATGTCCTGCGCCGGCACGGCCCGGACGTGGCCGAGCCCAAACGCAACGGGCAGTACAACTTCGGCTACCTGGCCGTCGCCATGCTCAACTTCGGCATCCGCCCCCTGCTCGCCCGCTGGCACCCGGCACTGGAGGACTGGGAAAACCAGCGCCCCACCGACCGCTCACGCCGAGACCACGAACAACTGTGGCCCCAGACCGACGAACTCCGCACGGCCCTCAACGACACCCGCCGCATCCTCACCGCCTACGCCGACCTCCTCGCCAGTGCCTGCGGCGTCCCCAACCTCCTGCAAGCCGTACCAACCAGCGACTGACTACCCCTCCCCCGGGACCCTTTGGCGCGAACTCGTCATGCTCCTACGCGGCCAAAGAGGACCTGGACCAGGGCCGCACAGACATCGCAGCAATCCTCGCCCTATCGCTGGTGCGCCCACCGGCTCTGCCTGGCGAGGCCAACGAGCGGCTGGGCCGGGCGATCAGCACGTTGGGTCACTTGCTGGGCAAGTCCGGGCTTCCCTAAGGGACCGAGCTGCTGGGCCGTCCTGGGGCCGCGCGAGGTCAGCCGACGCCAACCAACAACGATAGAAGCCCACGGCATCTGAGCAGTTCAGAGCCGTGGGCTTCGTCAGCCTCGCTGGTGGGCGAGAGCCTTGATCAGTAGACCGGCAAGTCAGGTCGCAATGAGCAGACGGCCGTGCCAGACCTGTGCCAGATTGTGCGGGGAACCACGGGGAACACCAGGGAGCGAACGGACCGCCCACCAGGCGTCGACACCCTTCCGTCGCAGGTCAGCGCGTCAGTCAGCCGTAGATCACCTTAGCTTCCCAAGCTGAGAGCGCGAGTTCGATTCTCGTCACCCGCTCCACGAAGAAGGCCCAGGTCAGCGACCTGGGCCCTTTTGTTGTCCGTGGTGATCAGTTGCCGCGCGCCAGATTCGTGGCGAATCTTCGGATTCGCCGGGTCCTCGGAGTCACACGGAGCGCTCCCGTGAACCGAGCGGTCGCGATCCGAGTTCAGCGGGCCAACCAGGTCAGCACCGTTGTCACCAGGAACACGACAACCGCCGCGAGCCAGACCGCGAGGGGTGTCGGTCTTGAGGACCTGGCCGGCACCGGCTCCTCTCCCCCTTGGGACAACAGCGCATCCGCGAACGCCTGCGCGGTTGGCGGTCGGTTCTCGGGTTCCACGGACAGCGCGGCACGAAGAAGAGTGTCCATGCCGTTCGGAGCCCCCAGCTCTCTGGGAAGCGTCGGCGACGATGGCGGCGGTGCCTGCGCCGCCGCAAGGGTGGTGCGACCGCCCGAACCGAACGGCTTGCGTCCGGTCAACAGCTCGTAGGCGACGACCCCGAGGGCGTATACGTCGGCCCGGCCATCGAACCCGCCGGTCTGGAGGGCCTGTTCGGGCGCCATGTACGCGGGAGTGCCCGTGGTCACGGTCAGCCCCGACGCGTCGGCCAGTTGCTTCGCACTGCCGAGGTCCGCGACGAGTACGGCAGTGGACGTGCGGCCGATGTCGAGCAGGAGGTTCGACGGCTTGATGTCACGGTGGACGACGCCTGCGTCATGGAGCACCTGGACGGCGTATGCGGCCTCGGCCGCCAGATGGAGTGCCTCCGCGGGCCGGCAGTGCCCGACCCTCTCGGCCAGCGTGCCGCCTCGGACGTAGTCCATGACGAAGTAGGGTCGGTCGTCCTGGACACCGACGTCGTGAACGCGTACGACACGTGGGCTGGAGATCCTTCGGAGCAGCCTCGCCTCCGCCAGGAACCGTTGTCGCACATCGGCGTTCGACGCCCAGTTGTCGGCCAGCACCTTGACCGCGACATCCGTGTCGAGTTCAGGATCGTATGCTCTCCAGACGGTCGCGAACGAACCGGCTCCCAGCCTGTCCTCAAGGAGGTAACGACCTAGCTTCCGCATGCGGCGACATTTTGCCTGAGGCGATGGGGCCGGGAACCGCGGGGCGGTCAGGTGGAGTCCAAGGTCATACGTGAACGGGGGGCAGCAGGATGATCGAAGAGGGTGAGCTGACACAGCTCGTGGCGTCCGCCCAGGCAGGTGACCGGGCGTCCCTGGACCGCCTCCTCGTCAGGCTTCGCCCCACGGTCATGCGCCGCTGCTCCAGGTTCCTTCCGCACCACGCCGACGCCGAAGAGGCTGCGCAGGACGCTCTGCTGTCCATCAGCACCCATCTGCACGAGTACAGCGGGCGAGGCTCGTTCCTCGGGTGGGTGACGGTGATCGCCTCGAACGCCGCCAGGTCCACCTATCGCTCGATGCGCCGACGCGCGGAGGACAGCCATGCGGTCCTTCCCGAGGGTGCCGACCCTCGGACGACGAGCGTCATCGCGGGGACCCGCCTGGACCTGATGGACTCGCTGGCCGCGCTCGAGGAGCGGCATCCTGCCCTGGTGGAATCCTTCGTGCTGCGCGATCTGGGCGACCTGACCTATGTTCAGGTCGCTGAGATCACCGACGCTCCCCTGGGCACGGTCAAGGACCGTATCCATCAGGCACGTCGCTTCATGCGGGACCGCCTCGGCGGTGCCTGCTGAGGCATCCCGGCTCTCCCATGTCGACCCGCGTCGACCCGCATCAGCCGAGCGAGAGCCGGGAGGGGCTGTCGTGCGCACTCGGACGATCGCCGTCATCCTGACGGCAGCCATCGGACTCGGCCTGTTGACGGGCCGGTTCGTCCTGCCCGGTCGCTCCGCTCCGGCCGGCCCGTCGCCGACGCCGGGCGCTGCGGCGGCCTCGCCGGGTGCCCGCTCTTCGGCACCGAAGCCCGCGAGCGGCCCCATGACGAACCGGCACTTGTTGACGGGCGCCGAGTTCAGGAAGGCCGGGGTCTCCCAGCGCATCCATGTGCGGGATCGTGTCGGAGACGGCAACTACGCCAACGCGGTCTGCACCGGCGAGAAGACACTCGGCCAGACCCTGGGATCGTACGACGCGCACTTCCGCGATGTGGTGACGCTCAAGGACACCGGCAACGACGACCCCAGCACGGCAGCGAACATCGACCACGAGGTCGCCCGCGAAGTCGCCGACGACGCCGGAAGCCGGGCACTGGCCCGGAACTACGCACAGCGCCTGCTGCTGGAGGAAGTGCCGTGCCAGAGCGAAGTGGCCACCCACTGGGTCTACGGGCCGACGCACACGATCGACGTCGCGGCGGACATCACCGCGAGTTGGATGGGAATGTACGACGGTGACCTGAACAGCACAGGGACCGCGCCACGGGGCAAGGAGCCGTGCGGCGGCATCGCCGTACTCCAAAACGGCTCTCACTACGGGGTCCTGGAGGTCGACACCTGCCTGGGCACGGCTGCGATGACGCGGATCGTCCGTGCGGCCGTGACGCGGCTCTGAGACCGTCCGAGCCCCCACCTGCTGGAGTGAGGTGGATCACACCAGTTGCCCCTGGTTTCCATCCAACATCTCGCGGACCCGCGGCATCTCCGTGGTGTACGACGACGCGAACCGCGTCGCCACCAGACAGGAGATGAGATGTTCGACAACCAAGCAGCCGGCAAGAGGTTCTCGCGTCGCGGTCGTACCGCGGCAGCGGCTGCCTGTGCCGGCGCTGCCCTGATCGCGATCGTCATCGGCACTCATCCCGCTGCCGCCGGCGCGGAGACCAGTACTGCGAACCGGTCGGCGACCGTGCTCACCGCCACCGCTGCCGAGCCCGGCCTCGGCTCCGGCAACCTGATGCAGAGTGAGGACTTCTTCCAGCAGGGCCTGGCCCCGGTCGGCGCGACCGTGGGCCTGAGCGGGAAACGAGCTCTCTCGGCGTGCTCCGGCGAGGAGACGATGCGCGCACTGACCAAGGGGAAGGCCGTCGCCTATGCGGACGTGGCCTGGGCCTTCGACACCAAGGGCACCTCGCTGACCGAGTCCGTCGCCGACGGTTCCACCGGCACGTCGGCGGCCTCGTACGAGGAGCAGCTCAACAAGCTGGTGCGCGGCTGCCAGAATGAGCCGGCGGGTCACTGGTACTACGGCAAGGCGCATGCGATCACCGTCAAGGCCGGCGAGGGCAGTTGGTACCCGGCCTACAGTGGCAACGGCAAGGTCGCCGGCGGTGTCGCGGTGATCCGAAGCGGTCACAGGGTCGGCGTGGTCGAACTCTCCGGTCAGCCCAGCGACGACTCCGGCTATATGGAGGGCATCGCCGCCGCTGCCATCAACCGGCTGGCCGACTGATCTCCCTGAGCCGCGGCGCAGGTCCTGTGTGGGAGCGATGGTTACCGAAGTCCCTGCCAGCAGCCGGGACTTCGGTGCCGGAATGCCGCGTCGGAGCGGCACGTCGTCGGGCAGGACCCGGAACGCTTTTCGGCGGGCCCATGGCCGTACGGCGCGGACGTGGCGTCGGCCGAGGGCGGGGGTTCGCGGCGGCGGTCGGCCGTGACGACGGCGGCGACGGGCGGCGACGGCGGGCGGCGACGTTCACCGCCGCGGCGAGGTCGGGGCCGAGCACCGCCGATGGGAGGTCTCCCCCGGTCAAACGGTGTCGCGGAGGCACTGTCGTGTCGGCCGTGCAGCCGGGTACTCGAAGAGGGACCATCGGGGCGCCGACGTCTCTGTGACCCGGCGGCCCGGGGGTCCCGGGCGCGGTGTGGTCCGTGCGGGAAGGACGGCGGCGGCGTGGTGGAGGGCTTGAGGTCCGGCGGAGACCGCGAGAAGCGGCTGTCGGCGGCGAAGCCGGGTCTGTGGCAGCAGGTCGTCGAGCAGCTGGGCACGGCCGTTGCCGTGATCGACCCGGCCGGGCGGATCGTCGCGGTCAACCCCGCCGCCGAGCGGCTGCTGGGTCGCGCGGCAGCGGTGGTGCACGGGCAGGACCTGCATGACCTGTGCCATCGGGACCCGGGAGGCGCCCTCATCCCGCGAGAGCTCTGCCCGCTGCTGCGGGCGCTGGCCGAGGGGCGTTCGGCACGCGGGGACGACGACAGGTGCCTGCGGGCTGACGGACGGCTGATCCCGATCTCCTGGTCGGCCACGCCTCTCAGGGACGACGTCTCCGGCGTCTCGCGGGGCATGGTCGTGCTGATCGTCGAGACCGCGGCGGACCGCCGCGCCCGCAGGGAACGTGCGGAACGTGCGGCACGTGCGGAGCAGTCGGAGCGGGCGGAAAAGGCGGAACGAGCCGCTCGTACGAGCGCTCTGGAGAGTCTCGCCGAGCGGTTGACACTCGTCGCGGAGATCACCGACGTGCTCGGTCAGACCCTGGACGTGGACGAGGCCCTCGCCCGGCTGAGCCAGGTCCTGGTTCCCCGCCTTGCCGACTGGGCCGCGGTGGACCTGCGGGTCGGCTCCCGTCAGGTGCACCGGGTGGCCGTGACCGGCCCCGAGGGCCGTGACGCCGGGCAGGAGGACTGGCGCGGTCACCTGCCCCCGGCCGGGGCGGCGACCCACTCGCCCCTGGTCCAGGTACTGAACGGAGACGATCCCGTCCTCCAGGACCCGGCGGACCTGGACGCACCGCCCGACTCCCCGCTGGCCACCGTCCACAGCGTCTTCCTCAGGGCGACCGGCGCGACATCCGTCATCACGGTGCCCCTCGGCAGCGGACAGCAGGTCAGCGGCGCGCTGACACTGGTGCGCACCGACCCGGCACGGCCCTTCGACAGGGGCGATCTGGACGTGGTGAGCGACATCGGCCGCCGGGTGGGCCTGGTCATCGACAACGCCCGCCGGTTCGGCCGGCAGCGCGCGGTCGCCGAGGCCATGCAGCGCAACCTCCTCCCCCCGCTGCCCGAGCACGGCCGGTTCCAGCTGGCCGCCCGGTACCAGCCCGCTCCGCCCGGCTCCCAGGTCGGTGGTGACTGGTACGACGCGTTCCCGCTGAGGGACGGCACGCTCGCCCTCGTCATCGGCGACGTCGTCGGCCACGATCTGACCGCCGCGGCCGGCATGGCGCAGCTGTCCGGCATCCTGCGCTCCCTCACCTGGGACCACGCCGGGCCGACCGGTGCCGTCGTGGACCGCCTCGACGACGCCATGCACGCCATCACCACCGTACGGATGGCCACCCTCGTCCTCGCCCGGGTGGAAGGTCCGGACAGCGGCCCCTGGACACTGCACTGGACCAGTGCCGGGCATCCGCCGCCCCTGCTGCTGACCCCCGACGGGAACGCTCAGTACCTCGAATCCGGGCAGGGACTCATCCTCGGAGCCCGCCTGGGCACCGGCGGTCATCAGCCGAGCGCCGCCCACGCCCTGCCGCCGGGGTCCACGCTCCTGCTCTACACCGACGGCCTGATCGAAGTTCCCGGCAGCGACCTGGACAGCGGGCTCGACCGGCTGCGCCGCCACGCCCTCGCCCTCGCCCACGAACCACTGGACACCCTGTGCGACCAGCTGTCGGCCCGGATGCTCCCCGGCAGCACCGACGACATCGCCCTTCTCGCCCTGCGCCTGCCCGTGCCCCTGACCCGAGCCGAAGCGTGATCCATGAAGGGGTTGCTCACGCCCCCGGAGCCAGCACCAGAATGCGGAACGGACCGGGCGGCACGGCCTGGAGGGTGTCGTCTCCGGCGTACCGCCAGCCCCAGGACCGCATGGTCTCCACGCTCCCGTCGTCCCGGACGTCCACCAGCGTGACGCCGAGCGCAGCGCCGTGGTCGGCGAGCAAGCGCCGCTGCAGGCGCCGGGCGAGGTTCCAGACGTGGTCGCGGTACTCCCGGCGCACACGAGGCGGGACGACGATCCCGGAGACGACGAAGAGCCGCCCGGAGACGGCACGGCGGAGCAGACTTCCCCGAACAGGTCCGTCGAAGCCCGCCCACCATGGACCCGCGCCGCCCGTGGGGAAGCCGTAGGCGTATCCGGTCAGGGCGGTGGTCTCCGCGATCAGCAGCGAGAACCCCGGTCGTCGTGTGTCTGCCGCGAGATGGCGCAGGAAGGCGCCACGCGCCTGGTTCCACGCCCATGGGTCGCCACCGGAGGTCTCCGCGTACAGGTCGCCCAGGTCCTGCAGACGGTCCGCGACCTGACCACGCGTCAGTGGGCGGACGCGTTCTGCGATCTGGGGCGACGACCTGCGCTCCCTCTTCGGCGGGCCCGGCGTACGGGTGCGCGGCCTGCCCCGTGCCGGCCGGAGCGCGGGGAGGGTCAAGGTCGTCGGGAGGAGCACCTGCGCGGTCATGACCAACCCTGCCCCGGACACGGCGAAAGCCGCCCCGGCGTCGTCGATCGCCGAGAACGGCACCAGTGCCTGAGGCGGTGCGCGGCGTGCTCTCGGTCTCTCCACCCTACTCCCGGCCGGCCCGTCGCTGATCCTCCTGGCCCGGGCCGGCTCACGCAGCCACCGGGCCCGGCCTGGCGACCGGCAGGTGGCCGGTCGGTCGGCGGTCGGGCGGTCGGGCGGTCGGGCGGTCGGGCGGTCGGGCGGTCGGGCGGTCGGGCGGTCGGGCGGTCGGGCGGTCGGGCGGTCGGGCGGTCAAG
>NZ_JBIBJK010000010.1:125503-369867 GCF_042958635.1 Streptomyces sp. NPDC007971
GGGCGGTCGGGCGGTCGGGCGGTCGGGCGGTCGGGCGGTCGGGCGGTCGGGCGGTCGGGCGGTCGGGCGGTCGGGCGGTCGGGCGGTCGGGCGGTCAAGGAACGCATGGCCGGCCTCAACCGGCATATCCTTCAAAAGGGGGCGGCCGTGGAAACGCGACGCAGCCCCCGCACCGTCGCCCGGTGTTTCGGGCAGCGACCGGAGTCATGGTTCGTATCCGTCGCCTGCCAGGAGGTCCTTATGGAGCACGAGCCCCTGCCCTCCGAGGGCCACGCCGAGGTCCGCATCGTCGCCGCGACGCCGGACGTCGCCCGTCGCGTCGCCGAAGTGCTCCGGCGCTGCTTCGACTCGACCGAGCAGCGCAGCTACCCTGCCGGGCGCGAAGGAGGGACCCGGCTCCATCTCACCCTGGACACCGATCACGCCGCAGAACCCGCACGGTCCTGGCTCGCGACCAGCAAATCGACAGAGCAGGCGCACGCTCACGCCGACGAGGTATGAACCGGGTCCGTGAGGCCACGCGGATCCACCGTCGCGTCCGTCCCCGCGCGGCCGTCACCCCGGAGAACGACAGCCATGACGAAACTCCGCGAACGCAAGAACAACCGGGAGGCGGTTCTGCGGTCCCTGTACGGGGCCGTCGCATTCAATCGCCCCGAGGTCAGCGGATCGGCGCTCCACGCCGAGCTGGGCCTGCCCGACGAGGACCTCTCCGCCGCCTGCGCCTATCTGGCCGACGAGGGCTTGATCAGCGTCGACTGGACCTCGCACCGGACCCCCGCGGCCGTCTCGCTGACCCATGAGGGCATCTGCCTGATGGAGGAGCTGGAGGAAGAACAGGAGGAAGAACAGGAGAAGGAACAGGAGAAGGCGGAGACGACGGAGCCGGACGGCTGACGCGGCCGCTTCTGCTCGGCCAGGAGTAGCCTGAGCGCACCGAGGGCTTTTCGCGCAGCGCTTCCGGCGGTGCCGTTCCCGGTGACGGACGAAACGGGCAGTCGTCCCCACGGCTCCCGGGACGGGACCGCACGATGGAACCCACCAGAACGCCGGCCGAAGGCGCGTCCGGTGCCGACGCGCAGACGTACCGCATGCCCCTGCCCCGTCCGACCCTCACCCCGGACGTCAGCCACGGCCCGCTGGACGGGGCCTGGCGGCCGCGCTGCGACGCGCTGGAACTCGAACTTCCCTCGCTCGTCGGCTCGTTGGAGCCGGAGCCGGAGCCGGAGCCGGGAGCCGCGATACGGGTCACCGTGGACCCGGCCGCATGGCCCGACGCCCCGCACACGGTCATGGCGCCCGGCCGGACGATCGCCGTGGAGTCGGCTGGGCCCGGAAGCGACGCGCACGTGATCACCCTGGACTGCGGCACCGTGGGACGCTGGGTGCTCCTGGTCGTCCCGCCCGAGGAGCCCGCCGGAACAGCCGCCCGGTTGCTGGCCGCCGCCGCCGACCCCGAGAACCCGCTGACCGCCGCGCGCATGCTGAACCTCGCCTGGGGGTGCCCCCAGGCCGTTCAGACACTGGGGGAGGGTCGCCCGGTACGCGCGACCGGAGAGACGGAATGAGGCACGGGGCCCCTCTGGAGCCCTCGGCAGGGCCGACCGACCGGCCCCAACCACCTTCCTCGCACGAGCCGTTGCCCACCCAGGACGAAGCGCCTGCGCTCTTCGAGGAGTGCCGCATCGTCCGCGCACACGGCGAACTGGACGCGCGGACCGTGGCCCCCCTGGTCCGCGCCTTGGCCGAGGCCCGCGCGGCCCGGCCCGGACGGCTCCTCCTGATCGTGGACCTGAGCGAGGTGACCTTCACCGACTGCAGCATCCTGACGCCCCTGTGCGAGGCGTGGTCCCACTGCCGCGCCCGCGGCGGCTGGATACGCATCGTGTACGACAACCACACGACCGACCTGGTCTTCCGCCACACCGGCCTGCTCGACCGCTTCCCCGCCTACGCGAACGCACAGGACGCCTGGGAGGGCCGAACGGCCGACGCCGCACTCCGCCTCACCGCGAGCGCGCTCCTGGCCGCCGAGGCGCACCGTCCGGCCGAGGACGACGTACCGCGCCGAACCACTCGACAGGACACCTCATGAGCGAACGACTACGGCGCCCGCCGCCGGCCCCGCCCCTCCTCCGCCTGTACCTCGCGCCCGAGAGCACCGTGCCACGCCGTATCGACGGGGCCTGGTGGCCGCGTACCTTCGATCTCCTGGCAGAACTCCCGCCGCTGCTCTCCGGTCTGCCCCGCGCCTGGGGCCAGATCACCGGTGTCCTGGTGAACGACACGGGGTGGGCCGGGGCGCCGGGCCGCATGCTCGTCTGCAACCAGGTCGTCCGGCTGCGCAGGACCCCCACGGCGCGCGCGCCGAGCACCATCGTCCTGATGGCTCCCGCCCATGGGCGCCGGGACCTGCTGGTCGTGCCACCGGAGGCCACCGAGCGGGCCGCCGGATCCCTCATGTCCGCAGTGGGACTCGCACCGGAGCAGGACCACTTCGCGAGCTGAGCGCGCGGGTTCGGTCCATCCGGCGGCACGGGCAGGGGGAACTGCGGCGACTCGTCCGGCTGTGCGCGGAAGGAGATCTGTCACGGCGAGTCCACATCTCCGTGCCTGCCGGAGTTAGGGTTGTCGCGCGACGCGGATGGCGCTGAATCCTTCGGAGACCGGCGCCAGGCACGTCCGGGTCCGTCGCCGCGTCCCCGAAAACGAAGGTGCCATGCCCGCTGAGAACATCTCTGCCGCAGGCAGCCTCGACGATGACGACTATCCCGCCTACACCATGGGGCGAGCCGCAGACGTTCTCGGCACCACCCCCGCCTTCCTCCGCGCCGTCGGTGAGACCGGGTTGATCGCTCCGCTGCGTTCGGAAGGCGGTCACCGCCGCTACTCCCGCCGTCAGTTGCGCGTCGCCGCCCGCGCCCGGGAGCTGGTCGAGCAGGTCACCCCCGTCGAGGCCGCGTGCCGCATCATCACCCTGGAGAACCAGCTCGACGACGCCCTCCGCCTGAACCGGGAAATGCGACGGAGGCTGGAGGAGCGCGGCGCGAATATCTAGTCTCACCAATGCAGATACACGGGCGCCAGCGGGATGAGAATGGGCGGGCGATCCCGAAAAAACATGACCGCTTCCACCTGCCTGTGTTAGCGTGATACCAGTTGCAGTTTTGGTTGCCAGAGATGTTGCTGGAAATTTTTTTCTTTGCAGAGCTTTCCGGATCTTTCCGGAGGGATGATCATCGCGGCGACTCGGCTCCGCAAAGTGCGGAGTCCGGCACTGCCCCTCAAGGGAGATTCAATATGGCATCTGGCACCGTGAAGTGGTTCAACGCGGAAAAGGGCTTCGGCTTCATCGAGCAGGACGGCGGCGGCGCTGACGTGTTCGCCCACTACTCGAACATCGCCACCCAGGGCTTCCGCGAGCTTCAGGAAGGCCAGAAGGTTACCTTCGACGTCACGCAGGGCCAGAAGGGCCCGCAGGCCGAGAACATCGTTCCCGCCTGACACTGACGTGAACGTCGCGAGCCACCGGCTCGCGCATCATGTGGCTGGGGCCCGCACTCTTGGGGTGCGGGCCCCAGCCCATTTTTTTTCTACTCCGTAAGGCCGTGAGGAACGTCAACCCGAGGTCTTCGGATTTCACTCGGCCATTCCTGTGATTCCCCCCTCAAGGAATTCCTCGATACGTGCCGCATCGAGGAAGGCCCCATCGTGCACCGCACCCGTTCCAGTAGCTCCAGCAGCTCCAGCCGCTTCCGGGCCCAGGAACCGCACCGTCGAAATTCCGGTCCGGGCCCCCGGCACAGGAGCGGCCAACGAGCACACCCCGCCGCGCGCCGGCAGGAGTTCGCCCTGCCGGTCACCCTCACCGAGCCGCTGCCCGCGGTCGGGACGTTCGCCGAACTGGACATGCCCGCACGGCTGTCGGCCGCGCTCCGCGCCGAGGGCATGACCGTTCCCTTCCCGATCCAGGCGGCCACCCTGCCGAACGCACTGGCGGGCCGGGACGTCCTGGGGCGGGGTCGTACGGGCTCGGGCAAGACGCTCGCCTTCGGCCTGCCGGTACTGGCCCGCCTCGACGGGCAGCGGGCCCAGCCCAAGCAGCCGCTCGCACTCGTCCTCGTCCCCACCCGGGAACTGGCCCAGCAGGTCACCGACGCACTCGCCCCGTACGCCCGCGCCCTGCGGCTGCGTCTCGCCACCGTGGTGGGCGGCATGTCGATCGGCCGCCAGGCGAGCGCGCTGCGCGGCGGAGCAGAAGTCGTCGTCGCCACGCCCGGCCGGCTCACGGACCTCATCGAGCGGGGAGCCTGCCGGCTGGACCAGGTCGCCGTCACCGTCCTGGACGAGGCCGACCAGATGGCCGACATGGGCTTCATGCCGCAGGTGACCGCACTGCTCGATCAAGTCCCCTCCCGCGGCCAGCGGTTGCTGTTCTCGGCCACCCTGGACCGCAACATCGACCTCCTCGTGCGCCGTTACCTCCATGACCCCGTAGTGCATTCGGTCGACCCGTCCGCGGGAGCCGTGACCACCATGGAGCACCATCTGCTGCACGTGCGCGACGCCGACAAGGAAACCGCCGCGACCGAGATCGCCGCCCGCGACGGACGCGTGATCATGTTCCTGGACACCAAGCACGCGGTGGACCGGCTCGCCCAGCGCCTGCTGTCCGTCGGGGTACGCGCCTCGGCCCTGCACGGCGGAAAGTCCCAGCAGCAGCGCAACCGGACGCTCGCCCAGTTCAAGGACGGCCACGTCACGGCCCTGGTGGCCACCAACGTCGCCGCTCGCGGAATCCACGTCGCGGGCCTCGACCTCGTCGTGAACGTCGACCCTCCCGGCGACCACAAGGACTACCTGCACCGCGGCGGCCGTACCGCCCGTGCCGGCGAGTCCGGCACCGTCGTCACCCTCGTCCTGCCGCACCAGCGGCGCGCGGTGGACCGCCTGATGGCCGACGCCGGCATCACTGCGCGTACCGCGCAGATCCGTCCGGGCGAGGCCGAACTGCAGCGCATCACCGGCGCCCGGACCCCCTCCGGCCTGCCCGTCACCCTCACCGCGCCGGTCGACGGACGAAGCGAGGGCAGACGCGAGGGCAAGGGATCCGCCGGCCGGAGCCGCAGGGGCCGGGCCGCCGGCAACGGCGGGAGCGGCCAGGCTGCCGCCCGCGCCCGTCGCTCCGCCCCGAGGAACACCCCGTAGCCCAGGTACGGGGATGTACTCCCAGCAGTCAGGCAGATCCGTCGCCCGTCCCGCCCGCCCCGACGAAGAGGAGAAGCCCTTGACGCAGAATCCGTCCCGAACACAGCAGACCGACAATGCCGACGGCACCGGTCTGACCGCCCGCGACGCCATGCACGCTCCCGGGCCCCAGGTCGACGACCACATGACGGTCGATGTGGCCCTGTCCGTGCTCATCGGTGCCCGCGTCCCGCACCTGCTCCTCCAGGACGAGGACGGGCGGTGCGCGGGACTGGTCACCCGGGCCCAGCTCACCGCGCACCGCGGCGGCTCGTGGTACAGCGACCGGACACGGCTGCGGGACATCCCGCTCGACCGCGGACCGTTCACCTCGTCCGTCGCCGTACTCGGCGAGGCGGAGACCGCCATGCGGAACCGGACCCTGGACGCGTCCCCCGTGATCGACGAACACGGCTACGCCCTGGGCGTCCTCGCCCTCACGTCCTGAGGCATCACCCCCTGACCGCCCTGCGGAGGCATCCATGCGCTGTGTCATCGCCCGTTTCCCCTTCGACCTGACCAAGATCGAGGTCGAGCAGTCGCTGAGCGGCATCACACCCGAACCCGCCACCGGCGTGTGCGTGACCATCGGCCGCCGCGTCTACCCCGTGATGCAGGTCGGGGAAGCGATCACCAGGCAGAGCCGCCGCGACTTCACCTCGGTCGAGATGCACCGAGCACTGACCCGCCTCGGCTTCACCTGCCACGACGCGCGCCCGGTCACGCCGCACTGGGACGCGCGAGCCGACGAGCGTGCGCTCGACTGGTGACGTCTTCCCGTGCGATGCAGCACCGCGTCGACGCGCTCGCGGACGCGTGCATCCTCAGTGCCCTCGGCACCAGCACCAAGAAGGAGACGGTGAACACGGCGCTGCGCGAGGTGCTGGAGAACCGAGGCGGGCCCTGGCGCTCACCCGCCTACGGGCGTCGGCGGGAGAGGGCGCCTTCGACCTCGGCCTCTTCGAGGACAAGGGGAACTACCGCCGGTGAACGCCGCGCAATGCCTGATCGACACCAGTGCGCTCGCCCGACTGCTTCACGGCGACGCCGAGCAGTACGGATGGGACCAGGCGGCAGCCGCCGGGCTCATCGCCACCTGCCCCACCCCCCGGGATTTCGAGTGCATCGCCGCCGTCACTGGCCAGGCACTCCAGTGGTACGGCCCTGAAGCCGGCAAGTGAACCAGGTGCAGGCGGGACACGTCGCCGGATGGCTCTGCACTCGCGAAGCGCTCCCCGAACCGGACATGCGACAGTGGTGAACGGTGCCGACAGCTAGGCCTCTGTCTCCTTTTAGCAGTTGAACTTCTCCACCTTGCCGTTGTGGAGGTACCAGAAGTCGGCGGTCGGCGCGTCGACCTTCGCGCCGGTCGGCTCGACGGTGCCCGCCGGCGTCCGGAGCGGCCCCTCGAACGTGCCCTGGATCGACAGCTCGAGGCTGACCACGTCGCCGTTCACGGTGATGCGCTGCGAATGTTTGATTTACCTGCTGGGACGGCTGTCGCGCCCCGAGGGTGCGGGCTTCGGCCTGGAGTTCTGCGGTCGCCCGGCGCGCCGCCCGTCGGGCGACCGGCTGCTTGACAGCAAAATCAAGCAGCTGTTTGAGTTCTGCGCATGGCGCCAGAACGGACAGATCAACGCCGCGAGGCAGGCCGGCGGACGCGGGACGGCCTGCTGACCGCCGCGCAGGAGTTGCTCGCGCGACGCGGCCAGGAGGGGGTGACCCTCCGCGAGATCACGGATCGCGCGGGAGCCAACGTCTCCGCGGTGAGCTACCACTTCGGGTCGCTGAAGGGGCTGTGCGATGCGGCGATCGAGAACGCGCTGGAGCGGTATCTGGACGCGCAGATCGACGAGGTCGCCTCGCTCGACACCGCATCCGGCCTCGAGGATCTGGCCGCGGCGTTCGCCGGGCCGATGATGCGTGCGCTGGCGGCCGACGGACGGGATCTGGCGGTCATGCGGACGGTGGCTCGCGTCGGGATCGACCCGCCGGAGGGCTGGGGCCGGCTGACAGCGAAGTTCCAGCAGTCCCGGCGGGACATCGTCCGGCATCTGTCGGCGAGGATTCCCGGAGTCGACGAGCGGGAGCTGGAGTTCCGCATCCGGTGCGCGGCCGGCCTGCTGAACTGGCTCGTGCTGGCGCCCCTAGGTAGCGAACTGGCCGCCGAGCCCCCTGAGCAGATCGAGCGGTGGCTGGTCCCCGTGCTGGCCGGGGCGTTCCGCGGCTCCCCGAGCACCGGCTGAACCGGGCTGACACGCCGGCCCGGACGGGAGATTCAGGAGAGCGGGGCACGCCGTCGAGGTGTGCATCCGCGACGACGCCGCCCGCTGGCCGTACGAGCCGAGGTCACCCGTGACCGGGCAGGCGCCGCCGCTTCCCGGGCCGAGAGCGCGCGTTCGGTTCTCGTCCCCCGCTCCACAGAGAAGCCCCAGGTCGGTGGCCTGGGGCTGTTGTCGCTACTCCGCGTTGTGGGGCGCCCGCTGCGTCATCGCCGTCGTCGGCGGGGTGGACCGGCCGCGAGAGCCGGGGCGACTACCAGGAGAGGGCGTCCTTGGCGTTGTCCTGCCAGTAGGTGACGATGGCACCGCTGTTGAAGAAGACACCGTTGTTCGGCAGCTGCAGGGTCTTCTCCTTGTCGGTCGCGTTGCCGTTCCTGTCGGTGAAGATCACGCCCAGGGTCTTCTCCTTGGCTCCGCCTTCGCCTTCGGGGGTGGAGGTCGTGATGCCCGCGTACGCCGACTGGCCGTGCTGGAGCGTCACCACGGCCTGCGGCGTGGTCTCGTCGGCCCACGCCAGGGGGGCCTGGGCGTCGGCGCCGGCCCTCAGGTCGGGGGCGATGTAGGCGTAGCAGGGCTTGGTGCCGGTGTTGGTGGCCTTGAGCAGCAGGTGGTTGATCGGGCGGGACACCTCGGTGACGGTCAGCTTGGTGTTCGCGGCGGTGCAGGTGACGACCGAGGGGGCCTTCACGGTGGCGGCGGACGCGGTCTGCTCGGTGGCCTGGAAGCCGACGAGCGCGAGGGCGGCGGCGGCGACCATGGAGGAGGCGGTCGCACGGGAGACGAAACGAGGGGCGATACGCATGGGTGGGCTGCTTTCTCTGAAATATCCGGAAGAGGATCTTCCGACTGTGGGCTGTACCGGTCGGTCTTGTGCTGGTTGTGCTGCGTGTGGTGTGCGTGGGCGCGCCGGAAGTGCGGCCATGAACGCGGAGTCGAGCGAGGACGATCACCAGGTCCGGTGAGGCGCCGCGCTTGGACGACCCGAGCCTGTGCCATGCGGCGTTCCATCCGCCATTCCCTGCGGGAGTTTCGGGATGCTGGAATGCTCGCACCAGCTCTGACCTGCGCAAACGCGGCCTTCCTGGGATGCCGAATGGAATGCAGGACGGTGGGCGCGGGCGACGGGACCGCCGTCCGTGGGGAAACGGGCACACAGGAACACCTCGGCGCACCTCGGCGCAGCTCGACGTACTTCGGCGCACCTCGGCGCAGCTCGACGTACTTCGGCGCACTTCGACATCGACTTCGACAGCGACTTCGACAACAGCCTGGACGGGCGGGAGTTGAGCCCTCGTCCGGACGGACGACCCGTCGCACGGCTCAGGGACCCAGGGACACCGCGGCGCGATATGCGCTCCTCCGTTCCCTGGGCGGCAGGGCCTAATCTGATCCCGATGAGGCAGACAGGCGCTGGGAAGGACGATCGGCGATGACGCCCCTGAGCACCGGGGACCCGGAGTCCATAGGCGGGTACACCCTTCTCGGTCGGCTCGGGGCGGGCGGCATGGGAGTCGTCTATCTGGGGGTCTCCGCCTCGGGACGGCAGGTCGCGGTCAAGCTCGTGCACGGGCCGTATGCCCAGGAGGAGGAGTTCCGGACGCGCTTCCGGCAGGAGATCGCGGCAGCGCGCAGGGTGAGCGGTGCCTTCACCGCACCTGTCGTGGACGCCGACCCGGACGCCGACCGGCCGTGGATGGCGACGCTCTACGTGCCGGGGCTCAACCTTGCCGAAGCCGTGGAGAAGGACGGCCCGCTGAACCAGCGGGAACTGCGCGCACTGGGGCTGGGGCTCACCGAGGCGCTGCGCGACATCCACCGGGCGGGCCTGGTGCACCGGGACCTCAAACCGCGCAACGTCCTGATGACCGGGGACGGGCCGCGCGTCATCGACTTCGGCATCTCGCGCACTTCCGACAACCAGGGCCTGACCACGACCGGGCGGATGATCGGCACTCCGCCCTTCATGTCGCCGGAACAACTGGAAGCCCCCCGGGACGTCACCCCGGCCTCGGACGTGTTCTCGCTGGGGTCACTGCTGGTGTTCGCGGCCGTCGGCACGGGACCGTTCGACGCCGGCAGCCCGTACATAACCGGCTATCAGGTGGTGCACGGGACACCGGACCTCGGCGGGGTGCCCGAAGCTCTCCTGGGCATCGTCGAGCGCTGCCTGGACAAGGATCCGGCCGCACGGCCGGAACTGACGGACATACACCGCATGCTCCGGGCGCTGCCGGAGTCCGACGCCGCCGAGTCCCCGACGACCGGACAGTCCGCGCAACCCCGGCGCCGCCCGAGCGCGGCCGGCACCTCCCCGGGTGCCACGACCGGCACCGGCACCGGCACCGGCAAGCGCCGCCGGGCCCGGATGCTCACCGGCCTCGGCGTGGCGCTGGCCGTCACGGGACTGTGTGTCGGGGTGGGTGTCTTCGTGGCCGACCGGGACACCACCACCTCCTCCGAGACCGCCGCCACGGCCACCGCCCGTGCCTCGTCACTGCCCGACGGCTGGCGGCCGTGGCGCACGGAGCTGCGGCACGACGTGAGGGGTGTCCCTCTCGACTACGACAGCCCCGGATGCTCGGCGGAGGGAACCGCCCTGTTCTGCGGCGGTACGGGCTACACGGTCGCCAGGATCGACGCGGCCTCCGGCCGCACCCTGTGGCGGACCGGCACCCGCCCTCAGGGGGCGCAGCCGATCGGGGTTCGCGACGGGCTGGTCTATGTGTACGAGGATCCCAACGACAGCATCAAGCGTGTGGTGGCTCTCGACGCCACTACCGGGAACCGGCGGTGGCAACGCGACATCAGCAAGTCCGAGGACGCGGTCCTGTACGACGGCGGGCTGCTGACCCTGTCTCCCGACCACGCGTCGTTCGTGGCCTACGGGCCTTCCGGCAAGGAACTGTGGCGGGCGCCCTCGCGGGACACGTACTGCGCTCCGTCGGCGCTGGGAGGCGTCCCCTATGCCCTGTGCTATCGGGGCACCGAGCCCGACCAGTCCCCGTTCGAGCTGATGAAGCTCGGACCCGGCAGCCTGACGGGGACCGCCAGACTGCCCGAGAAGGCGCAAGCGCTCGGCACGGTCGGCGGGCAGCCCCTGTTCCTCGCCCCCCAGACCGCGAAGGACGTGTACGACGCCGGGTACGAACGGCCGTACAACGCGCTGCTGCGGGTGGCCTCGGAAACCGGGCGGATCAGACGGATACCGCTGGAACGTCCGCTGACCGGCGCGGCCACCCTGGTGGACGGCGTCGTCTACTTCGTCCGGTCCGACGGGCTGGTCACGGCGGTGTCGGCGGACAGCGGCAGACAGCTGTGGCAGAAGGTGACGGACGTGGAGAGTCTGTCCGCGCCCGCGGTGTCGGCGACGTACCAGCGGGTCTATTTCTCCAACCGCTTCGGCCGTCTGCTGGCACTGGACAGCCGCACCGGAGCGCAGGTCTGGCGCACCTCCGCACTGGACGACCCCGGGGACAAGACGCAGGACTACCCGCCGCGCGTGCTGCTGGTCAAGGACGCGATCGTGGCGATGGCCGGCGACACGGCCTTCTCCCGGAGCCCGGACGGGCCGCCCACCTGACCGTGGCGCCGCAGGAGGCCGTCGGTGTCGTAGGGGAAGACCTGTTCGTCCGGTTCGTCGCCGGGTGCCGGCCCCGACTGCCGTCTCGGCGGTCCTCGGGGCAAGACCGGGTGAGCCGGGTCCGGCGCAAGTGTCCCGGCGCTCTCACAACACCTGGGGAAGCACGCTGAGCATGTTCGGCTCCGTGGTGAGCTGGGCGATGATCAGTGCTGACCCGATGGGAGTCAGGACATGCCTGACCGCCTTGCCCACACGATGCGTGGCGACGAGGCCGCCGTTGCGCAGAGCGGCGACATGCACCGACGCCGTGCCGGCGCTGACGCCGAGCCGGTCCGCCAGATCGCCGGTGCCACAGCCGTCGCCGATGTTGAGGAGCGCCGCCGCACGTCCGCGCCCGAGCAGGGCGCCGAGCCGGGTGGGGGCGACCACCTCGTCGCGGTCCCACAGGCTGCGATGCCCGGAGGCCGGGTAGGTGATCACGGTTCCCGTCCTGTTGGCCAGGAGCACGCGCGTCGACCGGAAGACGGAGGGCACCAGGACCAGGCCGCCCGCCCCGCCCTCGATCCCGTCCCGGGCGTCGCGGACGGTGAGACCGGGCAGACGATCGACGACGTGACGCACTCCGTAGGCGGCCAGGTGGTGAGCGCGCAGCGCGACGTCCGACTCCAGGACGGTCCTGATACGAGGCCAGTCGCCCATCAGACAGTCCTGGAAGAACGCGCGCGCCGGCTCCTCCAGCGGCCCCAGGGCAGTGATGTCGAGCTCCTGACGGCGTGCTGCCGCGTCCGGGCGGTGGAGCAACTGCCCGGCCACGGAGCGGATCTGCTGACGCAGTGCGGCCGGCGGAAGGCTCGTCGCGTGACGCTGTGCCGACTCCATACCGCGCCGGCGCCGCCCCTGCCGGACCGGGTACTGCCCGCGCAGGACCTCGGCTGCCGACAGCACCTCCAGGAGCGGCGAGACCAGAAAGCGGCATCCGGACAAGGCACTCGTCGTGATGGCCAGCGGTACCGGACCGTGCGACCCCGGCCGGCCGGGTTCCCGGTCCGTTTCTCGTCCGCGGACCTGTCCCGGCAGGGGACGGGTGGGGGCAGTGGGCATCCGGTGCGGTCCTCCTCCGCTCGGCCTGCGTGACTGTCGGCGACCTGCTCCTTTCGACAGGGAGGGCTATGCGCTCCGTTCCTGGACCGAGATGACGTTCACCAGCTTGTCGAGCTGCTGGATGATCTGCTCCAAAGGACGCTCGTCCACGTCGACGACGATCGACATACGGGACGTGGCGGGCTCGTCGGACGGGCCCACGGACAGCGACTCGATGTTGAATCCCCGGCGGGAGAAGAGTCCGGCCACCCGTGTGAGGGCTCCGGCCTTGTTCTCCAGGCTTATGGTGAGGGTGTGTTTCGACATGGTGCGCCTATTCCTCGTTGTCGCCGAAATCGGGCCGGACGTCGCGAGCGGCCATGATGTCGTCGTTGGAGGTCCCGGCGGCGACCATCGGCCAGACCATGGCGTCCTCGTGCACGATGAAGTCGATGACCACCGGCGCGTCGTTGAGTGACATCGCCTTCTCGATCGTGGCGTCGAGCTCGTCCGGAGATTCGCACCGCAGCCCGTGGCAGCCCATGGCATCGGCGAGTTTGACGAAATCCGGAATGCGCGTACCGGTGTTGGGGCCGCTCGTCGTCGTTTCTCCGGCGTGGAGCACGGTGTTCGAGTACCGCTGTCCGTAGAACAGGGTCTGCCATTGGCGCACCATGCCCAGGACGCCGTTGTTGATGATCGCGACCTTGATGGGAATCCTGTTGAGTGCGCAGGTGACGAGTTCCTGATTGGTCATCTGGAAACAGCCGTCGCCGTCGATCGCCCAGACGGTTGCCTCCGGCTGCCCCAGCTTTGCGCCCATCGCGGCCGGAACGGCGTACCCCATCGTGCCGGCCCCACCGGAGTTGAGCCAGCTTCGCGGCCGTTCGTGGTCGATGAACTGGGCGGCCCACATCTGGTGCTGGCCCACGCCCGCGGCGAAAATGGTGTTCTCGCCGGACAGCCGGCCGATGCGCCGGATGACGTGCTGCGGGGAGAGGGCACCGGCCGGGGCCGGTTCATGGCCCAGCGGATATGTCCTGCGCCAGGTGTTCAGCTGCTCCCACCAGGCCGTGTAGTCGAAGGCGTTCTGCTCGCGCTCCTGTTCGTCGCGGACGGCCGGTACGAGGCCGGCGAGCACTTCACGGGCGTCACCGACGATCGGGACGTCCGCGGCCCGGTTCTTCCCGATCTCCGCCGGGTCGATGTCGGCGTGCACGATCGTGGCGTGCGGCGCGAAGCTGTCCGGCTTCCCGGTGACACGGTCGTCGAACCGGGCGCCCAGAGCGAGGATGAGGTCGGCTTTCTGAAGGGCCGTGACGGCCGTGACGGTGCCGTGCATGCCCGGCATGCCCAGATGCTGGGGATGCGTGTCGGGAAAGGCACCGAGACCCATGAGTGTGGTGGTGACAGGGGCACCTGTGAGTTCTGCCAGCGTTCTCAGCTCGTCGGTGGCCTGCGCCTTGAGCACACCACCGCCGACGTAGAGGACCGGACGCTCGGCTCGGGCGAGCAACCGGGCGGCCTCGCGGATCTGCCGGGCGTGCGGTACGGCGGACGGGCGGTAGCCGGGCAGCCGGTGCTCGGCCGGCCAGCGGAAGACCGTGTCCCGCTGCAGTGCGTCCTTGGTGATGTCGACCAGGACCGGCCCGGGGCGGCCGGTGGAGGCGATGTGGAAGGCCTCGGATATCGCACGCGGGATGTCGTCCGGATCGGTGATCAGGAAGCTGTGCTTGGTCACCGGCATGGTGATGCCGCAGATGTCGGCTTCCTGGAAGGCGTCCGTGCCGATCGCGGAGCTGATCACCTGTCCGGTGATGGCCACCAGGGGAACCGAGTCCATGTAGGCGTCGGCGATCGGAGTGACGAGGTTGGTCGCGCCCGGGCCGCTGGTCGCCATGCAGACACCGACCCTGCCGGTGGCCTGCGCATAGCCGGTCGCGGCGTGGCCCGCGCCTTGTTCGTGCCGCACCAGGACGTGCCGCACCTTGGTCGAGTCCATGAGGGCGTCGTACGCCGGAGTGATCGCTCCCCCCGGGATGCCGAACGCGGTGTCCACACCGACCGCTTCGAGGGACCGCACGAGGGACTGTGCACCTGTCATGGGTTCTTCGAGGTGGTGGGGGGCGGGAGTTTCGGCGATCTGCGTCATCGGTTCTGTTTTCCCTTGCTGGTGTCGCTCCTGGCAGGAGGGGCTGCCCGGGCGGCGGCGCATGTGTTCGGCTGCGAGCCCTGGATCGAGGTCGTCCGGGGCTGCTGGGCCGCCGGTGAGCCAGGGGCTGCGGCACGGGAGGGCCCGGACGTCATGCGTTGCTTGTGCGGATAGGCAAGATGAGCCAACACTGCGGTCCGTAGGCCGACGCGTGGTCCGCGCGCATACCGGACGAGGAGCACGACAGAGCAAGTCCGTTGCCGCGCAAGGTGTGTATCCGCTGGTGAGCGGGTTTTGATTTAAACATAGTCGATCTTGGTGCCGTCCATGGCCGTCTCAGATGCCGGAAGCTCACCGGCCACTCTCGGCCACGGCCGACCGACGCCCTCCCCTCTCGACGGGAACCCGCATCTTGTTTGCGACAGGTAATTCCGAGGGCGTTGCGGGAGCCGCCCGACAGCACAGGGCCCCCGTGCCGCCACAGGGCCGGGTGGCCTCGACGTGACGGCACGAGGGCCTCGTTGGCGGTGTCCGAGCGGTTCAGCCGTTGATCAGGTGGTCGGTGCCCGGCACCAGATGGGGCTGATGAGGCGCCATGTCGTCCACGTTCACTGTCTTGATGATCCAGCGGGTCTGCAGCGCCTCGGGGTCGCCGACGTTGACGACTTCCTTGGCGTGGATCGTGTGGTTGTTGTAGGTGATGACGAAGTCGCCGGGCTCGATGAACACGCGCTCCTTCAGCCTGTGCAGGGTCTCGGCGACCTTGGGGACGATGGCCTTGGCGGCGTCCGTGACGCCCACCGTCCGGTTCTCGAAGAACCGGAGATCCTCCGGGCCGCGACCGCCGATGATCGGGTGCAGGTCCGCCTCGCCGAGCTGCACGCGGCCGCCGCCCATGGTGCTCAGGTCGTCGAAGGGCGTGTAGAACTCGGCGGAGCGCAGCAGCGCCAGCTCGTCCTCGGTGAAGGACTCGATGACGTCGATGTTGCGGACGAAGGAGGTGTAGACCTCGTTCACGGGGTTGCTCCGCATACCGACCATGTACACCTGGTCGGGGCGGACGAAGTGGTTGGCGAGGTCCTTGTGGAAGTGGATCTGCTTGAGCGCTTTCTGCGACTGGCTGGCCTGCAGCCGCCGTTGCGGGTAGATGTCCTGGAAGACGTCGCCGTCGTTGACGTTGACGTACCCGATCGCCGGCGTGCCCGCCAGCAGGGCGAACAGCGCGAGGAACCCCTCCGCGACGAACGTCGTCTTCAGCTCGTACTTGGAGCGCACGGGCTGGTCGAAGTCGAACACCGGCACATCCCGGTCGTACGGAACGTTCTTCAGGACGACGACGGGCTCGACGGTCCGGTCACGGGTCGTCAGAGAGTCGACGTACGCACGGAATCGCTCCGGTACCACACCACCGGCTATGAGCTGTCCCACCTGGAAGCGGTGGGCCTCGTAGAGGCGGTACGGGTTCGCGGTGACGCCCTCCAGCGCGGCCTCCAGGGCTTCGCGCTCCGCATCGGTGAAAACGAACTCAGGAGTGATGGTCCAGCTGGTCCCGGCAGTGGCTTCGACAGTCATGTGTACCCCTTTGACGGATTCCCCCACCGGCAGTGGGGCCGGCACTTGTTGCTGCGCGCAGCCGTATTCCGGGCTCCGCGCCTCGGCGACGGAGTCAATCCGGCCACTTACCTGCTGTCCATGTATTTGAGACAGAGTCAAAACCTTCGCGCGGGCACTGTGATGCAAGCCACCCACGCATTGATCTTCGTCGCTGCCGACTGCTAGGTTCTGAATCCAGCGCGGCGAAAACCGGCTCGCGCGAGCGGGGTGCACAGGACCACGACCCAGGAATGTGCCCCAACTGCTGCGGCGTAGAACAGCGACACTTCTGTTTCAACCGCTCAACATCCGCATGTTCACATGGCCGGAACCGAGAAACGAATGTCGCTGACAATGAGCCGCCCCAGAACAACGCCTCGTACGCGCGGCGTTGTCGCCACCGCCTACCTGAGCCTTTTCATGGTCTCCGCGGACAATTCCATCATCAATACCGCGGTCCCCAGAATATCGGCGTCCTTGGGTGCGGGTACGCCGGACGTGCAAATGGCGATCGACGCCTACATGCTGGTGTTCGCCTCGTCCCTGATCATCGCCGGCAGTCTCGTCGACCGGATGGGCGCGCGGCGCTCCTACGCCCTGGGGGTCGGCGTGTTCACCGCCGCCTCGCTGCTGGGGGCGTGCGCGCCCTCGGTACCCGCGCTGGTCCTGTCCCGCGCCGGAATGGGGGTCGGGGCGGCGTTCGTCGTGCCGAGCATCTTCGGGCTGTTCGCCGCGGAGTTGACCGACGACGGCAGACGGCGGGTCCTGGCGCTGTGGCCGGCGGTCGTCGGTCTGGGCGTGGCCGTCGGCCCGGTCCTCGGCGGTCTGCTGCTGACCCGTTTCTGGTACGGATCCATCTTCCTGCTGAACGTCCCCGTGGGGGTGCTCGCCCTCATCGGTACCGCCGTCCTGATCCTGCCCGTTGCCCCGGCACCCGCCGCGCGGCGTCCCAGCCCCGTCGGAGCGGTGCTCCTGCTCATCGGTATCGGCCTGTTCGCCTCGGCCGTCATCTTCGCCGTCGACGACCGGGTCCCCGGCTGGCTGCGGTTCGGCCTCGGCGCGGCGGGCCTGCTGACACTGGTCGGATACACGGTCCACGAGCGGCGCACGGACCGGCCGCTGTTCGACCTCGGCTACTTCCGCGAGCGGAAGTTCACCGGCGCCGTCGTGGCCATGTCCGGGCTGTTCTTCGCCCTCTTCGGCACGGTGTTCCTGGCCGGCCAGTTCACCCAGTACGGGCTGGGCTGGAGTCCGCTGCAGGCCGGTGCCGGTCTGCTCCCCCTCGCGGTGGGGCTGACCTTCGCCTCGCTGACCTGCGTCAGGTTCACCACGTGGCGCGGCCCCAGGGCGGTCGTGGCCACCGGGCTCGGCCTCGGCGCCCTCGGCTGTGCCCTCTGCGCGGCTGCGGCCACGGATCTGCGCTACCCGCTGCTCGCCGCGGGGCTGCTGTCCTGCGGACTCGGCATGGGATGGTCCGTCGGCCCCGCACTGACGCTGATCGTCACCAGCCTCCGGCCGGCCGACGCCGGTGTCGGCTCCTCCGTGAACGCCATGTTCCAGCAGATCTGCGGCGCCGGCGGTGTTGCGGTGATGGGCCTGGTCTTCTCCGCCGGGTACGGAGCGAAGATCGCCGACACGCCCGGCCTGCCGACGGCGGCGCGAACGGTCGGCGGCGGCTACGACCTGCTCGCCCACGGATCGCGGCAGTCCACGTCGTGGTTCGTCCACGGGATCGGCTCCGGCCTTCTCACCGCCTGGATCATCGGCGCCGTGGTGGCATCGGCCGCCGTGGTCACCGTCCTGCTGGTCCTGCCCTCTGCCCCCACGACCGCGGCCTCCCTCACTCCCGGATCGCGAAAGGTGAACGTCTGATGACTTCCGAAACGGGCGCCCTGCTGTACTCCGCGATCGCCGGACATGCGCACGAGAGGCCCCACGCCACGGCGTTGTCCCACGGCGATCACCGACTGACCTACCGTGAACTCGCCGATGCGGCCGATTCCCTGGCCCTGCGGCTGGGCGGTCTCGCCGTTGCGCCGGAGACCGTGGTGGTCATCGATCTCCCGGTCGGTCCCGAGACCGTCGTCGCGATGGCCGCGGTCAGCAAGCTCGGCGCGGCCTTCACTCTGCTGGAGCCGGATCTGCCGGAGCCCCGCAAGCAGTTGATCATCGAGGACTGCCTCCCCGTCGCGTTGATCACGGAGTCCGGGGTGACGCGTGGTCCGCGGCCCGGGTCCCCGCTGGACGAACGGCTGGTCCGCCGCACCTCACCCGCCGCGTACATCGGCTACACGTCCGGCTCGACCGGTGTCCCCAAGGGCGCCGTCATCGAGCAGGCCGCACTGGAGAACCACGTTCGCGGAACGGTCGACTGGTACGGCCTGGGGCCGTCCGACAGGCGGCTGTTCTTCTCCTCGATCGCGTTCGACCTCGCGCTGGAGCAGATCTGCACGTCCATGGCCGTCGGCTGTGAGCTCGTCTTCCGGGACGAGACCTTCGTCTACGGCGGAGCCGACGACTTCCTCCACCACTGCCGCCGCCTCGGTGTGACCGTGCTGAGCCTGCCGACCGGCGTGTTCAACGGGTTCGGCGCCGAACTGGCCCAAGCGGCCGATCACTCGGCTCCCGACGTGCGGCTGGTGATGGCCGGCGGCGAGGCACCGACGCAGGCGGCGGTGGCGGCGTGGGCGAGGATCTCCCCCACCGGCACCCGCGTGGTCAACGGGTACGGCCCGACCGAGACGGCCGTCGTCGTCTGTTACCGGGATCTGATGCCCGGCGATGCCGTCGCGATCGGCGCACCGCTGGACAACATACGCTTCCGGCTGGAACCCCTGGACGCTCAGAGCGGGGCGACCGGGCTGGTCATCCAGGGTGTCGCGGTCGGCCGTGGCTATCTGGGGCACGCGGCGTCGTCCTCTGCGTTCTGCATGATCGACGGGGAATGGTCCTACCGCACCGGGGATGCGGCCACAGCGCGCAGCGACGGCGGCTACGACCTGCACGGCCGCTTCGACTCGCAGGTCAAGGTGCACGGCGGATTCCGCGTGGAACTCGGCGAGATCGTCTCCCGGCTGCTGTCGGTGGACCACGTCCTCGATGCGGTCGTCGTCCCCTTCGACGGCGTCGGCAGCCGCCTGCTGGCCGCATGGGTCCGGCTCGACAGGACCCTCGCGCCCCAGGGGAACACCGAGACGGACCTGCTGCGGCGGCTCTCCGCCACGCTTCCCGAGTACATGGTCCCCTCCCGCGTCACCGTGCTGGACGAGTTCCCGCTGACGTCACGCGGCAAGGTCGACCGCGCCGCGCTGCGCGAGCTCGCACAGGCCCGGGCGGGCGCCGGCGCCGAGGAGGACGCCGACCCGGCCGACGTGGGCGAACAGCTCCGTCTGGCATGGCGCCACGTGCTGGGCAGTCCGCCCCCGGACGAGTCGGCCAGTTTCTTCGCGGTCGGCGGCAACTCGGTCAGGGCCATCGAGCTGATCACCCAGGTGCGCGTCAGGCTCGGCGTGCAGCTGCGCGCGGCCGAGCTGTACCGGACCCCCCGTTTCGACGCCCTCGCCCGCCTTCTGACCGATCGCCGTGCGGGGATACCCACCGCGCACCACACCACCGGCACCACCCTCGTGACGATGCGCCCGGGGGACCGGGACAGGTTGTGGGTCTTCCTTCCACCGCTGTCCGGGGCCGTCACCCGGTACGCGGCGATGTCCCGGATGCTGCCCGCGGGAGACACCGTGTGGGCCATGGAGACTCCCCCCGAGCTGTCCGGCAAGGGAATGGCGACGCTCGCCGACGGGCTGGCCGAAGTGCTCCTGGCCCAGGGCGCCGACCGGTTCGGCAGCATCTGCGTGTCCGGATTCTCGCTGGGTGGCGTGTTCGGCTACGAGGTCGCCCGCCGGCTCCGTGACCGCTGTGGTGATGCGGTGCGCGCCCTGCTCATCGACCCGCCGGATCCCGGTGCGCACCGCGTGAGCGTGTACGACGCCTTCGACATCTTCGTCCGGGTCGGGTGGTCGATCCCCACGCCCGCGCAGCAGTTCGTCCACGAGGACGGCGGCTTCGACCTCGCCGCGGTCACGGTCGCGGCCAAGGACGCGGGGACGCTGGCCCGGGACGCCGACCAGCAGGAGATCGCGGACGCCTGGACCGTGTACGAGTCCAACGCGCGGATTCTCGACGGCTGGGTGCTGAGCCGGCCCGACGGGCTGCACGTGCGCCTCCTGCAGGGCGACACCGGTGGCGAGATCGACTACAGCCGCCGCGGCCCGGCCACCGTCGCCGGCCACGGGGACCGGCCGTGGACGCGGGGACGAGCCATCGGCCAGTGGCGGGACATCCTGCCGGACGACGTGGTGGACAGGCTGCCGGTCGACCACTTCGCCCTGCTGGAGGCCCCCAACGACGAACTGGTCCGGGACTGGCTCGCGGCACGGGCGCACCGGTGAGAGCAGCGAGGCCGATCGCCCTGGGCCCGTCCGGTCCCGGCAGGACGTCCGATGGCCCCGGGCCGCGGTGGACGCTCCCCGCGACGTGAACCGTCCCCGGCGCCCGGGCCGGGGGACAGGCTGGTGGGGACGGGTACGGCCGGGGTAGTCCGTGGTCGACCGGGATGCCGGCGCTGACGCTCGCGGTTTCTCAGGACACACCGAGGAACCGCAGTACGGCCAGCACCCTGCGGTGGTCCGCGTCCGCCCGCGGCAGATCGAGCTTGGCGAAGATGCTGTTGATGTGTTTCGCGACCGCGCTCTCGCTGACCACGAGCTGTTCGGCTATCCCGGCGTTGGACCGGCCGCCCGCCATGAGCTCCAGGACCTCGCGTTCCCGAGGGGTGAGCCGGTCCAGCGGATCGCTGTGGCGGCGCACCAGCAGCTGGGAGACCACCTGCGGGTCCAGCGCGGTGCCGCCCGCCGCCACCCTGCGCAGCGCACCGGCGAACTCCTCGACGTCGGCGACGCGTTGCTTGAGCAGATAGCCGATGCCCGACGTGTGGGCGGACAGCAGATCGGCCGCGTACCGCTCCTCCACGTACTGGGACAGGAGCAGGACCGCCGTGTTCGGCCACTGCCGCTTGACGACCAGCGCGGCCCGCACCCCCTCGTCCGTGAAGCCGGGAGGCATACGGACGTCCACCACCGCGATGTCCGGCCGGTGCTCCTCCACCACCGACAAGAGCGTTGCGGCGTCGCCGGCTTCGGCGACCACCTCGAACCCGGCCATCTCCAGGACCTTGACCACGCCGATCCGGAGCAGCACGGAATCCTCGGCGATCACGGCACGCACGGCAGCTCCACGGTCATCACGGTCGGCCCCCCGACGGGGCTGTCGACCGACAGAGTGCCATCCACCGATGCGACCCGCTTGGCCAGCCCCGCGAGCCCGGTGCCACCGGCGGGGTCGGCGCCGCCCACACCGTCATCGCTGACGGCGACCAGCAGGACGGACCCGAAGCGCTCCACGGTGACCTCGGCCCGGGACGCCTCGGCGTGCTTCACCACGTTCGTCAGCGCTTCGGAGACGACGAAGTAGGCGACGGCCTCGATCGTGGGCGACGGCCGCGACGGCAGGTCCACCTTCACCCGTACCGGAAGGGGCGCCCTGGCCGCGACACCCGAGAGCGCCGCGTCGAGGCCACGGTCCTCCAGGACGGCCGGGTGCAGCCCGCGCACCAGCCCGCCCAGCTCCTCCATCGCCTCCTTCGCCTCCCGGTGCGCCTCGTCGATCACGCGGCGGGCGTCCTCGGGCAGGTCGACGAGCGTTGCCCGGGCCAGTCCGAGGTTGACCGCCAGGGAGACCAGCCGCTGCTGGGCGCCGTCGTGCAGGTCCCGCTCGATGCGCCGCCGTTCGGCGTCGACGGCGTCCACCAGGCCGGCCCTGCTCTCGGTCAGGTCGTCGACCCGGCGTGCCAACTGCTCCTCACGGCTGGGCCCGAGCAGGACGGTCGCGATGCGGGTGTCGAGCCGGGAAAGGGCGCCGGACAGATACGCCGCCGCGTAGAGCAGAGCGAGGCCGGCAGCGGTGACATAGGCCGCCCAGGTGGTGTACCCGGGGAGGTCCAGGCGCCAGTCGAGGGGCACCAGCCACAGCCACGCGTAGACCGAGACGGCCGTGGCGGCCGCGCCCCACATCAGGAGGACGAGGGCCGCCGCGAGGGCCAGCAGGGGTCCGTCCAGCAGGTGGTACATGAGCTGCCGCCGTCCCGCCGGGGTCCGTATCCATGCGCGCGGTGCGGGACGCCGCCCCGCGTGGGGCGAGGGGATGTCCACGCCGAGCCGGTTACGGAAGCGGCCGTGCTGCGCCGCGGTCACCAGCTGCCCGGCCAGCACGACGGCGGTCAGCGGGACGAGGACCGCGAGCAGAATGGCCCACATCGCTGTCGGCACGAAGAGCATCCATGGCAGTGCCATGACGAGCAGCACACCGAGCTGGATCAGGACACCGGTGGCAAGGAACGCCACCGCGCGGCCGACTCCACGGAACGGCCGCAGGATCACGTGCCGCAGACGGGCGGTTGTTTGCATGGGAAGACGGTATGTGGCGGGCTCAGGGGTGTTCCATGGCGCAGACATCCGCCCCGGGGGTGCAACTGGTGCCACCCCGGAACGGACATCCGGGTTACTGACTGTGATCGCCGCGCGGTGAAGGCTGGAGGTCGCAGCCAGAGCCGGAAACGCGAGGAGACCGATCCGATGAGCGCGCCGAGTGACCGTCGAGGACATGATGCCGGGTGCCGGCCGGCGGCGGGGCCCGCCGCCGGTACCGGAGGGAACACATCCTGGTCGTCTGCGGGCTGGCCCTGCTGCCCTGGCTGGTCGCGTTGGCCGAGGGCCTGCCCGGAACCGCCGACGCGGAAAACGGGCACCTTGTCTGGATCGGTCTGGACGCCTTGGAGGCCCTGGGCCTGATCGCCACGGGGCTGCTCGCCGGACGCGGCCACCGCCTGCACCCGCTCACGGCGACCGCCACCGCGACGCTGCTGGTGGTCGATGCCTGGTTCGACACGATGACGGCGGCGCCGGGCACGGACCGGATCTCCGCGGTGGCGATGGCACTCGGTGCGGAGCTGCCGCTGGCGGTGCTGTGCGTCCTCATGGCGGCACGGGGGCTCACCCGCACCGTGGCGGACGGGCCGCTTCCCGGTCCGGCTCCGGGTGACGGGCACGGGCGGGAGAAGCGGCACGTCGCCCGCGTGTCAGGCGGGGACCACGGGTGCGTGCCAGTCGATGCGGTAGCGGTGGGCCCAGCCGAACATCCGCTCCGGTTTCAGGAACGTCCGTGTCGCCAGGGGCATCAGCAGGGAGATGGCCTTCGTGGCGAGCGGGCCCATCGACTTCTGGCTGTTGGTCCTCACTCCGGTCAGCCGCTTGCCGTACACGGTCGGCACGCCCGTCGCGGCGGCCCGTTCGCGCACGGCCCGGTACAGGTCGGCGCGCCACATCACCCGGCTGGGCGGCAGGCCCGTCAGCCCGCCGAACTCGCCCATCCGCCCGCCCCGTCCGTCGGTCATGACCATGCGGCGGATCGGCTGACCGGCCAAGCCCCGGTCCACACCGGCGACTTCCCGCGCGCCGAGCCCGTTGGGTGCGACCATCAGCATGCCGCCGAGGCCGTCCGCCGTGTTCTCGTAGGCCTCGTAGACGGTGGCCTCGATGCCCGCCCTGCGCAGTGCGAGGGCCGTCACCGGTCCGGCTATGCCGCTCCGACGACGGCCGCCGGTACCGGCCCTCGCCGGTGCCCGGCGGATCCGGACCTGCGCAGCGGCCGGCTCAGCTGGACCTTCGAGGAACTGACCGCTTTCGCCCGGAGCACCGGGCAGCAGGCGCCGGCCGGCCGGACACCCTCGAAGCCGGACGCCGACCTGCGCTGACCGCGCGCCACGGCGCAGGCGCCGTAGCCACCCGGCCCGGGGGGTGAGGGCACGAAGCCGGCCCCGACCCGGGGATGGACAGGAAGCCGGCCCCGGCCCGAAAGGAAGGCACGAAGCCGGCCGGGGGCGAAGGCGTCGGCTCCGGAGGTCTCGGCGGTGTGTCAGTCGGGCACGCAGCCGAACCAGTTCAACGTGTCCTTGTCGGTCGTGTAGCCCATGCACCTGACGGTCCGGTTGTGCAGGGTCTCGGTCCGGTCGATCCCTCCGTTCACGTACTCCGTCTTGTAGCGCGGCTGGACGAGGGTGTCGATGTCGACGACGTACCAGCGGCGGCCGTTGTCGGGCGCGCTGCAGCCGTGGCCGGTCATGTTGCGGCTGGGGTCGTCGATCCATATGGGCCGCTCGACACGGTCGCAGTGCGCGTGATGGCCGTCGCCGTCGGCGGCGGCACTGCCCGCGCCGGCGCCGAGCAGGGCCGTGGCGCCCATGGCCGCTGCCGCGGTGGCGCCGAACAGGCGCCTGAGAGTGGGGGTCATCGGTGAGGTCCTCCTGCCAACTGTGGTGACGGCCCGGAAGCGCCGCGCCATCCTGGTGCGATAGTCACACTTGTCCGGGATGTCCGGCCTGGCGAGGTGCGGCACAATCCCCCGACCCGGTGACGCCGGTCATGCCAATGCAGCAGGCCACCCCCTCGTCGGCCGGGTCGGCCGACCCGGCCGGCAGGGCAACGAGCCCGGCTTCGGGCCGGTCAGCGAGGCAGAGGGTCCGGGGCAGGGTCCGGGCCGGGGTCCGGGCCGGGGTCCGGGCCGGGGTCCGGGGCCGGGGTCGCGTCCTTCCACACCGTGTGGAAAGCCAGTCGCAGGCAGGCCGCCAGGGCCGGGTGCTCGATGAACAGCGTGGTGGTGGAGCCCGCGCCGGCCACCGGGTCGGGCATGTCGCACAGGACGAGGGAGGCGTCGGCGACGACGAGTTTCAGCGGGAGTTCGCGGGCGAAGCGGGCGTCCTCCCCCGCGGCGGCGAAGCGGCGCACATGCTCCACCGTCCCGGGGTCGCCGAGGGCGTCGTCGAGGTAGATCGCCCGGACGGTGCCGCCCGCCCGGTGGAGCCGGCGGACCACCGCTATGCCCTCCGTGTTCTCGGCGGGGGCGACGAACGGCGGCTTGCAGAAGGTGAGGAGTTCGTGCCGCGCCTGCCGCTGGATGTCGGCGAAGCGCTCGGCGATGGCCTTCGGGTCGCGCAGGATCTCGATGTAGTCGAGCGGATCGGTGTGCTCCCGCCCCTGGGACCAGAGCGGCTGCAGGACTCCGGCCAGCCCCTGGGAGACCCGCTCCAGCCGGTCGAGGGACTCGCGCTGCAGGGCCATGAGCCGGGCGAGCGCCAGCTCGGGCGTGACGGCGGAGTACGTGGCCACGCGCCCCGGGTGGGTGGTGGCCAGTTGCCGCCGCACGAGCGCGTCCAGCACGTCGTAGACCCGCTGGCGCGGTACGTCGGCCTCCCGGGCCACCTCCGCGGCCGTGTAAGAACCGCGCCTGACGAGTGCCAGGTAGACCCGCGCCTCGTAGCGGGCCAGGCCCAGTGACATCAGGTCGTTGATGGATCCCTCTTCCAGCTCCATGGCTGCACAAGGTAGCGGCGCGCGCGAAGGAGTCGAGGGAAAGCTTTTACCAACTGCCTCTATTCCGGCGGACAAGTTGTCCATAGCCTCATCCGTAGCCACCACTGACCGGGGTGGCAACAACCAACAGCATGCCCGGAAGTCGGCTCCCCCACGGCCACCCCCAACGGGCGATTGTCATGCTCACGACAGTACTGACGCTCACCCGGCCGCCGTCCCGGAGCCGCCCATCCCCCCACGGAGGGCAGTTCATTGCGTTCTCATCGCCGTAGGACCTCGATACGTCGCGGCGCCCCCGCGCTGCTGTCCGCAGCAGCCCTGATCACCGGCGGCCTCGCCGTCGCCACCCAGACGTCGGCCTTCGCGACGACGACCACCGCATCCCCCGCGGTCTCCTCCGCCTCCACGGTGCACACCCACCGGCTCTGCTCGGAACCGAGCAAGCCCGGCTACATGGCGTGCCAGTCGGTCGTGCGTACCGACGTGAAGGCGCAGAAGACCCTCGGCCGTCACGACACCCCCAAGGGCTTCGGACCGGCCGACCTGCAGGCCGCCTACAACCTGCCCAAGGACGGCGGCAAGGGCGCCACGGTCGCGATCGTCGACGCGAACGACGACCCCAACGCCGAGAAGGACCTGGCGGCCTACCGGTCCCAGTACGGCCTGCCGGAGTGCAGCACGGGCAACGGCTGCTTCAAGAAGATCGACCAGGACGGCGGCACCAACTACCCGACGCCCGACGCCGGTTGGGCGGGCGAGATCTCCCTCGACGTGGACATGGTCAGCGCAGCCTGCCCGCAGTGCAAGATCCTGCTCGTCGAGGCCAAGTCCGCCAACATGGAGGACCTCGGCGCGGCCGTGAACCAGGCCGTCAAGCAGGGCGCCAAGTACGTCTCCAACAGCTACGGCGGCGGCGAGGAGGCCAACGACACCACCGCGGACGACCAGTACTTCAAGCACCCCGGCGTCGCCATCACCGTCAGCTCCGGTGACAGCGGCTACGGCGTCGAGTACCCGGCCTCCTCGCAGTACGTGACCTCCGTCGGCGGCACCTCGCTCAAGAAGGACAGCAGCACCCGCGGCTACTCCGAGTCCGTCTGGGGCACGTCGGCCGGCGGCGAGGGCGCGGGCTCGGGCTGCTCGAAGTACGACGCCAAGCCGTCCTGGCAGAAGGACACCGACTGCGCCAAGCGCGCCGTCGCCGACGTCGCGGCCGTCGCCGACCCGGCCACCGGTCTCGCCGTGTACGACACCTACCAGGCCAGCGGCTGGAACGTGTACGGCGGCACCAGCGCCTCCTCGCCGTTCATCGCCGGCGTCTACGCCCTCGCGGGCGCCCCGGGCTCCGGTGACGTCCCGGCCTCGTACCCCTACGCCCACCCGGACAAGCTGAACGACGTCACCGACGGCTCCAACGGGTCCTGCAGCAACTACCTGTGCAAGGCGGGCAAGGGCTACGACGGCCCGACGGGCCTCGGTACCCCGAACGGTGTCGCGGCCTTCACCAAGTAGGCCGGGCAGGAAGGCGCCGCGCAGGGCGGCCACCGGCAGGAGACCCTGCGCGAGCGTGAGCGCTCAGCAACCACCACGGGCCTGAGGCGACAGCAGTGGCCGCTGTCGCCGGTACCGGGCCCGTCCGCTTCGCCCCGTCGGTCCGACCGGCGGGGCGAAGTGCTGTGCGGCGGCCGTCCTCGGCGCGCACCGGTCAACGGCACCTGTGGTGGTGGCACTTGGGCGCTGCCGTCGGAGCGGCCGGCGTGGCGGCCGCGGTGCTGGACGGCCGCTTGCCGGGCCTGCCCGTCCTGTCCGTTCTGCGGGTCCTGTCGCCCTTCTTGTCGTGACTCTCGGACGGGGAGGGCCGGGGAACGCCGGGCTCGTCGGCGCCGCGGCCGAGGGGGGCGGGGGCGGGGAAGGGGGTGTCGGGGAGACCGGTGAGGGCGTCGCCCATGTACCGGGTCCAGATGTCGGTGGGGATGTCGCCGCCGAACACCTTCTGCAGACCGCCGACGCCCACCAGGGACTGCAGCTGCGGGTGGGCCGGGTCCTCGCGGAAGAGGACCACGGAGGTGGCCAGTTGGCGGGTGTAGCCGACGAACCAGGCCGAGCGGTAGTCGTCGGTCGTTCCGGTCTTGCCCGCGGCCGTCCTGCCGAGGGCCGCGGCCTTGGTGCCGGTGCCCCGGGCTATGACGCCCCGCAGGACGTCGGTCACGTTGTCGGCGACGGCCGCCGGCAGCGCCCGTACGGGGGCGGGGGCCTTGAAGCCGGGCAGTGCGGAGCCGTTGCGGGTCACCTCGGTCACCGAGTAGGGGGTGGCCTGCACACCGGAGGCGGCGAAGGTCGCGTAGGCGCCCGCCATGCGGATCGCGCTCGGTGTGGAGGTACCGATGTAGAAACCGGCGCTGGGGGCGGCGAGGCTGTCGGAGCGCAGGCCGAGGGCCTCGGCCGTCCGCGCCACGTCCTGGTAGCCGACGTCCTCCCCCAGTTGCACGTACGGCGTGTTGACCGACTGCTCCATCGCCTGGCGCAGGGTGATGTAGCCCCAGCGCCGGGGGGTGTCGTTGTGCTGGTGGAGGAGGCCGGTGGGGTCCTTGTCGTCGGTGACGTAGGTGCCCTGCTGATCCTTGATCCTGATGCCGTCGTCACCGTCGAACCTGCTGGCCGGGGTGATCGACGCCGGGGGCTCGCCCGGCCGCAGTACGGCTCCGTGCTGGAGCGCCGCGGCGAGGACGACGGGTTTGAACGTCGAGCCCACCGGGACGCCGACGGTGTCGGCGTTGTCCGAGTAGTGGGCGTGGTCGAAGCCGGGGCCGCCGTAGACGGCGAGGATCCGGCCGGTCGCGGGTTCCACCGAGGCGGCTCCGACCTGGACGTCCCGGTCGGCGGACCGGTGGGCGGGGTCGAGGCGAGCCGCGCGGACCGCGGCGACGGACTTCGCCAGCTGGGCGGTCCGCTTCCTGTCGAAGGTGGTGTGTATCTGGTAGCCGCCCCTGCTCAGGCTGTTGTCGGTGATGTCCCGGTCGTGCGTCTCGGCATACGACCTGGCGAGCTGGACCAGGTAGCCGGTCTCGCCGGTGAGCCCCGAGCCGGAGGTCCACTTCCCGGGTGCGGGGAATCCGGCGGCCGCGTACCGCGCCCGCTGGGCAGGCGACAGCTTGCCGATCTTCACCATCCGGTCGAGCACCCAGGACCAGCGCGCCTGGGCCCGCGCCCTGGCCGTGGGGTCGGAGTCCGCGTGCTGGAAGAGGCTCGGTTCGTTGACCGCCGCGGCGAGGAAGGCTCCCTGGCTCGCGTCGAGCTTCTCCACCGGGCGGTTGTAGTACATGCGGGCCGCGGCCTGGATGCCGTTGGCCTGGCGGCCGAAGAAGCAGGTGTTCAGATACCCCTGGAGGATCTGCTGCTTGCTCATGGAGGCGCCGATCTTGGTGGAGATCAGCAGTTCCCTGAACTTCCGTGACACCGTCTGCGACTGGTCCAGGTAGGTGTTCTTGACGAACTGCTGGGTGATCGTCGACCCGGACTGGACGGAGCCGCCCGCGGCCATGTTCGCGACGGCGCGGAGGATGCCCTGCGGGTCGATGCCCGGGTCGGTGTAGAAGGACGAGTTCTCCGCGGCGATGAAGTCCCACTGCACGTCGGCGGGGACCTGCGCGAGCGTGATGTTCTGCCGGTTGACGGTGCCGTCGGTCGCCAGGACCGTGCCGTCGGACCAGTAGTAGACGTTGTTCTGCAGCAGCGTCCTGGGGTTCGGGTCGGGGATGGTGATCGTGGCGTACGCATAGCCGACGGCCGCCGCCGTGGCGCCGAAGCAGAGCAGGAAGAGGCCCAGCAGCTGCCGCACCGACGGCAGCCAGCGGCGCGGTCCCGTCCGGTCCCGGTGCGGGTAGTCGATCCAACGTTTCTTCTGCGGCGCCGCTCTTCGCGCGCCGCTGTTGGAGCGCTGCGGCGGCCGACGGCGGTGTCCGCTCATGGGCTTGGATCACTGTCCTTTCGGTACGACTCGGTACGACTGCGGTGTCCCGTACCGGTACGACTGCGGTGTCCCGTACCGGTAGGGCGGCGATGTCACGTGCGGTACGACGGCGATGTCACGTGCGGTACGGGCTCCCGGAAACCGTCGTGGGACGTCCCGTCGCCCGCCGGGGCGGCCTGGAGGCTGCCGTACCGCTCCATGCGCTGCCATCGCAGCCGAGATCCCGACACCGCGGTGAAGACGGACTGGATCACCACCAGGTACATCAGCTGCCGGTAGACGAACTGCTGCAGCGGCAGGCTCCACAGCGGGCCCGGGCGCTCCCCGTCCAGGCGGAACGCGTACAGACCCATCAGGAGTTGCATCAGCAGGAAGGCCAGCCAGAGCCCGGTGATCCGGACCGGGTCGAGGAAGAGCAGCCCGTACAGGGCGAAGATGTCCACGACGGGGGCGAGCAGCGGCAGCAGGACCTGGAAGAGGAGGAGATACACCAGGCCGCGGCGGCCCAGTTTGCCGGCGGCGCCGCGCTGGACCAGCGCGCCGCGGTGCTTCCACATCGCCTGCAGGGTGCCGTAGCACCAGCGGTAGCGCTGGCGCCACAGGGCGCCGAGCGACGCGGGTGCCTCGGTCCAGGCCACCGCGCCCTCCTCGTAGACCACACGCCAGCCGTCGCGGCACAGCGCCATGGTGAGGTCGGTGTCCTCGGCGAGGGTGACGTCGCTGACGCCTCCGAGGTCCAGCAGCGCCCGGCGGCGGAACGCACCCACCGCTCCCGGGACCGTCGGCATGCACTCGGCGAGGTCGAACAGACGGCGGTCCAGGTTGAAACCGACCACGTACTCGATGTGCTGCCAGCGGCCCAGCAGACCACCGCGGTTGACGACCTTGGCGTTGCCCGAGACGGCGCCCACCCGGGGGTCGGCGAAGGGCTGCACGATCGTCCGCACGGTGTCGGGTTCGAAGACCGTGTCGCCGTCGACCATGACCACCAGCTCGCAGGTGGCCGCGGCGAGTCCCGTGTTGAGCGCGGCCGGCTTGCCCGCGTTCTGCTGCCGGATCACCCGCACCCCCGGCAGGCGGAGCGACTCCACCAGGTCGGCGGTGCCGTCGGTGGAACCGTCGTCCACCACGATGATCTCCACCGGATGGTCCGAGGCTGCCAGGGAGCGCACGGCCGCCTCGATCCCGGCACTCTCGTTGAAGGCGGGGACGACGACGCTGACCGGCTCGTTCACCCGCGGCCCCCGGGGCCCGCCGCGGCGCCGCGTGCGCAGCCGGCGGTGCCGGCGGGCCGCGATCAGGACGGCCGCCGCGCGCAGCACACTGATCGCTCCGGCCGCGAACATCAGCCCGCCCAGCAGCCGCACGACCCAGTCCCCGGCCTGCAACAGGCCGATGAGGACCATCCCCTGCAGATGGTCGCCGAGCCCGGCGCGCTGGACGGGCCCGGCCATGCCGACCGCGGCGCCGACCGTCGCGAACCGGAAGCCCTGTGCCTTGAGCCGTGGGATCAGGGCATCCAGCGCGGCGACGGTCTGCGACCGGTCACCTCCGCCGTCGTGCATCAGCACGATCTGCCCGCTGTGGCCGTGCGGTGTCGCGTTCGCAAGGACGCGGTCCGCACCGGGTCGCTGCCAGTCCTCGGCGTCCTGTGTCGAGAGCACCGTGACGTAGCCCGCCGCGGCGGCCTGCCGGACGACGGCCCAGTCGGCGTCGTCCAGCGCGTCGTTCTTCGACGAGTAGGGCGGCCTCAGCAGTGCGGTGGTCTTCCCCGTGGCGCCGGCCACCGCCAGCTGCGTCTCCCGCAGCTCCAGGGATCGCTGCCACGGGGCGAGGCGGGACAGGTCGGGGTGGGTGAAGGTGTGGATGCCGATCTGGTGACCTTCGGCGACGATCCGGCGGACCAGCTCCGGATGGGCCACCACCTGGGTTCCCACGACGAAGAACGTCGCGTGCACATGGTTGCGGCGCAGTACGTCCAGGATGCGCGGCGTCCAGACGGGGTCGGGGCCGTCGTCGAAGGTGAGCGCGACGGTGCGGGCATGGACGTGGGCGGTGTGCGCGGAGGTGGCGGCGTCCGCGATCACGGGGCCCCCGTGGGCCACCTGGCGGGGCACCGCGTCGCTCCGGCCGCGGGCGCCGGTCACGTCGTCCGAGGTGATCCCGAACATGTGGTGGGTGTACCCCTGCAGCAGGAGGGCTGCCGACAGGGTCACCGTGAGCACGCCCAGCAGGAGCCAGTGGGTGCGGGGTGTGCTCCGGCGGGTGCTGCCGCGGCGGCCGGAAGGAGCATGGTGTCGGCGATCGGTCACGTCAGGGCCTCGGGTCACTTCACGGGCCGGTGGGACGAACCGAGGGCGCGCCCCTTGGAGGAGGGGGCAGGGGCGGCGGTCGGGGCCGGGGCCGGGGCCGGGGCGGCGATCGAGGTCGGCGCAGCCGTGGACCGGGGCGTGGCCGCGGGGGCGGTGGAGGCTGCCGACCGCTCGGCGGGGCCGGGGGTCTTCCGCGCCGCGGCGCCGGAGCTGTTGTGTCCCGCACCGGGGCCCGCGCTCCTCGCCGGGTGTCCGGTGCCGGACGAGGTGCCGGGTGCGGTCGCCCGCGGCGTGGCCGGGTGCGTGGAGCCCGCCTGCGGGACGAACGGAGAGCTGATGCTGGGGCCGCCCAGCAGCGTGCTGATCAGCAAAACGACATAGACGCCGGCAGGGATCACCAGCAACCGGGCGGCGCGGCGCACGCGGCGCTGGCGCCGCCCCGAGGAATCGACGAAGACGGGCCGCCCGGACTCGCTCTCGGGCGTGTCCGGTTCTGCCCCGGAAAGGCCGGTGGCGTCGAACACCGGGAGCTGCGCGGTGAGGACGTCACCGTGCGGGGAGTCCCACGTCGTCGGGGTGTGACCCGTCGGCTGCGTCCACTGCGCGGCCCGCACCGCGTCCCAGGGCTGCGGTGCCGTGTCGGTGGTGACACTCCCGCCGTACCCGTGCTCGTGGCTGTAGGCACGCACGTACCCGACGCCGTCGTACGGGTCCTCGCCGTACACCGCTCCGCTTTCGTCTGTCCACCGCACGAGTCGCGTCCCCTTGTCCTGGCCGACCGGCACGGCCGCCCCCATGGAAAGAGCGAACTCGGCCGGAAGTGTTACACCTGAGGCTCACGGGGCGGACGAAGCATTCCGAAAGACCTGATCCGGACCAGGGGCGTGCAGATGTGCCGATACCTGCCTCAGGCCGCCAGCCGCTTCACCACCGCCTCTCCGCACTCGGCCGCCTGCGCGTAGAACGCCCTCAGCTCCTGGTGCGCCGCGGCGAACGCCCCCCACGTCTCGGGCTCCGCCGCCGCGCCGCCGTAGCGCGGCAGCAGTTCGTCGCGGGCGAAGCCCCACAGCGCATCGAAGTCGGCCTCGCCCAGGAACCCGGCCACCCGGCGCGCCTGGGCCGCCGTCAGCACCAGGAGCCGCGGCTTGTGCCGGCCGGGGCGGAACACCGGCCGGCCGCCGAGGACGACCTGGTCCTGGGGCCGGTCCTGGAGCCGGTCCCGGGGCCGGTCCTGGGCACCGTGCGGAAGAGCACCGGCGTAGATGCGCTCCTGGTCCAGACAGCGCTCGTCCAGCGCCTCCTCGCGGTGCCGGCCACTCCGGTACCGGACCACCTCCACGTCGTCCTCGAACTGCCGTTCAAGCCAGGTCACGCTGTTGCGCAGCGCCGGGGGCGGCACCGCTCGCATACGGAGGTACGCACTCATGTCAGATGGAGCGCACTCGGGCTCCGAAGCATTACGCGGCAAGCGCGGACGTCGTCGGCAGGCCGCCCGCACCGCCCCGCCAGGGCCCCTTCGCCCCGGCGGATGCGCGGCGGGAAACCGGCGGAGCGGTGAAGGATCACAGAGGCGTTGTGACATTTGTGTGAGGACGGACGCTGTTTTCCAAGGGGCCGTCGATGCGACCGGAGCGCGACGGACGACACGGACTCGCGATGAACCCGGTGCGAACGAGGACAGTCTTGGGCCAGGTACGGCAACCCCGGCGTGTACAGGCGTACGACGGGGAGCTGGGCGCTGCGGTCGCGCGGGCCCAGGACGGCGACGAGGCCGCTTTCGCGGTGGCCTACCGGATCGTGCAGCCGGGCCTGCTCGGCTATCTGCACGGGCTGGTCGGCGAGGACGCGGAGGACGTGGCCTCCGACGCCTGGCTGGAGATAGCCCGCGACCTCGGGCGCTTCAAGGGCGACGGGGCCGGGTTCCGCGGCTGGAGCGCGACCATCGCCCGGCACCGGGCACTGGACCATCTGCGCCGCCAGCGCGTGCGGCCCCGGGCCGGCGGGACCGAACAGGACCTGCTGCACCTGCCCGGCCCGAACGACACCCACGACCAGGCCCTGGAGTCCCTCTCCACCGAGCAGGCCCTGGAACTGGTCCGCGGGCTGCCGCGGGACCAGGCCGAGGCCGTGCTCCTGCGGGTCGTCGTGGGCCTGGACGGTCCGGCCGCCGCACGCGTCCTCGGCAAGCGTCCGGGAGCGGTTCGCACGGCCGCCCACCGGGGCCTGAAACGCCTCGCCCGTCAGCTGGGCGTCGGCGGCGAGGCGGACGAGGGTGTGACGGATGAGGCTTCCCGAACGCTGGGGCAGTCGAAATGAACGACAACGTCGACACTGGGCGGCTGGCAGGCGCCAGGCCCAGTACCTCGAACGAATCCAAACGGTCGGACGGAAACGGAAGCGGACATGGGTGAACGGCTGAGCGGCGACGGAGTTCCGGTCCGTCACCGGCATGGGCACCCTGGCGGCACCGCGTCCGGCCCCTGGGACGGGCACGACTCCGCCACGCTGGAAGCGGTGCTGGCCACCGCCCTGCGCGCGGGCCGTGCCGACCCCGAGGCCGAGCAGCGGGCCCTGACCGCCTTCCGGTCGGCCGGCCACGGCGACGGTGTGCGCCGGGCCCGTACCCGGCGCCGGGACGACTGGCGGCCGTCCGGGGAGAAGCGTTGGGGACGCCCTGCGCGGATGACGTTCGGCGTGGTGTTCGCCAGCCTCACCCTGGGTGGTGTGGCGGTCGCGGCCATCGGTTCCGCCGGCTCGTCCTCGGACGGTGCCGGTGCCGGCCGGGGCACCGCGCGCCCGTCGTCGGCGGCCGCTCCGCACCGGCCGGGCGCCACGGGCTCGTCGGCGTCCTCCGGCGGCCCGGGCCGGACGGGCCACCCCTCCACCGCCCGGGACACCGAGGCCCACTGCCGCGCCTACGAGCGGGTCGGCAAGCACGGCAAGGCACTTGAGGCAACGGCCTGGCAGCGGCTCGTCGCGGCTGCCGGCGGCAAGGACAAGGTCGCCGCGTACTGCTCCGAGCAGCTGACGCGGGCGACGTCCGGGCCGAACGGCACGCGCAGGTCCGGCAAGGACGGCGCGCACGCCGGCAACGGCACGGCGGGGAACAGCGGCGACTCCGGCAACGGCACGTCCGGTACATCCGGTACATCCGGCACGTCCGGCACGTCCGGCACGGGGAACTCCGGCGCCGACCACGGCAGCACGCACAGCCCGACCGGGAACGGCCAGTCGGGCGGTGCGAACGGCGGGGCGGACGGCGGCAAGGGCAGCGGGAAGCACGCGTAGCACCACGCCCGTGCCCGCGGCCGTGCGCGCACCGGGGCCTGCGCGCACCCTGGCCTGCGCGTGCACCCGGGCCTGTGCGCAGACGCGTACCCGGGCGGGCGCCCGGGTGCATGCCCGCCGCCGCGTCCTGCGGGCGCCAAGGGCCTACAGGTCAGGAGGGCAAGGAGAGGAGGCCGGGACAGGCCTGTGCCTCACCGCACCGTCCAGGTCAGCGAGTCGGACGTCAGCGCTCGGACCGCAGGGTCCCGTACGGCCGTCGTGCGGTCGGTCACGGTCGCCGTGATCTCGTGGCCCCGGCCGTGGACGCCCAGCCCGTGCGGTGTCACCGACAGGTCGCCGGTGGCCCGCGGCACGGGTCTGCCGTCGACGTACCAGGTCAGTTCGAGGTCGGCGAGGCCGGTCAGCGGGGCGAGGCGCACGGTGATCCGCCGCCCCTTCCCGACCGGACGGGACGTGGGGACGGAGGAGGTCAGCGCGTCCGCGTCGGCGTAGAAGCCGGCGATCATCGCCTCGCGGCCGACGACGTTGAACTCGGTCGAGGTCAGGGAGCGCATGATGGACGTCTCGGTCGGCCGGTAGATGCCCGTCTCGTAGTAGCCGCCGCCTTCGTAGGTGCCCACGACCGAGCCCGTCGGGTCCTGGGCCCCGAGCCAGCGGTACCACTTCGTCGTGCCCGGGTCGCGCAGGAGGGTGAGGTTGGCCTCGGCCGGTTCGTCGGCGGACGGGTAGGCGCCGTAGCCCGCGTACTGGTACTCGTCGGCCAAGTGGCCTATGGAATGGCCCAGTTCATGGGCGCCGATGAGGTACGACCGGTCGTTCCCGGACGACATCGTCGCCACGCCGTGGAAGGGCGAGCCGGGCGGCAGGTCGCCGGCGGAGTAGCCCGCGCCGCCGTACTTGGCGGAGTTCGCGAGGACGAAGACGATGTCGGCGTCCGGGGCCAGGGCGGCGTAGTCGGCGACCTTGTCCGTGTCGACGCACAGCAGGCGTTCGAGGTCGTCGCAGAAGAAGCGGGCGCCCAGCGCGGTGTCCTTCGCGACCTCGGCCGTCGGGTCGCCGGAGACGCCGGACTCGTGGGAGACGGCGTTGACCAGCCACACATTGAACAGGCCGCGGTAGCTCCGGTACGGCTCGATGCCGAAGATCGCGTCCAGTTTCTCCTTGGCGTCCGCGGCGAACCGGCCCTGTTCGTCCGCGGTGTAGCCGTCGCCCATCACCACCAGGTCGAGCCGTCCGGTCACCGGTCCGGTCCGCCCGAGCGGCCTCACCGCGGGCGTGGCGCCTGCGGGAGCCGGCGTGCGGCGGGCCGTCGGGGCAGGGGTGCCCACCGGGACGGTCACCCGGCTGGGCTCCGCCCCGGGACCGGGGAAGTACTCGACGCGCTGGGCGCGAAGGGGGGCGCCGGCCGCCTGGGCCGAACCCGGGTGCGCCCCGACGACGAGCGCAGCGGCGGCGGCCAGGGCGGCTCCGGCGGCGGCGGTCCGGCGTAGGGCGGCTCTTGCACGGTGCGGCACGGAAACCTCGCTTAAGCATCCAGTTAAGTGGACTTAAGATCGCACTTAACTTAGGGAGCCGGACGGGAATCGGCAAGCCCTGCACGATGATTGACGGTCCGTCAGCGCATCAGTGCGGATGGACTACACGCACTGCGGGGGTATCGGGCGGTCAGCCGCGGCCGGTGGCCATGGCCCAGGACCCCGTCGGCGTCGGGCAGTCACCGGGACCGGGCATGCCGCGCGCCCCGGGTGGTTGCCCGGCAACACCGCGACGTGGACCGTCAAGCCCGCTCTCTCAGCGGCGAGGACTCCCATGGGGGCACGGGGTTTCGGACGACGAGGGCTCCTACGAGGCCTGAGGTGGGGCCTCAGGCGGCCAGGGCTCCCATGGGGTCCCAGGCGGGCAGGACGATCGGCGGCCGGCCGAGGGCCTCGGCCAGCTCCGGCGGCAGCGCGGAGCGACGGACCGCGATCTCGAAGACATGCTCGCCGAACCAGGAGTCGTTCATGGTCCAGAAGCCCTTGTCGGCCCTGTCCTCGCCCCAGCTGTTCTCCACCCGCCAGCGGCGCGCGCTCCCGTCCACCACGTCGACCCCGGTGAACAGCATCGCGTGGGTCATCTGGGTGTCGCAGTGCAGCAGGCGGGCGGCCTTGTCCATGGTGAAGGGAGTGTCGTAGACGGCCGCGTAGTCGAAGAGTGCGGCGTCCCAGACCCCGGCGTCCGCACGCATCATCTTCTCCACGTCGCAGCCGAACCACACCGGCTCGCCGCCGACGATCGCGTCCATGGCCAGCCGCTTCATCAGCTCCATCGGCACGTTGAGATAGACCACCGGCGGGGCGTCCACGATGTTGCCCAGGTACTCGACGGTGAAGGTGCGGCCGACCGGGCTCGACTCCCGCGGGTCGTGCACCAGGCAGACGTACTCGTCCAGCGGGAGCTGCACGTACGAGGCGGCGAACTCGGCCGGGGTGAGCCAGCCGTCGCGGTGGAACGCCTTGTCCTTGTCCTCCCACTGCCACAGGAACCGCTGCGGAGGCGTGCCGAGGTGGATGCTGAGCACCCGGTGGACGGCGGCCAGCACCTCCCGCTTGCGCTCGCGCTGCGCGCCCGCTCCGTCGGCGGCCCGCAGGCGCAGGTCACGGGCACCCTGGCGGAGCAGGGTCTTCAGGGCCCGGTTCATCGCCCGGGTCGCGGAGGAGCTGTCGGTCTCCGGCATGGCCGACTTGGGCACCAGACCGTGCCGGGCGACCAGCGCCACGAACATGTTCCACTGCCCGCCGTCACTGATCGGGTCCGCCAGCAGGTACGCCACCGTGCGGTCGTCCACGTCCCGGTCCGAGGTCTCGATGACCGCCTCGAGGAAGTGGTTGGCGCGCTCGAACTTGTCCCACCACATGAGGTGGTTCTGGGAGAACTCGAAGTCCTTCACGCCCAGCTTCCGCGCGGCGCCGACCCGGAGGAGGTTGAGCCCCGCGAACATCCAGCAGCGCCCGCTCTGCTTCTGGTTGGTGGCCTTCCAGTCGTCCAGGTGGTGGGAGACCGAGTGGTCGGTGCCGGTGAGGACCCGCCGGTCCAGGGCGACGTCGTCCACCGGCGTCTGCGTGACGGCGTTCTGCATCAGCCGGTTCAACGGCCGTGACGCGAACTCCTTCTCGAACAGCTCGATCTGGTCCGGCGTCACACTGCGCCCCATGGCCTGGCGGGAGTCGTCGTTTCCGAAGGTCACAGCAGTTTTCCTCCAGTTCCCAGCGGTTCTGCAAGGAGCGCGTCCTCACCGTCGCACGGCCGTTCAGCCGCGTCAACGGCGCGGCGAGGGCGAGCCGTCGGCGCCGCCGGGTGCCGCCGGGTGCCGCCGGGTGCCGCCGGGTGCCGCCGGGGCATCCTCGCCGCGCGGACCGGCGGCGAGGCGGGCGCCCTCGCGCCGAGGGCACCCGTTCCACCGCACCGCCGGACCGACGACTGATCGCCGCCCCGCCACCCCGCCACCTCGCCGGACCGGCATCTTGACCGCCACCGTTCAAGCCGACACTCCGACCGCCACCGTTCAGGCCGACGCCTCGACCGCCGTGCCCGCCTGGGCCGGCTCCCGCACGATGCGGCGGCGCCGGGCCGGCAGCCCCACCGTCGGGTTGGCGACGGCCCAGGCCGCGCCCTTGCAGACCAGTTCCTTGTAGACCGCGGCGAGCCGACCGGTCAGGGCCGCGCTCACGGCGCGGTCGTCGGCGGTGACGTACTGGATCAGGCCCTCCTTGCGGCCCAGCGAGATGCACTGGTTGAAGTAGCGCAGCGGCACCTTCGGAAGCTTCCCGCCGGTCAGGCGTGCAGCGATGGCGTCGGCGGCCTGCCAGGCCATGGGGGTGCCGGAGGCGCACGACATCCGCAGCGGCTTGCCGGCGGGGCCGACCGCCATCGCCGCGTCACCGACGGCGTACACGTCCGGGTGCGAGAGCGAGCGCATGGTGCGGTCGACCATGATCTGACCCGTGCCGGTGACCTGCAGGGTGGTGGCCTTCGCGATCGGGTGGACGGCGAACCCGGTGGTCCACACGGTGACCGCGGCCGGGATGGACGTGCCGTCCGCCGTGGCGATGCTGTCGCCCCCGACGCCGGTGACGGCGGCGTGCTCGTGCACGGTGATGCCGAGCCTGCCGAAGACCTTGTGCAGGTGCCGACGGCCCCTGGGCGAGAGCCAGTCGCCGAGGCGGCCGCGGGCGGCGAGGGCGACGTCGAGGTCCGGGCGGGCCTCGGCGATCTCGGTCGCGGCCTCCAGGCCGGTGAGGCCGCCGCCGACCACGACCACGGGCTGTCCGGCGTCCAGGCCGGCCAGGCGCTCGCGCAGGCGGAGCGCGCCGGGGCGGCCGGCGATCTCGTGGGCGTGCTCGGCGGTGCCGGGGACGCCCTGGTCGTTCCAGCCGCTGCCGAGGGCGTACACGAGGGTGTCGTAGGCCAGTTCCTCGGTGCCGTCCGCGGCGCGGACGGCCACGGTCCTGCGGTCGACGTCGATGCCGGTGACCTTCGCGAGCTTCAGTTCGACGGCGGTGCCCGCGAACATCTCGCCGAAGGGCCGGGGCCTGAGGTCCTGGCCGGCCGCGAGCTGGTGCATCCGGACCCGCTCGACGAAGTCGGGTTCGGCGTTGACGAGGGTGAGGGCGACGTCCTCGCGGCGCAGCCGCTTGGCGAGCCGCCCCGCGGCGATGGCTCCGGTGTATCCGGCGCCGAGGACGATGATGCGGTGCTGCATGTGGGCGCTCCTGTCTCGGGCGGTTTCGCCACCTGAACCGGGCAGCCCGCCGTTTCCTGACAGCAGCGCGATGTGAAGCAGCTCACATTGCGATCAGAAGGCGGTGAGCAGGGGTCCGCCGTGGTCGCCGGCCGCCCACCGCCGGGTCGCGCGGCCGAGCTTGTCGGGGTTGACCTGGTTGCGGAACGCGGCGATGCCCTCGGCCGTGATCTCCAGGCACATGACGCCGACGACCCGGCCGTCGAGGACCGCCACGGCGGCGGGGCCGCCGTTGGCGGTCGTGGCGTAGACCTCGGGAGAGCCGCCGACCAGGTCGCGCTTGGCCTTGCTGGGCTTGAACAGGCCCCGCATGAACGTGGCGACCGCGAGCGCGCCCTCGAACGCCTTGGCACGGGCCGGGACCTTCCCGCCGCCGTCGCCGATCGCGATGGCGTCCTGGGTGAGCAGCCGCACGAGCGGCTCGGTCCGGCCGCTGGTGGCGGCCGCGAGGAACTCGTCGATGATCCGCCGGGCGGCGGCCTCGTCGATCTCGGTACGGGCCCTGCCGTCCGCGACGTGCTTCCTGGCGCGGTGGAAGATCTGCTGGCTGGCGGCCTCGGTGATGTCGAGGATCTCGGCGATCTCCCGGTGCGGGTAGGCGAAGGCCTCCCGCAGCACGTACACCGCCCGCTCGCCCGGGGAGAGGCGCTCCAGCAGGGCCAGGACCGCGAACGACACCGATTCGCGCTGTTCGGCGGTGTCGGCCGGGCCGAGCATCGGGTCCCCGGCGAGCAGCGGCTCGGGGAGCCACTGGCCCACATAGGTCTCGCGGCGCGCACGGGCCGAGGTGAGCTGGTTGAGGCACAGGTTGGTGAGCACCTTCGTCAGCCATGCCTCGGGGACCTGGATGTGGTCGACGTCGGCGGCCTGCCAGCGCAGGAACGTCTCCTGCACGGCGTCCTCGGCCTCGCTCGCGGAGCCGAGGAGGCGGTAGGCGATGGCTTCCAGGCGGGACCTGGAGGCCTCGAACCGCTCCACGTCGTTCATGGTCAGGGCCATGGCCCGGATCCTAGCTCCGGTCGCCGGGATGTACGGCGGTGAGTCGGTGTCCGGCCGTGACGGCCCCGCGCGACGACCGGGGCCCGGTGGTCCGCCGGAAGGCGGGGGACCACCGGGTGCGGGTGTGGGTGCAGGTGTGGACCGGTGCCTCGGTCAGCGGGCGCTGTGCGCGTCGCGTGCGGGCAGGTGCCGGCCGGGCACCACGGTGGGAACGGCCGTCGGACGGGCGGCGCTGCCGGGAGAGGCGAGGGCCGGGACCCGGGACTGCGGCGCCGCGGCGGCCGGTGCGGGCAGGTTGCCGTTCGCCGCCCAGTAGGTGGACGTCCAGGCGCTGCTCGCGGCGATCGCCGAACCGATGGCGGTGCGGTTGGCGGGCGGGTACGACGTGTTGCCGCCGAAGGTCTGCACCACCCAGATGCTCGCGGCTTCCTGGCCCAGGTAGTACGCGGCCGGTGCCGAGAGCGTCGCCCGGCTGGACCACAGCATCGGTCCGTAGGTGGCGCTGGCGGACCCGCCGGCGACGGCGTTCTGCCAGGTCCAGGTGTCCTCCACGACGGCCTGCGTCGGTGCCGACCACCAGAACCGGGCCAGGTTGACGGCGACGTCCTCATGGGTCTTGCCGCCGATGGTCCAGAAGTTCCAGACCTTGTCGAGGGGCGCGTGCTCCATCGCCTGGGTGGCGTTGTAGCCGACCGTCACCATGTTCGTGGTCTTCGGGTTCAGGGTGTTCAGGAAGTTCCTGACCGAGGACGGGACGGACTTGCCGTCCGTCAGCAGGACCACGCCGGTGCCGTGGTAACCCAGCGCACCGGCGGCCGTGGAGGCGGCGATCGGGTCGTGGTACTCGTTGCCGTCGGCGACGAAGATCCAGCTCGGGGTCGCGCTGATCTGCTTGGCGACGCGGGCCGACAGCGCGGAGAGGTCGGTGCCGTCCAGCCGCAACGGCTTGTAGCCGAGCGCCTGCACCTGGCTCGCCACCTTGGAACCGAGGATGCGGGTGCCGCCGTTCAGGTACACGGTGCTGCCCTTGGGCAGCGAGCGCTTGAGCTCGGCGGCCGCGGAGGAGTCGAGCCCGCTGCCGGAGGTCATCAGGACCGGCCCCTGCTTCTCGGCGGCGAGGGCGATCGCGGGGGCCGAGTACGTGGCGTTGCCCTTGTTGACCAGCACCGCGGACCTGGCGGCGACGAGGCCCGGGACGTGCCTGCCGCCGGACGTGTCGAACGTCCAGCGGGAGGCGGCCCCGTCGATGCCGATGGAGCCGGATCCGTAGACCCGGACCAGGGAGTTCTTCCGCAGCGGCTGCCAGGCGGGCCTGGCGCCCTTGCCCGCCCCGGTGACCTGGGTCGACGTCCCGCTCGCCAGGTCGAGGATCCGCACCGTCTGCACGTCGTCGGACGAGCCGGCGTGCGAACCGTGCGCTTCGTAGGCGATCCGTCCGCCGGCCGGGTCCCAGGTCGGGGCCAGGTGGTCGGAGGGATCGGTGGTGACCTGCTGGACGCCGGAGCCGTCCGCGGCGGCCGTGAACAGCTGTGTCCAGCCGTCGACCGAGCGCGTGAAGGCCAGTTTGCTGCCGTCCGCCGAGAACACCGGCGAGGAACCGGACGCGATGATCTTCGTCAGTGCCTTGGTGTCCGGGTCGTACGTCCAGATGCCCGGACTGTCGTTGCAGCCGCCGGAGCGCCGCTCGAAGGCCAGCGTGCCCGACGCGCCGGCCGTCGGGTGGGTGTCGCAGACCGTCGACGGCTCCTGGGCGCCCGTCAGCAGCGGCTCCGGCGCCCACGATCCGTCCGAGGGCCCGTAGACGAGCTGGCCGGCCGTGGTGAACACCACATACTGGCCGTCCAGCCAGAACGCCGGGTCCTCGTAGGACGCGCTGGAGCGCACCTTGGTCGCCCACGGCAGGGTGACGACCGAACTGGTGCCGGTGACCCGGCCGGTGGCCAGCTGGCTCCAGCCGGCGACCACCCTGCTGCCGTCCGGCGACCAGTTGGGCGTGTACCCGAAGTTCGGGATGTTGGGGACGGAACGCAGCCCCGTTCCGTCCGCGTTGACGGTCTCCACACCCGTGGAACCGCCGTGGAGACTGATCTGACCGCCCGTGATGTCATTCGGTGCGGCCTGCGCGCCCGGTGCGGCCGCACCGAGCAGGCCGGCCGCCAGCGAGGCGGCCGAGGTGAACGCCGCGAGATTGCGGCGCGAGCGAGAAATCAACGAGAAGCCCTCTCCCCATAAGAGTGCCTGCTTGTCCGTGGCGAGCGTCCCGACCCGTCCCGATCCGTTCTGTCCCGTTCCGTCACGTCCCGGACTACCGGTGTACGGCCCGGGCGGCTCCGGCGCGCGCAGGTGTCGCGCGGCGCCCCGGGTGTCGGCGATCACTCGTCGGCAGCAGGACGGTATGTGAATGTCACGAGGAACACCGGAACGGATGTTTGAACAGTGAATGAACAAACGATCCGGAGGGAACCCTCCCGGTCCGCACCGGACTTCCGCCTCCCGTCCGCTGCGGACGATGCCGTCGGACCACCTGCCCGCCGGGATGCTCGCCGCGGGCTGGGAACCCTGGCGGGCGGCGGGGCTGGTCGAGCTGTACGGGCTCTACGCGTCCGGCGGCGCGGCCGCCGTCGCCAGCGACGTGGAGAAGCCGACGGGCCGGCCCGCCCGGCCGTTCGCCGCGTTCGCCACCGAACACGCAGCCGCCCTGCGCGGGGAGCCGGGCAACTGACACCCGGCCGGGCCTGCCCGCGGAGCCCGGGCAGGCCGGGCAGGCCGGGCACGCGGCCGTCATGGCCGGGGAGCCAGGGCAGTTGGCACTCGGCCGTCCTACCCGGAGCCTGGGCAGGCCGGGCGATCCGCCACCCGGCCGCCATGCCCGAGCATGCCGGGCAGGCCTGTACGCGGCCGGTCCGTCCGGAGAAGCGGGCGGCCGAGCGGCTCACGGTCTTAGGAGCGAGCGCGCGACACGCCACCCCGGGGGATCCGTCCGGCCGTCCGTTACAGTGCGCGTTCGATGACCCGAGGGGGAGACGTGTTCGGAAAGCGGCTGATCGTGGCCGGGGTGACGGCGGTTCTGATAGCCGGGCTCGGCGCATGCGGGGGCGGCGGGAGCGCGGGCGCCGGGTCCGCGAGCGGCACCGGCCAGAGCGGCCCGGCCGGCACCGGGCAGGCCGGCCCGAGCCCCACTCCCGACGCCGTCTCCGGGCTGCGCGACCAGGTGCGGCACGTCACCGCGCGGACCACCAGGGCGACCCGGCCGCACATGGTCCGCAGGTGCACGACCGGCACACGCCGCGTCTCGCACACGTCGAGCAGCGGAACGGGCTCCCGGCGCCGCACCCACACCTCGTACACCACGGAGCACTACCAGCACTGCACGAAGGTGCGCAGCGGAACCGAGACGTACAAGCGGCTGGTCCGGCCGGAGCGGTGGTGCGTGAGCCTGGACGACGTCGACCGGAACACCGCACGGGACGACGTCTGGTACCAGGTCGACCGCTCGGCCTACGACGAGGCCGTCGCCGCGGACGAACACGCTCCCCTGACGTTCGTCCCGAAGGATCCCGGCTGCTGATCGCCGGCCGGCCCGTCACCCGGCGGCGGTCAACCGTCCGGTCACAGCCGGCCGCGCTCCACCGCGCGCAGGGCCGCCTGGAAGCGGGGGGGCGCCGAGGCGGCCCATCAGCTCGGCCCACACCGGGTGCGCCGTGCCGGCGACGGTCTCAGCTTCCGGCCGGGACCAGCGGCCCGAAGGAGGCCCCGGCTATCTGCTGGATGTACCGCATCTCGGTACCTTCGAGGCCGGTGGGGTTCAGCGAGTAGACGATCTTGCGGGAGAGGTCCCGGGTGGCGAAGACGCCGCTGGTGTAGCCCGGGCGGGAGCCGGTCTTTCCCCAGACCTCCACGCCGTTGGCGGCCCTGACCCGCATCAGGCCCATGGACATGCACGCCCGGCCGGCGTCGGACTCGGTGCGGCACTGGCTGCTGTGGAAGCTCGGCACGTCCGGGACGGTGAAGAGCTTCGCCTGCTGGGCGGCCGGGAGCAGACGGCCGCGGAGCAGCGCGGTGATGAAACGGTCGAGGTCCGCCGGAGTCGAGATCATGCCGCCCTCGGCCCAGGGCCAGGGGCTCTGCTCGGTGACGTCCGCCGGGTGCGTGGTGCCGTCCGCCGCCTTGACCGTCAGATAGCCGTGGGAGTGCGGGGCGGGCAGGCGCGGGTCGTCGGCGCCGGGGACGTAGGTGTCGTCCAGGCCGAGCGGCCGGGTGATGCGGGACCGCACCTCGTGGGCGAAGCTGCGGCCGGTGATCTTCTCGACCAGCAGGCCGGCGACGTAGTAGTTCTCCCCGTTGTACTGCTGCGCGGTGCCCGGTGCGAACTCCATCGGCTGGCCCGCCATCAGGTCGATCGCCCGCTGCGGGCTGAAGCTCTTCAGGCGGTTGGCGGCGAACCATTCGGGGCTGCCGTCGCCGAAGTCCGGGGTGGAGGCGCCGCGCGGCAGGCCGCTGGTGTGGTCGAGCAGCTGGCCGACCGTGACGGGCGGGATACCGGCGGGCAGAACGCCCGGAAGATACTGCTGGACAGGCGTGTCCAGGTCGATCCGGTGCTCGGCGGCGAGCTGCAGAACGATGGCGGCGGTGAAGACCTTGGAGATGCTGCCGATCCGGATGTGCGCATTGCGCGGAACACCCTGGCCGGTCTCCAGGTCGCCCACGCCCGAGGTGCCCGACCAGTGACCCGCGCTGCCGGTGATGCGCAGCAGCGCGCCGGTGACGTCCGCGTCCGGCAGGCCGGCGATGGACGCCCGCAGTGCTGCCGGGTCCAGGGTGGGCAGCGGCGCGGTGGCGGCAGCGGACGCCGGGCGAAGGGTGGCGGCCGAGGCCGGGGCGGCGGAGGCCGGGGCGGCGGAGGCCGGGGCGGCCATGCCCGCGGCCAGGGTCACCAGCAGGGCGCCCGAAGCGGCCATGGCGGTCCAACGGCTGTGCCGGACAGTGCGGTTCACGAAAAGATCTCCCCGTGGAAGTGGCGGTCGGACCGGCGAGCATCCGGCCCTGCCACGAGTCTGCGGCGCAACGGCGTACCCGCTCATCAGGGAACTCCCCTGAACAGCCCCTGAGATGGAACCCCGACGCCCCCTGGGTGCCACGGGCCCCTCGGCGGCTTTCCGCATCCCGCGGCGTCCCTCCGCATCCCCCCGTTCCTTGCACCTCCTGCGGCACAAGGGGTGCAGCAACCACGCAGGACCCCGAGATCCAACCGAACTCACGTACAACCCCTGCCTTTTCTTGGCGGTCTCTTCATCGCGCCACCGGACGGCCGGGATCCGCCCGACATCTGCCTCTCGACGGGAGCCAACGTGAAGCACCCCCTGCGCAACAGCACCGCGCTCGCCGCCCTGCTCGTGGCGGGCCTGACCCCGGTGGCCCTGCCCGCCCCCGCCTCGGCCGCTCCTTCCGGCCTTCAGGGCGACTTCAACGGCGACGGCTACCGGGACGTCGCCCTCGGCGCCTCCTTCGCCACGGTCGGCGGCCAGGCCCGGGCCGGCCAGGTCGCCGTGGTCTACGGCACGGCGAACGGACTGAACGCGGCCAAGCACCAGCTGATCAGCCAGAACACCGCGGGCATCCCCGGTGAAGCGGAGAAGGAGGACCGGTTCGGCGACCAGATCGCCACCGCCGACCTCAACCGCGACGGCTACAGCGACCTGGTCGTCGGGGCGCAGCACGAGAAGTCCGGCCGCGCCGAGGACGCGGGCACGGTCGTCATCGTCTGGGGTTCGAAGAACGGTCTGTCCGGCGGTACGACGGTGAAGAACCCGCAGACTCTGTACGGCAGTTACTTCGGGCTGAGCATCGCGGCGGCCGACTTCACCGGCGACGGCAAGCCCGACCTGGCGATCTCCGCGCAGAGCGACACGCAGAACCCCAGCAGCTGGCGGGTCAGGCTGATCCGGGGCCCGTTCACGAAGTCGGGCTCGACGGGCAGGGTGTCGTCGTACTCCCCGGGCATCGACAGGCCGGTCCTCACCCCCGGCCGGGTCAGCGGCGACACCAAGGCCGACCTGGTGGTCACCGGGCAGAAGCCGGGCGGCGACCACCTCGCCACGGCCGTCTACTACAAGGGCACCCCCGACGGCATCGGCAAGGCTGCGAGCCTGCGCGCCGCGTCGACGGCCGCGATCGGCGACCTGAACAAGGACGGCTTCGGCGACATCGTCCTCGGCAACCCCGAGGAGCCGACGGACGACCCCTCGGGCTCCACCGGCGGCAAGATCCACGTCATCTACGGCACCTCGTCAGGGCCGAGTGCCACCCACCGCGTCACGCTCAGTCAGAACACGACGGGCGTCCCGGACTCCTCGGAGGAGGAGGACCACTTCGGCGAGGCACTGGCGATCGGTGACTTCGACAAGGACGGCTACGGGGACCTGGCGGTCGGCGCGTCGGGCGAGAGCTTCGGCGACGACTCCCACTACGTGCCGTTCGCCGGCGCGATCACCCTCCTGCACGGGTCGTCCTCCGGTCTCACCACCACGCGTGCGGTGTTCCTGACCCAGGACAGCCCCGGCGTGCCGGGCGCGACGGAGGGGGCCGACGGCTTCGGCCACACCCTCCTCGCCTCCGACGTGAACCGTGACGGCCACGCCGACCTGACGGCGATCGCCGACGGGGAGAACGACCCCGAGGGCGCGGCCTGGTTCCTGCCCGGCGCCTCGTCCACGCTCTACTCGCAGACGGCGTCGACGACCTTCGGCCCGACGAAGGTGGGGCTGCCGGCCGGCCGGTACAGCGACTTCGGGGGCGAGCTGGCGGGCTAGTCCGCGCGGGGTGGGCGAGCCGACGAGCGACTCGCCTTCGATCCGTGGGGCTGCACCTCGTACCGGTCCGTGCCGATGTCCGCCGCGCTCCGCACACCTCCGAGGGTGGTCCGGCTCATCACGGCCGGACGGCACATGTGACCGGAAGAGCGGTAGCCGTGGCCTGACAGCTCACCGGACCCGCGCGAACTCGGCCATCCCCTCCGCGAATTCCACCTCCGCCTTCCATCCCAGGTCCGTGCGCAGCCGGGACGAGTCCGCGGTGATGTGCCGTACGTCGCCGAGGCGGTACTCGCCGGTGACCAGCGGCTCGGGACCGCCACAGGCGGCGGACAGGGCGCGGGCCAGGTCGCCGACCGTGTGGGGGGTGCCGCTGCCGGTGTTGTACGCCGTGAGGGTGCCGGGGCGCGGCCCGGCCTCCAGCGCGGTGACGTTGGCGGCGGCCACGTCACGGACGTGCACGAAGTCCCGGCGCTGGTGTCCGTCCTCGAAGACACGCGGGGCCTCGCCGCGCGCCAGGGCCGAGCGGAAGAAGGAGGCCACCCCGGCGTACGGGGTGTCGCGCGGCATCCGGGGGCCGTACACGTTGTGGTAGCGCAGGGAGATCGCCGTACCGTCGGTGGAGCGGGCCCAGGCGGCCGACAGGTGCTCCTGGGCGAGCTTGGTGGCGGCGTAGACGTTGCGTGGGTCGGCCGGGGCGTCCTCGCCGACCAGGCCGGGGGACAGCGGTGCTCCGCAGACGGGACAGCCGGGGTCGAAGCGGCCCGCCTCCAGGTCCTTCCCGGCGCGCGGGCCGGGGCGTACGACACCGTGCTCGGGGCACTCGTAGCGGCCCTCGCCGTACACCACCATCGACCCGGCCAGCACCAGGCGCCGCACGCCCGCCCCGGCCATCGCGGCGAGCAGCACGGCGGTGCCCAGGTCGTTGCGGGAGACGTACTCGGCCGCGTCGGCGACGCCGTTGCCGAGGCCCACCATGGCCGCCTGGTGGCAGACCGCGTCCACACCGGCCAGGGCGGCGGCGACCGCCACGGGGTTGCGCACATCGGCTCCGGGATCGTCCCGGACGTCGTACACGACCGGCTCGTGCCCGCGCGCCCGCAGGGCGTCCACGACATGGGACCCGATGAATCCGGCACCGCCGGTGACCAGTACACGCATGGAGCCACGCTAGGTCCGCGACCGCCCGCGGCCGGGCACGACGGGCGGTACGTCACCTCTCCGTAAGGAGTCCGCTCTCCGTAGGAAGACCGCAACGGCCGTGCGCCCTCCGGGAGGAGTCCGCAACGGCCGTGCGGAGACTCACAGGGGCTTGGCGGGCCAGTCGAGCAGGCGGGCGCCGATCACGGCCGTCTGGAGCATGTAGCGGTGCGTCGGGTCGGCCGGGTCCGCGCCGGTCAGCTTGTGGATGCGCTCCAGGCGATAGGTGAACGCGCGCACGCTCAGGGAGAGCCGGCGAGCGGCCTCGGTGGCCACGCAGCCGGAGTCGAAGTACACGGTCAGGGTCTCCAGCAGCGGCTCGGCGCCGCCGCGTGCCATGGTGAGCGGGCCGAGGGTGTGGGAGACCAGGTCGGCCATCGCCTGCCGGTCGCGGGCCAGCACCGGGTAGACGAGCAGGTCGGCGGCGCGCAGCAACGGCTCGTTCAGACTGAGCCGTTCGGCCATCTCCAGGGTGGCGAGGGCTTCCTCGTACGACTGGACGACGCCGCCGGCACCGGGCTGCGGGCGGCCGACCGCGACCCGCCCGCCGTCCATGGCCGCGTACGCCTGCTTGGCGAAGTAGGTGAGGACGTCGTCCTCGTCGCCGGGCGCGATGCACAGCAGCCGACCGTTCTTGGTGGTCAGCAGGATGCTGCGGGCGTCGAAGCGGCCGAGGACCGCCCGTTCCACCTGCCGGGTCACCGGGTCGCCCTCGATGTGGGCGGCTCGGCCCTGCGCGACGGCGACCACGTGCGCCCCGGACAGCCGCAGGCCGAAGCGCTCGGCACGCTCGACGAGCCGGCCCAGGTCGCTGCGGCCGTAGAGCAGGTCGTCGATGAACTCCCGGCGCGCGGCCTCCTCCCGGCGCACGGCGAGCCGCTGGGCGCGTTCATAGCCCTCGGCGAAGGCGTCGACGGCCTGCTGCACGGCGGCCAGGGTGCTGTCGGCGGAGCCGCCCTGGCCGGGCCAGGCGGCGCGGGCGGCGGCCAGGTGTGCGACGACCAGGGCGCGCAGTCCGTGGCCGGCGTCGGCGGCCTGCTCGCCCAGGGAGCGGCGCACCGCCAGCTCCTCGCGCGTCAGCCGGCGGCCGGTGGCCGCGACCTCGGCCAGAGTGCCTGCATAGCCGTCCAGATAGTGCTCCGGTATCGGATGTTCGGTCACGCCGTCCCCGTCCCCCCGTGCTCCCCCGTGATTTTGACGCCCCGGTGACGCTTTCTTAGCGCTCCTCCGGCATCGAGAACATAGTGAACCCTGCCGGAGACCGGCAGTGCGCGGGGGTACGCCCCTCATGCACCATCGCGCAGGGGAGCACTACGGAAAGGTTCCGGTGCCGGACGCCGGAAGGCGACCGGCACCGGGACCGGGGCTCTTCCGACTTCATCGTCTGACCCACAAGGACGTATGCCATGGAAGCCCTCGGCGTGCTCGTCGCCGTCTGTCTCGTCATCGTGCTGCTCGCGCTGCTGGCCTTCTCCCGGCTGTACCGCAAGGTGGACCAGAGCCAGGCCCTGATCGTGTCGAAGACGCGGCGGGTGGACGTGTCGTTCACCGGGCAGGTCGTGCTTCCGATCCTGCACAAGTCCGAGGTCATGGACATCTCGGTGAAGACCATCGAGATCAGCCGTTCCGGCCGGGACGGGCTGATCTGCCGGGACAACATCCGTGCCGACATCCGGATCCTGTTCTTCGTGAAGGTCAACAAGACCGTCGCGGACGTCATCAAGGTCGCCCAGACCGTCGGCACCGAGCGGGCCAGCCACCAGGACACGCTCCAGGAGCTGTTCCACGCGAAGTTCTCCGAGGCGCTGAAGACCGTCGGCAAGCAGATGGACTTCACCGACCTCTACACCAAGCGCGAGGAACTCCGGTACCACATCATCGAGTTGATCGGCATCGACCTCAACGGCTACCACCTTGAGGACGCGGCGATCGACTACCTGGAGCAGACGCCGCTCACCCAGCTCGACCCGGCCAACGTCCTCGACGCCCAGGGCATCCGCAAGATCACCGAACTGACGGCGATCGAGCACGTGCGCACCAACGAGGCGCAGCGCAACGAGCAGAAGGAGATGACCCGGCAGGACGTCGACGCCCGCGAGGCCATCCTGGAGCTGGAGCGCCGGCAGGCCGACGCCGAGATCAAGCAGAAGCGGGAGATCGAGACGTCCCGGGCCCGCGAGGAGGCGGAGACCGCGCGGGTCGTCGAGGAGGAGCGGCTGCGCGCGCAGGGCGCCTTCCTGCGCACCGAGGAGCAGCTCGGCGTCCAGCGCGAGAACCAGGCCCGCGAGATCGCCGTCGCCGCCAAGAACCGCGAGCGGGTCATCGCCGTGGAGAGCGAGCGCGTCGAGAAGGACCGGATGCTGGAGGTCATCGCCCGGGAACGGGAGACCCAGCTGACGAAGATCGCCGCCGAGAAGGAGGTCGAGGCGGAGAAGCGGGAGATCGCCGAGGTCGTCCGGGAGCGGGTCGCGGTGGACCGTACGGTCGCCGAGCAGGAGGAGTCCATCAAGAAGCTGCGCACGGTCGAGCAGGCCGAGCGCGACCGGCAGGCCATCGTCATCGCCGCCGAGGCGGAGGCGCAGGAGAAGCTGGTCAAGGACATCAAGGCCGCCGAGGCCGCCGAACAGGCCGCCACCCACCGCGCCGCCGAGGAACTCACCCTCGCGGAGGCCCGGTTGAAGACGGCCGATCTGGACGCCCGGGCCAAGCTGCGGCTCGCCGAGGGCGTCCAGGCCGAGGCCGCCGCCGAGGGGCTCGCCGCCGTGCAGGTGCGCGACAAGGAGGCCGAGGTCACCGTGAAGGCCGGCCGTGCGGAGGCGGAGGCCACCGAGGCCCGGCTGCGCGCCGAGGCCGAGGGAGCCCAGGCCAAGGCACTCGCCGAGGCCGAGGGTGCACGGGCGAAGGGGCTCGCGGAAGCGGAGGGCGCCAGGGCGGCGGCGGAGGCCACCACGGCCCGGCTCAAGGCCGAGGCGGAGGGCGCACGGGCCAGGGGGCTCGCGGAGGCCCTGGGCGCCAAGGCGGCGGCGGAGGCCACCGAGGCGCGGCTGAAGGCCGAGGCCGAGGGCGTGCGGGCCAAGGCGCTCGCGGAGGCCGAGGGCGCCAGGGCGATGGGGGCGGCCGCGGCGGAGGGCGCCAAGGCGAAGGCCCTCGCGGAGGCCACCGCCATCGGCGAGAAGCTGAAGGCCGAGGCCGAGGGTCTGACCGAGAAGGCCGCCGCGATGGCCGCCCTCGACGAGGCCTCGCGCGGACACGAGGAGTACCGGCTGCGGCTCGCGGCGGAGAAGGAGATCCGGCTGGCCGGCCTGGAGACGCAGCGGCAGGTCGCCGAGGCGCAGGCCACGGTCCTGGCCACCGGTCTGGAGCACGCCGACATCGACATCGTCGGCGGGGAGTCCGTCTTCTTCGACCGGCTGGTGTCGGCGATCTCGCTCGGCAAGGGCGTGGACGGCTTCGTCGACAACTCCCGTACGGCGCAGGCGCTGGCGAAGCCCTGGCTGGACGGGTCGGGCAGCTTCACCGACGACCTGAGCCGGATCCTCGGCTCGCTCGGCACGTCCGACGTGCAGAACCTCACGGTGTCGGCGCTGCTGATGAAGCTGATGAACTCCGGCGGCCCGCAGGCCACCCAGTTCCGTCAGCTCCTCGACCGGGCCGGCGAACTGGGCCTGGCGGACACCCCGGTCGCCGCGCTGAACGGCACCGCCCGGGCCTGACAGACGTGGCCGGGCCGCTGTACGGGGGTCGGCGGCCCGGCCACCTCCCACCTTCCGCCTCCCACCTCCTGCGCCTTCCCTCCCCCGCGCCTGCTTTCCACCTCCCGCCGCCCATTCCGCTCCCGCTTCACGTAGTACCGAGCGTCCTCGAAGCACCGGGCCTCCTCGAAGCAGCGAGCTTCCCCGAAGTACCGAACGCCCTCGAAGCACCGAACGCCCTTGAAGGGATGCACGCCCCATGGCCACCGCCCCGGAGACGGGCTCGTACGACACCGTCGACGCCGGCACCTACGAGGTGCTGCGCGACCGGCTGGCCGCCCAGGCCGCCGATCTGGCCCGCCGGGCCGAGGCCCTCAACGCCCGCCGCGCCGAGGAGTTCGGCTCCGCCGGGCTCGCCCTGCGCGCCACCGCGCAGCTGCGCACCGGGCACGCGTGCGTGCCGTGCGACGTCGTCGCCGTCGGGGACGTGCTGCTGTTCGGCAGTACCGGCCGCACGGCCGACGGGACCGCAGCTGCGGTGGCCGACGTCCTCGCCCTCTACGACCGGGACCTGAACCGGCTGCCCGAGGACGCCGCGCCCGGGCTGCTCGACGACCCCGCGTTCGTACGGGAGTTCACGGCGCTGCACCGCTACTACCAGCAGACCCGGCTGCTGCGGCTGCGCCGCGTCGACGGCCGGCTGCTCGCGGTGTTCCGCACCGGCGAGAAGGCCGACGACGTCCGTGCCCTGCGCTGGAGTCCGGCCGCGGGCGGGCGCACCCGGTTCCTGGACGCGCGCGGCGACCGTGACGACACCTTCCCGCCGGCCTACGACTTCGCCTGGACCGACACCACCCGCGAGGACCACGTCCTGGGCCGGGACCCGTACGTGGCGGTGCCGGGCGGGGCGGGTGTGGCGACGGTCGGCGGGCGGCTCGCGGTGCGCGGCCCGGAGGGCGAGGAGCTGTACGCGGAGCCGGTCGAGGAGCCGCTGCAGTCGCTCGCCGACGCCGCCGTCGCGCACGCGCGCGTGGGGGAGCTGGTCCTGCTGCGGGTGCGGCCGTACAAGGAGGACGCGGACCGGTACCTGGTGTTCGACACGCTGAGCCGGTCGGTGGTCCGGCTCGACGGCATCGGGCAGGCCTGCCGCCGGCTGCCCGAGGACCGGGGCATCGTGTTCCCGGGCGGGTACTGCCTGGCCTCGGGCGGGCACAAGACGTATGAAATCGACGCCCGGGGGCTGGAGTTCGAACGGGAGGTGCGTTCACCCAACGGTGAGGACGTGCTCTACGCGTTCCGCTCGCGGGCCGAGGGGCGCACGCTCCTGCTGTCGTACAACACCCTGCGCAAGGAGGTCGCCACCCCGCTGTCCTGCCGGGGCTGGGCCCTGTTCGAGGACGGCACCCTGGCCGTGCTGCGCGCAGGGGGCGACGAACCCGCGCATGCGCACCCCTTGCAGTGGTGGACCTCGCCGTACGTGTCCGACACGCACGCGGCCGCCCTGCGCACCGGGACCGGCGCGCTGGCCCGGGCCGGCAACGCGGACCTCGTGCGCGGGCTCGCCGACTGCCTGTCCGTCGCCCGGCTGGTCACCGAGGGCATCGGGACGGGCGAGGGCTACCGGGCGCTGGCCGCCGCCTGCGTACGCGCCGCCGACACGCACCACTGGCTGCGCGACCCCGAACTCGGTGAACTGAGCGTCCCGTTGGACGCGGTGCGGGAGACCGCCGAGCAGGTGCTGGCCGAGTTCGAGACGGTACGCGCCCTGTCCCGGCAGGCTTCCGAGGCCCTGGACGAGGCCGCGGAACGGATCGCCACCGTGGTGCGCCGGCTGCGCGGCGAGGCCCCGCGGGACGCCGCGGCCTGGGTCCGGGGCCTGACCGAACTCAGGCACGCGCACGGCCATCTGCTCACGGTGAAGGAGCTGCGGTACGCGGACCTCGCCCGGGTGGACGAGCTGGCCGCGCGGGCGGAGGCCGATCTCGCGGCGTTCGGCCGGCGCGCGGTGTCCTTCCTGGCCCGCGAGGACGCCTTCGCCACCCACCACGCGGACGTCGAACGGCTCGTGGAGCAGGCGGGCACGGCCGGGTCCGTCGCCGCGGCGGCTCCCGTTGCCGCCCGGCTGGACGAGCTCGCCGACGGCCTGCGCACGGTCACCGAGGTCGTCACCGGCCTCGACATCGCCGACGCCACCGTGCGTACCGCCATCCTGGAGCGGATCGCCGAGGTGCTCGGCGGTGTCAACCGGGCCCGCGCGACCCTGGAGACCCGCCGCCGCAGCCTCCTGGACCGCGAGGGCCAGGCCGAGTTCGCCGCCGAGACGGCTCTGCTGGCCCAGGCGGTCACCGCCGCGCTCGCCCGGTCCGGCACGCCCGAGGCCTGCGACGACCAGCTGGCCGCGGTGCTCGCCCGGGTGGAGGACCTGGACGCCCGGTTCGCCGAGTTCGACGACTTCCTCGCCGAACTCGACGGTCGGCGCACCGAGATCTACGAAGCCTTCGCCGCCCGCAAGCAGTCCCTCGCCGACGCCCGCGCCCGCCGCGCCGAGCAGCTCGCCGCCTCCGCCGCCCGGGTGCTCCTGACGGTCGCCCGGCGCACGGCCACGCTGGCCGACACCGACGCGGTCACCACCTACTTCGCCTCCGACCCGATGGTCGCCAAGGTCCGCCGCACCGCCGACGAGCTGCGCGCCCTCGGCGACAGCGTGCGCGCCGAGGAACTCGACGGCCGTCTCAAGGCCGCCCGTCAGGAGGCCGACCGCGCCCTGCGCGACCGCGGCGACCTGTACGCCGACGACGGGCGCACCCTGCTGCTCGGCGGCCACCGCTTCGCCGTCAACACCCAGCCCCTGGACCTCACCCTGGTCCCGCACGGCGAGGGCCTCGCCTTCGCGGTCACCGGCACCGACTACCGCCGCCCCGTGACGGACCCGGGCTTCGCCGACACCCGCCCGCTGTGGGAGCGCCACCTGCCCTCCGAGTCGCCCGGGGTCTACCGCGCCGAACACCTCGCCGCCCGGCTGCTGGCCGAGCACGGACCGGCCGCCCTCGCAGCCGCCGACCTGCCCGCCCTGGTCCGGGAGGCGGCGCAGGCGTCGTACGACGAGGGCTACGAGCGCGGGGTCCACGACCACGACGCCACCGCGGTCCTCACCGCCCTGCTCCCCCTGTACGAGGGCGCCGGCACCCTGCGCCACGAGCCCGCCGTACGCGCCGCCGCCCAGCTCTTCTGGGCCCACGGCACCGCCGGGGAGGCGCGGGAGAACTGGACGCGGCGTGCGGTGTCGCTGGCCCGCGCCCGGGAGGCCTTCGGGCCGGTCGCGGGGATCGCCGGGCTGGTGGCGGAGCTGGCCGGAGCGATCGGGGCGTGGGAGCCGGATGCCGAGGCCGCGGGTGCCGCCGCGTATCTCTTCGACGAGCTGACGTCCGGCGGGGCCTTCGTCCTGGGCGCGACCGCGCGCACGCTGCTGGAGAAGTTCCGGCACACGGTGAGCGGCACGGAGTACGCCGCGGACCTGGAGGCGCTGCCCGGCCCGGCCGAACGCCGTCAGGTCGCCGAGGCCTGGCTGTCGTCCTACGCCACCGCCTCCGGCGCCGGGGTCGCACCCGGCGAACTGGCCGAGGCCGTCGCCGCCGAAGTCTGCCCCGGCCTGCCCCGCTACGACGGCGACGCCCCGCTGACCGCGACCGCCGAGGGACTGCTCGGCACCCATCCGCGGGTGACGGACGGCCGGATGGCGCTGCGCCTGGACGAGTTCCTGGCCAGGACGGCGCGCTTCGCCGAGCGGGAGGTGCCCGCCTTCCGCGCCTACCAGCGCCGTCGCACGGCCCTGGTCGCGGCCGAACGCGACCGGCTGCGCCTGGACGACCACCGCCCCCGGGTCATGTCCGCCTTCGTCCGCAACCGGCTCGTCGACGAGGTGTACCTGCCGCTGGCCGGCGACAGCCTGGCCCGGCAGCTCGGCACCACCGGCGCGTCCAAGCGCACCGACACCGGCGGACTGCTCCTGCTGGTCTCCCCGCCGGGCTACGGCAAGACGACGCTCATGGAGTACGTCGCCGACCGCCTCGGCCTGATGCTGGTCAAGGTCAGCGGCCCGGCGCTCGGCCACGCCGTCACCTCGCTGGATCCGGCCGACGCCCCGAACGCCACGGCCCGCCGCGAGATCGAGAAGATCAACTTCGCGCTGGCGGCCGGCAACAACACGCTGCTGCACCTGGACGACATCCAGCACACCTCACCGGAGCTGCTGCAGAAGTTCATCCCGCTGTGCGACGCCACCCGCCGCATCGACGGCGTGTGGGAGGGCGAGCCGCGCACCTTCGACCTGCGCGGCAAGCGGTTCGCGGTCTGCATGACCGGCAACCCCTACACCGAGTCCGGCGACCGCTTCCGGGTGCCCGACATGCTCGCCAACCGGGCCGACGTGTGGAACCTCGGTGACGTCCTCACCGGCAAGGACGACGTCTTCGCGCTCAGCTTCGTGGAGAACGCGCTCACCGCCAACCCGGTCCTCGCTCCGCTCGCCGCCCGCGACCGCACGGACCTGGACCTGCTGGTCCGGCTGGCCGCCGCGGACCCCACGGCCCGCCCCGACCGCCTCACCCGTCCCCTGCCGCCCGCGGAACTGGACGGCGTCCTCGCGGTCCTGCGCCATCTGCTGGCCGTGCGCGGGACGATCCTCAAGGTCAACGCGGCCTACATCGCCTCCGCCGCCCAGTCGGAGGCGGCCCGCACCGAGCCGCCGTTCCGCCTCCAGGGCTCCTACCGGGACATGAACCGCATGGCCCAGCGCCTGCGCCCGGTCATGAACGACTCCGAGCGCGAGGCCGTCGTCACCGACCACTACACGGCCGAGGCCCAGACCCTCACCAGCGGCGCCGAGGCGAACCTGCTGAAGCTGGCCGAGCTGCGCGGCACCCTCGGCACCGAGCAGGCCGCCCGCTGGGCCGAGCTGAAGACGGCCCACGTCCGCGCCCGCAGCCTGGGCGGCCCCGAGGACGATCCTCTGACCCGGGCGGTGGCCGCCCTCGGCCTGCTCGCCGACCGGGTGGCGGCGGTGGAGGCTTCCATCGACCGGGCCGTCGACCGGGCCACCGGGCAGCGGCAGGAAGAGGACTGAGGGGGACTCGACGCGGACTCGAAGGGGGCTGAGGGGAACTCGGAGGGGACTGGCAGGGGCTGAGGGGGACTCGCGGCCCTGCTAGGCCGCGTTGCGCCACACCTTCACGTCCAGCGTGGCGTACGTCGTCCCGGACGAGCCCCGGTACGTCACCAGCCCCACGTGTCCCGTCCCGCTGATCACGCACATCTGCCGGCCCACGGCCAGGTCCCTGACCCAGAGGTAGCTCTTGTAGCCGGTCGCCGCCTTGCACGCGTCCAGGGTGCCCTGCCGGCCCGCGGGCAGCAGGGCGAGCGAACTGCCGGAGGTGGTACCGGGGGCGAGGACCGCGCCCGAGGAATAGACGGCGTAGGTCAGGTCCTCGTCGGAGGTCCCGGTGTCCGCCTTGGCCCGCACCGGGGTGTCCGCCAGGTACAGGTCGTGGCTCTTGGTCATCCGGATCCCGGCGTACGTCACCGGGGCGGGTGCCTGCGGAGCCGCCGGCTTGCTCGCCGCGGTGGCCGGCGGGGCCGAGGACGCGGTCCGCGTGGGCGTCGGGGGCCCCGAAGGGCTGGGCGGCACGGCCGACTCGGTGGCCTTCGCCTTCTTCGAGGTCTGTGCGCTCGGGGAGCCGGACGCGGTTCGCGACGGCGCGGCGGAGGTGGCCGACTGCGAGGCCGCCACGTCCTGGGCCCGCTCACCGCCCTTGTCGCCGTCGCCCGGGACGAACAGCAGGGTGAGAGCTGCCCCGCAGGCGACGAGGACGACGGCCGCCGCGGACAACAGCCAGGCCCGTCCCCTGCGACGCTTGCCGACCGCGGCGACCGGGGCGGTCTGTGCGCCGGCCGCACCGTGCGGCTGCGGACCGCCGGCCGGAGCGTACGCGCCCGGTGCCGCCCCCGGCCCCATGACGAAGGGTCCGGGCAGCGCGGCGTGGGAGGGCGGGGTCGGGGCGTAGGCCGCCGGCGGCCCGAACTCACCGGGGCCGGCGGGCAGGAAGGCGCCGGGAGTGCCCGGCGCGTGGGGAGCGGCGGGAGTGCTTGTCGCCCCGAAGACGCCAGGAGCGCCCGGAGCGCCTTGAGCGCCGAGTGCGTCCGAAGGGTGCGTGGTCGGCGCCGTGGCCGCGACCGCGGCGCCCGCCCCGGACGCCGCACCCGCCCCGGCCACCGCGCCCGCCCTGGCCCGGTCGGCGCCCGCGGTCCGGGCCTCTATCCCCGCGGCCAGGTCGCCCGGGAGCCACGCACCGGACGTGAACCGCGCCTCGTCACCGCGATACGCCTGGATCTCCTGGACGGAGCGGATGACCTCCTCGACGGTGGGCCGGTCGGCGGCGGGCTTGCGCAGACACCGTGCCACCAGCTCCTGTATCGCGGCCGGTACGCGGCTGAGATCGGGCTCCGCGTGCACCACCCGGTACAGCACCGCGTGCGGATCCCCGTCGCCGAACGCGGCGCGGCCCGTCGCCGCGAACACGGCGGTCTGCCCGAGCGCGAACACGTCGGCCGCGGGGGCGGCCTCCGCGCCGAGCACCTGCTCCGGCGCCATGTAGGCGACCGTGCCCAGGGCCGTACCGCTCTGTGTCAGGGACGTGGTGTCCGCAGCCCGCGCCACACCGAAGTCGATCACGCGCGGGCCGTCGGCGGCGAGCAGCACGTTCGACGGCTTGAGGTCCCGGTGCACGATGCCTTCGCGGTGCACCGCCTGCAGTGCCTCGGCGACCCCGGCGATCAGCCGCAGCACGGTGTCGACGGGCAGCGGCCCGTGATCGCGTACCGCGTCGGAGAGGGAGGGCCCCGGCACATAGGCGGTCGCGCACCAGGGCACGGCCCCCTCGGTGTCGCTGTCCACGACCGGAGCCGTGTAGATCCCGTGGACCCGGCCGGCCGCGGCCACCTCGGCCCGGAACCGCCGGCGGAACTCGGGGCTTTCGGCCAGTTCGGCCCGTACCACCTTGACCGCGACGGCCCGTCCGCCCGGGGTGTGCGAGAGATAGACCCGTCCCATGCCGCCGGACCCGAGCCGGGCGACCAGGCGGTAGGTGCCCACGGTCCGCGGATCACCCTCGCCCAGCGGCTCAAAACTCAGTGCATCGGTACCGCCGTTGCTCAACACGCCCCACCCCACCCGGGATCCGCTCCGTCGCGCCCCATTGCATCATGGGCCCCTCGGGCCCCGTCCCGGCACCGCCCCGGACGTCGGGGAGGTGCCGGAGCGGGCGGCGGCCGGTGCGGGTGCGGGTATGTCTAGGGGGTGCCGAACTCCACCGAATGCGGGACCGAGGCCCCTCCGTAGGCACCGCTCTGTCCGGGGCCGAGGGAGTCCTGGAGGACGGTGCAGTTCTCGTCCCGGTACAGGAAGGCGATCGCGTTCGTCCTGTTGTCCACGATGCCCGCGCCGCCGCCCAGCAGGAGGCATTCGTTGTTCGGCGGACTGCTGATCGCGTCCCTGGCGCCCGTGTCCGCGCGGTTGAAGAACAGCGTGCCCGAGGCCGCCTGCGCGCTGGTGGCCGGGCCGGCGACCAGCACGGCCGCCGCCCCCGCGATCAGGCCGATCCTGCCGAGCCGCTTGAGTCGATACATCAGGGTGTACCCCTTCCCTCCCTAGCGATCCTGTTCAGGAGGGTCTGGGAACCTTTGATGTGATCGGAAGACTTCCCCCCGAATGTCACCCGAATGGCCTCGGGCCGTCGTGGCGGGCATCGCCGAGGGGATGCGGACTCCGCTCGGACCAACCGGGCGTGTCCCCCCATGCAGGACGCCCTTGAGCTTGGTATCTATCCGGACGAACCAGACGAAAGGACCACCATGTCACGACGGACCCGCCCCTCGGCCCGCATCTTGATCGCAGCACTGCTCACCGCGCCGCTCCTCGGCGTGGGCCTCCTCGCCCCCTCGGCCTCTGCGGACACGCCGCCCGCCCCGAAGGCCGAGAACAACGTCCTCGGCAGGATCTGCGAGCACGCGAGGGCCGACGACGAGGACGGTCCGGCCCTGTCCTGCGAGAGGGACGTCGCGCCGATCGTCTCGCGGTTCCTCGGCCCGGGGATCTCCTGCGTGGACCAGTCCCCGAGCGCCATCGTCTGCCGCCCGCAGAAGTAGCCGCTCACCTCACGACGGACCGCCTCTCACGCCTCCGCCGCCGGCAGGGTCACCTCGAACCGGCAGCCGCCCGGGATGTTGCGCACGGTCGCCCGGCCCCGGTGGGCCTCGACGATGCCCCGGACGATCGCCAGGCCGAGGCCCGCACCGGCCGGCGGTGTGCGTGCGTCCGTGCCGCGCCAGCCGGTGTCGAAGACACGGGGCAGGTCCTCGTCGGGGATGCCGCCGCAGCCGTCCGTCACCGACAGCACCACCCCCTCGGGTGCCCGCTCGGCGGCGATGGCGACCGTGCCGTCGACGGGGGTCCGGCGGATGGCGTTGACCAGCAGGTTGGCCAGCACCCGGCTCATCTCCTTGCCGTCCACCTCCACGGGCACCGGCTGCACCCCGTCCCCGACCAGCCGTACGCCGTGCTCGCGGGCGAGCGGGCCGACCCCCGCGAGGGCGTCGCCGACCAGGTCGTACAGGGAGATCCGGGCCGGGCTCAGCGGGAGCGTCCCGGCGTGGATGCGGGAGAGTTCGAAGAGGTCGCCGACCATGTCGTTGAGACGCTCGACCTCGGTGCGCATCTGCTTGAGGTAGCGGTCCGGGTCGGCGGCGACGCCGTCCTCCAGCGCCTCCGACATCGCGCGCAGCCCGGCGAGCGGGGTGCGCAGGTCGTGCGAGATCCAGGCGACCAGTTCGCGCCGGGAGGCCTCCAGGGCGCGCTCCCGCTCGCGCGAGGCGGCGAGTTTGGCACTGGTGGCCGCCAACTCGCGGCTGAGGGCGTCCAGTTCGGCCGTGGCGGGGACGACGGGTGCGGCGAAGGCGCCGCCGTCCCCGAAGTGCCGTGCCGCGTCGGCGAGTTCGCGGCTGCGGGCGACCACCCAGCGGCCGAGCAGCAACGCGGTGGCCAGGGAGACGACGGCGGCCATGGCGACGACCGTCGTGACGACCCTCAGGTCGTGCGAGGACAGGAGCATCGCCTCGGCCACGGCCAGGGTCCCGGCGAGCATCGCGACGACGCCGACGGCGGCCACCACGGCGATGGACGTGATGAGCGAGCGCCGGCGGATCAGGCGCAGCACCGCGGCTCCGGCGAGGCCGGTGGCGGCGGCGCCGAGGAAGGCGTAGAGGGCGATGAGGAGGGTGTCGCGCATGGTCAGCCGCGCTCCTTCCCGTACTCCGCGGGCTTCGCACCGGCTGCGGGCTCCGCACCCTCGCCGGCCTTCGCGCCCACTGCGGGATCGGCGCCCGCAGCGGGAGTCGCGTCCGTCCCGAGCTTCGTGTCCGTCCCGAGCTTCGTGTCCGTCCCGAGCTTCGTGTCCGCCCCGGGACTCGCGCCCGTCCCGGGACTCGCGTTCCCGGTGTCCTTCGGGTCCTCTCCGGCCGGGTCGAAGCGGTAGCCGACCCCCCAGACCGTCCGGATGAGCCGGGGGCTTGCGGGGTCGTCCTCGATCTTGCCGCGCAGACGGCGGACGTGGACGGTGACGGTCGACAGGTCACCGAAGTCCCAGCCCCACACCTCCCGCATCAGCTCCTCGCGGCCGAAGGCCCGGCCCGGGTGCCGCAGGAAGAAGGCGAGCAGATCGAACTCGCGGAGGGTCAGGGCGAGGTCGGTGCCGTTCTTGGCCGCGCGGCGGGCCGTCGCGTCGACCGTCAGACCGGCCGCGCCCAGCGGGCCGCGCGGCACGGCGGGCCGGGCGCGGCGCAGCACCGACTCCACCCGCAGCACCAGTTCGCGCGGGCTGAACGGCTTGGTGACGTAGTCGTCGGCGCCCACCTCCAGGCCGAGGATGCGGTCGTCCTCGTCGCCGCGCGCGGTGAGCATGACCACCGGCACCGGGCCGCTCTCGCGCAGCCGCCGGCACACCTCCAGGCCGTCCATGCCGGGCAGCATCAGGTCCAGCACCACCAGGTCGGGCCGGTGGGCGGCGGCCCGGGCGAGGGCGGCCGGGCCGTCGGCGGCCCCGTCGACGGCGTACCCGGCGCGCTCCAGGTACCCCGTGACGACCTCGGCGACCGTCGGGTCGTCGTCGACGACGAGGATCCGGCCCCGGGAGCCCGGCGGCTGCCCGGTGTCCGGTCCGGCGTGTGGGGATGCGTACGGCTGCTGCATGCCTTCCACCCTGTCACCACGTCGCCGCCGCGGCTCGGGCCGGGCTCCGACGTCCGCGTTTCGTAAGGAGGCGATGCCCGCTTTGCCCCGGTTCTGGTTCGTAGGGTGAACGCCGTGACGACCTTCTCCCCGCCCCCGTCCGACGTGGATGTCGTGCTGCCCTGCCTGAACGAGGCCGAGGCCCTGCCCTGGGTTCTCGCCCGCATCCCGGCCGGCTGGCGCGCCCTCGTCGTCGACAACGGCTCCACCGACGGCTCCGCCGAACTGGCCCGCGCACTCGGTGCGACGGTCGTGCACGAGGAGCGGCGGGGCTTCGGCGCCGCCTGCCACGCCGGGCTGCTGGCCGCCACCGCCGAGGTGGTGTGCTTCTGCGACTGCGACGCCTCCCTCGACCCCGCGCAGCTGGTCCCGTTCGTCCGCGAGATCCGGGCCGGCGAGGCCGATCTGGTGCTGGGCCGGCGCCGCCCGCAGAGTCGCGGGGCCTGGCCGGCCCACGCCCGTGCCGGCAACCTCGCGCTCGCCCGCCTCCTGCGGCGCCGCACCGGGCTGCGGCTGCACGACCTCGGCCCGCTGCGGGCCGGCCGCCGGGTCCCCCTCCTCGGCCTCGGCCTCACGGACCGGCGCAGCGGCTATCCCCTCCAGATGGTGGTGCGCGCCGCCGACGCGGGGTGGCGCATCGCCGAGCACGACGTCCCGTATCTGCCCCGCACCGGTGCGTCGAAGGTCACCGGCACGTGGCGTGGGACCTGGCAGGCGGTGCGGGACATGAGCGGGGTGCTGAAGGAGCCCGCGCGGGTGCCGGTCGGTGGGGGCCGGTCGCGCAGTTCCCCGCGCCCCTGACGAGTCGCAGCACCGGCTGCCGCGAAGGCGCCGCGACCGGCTCGCCGTGGGGCCGCCACCCCAGAGCAACCACCGGCCGGTGGGGGCCCCTCGCGCAGTCCCCCGCGCCCCCGAGGGGGGGCGACCCCGCCGGCTGCAAGGGCGCCGGAGCCGACCGGCTGCGGGTTCGCCGCAGTTGCTCAAGTGCCGGTCCGTGGGGGCCGGTCGCGCCGTTTCCCGCGCCCCTGAGGGGGTGCAGCACCGGCTGCCGCCAAGGCGCCGCGGCCGGCTCGCCGTGGGGCCGCCGCCCCAGAGCAACCACCGGCCGGTGGGGGCCCCTCGCGCAGTTCCCCGCGCCCCTGACGAGTTGCAGCACCGGCTGCCGCGAAGGCGCTGTGGCCGGCTCGCCGTAGGAGCCCTCGTATGACCTCCATCCGACCGCACCACACCCCAGGAAGGCGCAGATGACCACTCTTCTCGTCATCGCCAAGGAGCCGAGGCCCGGGCGGGTCAAGACGCGGCTCACCCCGCCCTTCTCCGCCGAGCAGGCCGCCGCCCTCGCCGAGGCCTCGCTCGTCGACACCCTGCGCGCGGTGGCCGGGGCCCCGGCCACGCGCCGCGTGCTCGTGCTCGACGGCCGGCCGGGCCCCTGGCTGCCGCCCGGCTTCGACGTCCTGCCCCAGTGCGAGGGCGGTCTGGACGCCCGCCTCGCCGACGCCTTCGGCCACTGCTCCGGCCCCGCCCTGTTGATCGGCATGGACACCCCGCAGGTCACCCCGGAGCTGCTCACCGTGGACTTCGCGGACTGCGACGCCTGGTTCGGCCCGGCCGAGGACGGCGGCTTCTGGGCGCTGGGCCTGGCCCGCCCCGAACCCGCGCTGCTGCGGGGCGTGCCGATGTCCACGCCGCGGACCGGGACCGTGCAGCGGGAGCGTCTGCTGGCCGCCGGGCTGCGGGTGCGGGACCTGCCCCGGCTGCGGGACGTGGACACCGCCGCCGACGCCCGCGCGGTGGCCGCCCTCGCTCCGCACGGCACGTTCGCCGCGCGGCTGGCCGACTGCGCGGCCGCGCGATGAGCCGCCCGACGGGTGTCACCGTCGCCCCGCCCGCCTGGGCCGCCTGTGACCCGTACGCCGTCGCCCTGCGCACCGGCCGCGGTCCGCTGTTCCTGCGCCGCGCCGACGGCTGGCTGCTGCCGCTGGAGGTGGAGCGCTGGTGCGCCGGCGCGGACGCCGTGGACCGGGCGGTGCTGGACCGCTGCGAGGGCGCGGTCCTGGACGTCGGCTGCGGCCCGGGCCGGCTGGTGGCGGAACTCGCCGCCCGGGGCCGTACCGTCCTCGGTGTCGACGTCAGCGAGGCCGCCGTGACCCGCACCGTCACGGTCGGCGGGCAGGCGCTGCGCCGCTCGGTCTTCGATCCGCTGCCCGGCGAGGGCCGCTGGGGCACCGTGCTGCTCATGGACGGCAACATCGGCATCGGCGGCGACCCCGGCGCGCTGGTGCACCGGATGGGCCAACTGCTGCGCGCGGGCGGACTGTTGATCGTCGAGACCGCGCCGCAGGATCTCGACGAACGCGCCGAGGTGCAGGTCGTCGACATCGACCACGGACGGGCGAGGAGGGGCGAGCCGTTCTGGTGGGCGCGGGTCGGGACCCCGGCCCTGCTCCGGCTGGCGGACCGGGCCGGGTGGCGCACGGACGCTCAGTGGACGGCCGGCGAGCGCCGCTTCGTCGCCCTGCGCACCTGCACCGCGAGCACCAGCGCCGAGCCGCCGAAGAGCAGGGCGGTGATCAGCAGCCAGCGGCCGAGGTAGACGTCCGCCGACTGGCCGGCGGCCAGTCGGTAGCGCGGGCCCACCAGGTCGAGGATCAGCGGGAACCAGACGAGCAGCAGCAGTCCCGACAGCGCGGCCGGTACCCGCACGTACGGCGTCCACGCGCGCCGCCCGGCCGCGTCGAGCCCGTGGACGAGGACCCGGTCCGCCGCCGCGTACAGCGGCACCAGGACGAGGTCGTGCAGCAGGGCGGCCCCGACGATCCACAGGGCCACCCCGAACCAGTCGCCGGCGAACAGCCGTACCCCGGCATACCCGGCGAGCGCGAACGAGCAGGCGAGCAGCAGCAGTTGGAACGGGCTGCCGAGCGGCAGGCGGCGCAGCATCACAGGTCTCCGAAGGTCAGCCGGGCCACCCACTTGGTGTTGAGCACACCGGGCGCGGCGGGGACGATGATCCGCGCCGGGTAGCCGTGGTCGGGGGACAGGTCCTCGCCGTTGACGGTCAGGGCGAGCAGGGAGCGCGGGTCGGCCACCTGGTTGGACCTGAGGGCCGCGCGGCGGAAGGCGCCGTGCCGTTGCACCGACTCCACGAACACGTCCGGCGGGTCGCCGTCGTGGCCGACGAGCGCCGCGAGGTCGCGCAGCCGCACCCCGCGCCACCACTGGTCGGCGGTGGACCAGCCCTCCACGCAGGCGATCGGCAACGACGAGCTGTGCAGGGGCATCTGCAGCAGCTGGGCGCGGCTGAGGCGGACGGTTCCGGTGCGTCCGGTGACGACGAGCCGCCACGCCTCCTCCCCCGTCTCCGCCGCGTCGATCCCGGCGTAGGCGGCCGTCTTGTTGATCTGGAAGCCGTTGGGGCCGCCGTTCGGATCGGTGCCGCCGTGCGGTGCGAGCAGGGCCGTGCGGCGGAAGGGGCCGCCCAGGCTCTGCCCGACCGTGGTCAGGAACAGCAGCAGCGAGCCGCCGCCGACCAGCCACAGCGCCCCGCGCCGGGAGACCGTGGCCGGGGCGGGGTCCGGGGAGAGGAGGTCGTCGTCCTCGTCCTCGGCCTCGCGCAGCCGCCGTCGTACGGCCCGCATCGCCTTCGGGGTCTTCAGTACGGCGTGGACCACGAACGCGGCGAAGAACACCCAGGCGCCGTAGAAGTGCAGCGGGTAGAAGGAGCCCGGGAAGACGTAGTCCAGCTGGACGTTGAGCACGCCGGTGGTGAACTCGAACAGTCCGCCGCCGACGAGCAGCAGCAGTGAGATCCGCTCCAGCGCGTGCGCGAGGGAGCGGGCCGGCGGCAGCGTGAACAGCTTCGGCACCACCGACCACAGCTTGGCCAGCAGCACCGGGACCAGGGTGATGCCGAGGGTGACGTGGACGCCCTGGGTGAACCGGTACAGCCACACCGGGCCGGTCGGCCACGGGAAGAGGTAGAAGCCGAGGATCCCCTTGTCCGGGGTCGTGTCGTTGACCCGGGACAGGCCGGGGTTGTAGGCCGCGTAGGACACCAGGCCGGTCACGAACAGCACGGTGATGCCGGCCAGCAGCACGAGGCCGAGCACCGAGGTGAACCAGGTGCCGCGCAGGGGGCTGCGCCAGAAACCGGGGGAGGTGGGGAGCCGGGGATGGTCTCGCATGTCCCGACCGTAAGCCGCGAAACACCCCGGAAGGGGGGCGCAACCCATGACGAAACGCTGACGTCCGGCCCGTACGACGACTCCCGCGCGGCCATGCGGCCTAGCGTGCCGATGTGATCCGCTCCCGCCCCGACGCACCGCACGCCCCGTCCGCCGTGCCCCCCTCCCGGCCCGCCGCACGGGCCCTGCGCGGCGACCTGTACGCCGCCGCGGCCGCCGCCCTGCTCGTGACGGTGGCCGTGCTGGTCGGCCGCCACATCCAGTTCACCCGGCACACCCTGTTCGTGCGCTGGCCGCCGGTGTTCGCCGACTGGGACCCGCACGTGGGTCCCGGCACCCCGGCCGCCGTCCTCCTCGCGGCGGCCGGCGTGGCGTACGGGCCGACGCTGGCCGCCCGGCTGTCCTGGCGCGCCCTGCTCCCGGTGTCGTGGGCGGCCTCGACGGCCTGGATCCTGTCGCTCGCCCTCGTCGACGGCTGGCAGTGGGGCGTCGCGACCCGCCTCACCAGGCGCGAGGAGTACCTGCGGGTGATCGGCCGCTTCCACGACATCCCGGCCGCCCTGCGCGACTTCACCCACCACATCGTCGACGGCACCCCGAGTCCCTGGCCGGCCCATGTCGCCGGTCACCCGCCCGGTGCCACGCTCACCTTCGTCCTCCTGGACCGGATCGGGCTGCGGGGCGGGGGCTGGGCCGGGATGTGGTGCATCATCGTCGGCGCGACGGCCTGCGTGGCGGTGCTGGTCGCGGTGCGGGCCCTTGCGGACGAGGCGCTCGCCCGCCGCGCGGCCCCGTTCCTGGTGCTCGCTCCGGCGGCGGTCTGGCTGGGCACGTCGGCCGACGCGTACTTCGCCGCGGTGGCCGCCTGGTCGGTGGCCCTGCTCGCCCTCGCGGTCACCCGCAGCTCCCTGCCCTGCGCGGCCGCCTCCGGTCTGCTGTTCGGCCTGACCTGCTATCTGTCGTACGGCCTCACGCTCATCGCGCTGACCGGCGCGGTGGTGCTGTTCCTGGGCCGGGCCCAGGTGCGTGCGCGCCCGGCGCTCCTCGCGGCCCTGCTCGCCGGACTCGCCGTCGTGCCGCTGGCGTTCACGCTCGCGGGGTTCGACTGGTGGACGGCGTACCACCTGCTGGTGACCCGTTACTATCAGGGCATCGGCGGCACCCGCCCCTACGGTTACTGGGTGTGGGCCAACCTGGCCTGTACGGCCCTGATCACGGGCCTGGCGACGGCGGCCGGGCTGCACCGCACCGCCCTCGCCCTCACCCGTCGCGCCTCACCCGCCCGCACCCGGCTCGCCCTGCTCGTCGCCGCCGCGTTGCTGGCGCTGCTGATCGCCGACCTGTCCGGGATGAGCAAGGCGGAGACCGAGCGCATCTGGCTGCCGTTCGCGATGTGGTTGCTCCCGGCGTGCGCGTATCTGCCCCGTCCACGGCTCTGGCTCACCGCCCAGGCGGTCCTGGCCCTGCTCCTCAACCATCTGCTGCTGACCGGCTGGTGAGGGCGCGGTCCACACCCTGTGGACGACGGCCCGGACCTGTTCTTCCGCCCGGCCCGCCAAGCCCTGGTCCGCACGCGGAAAGTACTTGCATTCTTGGAAAGTATTCTCCATGCTGACGGTACACGGGGCGGCACGACCGGCCGCCCCTCGCGCACAGGAGGCGGCAACGTGGACAGCACGGGGGAATCCATGGACGTACGGCGGGCGCAGGACGCGCTCGACGCCGCATGCGCCGCGCGGGCCGCGGCACGCGCGGCGAGCGACCGGCGGACCAGGCCCCGGGGCTGGGCCGTCGGCCAGGCCCTGACCTTCGCCGCCGCCTTCACGGCACTGGGCCTCGCCGACCGCCGGCACCAGTGGGCGCCCTGGCTCGCCACCGGCGCGCTGCTGAGCGCGATCGCCTTCCTCGCCCTGGTCTGGCTCGGCGCTCACCACGGCGGGGTGACGCGCTGGTTCGAACGGAGGCGCGACCTGGGCCGGTGGGCCTGGCGCAGCTGGCTGTTGCCCCTCGCCACCGTCGCCGTGAGCCTGCTGGCCGCGATCCCCTACGGCACGACGGGCTGGCTGGTGGCCTTCGGCCTGGCCGGCGGCGTGGAGCACCTGCTGCGCGCGAGGGGGACGGCGTCGGCATGACCTGCACACCCGAGCCCCCCGCCCTGGACCGCGAACTCCACCACCCCACCCGGCTGGCGCTGGCCGCCTACCTCTCCGCGTGCGGCGAGGCGGAGTTCGCCGTCCTGCGGGACTACTGCCAGGTGTCCGACTCGACGATGAGCAAGACGCTCGCCGCCCTGGAGAAGACGGGCTACGTCAGCATCCGCAAGGGCTACTTCGGCAAGCGCCCGCGCACCTGGGCCGCCCTCACGCTCTCGGGCCGCCGGGCGCTCGCCCGCCATCTCGCGGCCCTGGAGGAGATCGCGTCGGCGGCCCGCAGGGCGGGAGCGGAGACGGGCGATCCGCCGGGCCTTTGAGAGGTGCCGGCCCGCGCCGCTCCTCACTCCTCCTCGACGGGCCGCGTGCGTCCGGGCTCGGGCAGTTCGGCCATCTGCTGGCGCACCACCAGCACATCGCCGATGAACAGGTCGTAGACCAGGACCCCGATCACGCCACCGACCAGCGGCCCGACGATCGGGATCCACCAATAGCCGCTGAACGAACCGGCCACACTGCCCGGGAAGGCCAGGCTGTCCCATCCCGCCAGCCAGGTGAACAGCCGCGGGCCGAAGTCGCGGGCCGGGTTGATGGCATACCCGGCGTTGGCCCCGTAGGACATGCCGATGGCGGCGACCGCGAAGCCCACCAGCAGCGGGCCGAGGTTGGCCTTGACGGCCTGGTTGCGCAGGTCGACGAGAGCGACGATGAACATGACCAGGAACGCCGTGCCGACGATCTGGTCGATCAGGGGACCCCAGACGCCGCCGTGGAAGTACGGGGCCGGGAAGGTGGCGAAGATGGAGAACGTGGCGTTCGTGTGCCCGTTCACCTTCGGCCCGGTCACGGCATGGTCGTAGGCGTTGATCGCATGGTGGTAGACGAGGTAGACCAGCGCCGCCCCGGCGAACGCGCCCAGGACCTGCGAGAAGATGTACGGCAGCACCTTGGCCCAGGCGAACCCGCGGCGCACGGCCATCGCCACGGTCACCGCCGGGTTGAGATGGGCACCGCTGACGCCGCCGGCCACATACACGCCGAAGGTGACGGCGAGGGCCCAGCCCCATGCGATCAGCAGCCAGTCGCCGGCCGCGAGGAAGATCGTCGTGGGGGTGGCCGCGCGGCCCGAGCCGGGCAGTGCCGCGACCGCCATCGCGACCACGCCGCAGCCGAAGGAGATGAGGACGAAGGTCCCTAGGAACTCCGCCGTGCATTCGCCCAGCAGACCGCCCCGGCTTCTGAACCGGGACGGCTTGATGAGCGAAGGGATTTCGACAGCCATGGAGGCCCCCTTGATAGAGAGCTATGCGGCCAACATCACCATATTGGCGCATAAACTCTCTTCACGCAGGACGACGCGATCTCCGGCCCGGGCGCCCCGGCGCCCGCGGTCAGATGTCCAGGTCGTCGGCGTAGTGCCGGAAACCGTGCCGGTCCTGGTGCATGCCCCACAGGGTGTCCGCGAGCGCGGAAGGGTCCTTGCGCACGTGCCCCGGCGTGATGGCCCCCGGAATCACCAGCTGCGCGACATGGATCCCCTCGGCGGCGAGCCGGTCGTGCAGCAGATGCCCGTACGCGCTCTCCGCGGCGAAGGCGATGGAGGTCCCGGCCCGGTCCGGATGCGGTACGGCGGCCGACCCGCCGTTGACGAAGAAGATGGTCCCGCGGCCCAGCGCGCGCATGCCCGGCAGCACCTGCTGCACCGCCGCCACCGGCCCGTAGACCGAGAACTCGATCGGCCCGAGCAGGTCCCGGTGCCGGGTCTCCAGCACGGGCCGCATGAAGTCCCGGTGCGGGACGGGGCTGTACTGCAGCACCTCCACGGTCCCGAGCGCGGTGGCCGCGGCCTGAAGGGCGGCCGCCAGCTGCTCCGGCCGGCGCACGTCGGCGGGGAACCCGCGCGCCGTGACGTGATGGGCCGCGAGTTCGTCCACCAGGTCGTCCAGCCGCTGCCGGTCCCGGGCGACGAGGGCGACACCGAATCCCTCCCGCCCGAACCGGCGTGCGACGGCGGCGCCCAGACCGGGCCCAGCGCCCACGATGGCAATCGTGCTCATGGGGAAATCCTTGCCCCTGCCGCGGGACGCCACCACCCGCACGCCTCCGGGTGACCCGCACGCCGCACGGCACCCGCACCCGCACGCGGCCCGGCGCCCGTCGCAGGACGCCGCTGGGCGCTCGTCGCACGGTGCCGCACGGCGCCAGTCGTACGACGACGGCGCCGCACACGCCCCGGAGCCCACGCCCACGCCCTGTGCCACCGCACCTTGCTCCTACCGGATCCGCTCCGCCTGTACGGCGGTGACGGCCCGGACGACGAACGCGCCGGCCACGGCGGCGCCGACGACCGCGGCGTCGGACAGGAGCAGCGGCCAGACCTCGTGGTACGCGCGGGCGATGATCTCGTCGGTGGAGTCCGAGTAGACGAACCCGACCCCGCTGAGCATCCCGATCAGCCAGAGCCCCCACCACACGTTGACGCAGGCCGGCAGCTTCCGCCCGGGCGCCGTGGTCCGGTACGCGTCGGCGACGATCCCGCGCGGGAACCACAGGTTCACGACGGGCACGATCCACCCGAGCAGGACCCAGATCCCGGCGTACTTGGGCGCTTGCCCGGACAGCGTCTGCGCGTTGTCCCGCACCCTCCACAGCCAGGAGAGAAAGAGGAGCGCACACAGCAGGGCGAGGCCGCCCCCCAACGAGCTGACGAGGTGGTACGAGTCCTCCAGCGCGTTGAGCGGCCGGTGCACCCCCTCCCCCTGGTCCGGCGGTCCCGAGGCGGGCTCCCCCGCCATGGCCAGCCTGATCTCCCACACACCCCGTAGGGCCCACCCGAGGCCCGCGAGCAACAACGCCCCGACGGTCAGACGCTCCGCCACCCGAACGGGCCGCAGGGCGAGGGGCGGTACGGACCGGTCCGCATGCTCGGCTATCTCTTCGTTCACCGGCCCATCGTGGCGCACGCCGGCCCGCACTCGCCAGCCGGTCCCGGCGCTGTGCGGCCCCTCGTTCCCCCGAAGGGAGCTTCCCCGTATGTGCGGGACCGAAGGCCGGTCGACACTGCTGCTCGGGCGGGTTCGCCGGCGCACGCTCCTCGTTACGGACGTGACGTACCCGGGACGCCCCCGTGACAGCAATCTCCGAACTTCCGCCCGGAGGGCCACATCAAATGGGTTGTCCGACACAGAGCCGGACCGAAGTCCGGAACACCACCACACCACAGCTGGGGGACCCCATGCCCAACCGTCGCGTGCACCTTCGCCTTCGCCGGAGCGCCCTGGCCCTGACCGGTGCCGCCGCCCTGATGGCGATGCTCACGGCCTGCAACGGCGGCGGCAGCGCGCCGAAGTCCGTCTCCGGCGACGCCTCCCCGGCACCCGCCGGCTCGCAGACGCCGGCCTCCGGCGGCTCGGCTTCCGGCGGCTCGGCTTCCGGCGGCTCGTCCTCCGGTGCTTCGTCCTCCGGCGGCTCGTCCTCCGCGGGTTCGGCCGGCACCACCGGGAGCAAGAACGGCGGCACCGGCGCGGCCGCCGGCGGCCCGGCGGCCGCGGGCTCGACGCCCTCCTGCCAGGCCTCCCAGCTCGGTTACTCCTGGGCAGGCACCCGGGCGGCGCCCTCCGGCGGCGGCCAGAAGCAGGCCGTGGTGGCGCTCACCAACAAGAGCGGGCACGCCTGCGCCCTGTACGGCTTCCCGGGCGTCGACCTGGTCAACGGCGGCGAGCAGTGGTCCCTGCAGCGCTCGGGCACCACACCGCAGCCGGTCACCGTGGCCGCCGGCGCGTCCGCCCACTTCACCATCACCTATCTGGCATGGCAGAAGGGCGACTCCGCCCCGTTCCAGCCGACCACCGTGGTCATCACCGCGCCGAACCAGCGCACCTCCTACGACCTGCCCTGGCGGTTCGGGGCGGTCCTGAAGCAGGACGGCGCCACCCACCCCGGCACCTTCGTCGGCCCGGTCGGCAAGTGACGGCTGCTGTCACCCGGCCGGGCGACGAGTACTGGACCCTCCACGGCATGCCCCGGTGCACCGCCACCAGCGCCGGCGGTGGCGGACCGGGTCAGGCCATCCAGAAGAAGACCGCCGTCATGCGCTTCTCCTCCAGCTCCTTGCCGAAGTAACCGGTCGCGCTGTGCACGAGGTTGGCGTTGTAGAGGAGCAGGCGGTTGTACCGGTGCGGGACGCGGACGTCCTCCTCGAAGGCGTCCGGGGCGACGAAACGGGTGCCGAGGGCCTCGACGAGGTTGTTGTGCGGGGCCTGCACGACGTTGCCGCCGAGCCGGCCGCCGGGCAGCGACTGGCGGTAGAAGCTGGTGCCGCAGTCCTTGGGGACGTGCGGGTTCAGGTAGAGCACGGCCGCATACCGGCACAGCGCGCGGGAGTCGGTGTGCGGACGGGGCTCGCTCTCGCCCTCGCCGACCACCTGCACGCAGTTGTGGTTGAGGGTGCCGCCGCCGGGCGCCTGCTGCACCCACAGCTCCCCGGCCCCGGTCGCCTTCTTCACCAGCCGCTCGATGCGGGCGAGTTCACCGGGTTCCAGACCGGGCATGGCGCGCAGTCCGGGCCACGTCTCGGAGGTGTACGGATACCCCTCGACCCAGTCGTCCTTGGCCAGACACCTCGTCCGCACGGCGTCGACGTCCGGCAGTACGTCGTCCAGCACCCAGTAGTCGCGGCCCTTGGTGGGCTTGCGGTAGGGCAGGACGGGGAGCGCGGCGGGAGCCGGCGGGCGTGAGGCGGGCCTTCTGGGCGGGGGCTGTGGGGGCATGCGGCGAATCTAGGCCTGCGTACCCCCTCCTGCTCCCGAGGAATGGTCAACCTTTCGCCAACGGCCGCCCAAGCGGCGCCCGGTGGATCCCGGTCCTCCGCACCCGCCCGGACGACGGCCCCGGCGAATCTTTACCCGGATCACCGATACGAATCGCCTCCGCATCCGTACTGCTGTGCGTCCCATCCGCCTCCGGGCGGGATCCACGACCGGACAGGAGTCACGGTGCGCATTTCGCGGAACGCGACGGGAACTCTCTTCGTGGGCGGTGCGATGGCCCTGACCCTCGCCGCCCTCGTCTACCCGAGCATGCTCGGGGTGAGCACCGTCTCCACCTCGCCGGACCGGGTCATCGCCCAGACCCAGTGGGGACCGCTCACCGAGTCCGACCGGGACTTCGTGGTCAAGGTGCGGGCGGCCGGGCTGTGGGAGTACCCGGTGGGCCAGATGGGGCTGCAGAAGGGCACCACGAAGGGCGTCATCGAGGCCAGCAAGCACCTGGTCGACGGACACGCCGCACTGGACACCACGTGCCGCAAGATCGCGCCGATGCTGAACATCACGCTGCCCAACATCGCAAGCCCCCAGCAGGAGGGCTTCGTCAACACGCTGCAGTCGGACGGCGGCAAGAAGTTCGACAGCGACTTCGCCAACATCCTGCGGATGACCCACGGCTCGATCTTCAACACGGTCGCGAAGATCCGGTCCACGACCAAGAACTCGCTGGTGCGCGCCCTGGCCGACCAGGCCAACGACACCGTGCTCGACCACATCACGGTCATGGAGAGGACCGGTCTGGTCGACTTCGACCAGACTCTCTTCCAGCAGACCACCCCGCCGAAACTGCCCTCCTCCGACCTGACCCCGCCGCCTCCGCCCGCGGGCCAGCCGGAGGTGGTGCTCACACCGCCGCCGAACGCCACCTCCACTCCGGTGGACATCAACGGCATCGCCGGCGGCTCGGGCGCCGGCGGCAACGCCTCACCGGGCCCCAGCCCGACCCCCACCGCCGGCTAGATGCAGCCTCCCGGTCGGACGGCCGGGCGCGGGGCGAGCCAGACCGTGGTGTCCGGCGGGAGGGTTCCCGCCGGCGCCGACGGGGTGCTGCTCAGCAGGACCTCGCCCGGCGGCAGCGGCACCGGTCGGGTGGTGAGGTTGGTGACGCACCGCCAGGTGTCGGTGCGCGCGAAGTCCAGCACCCCGGGCGGGGCGCCGGGCGTCCAGGTGAGCGTCTCGCCCTCCAGGAGCTTGCGGCGCAGCCTGAGGGCCGTGCGGTACAGCTCCAGGGTGGAGCCCTCGGTGCCGGCCTGTGCCTCGACGGCGTACGGCGCGAAGGACGCCGGCTGGGGCAGCCAGGCCGCGCCGGGCCCGAAGCCGTACGACGGTCCGGTCGTCGTCCACGGCAGCGGCACCCGGCAGCCGTCCCGGCCCTTGCGGGCATGGCCCGTCTGCTCCCAGACCGGGTCCTGCAGCAGTTCGGCGGGCAGGTCGGCGACCTCGGGCAGGCCGAGTTCCTCGCCCTGGTAGACGTACGCCGATCCGGGCAGCGCCAGCATCAGCAGGGTCGCTGCCCGGGCCCGGCCGAGGCCCGACTCCGGGTCGACCGCCGGGGTCCGGCCGCCGGAGAGCAGCCAGGCGTTGTCGTCGGCGCCGGGCGGCAGCATCAGCCGGGAGGCATGGCGCACGACGTCGTGGTTGGAGAGCACCCAGGTGGCGGAGGCGCCTGCGGTACGGGCGGTGGCCAGGGAGCCGGCGATGACCTCGCGCAGCTCGTCCGCATCCCATCCGGCCTGGAGGTACTCGAAGTTGAAGGCCTGGCCGAGTTCGTCCGGGCGCGCGTACAGGGCACGGCGGGCGTCCGGGACCCAGGCCTCGGCGACGGCGGTGCGCGGCGGGGTGTAGGCGTCGAAGATCTTGCGCCAGTCGCGGTAGATCTCGTGGACCTCGTCGCGGTCCCAGTAGGGGTGTGTGCCGGGCGCCACCCGCTTCAGGGCCTCCTCACCCGTCGCGCCCAGGCCGGCGACGTCCCGCAGCGGGTCGGTCAGGTCCTTGGCCAGCCCGTGGGCGACGTCGATGCGGAAGCCGTCCACGCCGCGGTCGGACCAGAAGCGCAGGGTGGTGCGGAAGTCGGCGCGGACCTCCTCGTTCGCCCAGTTCAGGTCGGGCTGTTCGGGGGCGAAGAGGTGCAGGTACCAGTCGCCGTCGGGGGTGCGCCGCCACGCGCTGCCGCCGAAGACCGACTGCCAGTCGGTGGGCGGGAGTTCGCCGTGGGTGCCGCGGCCGGGGCGAAAGACGTAGCGGTCACGGGCGGCGGAGCCGGGCCCCGCGCGCAGGGCCTCCCGGAACCAGGGGTGCCGGTGCGAGGTGTGGTTGGGGACGATGTCGACGACGACCTTCAGGCCGAGCCGGTGGGCCTCGGCGGCCAGCGTGTCGAAGTCGTCCAGGGTCCCCAGGCGCGGGTCGACGTCCCGGTGGCCGGCCACGTCGTAGCCGCCGTCGGCGAGTTCGGAGGGGTAGAAGGGGCTGAGCCACAGGGCGTCGACGCCCAGCGTGGCGAGATGACCGAGGCGCTCGGTGACGCCCCTCAGGTCGCCGAGACCGTCGCCGTCGGCGTCGGCGAAGCTGCGCGGATAGACCTGGTAGATGACGGCCTGGCGCCACCAGTCGGGGTTGCGGGAGGAGAGGTCTGCCATGCGGGCTCCCTTCGGACGGGACGAGCGTGGGTCCACCGCTGACTCTGTCCACCTTGCCCGGAAAGGGAACCTTCGCCCTGTGCGCGGGCGTACGGTGGCCGCATGACCGACAGTCCGGCAGACGCCGTCGAGGCCGCGTTCCGGCACTACCTGGCGCAGGACCGGGCCGCGGCCCGCCCCCTGTACGCCGACGACTTCACCTTCACCAGCCCGCAGGACGACCACATCGGCAAGGCCGCCTTCTTCGACCGGTGCTTCCCGACGGCCGACCGGCTCCGGGAACAGCGGATGCTGCACGTCACCATGGCCGACGACGAACTCGTCCTCGCCCACTACGAGTACGAGCTGACGACGGGCGACCGGTACCGCAACGTCGAGGCGATCACCGTACGCGACGGCCTCATCCGGGAGGTGCAGGTGTTCTTCGGCGGCAGGGTGGGCAGCCGCTAGGGCCGCTCCACGGTCTGCAGGTACAGCTTCACGTACCGGTCCACGTCCACGTCCAGCGCCACGTCCACCAGGGCCTGTTCGCGGGCGCCCTCGTGGATCTCGGACTCACCCGGACGCGGCCTGCGGTCCACGATCGTCTGGCCCCGGGCCGGGCCGGGGGCGAGGGACACCTCGACGGGCAGCAGCCGGGTGGTGAGGCCCTCCGGGTCCGCGACCGCGCACACCGCGCCCGCGTCGCCGAGGCCGCCGGCCGGGTCGTCGCCGTCGAGGTCGGGCGCGGACGGGCGGTGGGCCAGCAGTTCGCCGGCCAGCCGGGTGCCCGGCTCCGCGCTCTCCCGCAGCCGCCGTACGTCCGCGCCCGGGACGACGACCCGGGTGAACACGTCGAGCCCGTACATGGTGATCGGCACCCCGGCGGTGAGCAGGACCGCCGCCGCCTCCGGGTCGTGCCAGACGTTGAACTCGGCGACGGGCGTGGCGTTCCCGGTGGCGACCGCGCCGCCCATGAAGACGATCCGCTCGATGTTCCCGGTCACCTCCGGGTGGGTGCGCAGCAGCAGCGCGATGTTGGTGAGCGGTGCGGTCGGGATCAGGGTGACCGGGCGCGGGGAGGCGAGGATCTCCCGGCGCAGCAGGGTCACCGCGTCCACGTCGACGGGGGCGCGGGTCGACGCGAGCAGGCCCAGGTCGCCCATGCCGTCCGCGCCGTGCACGTGCCGGGCCGAGCGGGCCGGCTCGATCAGCGGGCGGGCGGCGCCCCGCGCCACCGGGATGCCGGGGGCGCCCGCGTGTTCCAGCACGGTCAGGGTGTTGCGCACCACCCCGTCGACGTCCGTGTTCCCGGCCACACAGGTCACCGCCCTCAGGTCCAGGCCCGGGTGGCGCACGGCGAGGAGGAGGGCCAGGGCGTCGTCGACGCCGGTGTCGCAGTCGATGATCACGGGGATGGGCTGTCCGGTCACGGCGGACTCCTTCCGTCGTGACCGACCCTAGTGCCCCCACAGGCAACGTTCGCCCCGTCGCGACGCCCGGCACGCCCTCTCGCCGCACCGGCCGGAAGCCCGAGTACATCCAGTACGAGGACTTCCGGACGGCACTCCCCCAGCCTTCGGCCGGGGGACCCCCGGAGCACGCACCGGACGCCGCTCCATCACGGGCAGACGGTGCCTGCCGGGCACCGGATCAGGTCCAGAGCGCGGTGCCCCGTGCCGCCACCCGTTCGGCGATCCGGTCCAGCAGTTCGGGTACGGGCAGGGCGCCGGGGCGCCGCCCGTCCCGCAGGCGTACGGCCGCGAGGTCCGCGCCGGCCTCCCGCTCGCCGATCACCGCCTGGTACGGGACCAGGCGGGCCGCGCGGACCCGGGCGCCGAGGGTGCCCTGCGCGGGGGTGGCGAGGTCGGCGCGCAGCCCCCGGGAGACGGCCTGGCGGACCACCGCCGCCGCCGGCTCCACCTGGTCCTCGCCGACCGGCAGCACGACCAGCTGCACGGGCGCGAGCCATGCCGGGAAGGCCCCGGCGTGGGACTCGACGAGGTGGGCCACGGCCCGCTCCACGCTGCCGATGATGCTGCGGTGCACCATCACCGGACGGTGCCTGGCCCCGTCGGCGCCGATGTAGTGCAGGTCGAAGCGGGCGGGCTGGTGGAAGTCGATCTGCACGGTGGACAGGGTCGACTCGCGTCCCGCCGGGTCCGCGATCTGCACGTCGATCTTGGGCCCGTAGAAGGCGGCCTCGCCCTCGACCTCCTCGTACGCCACGCCGCTCTCGGCGAGGACCTCCCTCAGCAGTGCGGTGGCCCGGCGCCACAGGCCGGGGTCGGCGACGTACTTGCCGCCCTCGCCGGGCAGCGAGAGGCGGTGGCGTACGGCCTCGATGCCGAGGTCGGCGTAGGCGCGGGCGATCAGCTCCAGGGCGGCGCGGGCCTCGTCGACGGCCTGGTCGGGGGTGCAGAAGATGTGCGCGTCGTTCAGCTGGATGGCGCGCACACGGGTCAGGCCGCCGAGGACGCCGGACCGTTCGGCGCGGTACATGGTGCCCAGCTCGGCGATGCGCAGGGGCAGTTCGCGGTAGCTGTGGGAGCGGGAGCGGTAGACCAGGGCGTGGTGGGGGCAGAGGCTGGGGCGCAGGACGACCTCCTCCGCGCCCAGTCTCATCGGCGGGTACATGTCGTCGCGGTAGTGGTCCCAGTGCCCGGAGATCTCGTACAGCTCGCGTTTGCCGAGCGCGGGGGAGTACACGTGCCGGTATCCCGCGGCGCGTTCCGCCTCCCGGACGTACTCCTCCAGGGTGTGGCGCACGACGGCCCCGTCGGGGAGCCAGTAGGGCAGGCCCGCGCCCATGAGCGGGTCGGTGTCGAACAGGCCGAGCTCGCGGCCCAGACGGCGGTGGTCGGGCATCCGGCCGTTCATGGGGTCGCCCATGGCGTCGCCCCCGAGGTCGTTCATGGCCTCGCCCCCGGGGTCGTTCATGGCATCGGCCACGGGGCCGTTCCTGGCTTCGCGCACAGGGTTGTTGCGTGCATGCATCGGGTCGTTCACGGGGGGGGCTCCTCGGTGAGGGAGGCGAACGTCCCGGAACACACCGAAGCCCCGGGGCGTTCGCCCCGGGGCTTCGGACTGGGTCAGGAGTCAGCGCGCCGGGACGGTCTCCGGCGTCGTCGTGCTCTTCGGGCACTGCTGGGCGCGCTGCATGCGGCGACCGTAACAGCGCCGCCCTCGCACGGGCCACGGATTTTCCTCCCCTCACCCCCTTGGCCCCCGCCGCCCCCGCGGCCCCTCACCCGGACGGCCCGGAGCGCTGGTGGGCGGGAGCGGGCGGTGGTGCCGTGAGAGCAGGCACCCCCCAAGCCCCGCCCAGGAGGCACCCCGATGACCGCTGCGATACGCACCCGCGTCCGCCCGTTCGCCGCCCTCACCGCCGGCCTCCTCTCCCTCACCGGCTGCGCGACCCTCGGCCTGGAGCACCCGCCGACCGCACAGCAACCCCTCCCGACGATCGACTCGCCCTCGGCCGCGCCGAAGACGTCGGCCCGCGGCGACGCCGCCGCGCTCACCGACGGCCAGGCCCGGGCCGCGCTCCTCACCGAGTCCGACCTCGGCGCCCCCTGGTCCGCGACGCGCGGAGCGGCGACCTGGCGGGACAGCCTCCTGAAGGCCACCACCTCGGCCGGTGAGTGCCAGCGCCTGCTCGACACCCTCTACACCGACGAACTCCTCGGCGGCCCCGCCCGCGTCGCCGTCGGCCTGGACGACGCCGACACCGACGCCCAGCTGCGCTACCAGATCGGGGCGCGCCGCCCCGCGGACGTCGACGCCGAGCTGAGCTGGCTGCGGACGATGCCGGCCCAGTGCGCCCGGTTCACGGCGAAGACCGAGACCGGCCTGATCGAGGACGTCCAGGTCGGCGAAGCCCCGCTGCCGGAGGTCGGGGACGTGCGCCAGGGGCTGCGCGTCGTCCTCGCCACCACCACGGAGGACGGGGAGCAGATCGTGCTGACGATGGACGTGGCCGCCGTCCGCGTCGGCCAGGACGCCTTCGCGCTCACCAACGGCGGGCTGGGCGACGTACCGAACGACGCGACCCAGGCGGCCGTCCAGGTGGGCGCGCTGCGCCTGGCGGACGTGCGCAGACAGGGCCGCGTCCAGGTGTGACCCGGGCTCGGGCGCCGTCGCCCGCGCCACGCTCCGGACCACGCCCGAACGCCCCTACCCGCTCCGTACCCGAGCGCCCGCGGTCCAGCCGGACGACGCCCCGTCGGACACCCTCCTAGGGCGTCGGCGACGGGGTGGCCCCCGGCGTCGGCGTCCCTCCCCTCACCACGACCACCGAGCCCTTGTGCAGCCGGGAGTACAGCGCCTTCGCGTCGGCCACCCGCAGGCCGATCCATCTGCCGGTGAAGACGTGGCCGCCGGGCGCCGTCGGGTCGTGGGCGAGGGCGATGACGAACTTGAGCTCGCTCGTGCCCTTGTCGAGCACTTCGATCGTCCAGGGAGCCGTCAGCTCCCCCGCACCGCTGCTGCCACCGCTGCCGGTGCCGCTGCCGCTGCTTCCTGCGCTCCCGGTCTTCGACGGCGGTTCCTGGTACGTGTCGATGACGGTGAACCGGCCCGCGGGCGCGGGAGTCTTCGGCGCGCCGTAGAAGACGGGCAGGACCTCCCCGTCGACGGTCATCGTCATCCGGCCGAGGTCGATGACGGCGTCGATGGTGGTCGGCGTCGGGGAGGGGGACGGCGTCGCGGTGGGGGACGGCGTCGCGGTGGGGGACGGTGTCGCGGTGGGCGGCGGGCCGGGGTGCGCGTTGCGGCCGGTGGCCGGGGTGGTGCGGCCGGGGCCGGAGCCGGACTCGTGGCGCAGACCGACGGTCAGCGTGACGGCGACGGCCGCCGCGGCGGCGACCCCGGCGACCGCGACGGCCGTACGCCGGCGACGGCCGCGCCGTACGGCGCGGCGGCGGATCTCGGCGCCGTGGACGGCCGGGGCCGACTGGTTCTCCCCGGCCAAGGTGTGCAGCGCGCCGGACAGTTCCGAGGGGTGCCCGGTGTCGTCGGGGCCGGCGTCGTAGCCGCGGTCATCGGACACGGTCGCCCTCCCTCTCCCCCTCGCCCGGGGCCAGCACCCGCGCCAGTGCCGCGCGGCCACGGGACAGACGGGCCTTGACCGTCCCCACCGGTGCCCCGGTTTCCGAGGCTACTTGCTCCACGCTCAGGTCGCACAGATGGTGCAGGACGACCGCCATCCGCTGGGCCTCGGGCAGGGTGCGCAGCGCGTCGACGAGCGTCGCCCGCTCGGGGCCGGGCCCGGGCACGGACTCCGGCGGGGGGTTGCGCCGCACGAGCTCCAGCCACCGCCTGGCGCGCCGCCACCGGCTGACGGCGAGCCGCATCGCGACGGTCCTGACCCACGCCTCGGGCGCCCCGTCCGCGAGGAACTCGCGCCGCCGGTCCCAGGCCCGTACGAACGCCTCCTGCACGACGTCCTGCGCCTCGCCATGATCCCCGGTGAAGGCATAGAGCTGGCCGGTCAGCCGGGGGAACGCGGCGGCGTAGAACGCGTCGAACTCGTCCTCGGTCATGCCGCCCCTGCCATCGCTGCCCCAACTTCCCCGAAACACCGTGCAACCCGGCCCGCCCCGCTGTGCGTACAGGTGCCGTACGCCGCACATGGAAGCACATCGCAGGGGGGAACCCGATGACCACCAGAACCAGCAGCCGCCGGCCCGCCACCCGTGCCCTCCTCCCCGGCACGGCCTGCACCCGGGCGGGGGACGCGCCGACGTGAACCGCCGACCCCACCCCCGCCATCGCGCCGGACACTCCGGCCGACGGCCCGAGTTCGGCGGCTACGCCGCCGTGACCTGGCCGCGGCTGCTGCGCACGGCCCACCTGCTGACCGGCGACCCGGCGGAGGCCGACGCCCTGGCGCGCACCGCCCTGTCCGACGCGTACGCCCACTGGCGGCGCATCCCGGGCGGCGACACCGACTTCTACGTACGGCGCATGCTGGTGCGCCGCCATCTCGGCCGCCGGCCGCGCCGCACGGGGCCCTCTCCCCGGGCCCCGCTCGCCCGTGCCCTCGCCGCCCTGCCCGCCCGTCAGCGGGTGGTGCTGGTCCTGCGCCTCGGCGAGGACCTGGGCCGGCTGGAGATCGCCGAGATGCTCGGCTGGTCCGTCGGCGCGGTGAAGTCGTACGAACGACGGGGGCTGAAGGCCCTGGGGCAGGTGACCGATGAGAAGTAGGCAACCCGGGCCGGTGCCACAGGAGCTGGCCGAGGCCTTCGCCTCGGCCGTCGCCGACGCGCCCCGCACGCCCCTCCCGCTGCCCGCCATCGAGCGCGAGGGGCGCACCCGCCGGCGCCGGCGTCGTGCGGCGGTGGCTCTGGTCTGCTGCCTGCTGGTGCTCGGCCCGCTCGGCTGGGCCGGCCGGCGGCTGGCCGTCGCGTCCGGGTCCGGGCCGGTGACGCCCGGAGCGTCGGTGGCCGCCGGGGCCGTGCGGGTGGTGGCCGCCGGTGAGCGCGTACGGCCGCTGTCCGGGGCGGAGTTGTGGCTGACGAAGGACGGGGCGCACTGGTCGGCGCCGAAGGGCGGGGGCGAGTTCCTGCCGGTCGCGGGGCTCTCCTCGAACACCCCGGCCGTCACCCTCCGCCTGGAGGCGGCGGACGGGCGGCTGCTGCTGTCCGGCATCCACCACGGCGGCGGACCGGCCGCCCGCGTCGAGGTCAGCACGCCGTCGGGCCGCGTCCCCGGGACCGTGCTCACGCTGGCGGGCGACCCCGGCTGGGACGTCTGGTACGCGACCGTCCGCTTCGACGTCACCCGGGACAAAGGGATGCTGATGAACACCCGGGTCACGGTGTACGGCGCGGACGGCAAGGTCCTGGCGAGGGGCGGGGTGGGCTCGTGAAACGACTTCTCGTGCATCTGCGCCGACGCCGGGGCCGCTGGCTGAGGCGGGTCCTGGCGGCGCTGCTCGCGCTGTTCCTCGCGCTCCTCGGCACGGTCTGGGTGGCGTACGAGCTCACGACGATTCCCGCCCCGCACCCGGAGACGGTGAGCCAGAGCACGGTCTTCCTGGACACGGAGGGGGAGTACCTGGGCCGGCGCGGGCCGGTGGACCGGCAGGACGTGGACCTCGCCGAGGTGCCGCAGCACGTCCAGGACGCGGTGATCGCCGCAGAGAATCGTTCCTTCCGTACGGACTCGGGCGTCTCGCCCAGCGCGATCCTCCGCGCGGCCATGGCCACGCTGTCCGGCGGGGAACGCCAGGGCGGTTCGACGATCACCCAGCAGTACGTGAAGAACGCCCTGCTGAGCCCCGAGCAGTCCCTGGGCCGCAAGGCCCGCGAGGCGCTGATCTCCGTCAAGCTGGACCGCACCCGCTCCAAGAACGAGATCCTGGAGGGCTACCTCAACACCGTGTACTTCGGCCGGGGCGCGGCCGGCATCGAGTCGGCGGCACGCAACTACTTCGGCGTGGACGCCAAGGACCTCACGGTGTCGCAGGGCGCGGCGCTCGCCGCCATCATCAACCGGCCGACGTACTACGAGCGGGCGGGCTCGGACGCGACGGCCACCGCGACGCTCCAGAAGCGCTGGCGCTGGGTCCTGGACGCGATGCGCTCCTCGGGCAGCATCACGGCCGCGCAGCGCTCCTCGGCCGTCTTCCCGGCGTTCCGCTTCTACCCGCCCGGCGACACGGACGGACAGCGCCAGTACCTGATCGACGCGGCCGCCGCGGAGGCCGCCCGCCGCCTGGGCATCTCGCAGGACCAGCTGGCGCGCGGCGGCTACACGGTCCGTACGACCTTCGATCTGAGCAGGCAGTACGCGGTCTCGGAGCGGGTGCGCGAGCGCGAGCACGCGATGGGCCTGGCCCGGGGCACCCGGCTGCACGCGGCCGTGATCGCCATGGTCCCGGGCGACGGCGCGGTCCGCGTCCTGTACGGCGGCACGGACTACGCCCACCAGCCCTTCAACGACGCCCTGTCCGGGGCGGTGGAGGCAGGTACGGCCCTGAAGCCGCTCGCCGGGATGCGGCTCGGCGCCCCGCTGACCCGGCTGCCGGGCACGGCGGCGCCGACGCCGCTGACCGTGGCCTCGGCGTACGCGGCGGTGGCGGCGGGCGGCACCTACGCGGCGCCGTACACGGTGGCCCGGATCACCCGGGGCGGTCACACCGTCTACACGGCCGCCCCGGACGGACACCGGGTCATGGCGTCCGGCGCGGCCGCGGTCGCGGCGAGGTACGCCGCCTCGCCCCCGCTGCCGACGTACACCGGCGGCGCGGGCACGGGCCCCGGCACCCGGACCCTGTGGCAGACGGCGTTCACCCCCCGGCTCGCCCTGACCACCGCCGTGTTCGCCGAGCGTCCGGCGACCAGGGGGCACCCGGCCGGACCGGCCCACCTGCCCGTGTCGGCCGTGGATCTGGCGGCAGGGGTCCGGTCCGACGTCCTGGCACCCCCGGCGGCGTCCCCGGCGCGCGGGTGAGCGGTGGGGCTCCTCCCGAGGTCACAGGGGCGGCTGGGCCGGCGCCGGTCCCAGGGTCGTGGTGCCCGGGGCCGTGCGGTGGCCCAGGCCCGTGCGGTAGGCGTCCAGGGCGGCCTCCACGCGGCCGGTGCGGCGCAGCAGGTCGCCCAGGAGCCGGCACAGGTCGGCGAGGTCGCCGGCGGCGCCGGCCCGCTCCAGGAGGCTGAGGGCGCGGACGTAGTGCTCCTCGGCGGCCTCGGTGTCCCGGGCGTCCTCGGCGATGATGCCGAGCAGCCGGTGCGCGGCGGCCGCGTGGACGGCACCGCGCTCGGAGGAGAACTCGCCGAGGACCCCGCCCAGCAGCTCCGCGGCCTGATCGGACTTTCCGCGCCGGTGCAGGACGTCGGCGAGTTCCACGGCGGCCTGGCTGCGGTAGAGCGCCGCCCGGGTCTCCGAGAGCATGGTGTGGGCCTGCCGCAATTCGGCCTCGGCGCGCTCCAGTTCACCGTCCTGGGCGCAGACGTAGCCGCGCATCCAGTGGCAGTTGGCGAGTTCGGTGCGCAGTTGCAGCCGGCGGTAGAGCTCGGCCGCCTTGGCGAGCGAGGCGTCGGCCTCGGCGACCCGGCCCTCGGCGAGCAGGGTGCGGGCGACGGAGCGGTGCATCCGGGCGATCAGCGCGGGATCGCCGGCCTGCGGGGCGAGCGCGAGGGCGAACTCGGCGGCCTGGGCGGCCCGGGCGTGGGCGCCCATGTCCATGTAGGGCCCGATGACACTGGCGTACAGGAGCAGCAGGGCGTCGGGGTCGTGCAGTCCGCCGCGGTTCAGCTCGTCGAGCGCGGACTCCAGGAGATAGACGGCGTAACGGAGTTCACCGGCGAGGTAGTGGGCGACGGCCCGGCCGCGGACGGCGGGCACCCGGGCGGGCAGGGACTCCCCGGCGAGCTGCTCCTCGGCCCGTTCGAAGTACGCGTGCGCCTGCTCCAGCCCGCCGGTCTCCAGGGCGCATTCGCCGAGGCCGAGCAGGGCGGTGGCCTGTTCGGCGCCGAGTCCGTGCGTCCCGGCCTCCGCGAGCAGATCGGCGTACTGCGCGGCCGCCTCCTCGGCCCTGCCGTCGGCGAGGGCGCGCTGGGCTCCGGTCAGGCGCAGCCTCAGATCGGTGGCGAGGCGGGCGGGCCGGCCCACCGCCAGCTCCTCGAAGGCGACCCCGAGCCGGCCGGCGATGTGCCGCAGCGCCTCGTCGGAGGCGCGCACCCGGCCCGCCTCCAGGGTGGAGATGTAGGCGGGCGTGTAGGCGGGCTCGGCCAGCTGCCGCTGGGTCAGCCCGCGTTCGGTGCGCAATTGCTGCACGCGCCGCCCGACGACCTCGGGATCGTCCCTCTCCCGCATCCGCTGTACCCCCAACTCCCTTGGTGCCCCTTGCCGTTAGGGTCCGACAGCCCCTAGGTTAAACGGCGGATTAAGCATGTTTAACACGTCGCTTTGTTGCGAGGTCGCCGTGCTCGGTCGCACATCCGCCCCCCACGGGCGCCCCACCGCGCTCCCGCACTCCCGGCTCCGCTCCGGCGGGGGGACCGCCACCATGAGGGGGGTGGCCGCGGCCGTGCTGGCCGTCGCGGCCCTGATCACGGCGGCGAACGCGGTCCCGGCCCGGGCGGCGGACGCCCCGTCGGACCGGCCGTCCGTCCAGCACGCCGCGTACACCCAGCACGCCGCGTACGCCCAGCATGCCGCATACACCCAGCACACCGCGTACGTCCGGCACGCCCGGCCCTGAGCAGTCCGGCAGGAGCCGACCGGACTCGACCGGCCCTTGCGGCCCTTGCCGAAGGCGGGCCGCACCGGCCGGTACCGGGCGGGCCCGCGGCGGCCCCGGGCCGCATCGACCGGCCCCGGCGGGACACTCCCCCTCGTCCCGCCGGAGGCCTATCTTTGCCCCGTGACCTCTGCCGCAGCGCGCACCGCCCTGGACCTCACCGACTCGCTCCCGGTCCCGGACCTGGAGGACTTCTACCGCGATCTGCACCGCCACCCCGAGCTGTCCCTGCACGAGCACCGCACCGCGGGGAAGCTGGCCGCCCGGCTCGCGGAGGCCGGGTTCGAGACGGCCGAGGGGATCGGCGGCACCGGGGTCGCGGGGGTGCTGCGCAACGGGGACGGGCCGACCGTGCTGCTGCGGGCCGACATGGACGCGCTGCCGGTCGGGGAGGAGACCGGGCTGCCGTACGCCTCCGAGGCGGACGGGGTGATGCACGCCTGCGGTCACGATCTGCACGTCGCCTGGCTCGCGGGTGCCGCCGCGGTGCTGGCGGCCGGGCGGGAGACCTGGAACGGCACCCTGCTGGCCGTGGGCCAGCCCGCCGAGGAGACCGGACAGGGCGCGGCCCGCATGGTCGCGGACGGTCTGTACGAACGCTTCGGGCGGCCGGACGTACTGCTGGGGCAGCACGCCGCCCCGGGCCCCGCGGGCCTCTACCCCCACGCACCGGGCCTGATCATGTCGGCGGCGACCGACGTGGACATCGTCGTGCACGGCCGGGGCGGGCACGGTTCGCGGCCGGAGTCGACCGTGGACCCGGTGGTGACCGCCGCCTACCTGGTCACCCGGCTGCAGACGGTGGTCTCCCGGGAACTGGCCGCGCGCGAGTCCGCGGTGCTGACCGTGGGCCGCATCGAGGCGGGCACCCGGCACAACATCATTCCGTCGACGGCGCGCATCGCCCTGAACCTGCGCACCCAGTCGGAAGAGGTGCGCGAGCGGATGCTGGCCGCGATCCGGCGCATCGCGCAGGGCGAGTGCCTGGCCGCCGGCTGCCCCCGCGAACCCGACGTCATCGTCGGCAGCACCTTTCCCGCCACGGTCAACGACGCCGGCATGGATGCCGCGGTGGCCGCCGTGCACCGCGAGGTGTTCGGCGCGGGCACGGTGTTCGACCCCGGCCCGGCGATGGGCAGCGAGGACTTCCCGCAGCTGGCGCCCGGAGCGACCCCGTACGCGTACTGGTTCGTGACCACCACCCCGGCCGAGGTGTGGGAGAAGGCGCCCGGCGCGGGCTTCGAGGAGAAGTTCGCGGCCGTGCCGGGCAACCACAGCCCGCACTTCGCGCCGGACCTGTCCACGATCGCGCCGGGTGTCCGCACGCTGGTGTCGGCAGCCCTGGCATTCCTGCCGGTGGCATGACCTGACGGCCGGCGCTCCTGGACGCGCCCGGACTGCGGCGCCGGCCCGTCCGGCGAGCGGGCGAACCCCGCTACTGGAGCTGCAGCTGCCGCAGGTGCCGCTGGACGTTCTCCAGCGCCCCCTGCCGGCGGCCGGGCACCTTGAACCTCAACTCGGCGATCGCGGGACCGAGTTCACGGGCCCGCGCCGAGTCCTTGATGCATCCCCACTGGTGGTGGGCCCGGTCCGCGGCCGCCTCCACGGCAGGTGCGTCCACCGCCTGCCCGGCGGCCAGCCGCACCCCCGCGACACCCAGCCAGGCACGGCAGCTGCCCACCGCGTCGCCCGCGAACATGGCGAGATCGGCGCGGACTTCCGACCAGTGCAACGCCTCGTCGGAGGCGGCCCCGTGTGCGCGCACGGCATCCTGCTCGAACCGGGCGGCAAGCCCGTCGGCCTCCGCATGCCGCCCGCCCTGGACGGCAACGCTGATGGCCGCATGGGGATCATCCCCACCACCGGACAACACCCCACCCGACGCCGGGGGATGCCCGGCCTGCACACCCGCACCGCCGTCCGCTCGAACCCCCGCACCGCACACATCCGGCCCACCCGGAGCTTGCCGCAGTCCGGCCGACGGACCGGATGCACCGTGCCTTTGAGGATCAACAGTCAACCCGGACGGCCCGGGCGGCACTTGGACGGAAGCCAACCCGACCGGCCCGCCCGGGACTCGCGGACCACCCGCCAACACACCTGAGCCGTCCGGACCTTGCTGACCATAGGTCAACACGCTTGCTGCGGCCGGGACTTCCGGACCACCTGCCAACAAGCCCGACTCGCCGGACACTTGCGAACCCCCGACCAACACGTGTGCTCCGCCCGGAACTTGCGGACCACTGGCCAACACGCCGGACCCGCCCGGTACTTGCGGACTCCCGGCCAACGCATCTGGCCCGCCCGGCACTTGTGGACCCCCGTACAACACACCGGCTTCATCCGGCAGTTGAAGCATCTGGGGCACTTGAGGACGTACAGCCACCGGATCCAGCCCGTCCGGCGTTTGAGGACGAGGCCGTTCAGGCCGGTATGGGGGGCTGGGGGCGAAGCCCCCGGAGACGACGCTTCCGGGAACGCCGACTCCAGACACGACGGCTCCAGGCACGCCTGCTCCGGGGACGACGCCCCCCACACCGGCCAGCACCAGGTCCCGCCCCGCACTCACCTCGGCGATCCGCACCAGCGCCTGCTCGTGCAGCTGCGCGAGCGGCGGCCGGTGCCCACTGCGCAGCAGCGTCGCCACCGCCTTCATGTACGCCGGTTCGGCCATTCCCCGCCGCCCGGACGCCGGAGGCGCAACGCGCCCGTACACCGACACGGTGCGCCCCGAGTCCAGCGGGCGCTCGGCCAGGTGCCGCCAGGCCTCCGCATCCGCGTGCAGGTCGACGACGAGCGCGGTGTCGGCCGCGGAGCGCAGTCTCAGCTCCTCCCGGATCCAGTGCCAGGGCAGCGCGGTGTAGCGGACCGTGGCCGGGGTGGTGCGGGCCAGCGCGAGATGGGGCAGGTGCTGGCGGCGGTCCAGCTGCAGTTGCCCGGCGATGTACACGGTGAGCGGCCCGGGCGCGGCCGCGGCGGCGCGCAGCCGGGTGAGGACGGCCTGCGGCTCCAGCGGATCGGCGAGTTCGACCACGTTGGCGGTGTCGGTGCCGGACAGCACGGGCGGGGCGACCGCGGCCAGCACGGGCAGCACCCCGGCCGCATCCACCAGGCGTCCCCTGCCCAGCGGTGAGGCCGCCAGCAGCAGCACGGTTCCGGGCATCGTCCCCTCCCCTGTAGATCGCTCTCCATCCAGCACCGTAACCGCTGCTGCCGTACGGGCGAGGCTCAGGACCGTAAACGTCCCTGTACGGGGCCTTCGCCCACCCTGCGCATGGCGAAGACCGTCGTGTCGTCCGCCAGGTGGCCCCTGCTGTGGCGCAGGACGCCGTCGCGGACCCGGCGTACCAGGCGCCGGGGCTCGGCCAGCCCCGGGTCGGCCGCCACGGCCCGGGCCAGTTCCCGGCCGGGTTCGTAGAACTCCCCGGCCCGGTCGCGCGCCTCGGTCACCCCGTCGGTCATCAGCAGCAGGGTCTCCTCGTGGCCCAGCGGCACCCGGTGCACCCGGGGCGGTTCGTCGACGAGGTCGCCGAGGCCGAGGGGCAGGCCGTCGGCGTCCGGCAGGGCGCGCAGGCCGTGCGGGCCGACGGCGAGCGGCGGCTCATGGCCGAAGTTGACCAGCTCGACCGTGTCCGGGTCGTCCGGGGGGTAGCCGAGCAGGACGGCGGTGGCGAAGCGGTCGGCGTCGTCGTGGCCGAGGGAGGCGGAGTGCAGCCGGTGCCGGTGCATGCGTACCTCCAGCCGCTCGGCGACGGTGAGCAGGTCCGCCTCGTGGTAGCCGGCCTCCCGGAAGGTGCCGAGCAGCGCGGCGGCCGCCTCGACCGCGCCCAGGCCCTTGCCCTGCACGTCACCGACGAGGACGCGGGTGCCGTGCGGTCCGGGCTGGATGTCGTAGAAGTCGCCGCCGACGCGGGCGTCGACGTCTGCGGCCAGGTACACCCCCGCGTGTTCCAGCCCCGCCCAGTTCGGCGGCAGCGGGCGCAGCACGGTGCGGCGGGTCGTCTCGGCGATGTCGAGGATGTGCAGCCTCTCCCGTTCGCGGCGCACCCGCACGGCGGAGGCCAGCGTGGCCAGGGCGCCACCGAGCGCGACCAGGATGAAGTCGGCCAGTCCGGCCTGGTACTCGCCGGGCCAGGCGCTGTCCACGGCGACGTACGTCACCACCGACACCACGCCGAACGCGGCCGTCGTCCACACTCCGCAGATGGCGGCGGCGATGCCGGGGACCAGGACGATCCAGGAGATGATCCGGAACCGCTCGGGGGTGTTGACGTCCAGGAGCGCGATGGCGGCGAGCAGCAGCAGGGGCAGCACCCAGGCGATGCTCCGCCCCCGGACACGCAGAAGCTGCCGCCGGCGCCGGTACTCCATCTCGGTCACGGCGGGCAGCCCTCCATTCCCTCAGGGAAGCACGGGAGGAATCCGGTCGCATCCGGGCACTCCTCGTCCTGCCGGCCGACTTGCCAGGCGGTACCCGCAGGTGTGCCCTGGAAAACGGGGGCGAGGAGAGGAAGGAGTGCTCTCATGGCTCAAGCGGCACCCGCATCCGGCGGTATGTCCCAGCCCACGCGCAAGGCTGTGACCAGGGGCCCCGTGCCCAACGTCTTCGACGAGCGCACCCACCGGATCGCGCGGCTGGCGGTGCCGGTCGTGCTGGGCCTGGTCTACGGCTACTGGGCCGCGGCCAACCGCCGCAGCGGCGGTCCGATCACCGGCTGGAACCTGCTGTTCGGGTTCGTCACGGCGATCGTGTTCGCGGTGGTGCTCATGGCTCTGCTGACCGCGGCCCCGCGCATGCGGCGTGAGGTGCGGGCGCTGGCCTGGACGGCGTTCATCGGCTGTGCGTTCGGATTCCTGTACAGCCAGTCCGGCGAGTCGGTCCTGAGGTCCATCGGCATGTCGCTGGCGGTCTCGGCGGTCGCCTTCGCGGTGGTCTTCTACCACTACTACACGCACGAGGACGCGGCCGGGCACCGGGTGCGCTGAGCATGCGTCACGCGGCGCGTGGGCCCCGGCCGGTGTCCGGCCGGGGCCCACGCACTCCCCTGTGATTCCCTCCACCATCCCCCACCAGGAAACACCCGTTCGGGTGAGCCCTCCACCGGAGAGCGGAATCACCGGCTCCGCCAGGCGTCGCAGCCGTTCGGCTCGACTTTTCGCCCGAATGCAGTCGTACCGCTCGCGCACCGGTGCGCGGCGTCCTTGCCTTGAAGCGTGTCCCCACGCCTCAGGAGCGCCCTGTCGGCCGTACTGATCGCCCTGTCCTGCCTGCTCGTGCCCTTCGGCGCGCTGGCGGCCTGGGCGGCGTACGGGCTCACCGACACGGGCCGGTACGTCACCACGATGGCCCCGCTCGCCACCGACCCGGCCGTGCGGGAGGCCGTCGTGGCCACGGTCGGGGACGACATCGTGCGCGAGGTGGACCACCGCATCGACGTCCGCCGGATGCGCGGATCGGTCGCCCCGTTCGTGCACGACGCCGTGCGCTCCTTCACCCAGACCCGCGCCTTCCGGCTGGCCTGGGACACCGGCAACCGGGTCACGCACGACGCGGTGCTGCGCGCCCTGCGTGCCGAGGACGCCGGCGACGAGCAGGCCCGGCCCCTCACCGTCGACCTCGCCCCCGTCACCGACCAGGTCAAACGCCAGCTCACCCAGGACCATGTGCCGCTCGCCGCGCGCATCCCGGTGCAGCACACCACGGTCCCGGTGCTCCCGGCGGCCGAGGTCACCCAGCTGAGGAAGGGTTTCCGCGTGCTCGAAGTCGCCGGCTTCTGGCTCCCGGTCGCGGCCGTCGTCTTCGCCGTCGCCGGGATCGCCCTCGCCGTCCGCCGCCGCCGCGCCGTCGTCGCGACCGCGCTGGGCACGGCCCTGGGCGGCGGCCTGCTCGCCCTCGCCGTCACCGTCGGGCGCAGTCTCACCCTCGCCGGCCTTCCGGACGATGTGTCGCACCCGGCCGCGGGCGCGGTCTACGACGCCCTGACCTCCACCCTGCGCACGGTCTGCTGGGTGCTGCTGGGCCTCGGCCTCGCGGTGGCGCTGACGGCCTGGCTCACCCGCCGTCTGCGTCCGGCCCGCCGCGCGCGAGGGCGGCGAGGGTCCGCAGCGCCCGCGTCAGATCCTTCTCCGGAGCCGACGCGAGTCCGAGCCTGACGGCGTTCGGGGTCCGGCTCGGGTCGACCGAGAAGGCGGTGCCCGGTGTGACGGCGATGCCGTGCGCCCGCGCGGCCGCGGTGAAGGTGTCGGCCCGCCAGCACGCGGGCAACTGCCACCAGGCGAAGTAGGCCGCCGGATCCGACCGTACGGCGAAACCCTCCAGCTCCTCGGCGACCAGCCGCTGCCGCCGCCCCGCGTCCTGCCGCTTGGCGGCGGCCAGCCGGGCCACGGTCCCGTCCCCGATCCACCGCACGGCCGCCTCCAGAGCGAAGGCCCCCGCGTTCCACCCCCCGGACCTGACGGCCCGCGCCACCGCTTCGGTGCGGTCGGCCGGTGCGACGACGAATCCGACGGTGAGCCCCGGGGCGACCCGCTTGGACAGCCCGTCGACGAGGTGGACGAGGTCCGGGACGAGCGCGGCGAGCGGGGGTTCGCCGCCCGGGTGCAGGAAGGACCAGATCCTGTCCTCCACGACGGATATCCCCAGGCTGTGGATGACGTCGGCCAGGTGCGCACGCCGCTCGGCGCCCAGGGTCAGCGAGGTCGGGTTGTGCAGGGTCGGCTGGAGATAGAGGGCGGACAGGGGAGCGGTGCGGTGGGCCGCGGCGACCGCGTCGGGCAGCGGTCCGCGCTCGTCCGCCGCGAGCGGGACGAGGGTGTGGCCGAGCCGCGCCGCGATCTCCTTGACCAGCGGATACGTCAGCGGTTCGACGCCGACCCGGCCACCCGGCCGGACCAGGGAGGCAAGGGTTGCGGCGATGGCCTGGCGGGCGTTTCCGGTGAAGAGGATCCGGCCCGGATCGGGCCGCGGTCCGCCGGCGGCCGCCAGCGCCGCGACCGCCTCACCGGCCGCGGGGGTGCCGGCGGCCGGGGCAGGCCGCAACGCCTCGGCCAGCGCGTCCGGCCGCAGCAGCGGCGCCAGGGACGGGGCCAGCACCTCGGACTGGCCGGGCGCGGACGGGTAGTTGAGCTCCAGGTTCACCGGCGCCGTACCGGTCGCCTCGGTCAGCGCGTGCCCCGGCTGCCGGTCCGGCTCGCCCGCGCGCACGAACGTGCCGCGCCCGACCTCGCCCACCACCAACCCCCGGCGGACGAGTTCGGCGTACACCCGACCCGCCGTCGAGGCGGCGATCCCGTGCCGGCGGGCGAACGCCCGCTGCGGCGGCAGCCGCCCGCCCGGGCGGAGCCGGCCGCGGGCGATGTCGCCGGCGATCCGGTCGGCGATCCGCCGGTAGTCGTCCATGCGTCCCCCTGTCCTCCCGGCGCACCGCACCGCACCACACCACATTGCACCGAGGGCAAAGATTTTATTGCACCGAGGAGTTGGGGCTGCCTAGGGTCGATCGTATGAGCCCCTTCCTCGCATACGAGGACAAGGCGGACTCCGGTGCCTCCTCCCGGACCCCCCTCGTCCTCGTCCACGGCCACCCCTTCGACCACACGATGTGGGCCCCCCAGCTGGCCGCGTTCTCCGCCGGCCGCCGGGTGATCGCCCCCGACCTGCGCGGCTACGGCGCCTCCCCGGTGACCCCGGGCCTCGTCCCGCTCGCCCGCCACGCCCAGGACATCGAGGAACTGGTGGATCACCTGGGGCTGGACTCCTTCGTGCTGGCCGGCCTGTCGATGGGCGGCCAGATCGCCATGGAGTGCCACGGCCGCTTCGGCGACCGCATCAGGGGCCTGGTCCTCGCCGACACCTTCCCCGACCCCGAGACGCCCGAGGGCAAAAAGGGCCGCAACGCCCTGGCCGACCGGCTGCTCGCCGAGGGGATGCGCGGCTACGCCGACGAGGTCCTGGACAGGATGGTCGCCCCGTACGCGGATCCCGAGGTCAAGGCGCACGTCCACCGCATGATGACGGCCACGCCCCCCGAGGGCGCCGCGGCCTCCCTGCGCGGCCGCGCCGAACGTCCCGACTACCGCCCCCTGCTGACCGGGGTGGCCGTCCCCGCCCTCGTCGTGACCGGCGCCGACGACACGTACACGCCGGTGTCGGACGCCGAGGCGATGCACTCGGCGATCCCCCACTCCGCGCTGCACGTGATCGACGGAGCCGCCCACCTGCCGAACCTGGAACGGGCGCCGGAGTTCAACGAGATCCTCGGGCAGTTCCTGGCCGGCATCGACACACACCCCTCCTAACCGGAGGACGAACCCCGGGGCAGCACAACCCGCCGCCGAGAACGCCCGCCCGGGCGGACCCGGGCAGGCGGTGCTCCCTTCGGGCCGGGCCGGACGGCATTCCAGGCGAGCCGGAGCGGGCGGAAACCGGCCAGGGCAGTCCCGGGCAAGTCGAGGCGGGCCCTGGGGAAGCCGGACCCGGGCAGCCCGGTGCGGACCGAGGCGGGCCGGAGCGGACCGGGGCAAGCCGGTTCCGAGCAGGCCGGAGCAGGCGCGGACGGGCGAGGATGGGCCGGGGCGAAGTGCCCATAATGGGCGCATGTCTCGCGAGTTCCCCATCGGCCTGACCCCACCCGACTGGCTGGTCCGGAACCTCCAACCCCACCGGGCACCCCTCAACCGGGCCGCGATGGCCCGGGCGGCCGTCGGCATGTCGGCTCCCCTGGCGATCGGCCTCGCGGCCGGGCAGCCCGCCTACGGCGCACTCGCCTCCATGGGCGCGCTGAACGGCGTCATCGGCGACACCGCCGACGCCTACCGCATGCGCGTCATCAACATGGCCGTCCCACAGCTCGTCGGCGCCGTCGGTGTCGTCCTGGGCGCGCTGGTGTACGGCCGCGGGTGGGTCGCGGTCGCCACCGTCACCTGCGTCGCCCTGCTGTCCGGAATGATCTCGACGATCGGCGCGGTGGCGTCCGTGTCCGGACTGCTGCTGCTCCTGAACGCCGTGATCGGCGCGGGACTTCCGCTCCCCAGCCCCTGGTGGCTGCCCCCGGCCCTGATGACCGGCGGCGGTCTGCTCGTCCTCGCCCTGGCGCTGCTCGCCTGGCCGCTGCGGGCGGGGGTGCCGGAGCGCGCGTCGGTCGCGGCCGCGTACCGGGCGGTGGCCGACCTGCTGGCCGCCTGCGGCGACCCGGACCGCTACATGACCACCCGCTTCGACGTCACCCAGTCCCTCAACCGCTCCTACGACCTCATCCTCGCCCACCGCGCCCGTCACCACGGCCGCAGCCGCGAACTCACCCGTCTGCTGGCCCAGTTGAACGCGATCACGCCGGTGGTCGAGGCGGCACCCGCGGTCCATCTCTCCGGCCGCCCGCTCCCGCCGGAGGTACCCGAAGAGGTCCGCCGCCTGGCCCGGTCCGTCGAGACCGGAGACACCGGGCCGGCAGCCCTGCCCGCCCTTCCCCTCCCCGCCACCGAGACCGCCCGGGCCGTCGACCACGCCCTGCGTCACGCCACCGAGGTCGTCACCCACCCGGACATCGGCCCTCCCCCGTTCCCGGCCTCGGCCAAGCGGGGGGACCGCCATGGCGGCGACGACCGCCTCGGCCGCCCGTCCGCGCTCGGCATCCGCACGGCCCGCGCAGCCCGCAGCGCCGTCCTCTCCGCCAACTCCTGGCGCTACGGCCTGCGCCTCGCCCTCTGCATCGGCATCGCGCAGGCCCTGGTCTCGCTCGTCCCGGTCCCCCGCTCCTACTGGGTGGCCCTGACGATCACCTTCGTCCTCAAGCCCGACTTCGGCTCGGTGTTCTCGCGGGCGCTGCTGCGGGCGCTGGGCACGGTGGCGGGCCTGGTGATCGCGGCGGCGGTCCTTGCGGAGGTGCCCCGGGGCTGGTGGGACGTCCCCGTGATGTTCGTCCTCGCCCCGCTGATCCCGGCCCTGACCCCCCGCGGCTACGGCTACCAGACGGCGGCGATCACCCCGGTGATCCTCCTCCTCTCCGACAACCTGAACCACCAGGGCACGGCCCTCCTGCTGCCCCGCCTCCTGGACTCCCTCATGGGCTGCGCGATCGCCCTGGTCGCGGGCTACCTGCTGTGGCCGGAGAGCTGGCGCACCCGTGTCGGCGACCGCCTCGCGGACGCGGTGGCCGACACGGCGGCGTACGTGGAGGCGGCGTTCGGCCCGCAGACCGACCCCGCCGCCCGCGCCCGTATGCGCCGCCGCCTGTACCGGGATTTGTCGGTCATCCGCACGGAGTTCCAGCGCGCCCTGACCGAACCACCGCCCACCGGACGCCGGGCCGCGGCCTGGTGGCCGCTGGTGGTCGCCGTGGAACGCATCATCGACGCGACGACCGCGGCCCGAGTCCGCGTCCGCCACGGCGCGGAGCCCCCGTCGGCCGCGGAGATCGACCAGGTGGCCGGCCAGCTGCGCGAACTGTCCGAAGGCGTACGGCGGTCGGAGACCCTCACCGCGGTCCGCACCCGTCTGACCGGCCCCTCGGACAGCGTCCTCGAACCGCTGCGCCAGGAGGTGGCCGCGGCGCGAGCGATCACGACACCGCACTGACGCCCCGGGCAGCGACCGAAACGCAATGTGGGGCCGCTAACCTTACGTGTCCGTCCTGGCCAGGGATCGACGGGAACAACTCACGCGAAGGGTTGCGCACATGGGCATTCTCACTCTCCTGCGGAACGCGTTCGGCCGAGGGCGCAAGACGCGCACCGCCGAGGCAGAGGGTGCGGACCGTCGCCCTTCGCCGGCCCCGGCTCCCGAGCCGACGCCCGCCGCCGAAGAAACCCCGACCTCGACCGCCCAGGTCCCCGAGCCCCGTACGTCCTCCCCGGACGAGCACGATCTGGTGTCGGCGGCCTTCGACCACGTAACGGTCCCCAGGCAGGCGACAGAGCCCGCCCACCACCAGCAGCCGACAGCCGAGACCACCCCGACAACTGCGCCCGAGCAGACGGCCGAGGCCGAGCAGGCGGCACAGGCCGAGCCGACCGAGCAGGCCGCTGAGGCGGAGCCGACGGCTGAAGCCGAGCGGACCGCTGAAGCAGAGCCGGAGGCTGAAGCCGAGCGGACCGCTGAAGCAGAGCCGGAGGCTGAGGCTGAAGCAGAGCAGACCGCTGCGCCGGCGGCTGAGGCCGAGCCGGAGACTGCCGCACAGGCGGAGCCGAAGCCGGTGACCGAGGCGGAGCCGGTGGCTGAGGCGAAGCTGGTTCCCGAGGCAGAGCCGGTGACCGAGGCGGAGCAGACGGCGGCCGAGGCCGAGACGCAGGCCGAGGTGGAACCGCAGCTCGCCCCCGAGCCGGTCGCCGAGGAGCCCGAGCCCGTGGCGGAAGCCGAGCCCGACCCAGCGGCGGAAGCCGAGCCCACGGCAGAGGCCGAGCCCGCAACCGAGGCCGAGCCCGAGCCGGTCACCGACGTGAAGTCCGAGCCCGCAGCCGAGCCCGAGCCGGTCGCGGACGTGGAGCCGGAACGGGAGCCGGCCGGTGAGCCGGAGCCGGTGGCTGCTTCTGCTTCTTCTGCTTCTTCTTCTGCTGCTGGAACGGTCGTGGCGGAGGAGACCCCGGACGAGCCGCAGGCCGCCGACGGCGAGGACGCCCCACAGGAGTCACCCGCAGCCGACGACGAGAGCCGCACGGGTGGTGCGGGTGGGGACGAGAACAGCGCCGAAGGCGAAGCCGAGGCGGGGCCCGCCCCGGAGACCGGGACGGGCCCGGCCAAACCCGCCCTCCCCCTCACCCGTGTGAAGGCCCGCACCCCCTCCCTCACCACCGCCTACAAGGCCGCCACCACCACCCTCAAGAACTCCGACCTCACCGGCGCCCGAGCGAAGCTCTACCTCGTACTCGACCGCTCCGCCAGCATGCGCCCGTACTACAAGGACGGCTCCGCCCAGGCCCTCGCCGACCAGACCCTCGCCCTCGCCGCGCATCTCGACCCCGAGGCCACGGTCCACGTCGTGTTCTTCTCCACGGAGGTCGACGGCACCACCGACCTCACCCTCACCGCGGACCACGAGACGAAGATCGACGACGTCCACGCCTCCCTCGGCCGCATGGGCCGTACCAGCTACCACGCCGCCGTGGAGGCCGTCCTCGCGCACTACGAGAAGAACCACCAGCAGGACGCGGACCCCGCCACCCCGGCCCTGGTGGTCTTCCAGACGGACGGCGCCCCCGACGCGAAGACCCCCGCCACCCAGTCCCTCACCGAGGCCGCCGGGAAGCACCCCTCCGTCTTCTTCTCCTTCGTCGCCTTCGGTGAGCACGACAACAAGGCCTTCGACTACCTGCGCAAGCTGAAGACCGGCAACACGTCCTTCTTCCACGCGGGCCCGGCCCCGCGCGAGCTGACGGACACGGAGCTGTACGAGGGCGTGCTCGCCGCCTGGCGTCCGTAACGCCTCCCGCCCCACCCTGCCCGCCCGCCCCCGTCCCGGCCCTGCCGGCCCTCGTCCCGGCTCTCCCGGCCCTGCCGGCCCCCGCCGATCCCCTCCACCGGTGCCGTCCGCTTCTCACCCCGTAAAACGGGAGGCGGGCGGCACCCCCGTTTCGGCTACGCTTTCAAGGTTCGAAGACGACCGCGGACACCGACAGACACCCGCGGCCATCACCCCGCGTAGCAACCTGGGAGCAGCCCGCGATGGCTCGACACCTCATCACCAGCGCCCTTCCGTACATCAACGGAATCAAGCACCTGGGCAACATGGTGGGGTCCATGCTCCCGGCGGACGTGTACTCCCGGTACCTCCGCCAGCGCGGCCACGACGTCCTGTACATCTGCGCGACGGACGAGCACGGCACCCCCGCGGAACTTGCCGCCAAGGAGCAGGGCCTCCCGGTCGACGAGTTCTGCGCCCAGGCGCACGACGCCCAGAAGGCGGTCTACGACGGCTTCGCGCTGGCGTTCGACTACTTCGGCCGGAGTTCCTCCGCCGAGAACCGCGAGATCACCCAGCACTTCGCCCGCAGGCTGAACGAGAACGGCTTCATCGAAGAGCGCGCGATCCGCCAGGTCTACTCGCCCACCGACGGCCGCTTCCTGCCGGACCGCTATGTGGAGGGCACCTGCCCCCACTGCGGCTACGACAAGGCCCGCGGCGACCAGTGCGAGAACTGCACCCGGGTCCTCGACCCCACGGACCTGATCAACCCCCGTTCGGCGATCTCGGGCTCCACGGACCTGGAGGTCCGTGAGACCAAGCACCTCTTCCTCCTCCAGTCGAAGCTGGAGAGCGAGGTCCGCGAGTGGGTCGCCCGCCACGACAAGGACTGGCCGCAGCTGGCATCCTCCATCGCCCACAAGTGGCTGACCGAGGGCCTGCACGACCGGGCGATCACCCGTGACCTGGACTGGGGCGTGCCGGTCCCGGCGGACACGTGGCCGGAACTGGCCGCCGAGGGCAAGGTCTTCTACGTCTGGTTCGACGCCCCGATCGAGTACATCGGCGCGACGAAGGAGTGGGCGGACCAGGACCCGGAGAACCGGGACTGGAAGTCCTGGTGGTACGAGGCCGACGACACCGTCCGCTACACGGAGTTCATGGCGAAGGACAACGTCCCCTTCCACACGGTGATGTTCCCGGCCACCGAGCTGGGCGTGCGCGAGCCGTGGAAGAAGGTCGACTACGTCAAGGCCTTCAACTGGCTGACGTACTACGGCGGCAAGTTCTCCACCTCGCAGAAGCGGGGCGTCTTCACCGACCAGGCCCTGGAGATCCTCCCCGCCGACTACTGGCGCTACTTCCTGATCGCCAACGCCCCGGAGTCGGACGACTCGTCCTTCACCTGGGAGCACTTCACGGCCACGGTGAACAAGGACCTCGCGGACACCCTCGGCAACTTCGTCAACCGCGTGCTGTCCTTCTCCCGCAAGCGCTTCGGCGACGACGTGCCGGCCGGCGGCGAGCCGGGCGAGGCCGAGATGCGCCTCGGCGAGGAGATCGCCTCGCTCCTCGCCGAGTACGAGTCGCACATGGAGACCCTCCAGTTCCGCAAGGCGGCCGCCGCCCTGCGCGCCCTGTGGTCGGCCGGCAACTCCTACCTGGAGGAGAAGGCCCCCTGGCTGGAGATCAAGACCGACAAGGACGCCGCGGCCCTCACCCTGCGGACCGCGATGAACCTGATCCACCTGTACGCGGTGGTGTCCGAGCCGTTCATCCCGGCGACGGCGAAGACCATGCGCGAGGCGTTCGCGCTGGCGGACGACACCGCGGCCTGGGTCACCGCCGAGGAGGCGAAGTCCCTCGCCTTCGTCCCGTCCGGCACCGCCTTCACCGTCCCGCCGGTCCTGTTCGCCAAGCTGACGGACGAGGACCTGCAGGCGTACAAGGAGCGCTTCGGCGGCGCACCGGAGTAAAAACGCCGGAACCCCCCGCATGCGCCGCGGCTAAGCTTGCCGGGCATGCAGACCAGGGGACCGCAGTCCGAGGATGCGGAGTCGTTCTACGTGACGACTCCCATCTACTACGTCAACGATGCTCCTCACCTGGGCCACGCCTACACGACCGTCGCGGGCGACGTGCTCTCCCGCTGGCACCGTCAGCGCGGCGAGAGGGTGTGGTTCCTCACCGGCACGGACGAGCACGGTCAGAAGATCATGCGCACGGCCGAGGCGAACGGGGTCACCCCCCAGCAGTGGGCCGACCGGCTCGTCACCGATGCCTGGAAGCCCCTCTGGGAGCACCTGGAGATCGCGAACGACGACTTCATCCGCACCACGCAGCGGCGGCACACCGACCGCGTCCAGGAGTTCGTGCAGGACCTGTACGACAAGGGCGAGATCTACAAGGGCGGCTACGAGGGGCCGTACTGTGTGGGCTGCGAGGAGTACAAGCTCCCGGGTGAACTGATCGACGGCGAGGGCGAGTTCGCGGGTCTGAAGCTGTGCCCGATCCACCGCAGGCCGGTGGAGATCCTCAGCGAGGAGAACTACTTCTTCCGCCTGAGCGCGTACGCCGACCGGCTGCTCGCCCACTACGAGGCGAACCCCGGCTTCGTCCGGCCCGAGTCCGCGCGCAACGAGGTCGTGAACTTCGTCCGCCGGGGCCTGCAGGATCTCTCCGTCTCCCGCTCGACCTTCGACTGGGGCATCCCGGTCCCCTGGGACGACCGGCACGTCATCTACGTGTGGGTCGACGCGCTGCTGAACTACGCGACGGCGGTCGGCTACAACGAGAACCGGGAGAAGTTCGAGGCGACCTTCCCGGCCGACGTCCACCTGGTCGGCAAGGACATCCTCCGCTTCCACGCGGTGATCTGGCCGGCGATGCTGATGGCCCAGGGCCTGCCCCTGCCCGGCACGATCGCCGCGAACGGCTGGCTGATGGCCGGCGGCGAGAAGATGTCCAAGTCCAACCTGACCGGCATCAAGCCGCAGGACCTCACTTCGCACTTCGGCGTGGACGCCTACCGCTGGTACTTCCTGCGCGCCATCGCCTTCGGCCAGGACGGCTCCTTCTCCTGGGAGGACTTCTCGGCCCGCTACACCTCCGAGCTGGCCAACGACTACGGCAACCTCGCCTCCCGCGTGGCCGCCATGGTCGGCAGGTACTTCGGCGGCGAACTGCCGGCGTCCACGGACGACGGGGAGGCCGAGCGGGCGGTCCACGAGGGGCTGGCGAAGGCCGTCGCCGAGGCCGACCGGCGCATCGGTGACGAGCTGGACTTCCAGGGCGGCATCCTGGCCGTCTTCGACTTCGTCAAGCAGGTCAACGGCTACCTCACGGAGCAGGAGCCGTGGAAGGTGGCCAAGGACACCAGCGACGAGGGCAGGGCCCGCCTGGCCGCGATCCTCTACACGGCGGCCGAGTCGCTGCGCGCGATCGCCGTCCTGCTGAACCCGGTCATGCCGGAGACCTCCCAGAGGCTCTGGGACTCCCTCGGCGCCGAGGCCGCCCTCGGCTCCCTCGCCGAGCAGCGGGTCCAGGCCGCGGGCGAATGGGGCAGGCTGCCGGCCGGATCCACCGTCACCAAGGGAGCGGTCCTCTTCCCGCGCCTGGAGGAGAAGCCGACGCAGTAAGACGTCAGGTCCCCGACGCGTAGGTCACGAAGCTCGTCCAGACGCTGAGCGTGGGTGCCAGGCGGGGACCTTCGACGTTCTTGGAGTCACGGACGTGCACGGTGCCGGGGGTGACGGCAAGCTCAACGCAGGAGTTGCCGTCGTTGCCGCTGCTGTAGCTGCTCTTGAACCACGCCGCGGGAACCTGCCGACGGAACCCCTGATCCGTCCGGCCGCCTTCCTGGCTCACCGCCTGGCCGCGCAGCTTCCGCCGCCGCCCCCGTTCGACTCTCCGATGTCACAGGCACCGGCCCTCAGACACCCGCTCCGCAACTGCGACGGCTGCGACCGTGCCTTCCGCTCGCCCGCACCGGGCGGTCGCTGCGGCGACTGCCGATCCGATCGCCCGGAGGCCGCCTAGCATGAACGTGACGATCCTTGCCCCCGGGCACAGACGAGGAGCGAGCGCCATGACCATCGCCCCGGACGACGCACAGCAGGGCGCCTCCCACCGGTACCGGGCCATGCGCGACTTCGTTCAGTCCATGGACGACACCCTGCCCGGCAAGTTCGAGGTCACCGAGGAAGGAATCGTCCACGACATGATGGCGCCCGTCGGCCCGCACCAGCTGACCACCCTGCACCTGCGGAAACGCCTCGAAAAAGTGATGCCGGACGAGATCGTGGCCCACACAGGCGAGCCGGACGTGGAGGACGAGTCCGCGGGGATCATGCGCCGCCCCGACGTGATGGTGATCGCCCTCGCCGACATGGAGGTCCGGCGACTGGACCATCTCGACCCAGAACCTGCCGCGGTATGAAAGCAGGACCGGCGAGCAGCAGTGAACCCCGTGCATACAGCAACGGGCCCTGGCGAAGGGTGCAATGACGAGTCACCGCACGGGAAGTTCCCGCGCGGGACCCACGGCTACGGCGGGAAGCCGGAGAAGATCGTCCCGTGAACATGCCCGAACCCCATCGGCGGCTCCTCGCGGACGTCGTCGCCGGCGGCCCGTTCGTCCTGGTGCTCGCCGGCGGTTACGCCCTCCAAGCGCACGGCCTGGTGCAGCGCCCGCATGCCAACCTCGACTTCGCCACCGAGAGTCCCGAGTCCACCGAGAGGATCGCCCGTGCCGTCGGTGCGGCCCTGGAGGCCCGGGGGCGGCAGGTGCGGGCGGGGGCCGGCACCGCGCTCACCGCACAGCTGACCGTCACGGACCCGCCGACCGGCGAGCCCTGCGCGCTCACTCTGCACAAGGAGACCTTCTGGCAGCCGCCCGAGCTGACCGGGTACGGCCCCGCCCTCTCCCTCGAAGACGCCGTCGGCACGAAGATCCGGGCGCTGTACGACCGGGGCTCGGCCGTCGACCTGATCGACGCGCAGGCGGCGGCGACCCGCTTCTCGCTTCCCGAACTGGAGGAACTGGGCCGCCGCCACGCCCACGACCCCTTCGACCTGCCCACCCTCCAGTCCCGCCTCACCGGGACGGACTGGTACGCGGACGTGGACTTCCTCCGGTGCGGTCTGACCGAACCCCAGGTCACCGCCCTGCGCGCCTGGGCCCAGCACTGGTCCGACGACATCGCCGAGCGGCTGCTGGAGGACGGAGCATCCCCCGACACGGAGACCGAGCAGGACGACGAATAGGCCGCCCTCGCGCCCGGTGCGGGCGCGTAAGCGGAAGGGCCCGGAACCGCATCCGGTTCCGGGCCCTTCCTGCCGAACTGTGCCCTACTTCGGCTGCGGCTTGCGGACGGACAGGTGCAGCTCCCGCAGGCGGCTCTCGTCCAGCTCGGTGGGCGCGCCCATCATCAGGTCCTGGGCGTTGCCGTTGAGCGGGAAGGCGATCGTCTCGCGGATGTTGGGCTCGTCCGCGAGGAGCATGACGATGCGGTCCACGCCCGGGGCGATGCCACCGTGCGGCGGAGCGCCGAAGCGGAACGCGCGCAACATGCCCGCGAACTTCTCCTCGACGGTGTCACGGTCGTAGCCCGCGATCTCGAAGGCCTTGAGCATGATCTCCGGCTCGTGGTTCCGGATCGCGCCGGAGGACAGCTCGACGCCGTTGCAGACGATGTCGTACTGCCAGCCCAGGATGTCCAGCGGGTCCTGGGTCTCCAGGGCCTGCAGGCCGCCCTGCGGCATCGAGAACGGGTTGTGCGAGAAGTCGATCCCGCCGGTCTCCTCGTCCTTCTCGTACATCGGGAAGTCGACGATCCAGCAGAAGCGGAAGACGCCCTCCTCGAAGTGGCCGGCCCGCTTGGCGGCCTCCACCCGGACCGCGCCCATGATCTTGGAGACCTCGTCGAACTCACCCGCGCCGAAGAAGACGGCGTGGCCGGGGGCCAGGGAGAGCCGCTTGGTCAGCTCGGCGACGTTCGCCTCGGTGAGGAACTTGGCGATCGGACCGGAGAGCGAGCCGTCCTCGGCCACGCGCACCCAGGCCAGGCCCTTGGCGCCCTGCTCCACGGCGTAGTCACCGAGCTGGTCGAAGAACTTGCGGGGCTGCGCGGAGACGTCCGGCACCGGCAGCGCGCGCACGTGCTTGCCGGCGAACGCCTTGAACTCCGAGCCCTCGAAGACGTCGGTGATGTCCACCAGCTCCAGCTTGGCGCGCAGGTCCGGCTTGTCGGAGCCGTACTTGAGCATCGCCTCGCGGAACGGGATCCGCGGGAAGGGCGAGGTGACGTGGCGTCCGCCGCCGAACTCCTCGAACAGCTCCGTCATGAGCTTCTCGATCGGCTGGAAGACGTCCTCCTGCTCGACGAAGGACATCTCGACGTCGAGCTGGTAGAACTCGCCCGGCGAGCGGTCCGCGCGGGCGTCCTCGTCACGGAAGCAGGGCGCGATCTGGAAGTAGCGGTCGAAGCCGGAGATCATCAGCAGCTGCTTGAACTGCTGCGGGGCCTGCGGCAGCGCGTAGAACTTGCCCGGGTGCACACGGGAGGGGACCACGTAGTCACGGGCGCCCTCGGGGGAGGTGGCGGACAGGATCGGCGTCGCCATCTCGTTGAAGCCCATCGCCACCATCTTGTGGCGGATCGCGGAGATCACGGCCGTACGCAGCATGATGTTGCGGTGCATGCGCTCGCGGCGCAGGTCCAGGAAGCGGTACTCCAGGCGCCGCTCCTCGTTGACCCCGTCCTCGGCGTTGATCGTGAACGGCAGCGGGGCGGCGGCGCCCAGCAGCTCGACCTCGCCGACCTCGACCTCGATCTCACCGGTGGGCAGGTCGGGGTTCACGTTCTCGGTTCCACGTGAAACAACCTGGCCGTCGACGCGGACCGAGGACTCCTTGGAGATCTTGTCCAGGGCCTCGTAGGCGGGCGTGCCGGGACGGGCCACCAGCTGGGTGATCCCGTAGTGGTCGCGCAGATCGATGAAGAGGATGCCGCCCAGGTCGCGCCGATTGTGCAGCCAGCCACTCAGCCGGACATCGGTACCGACGTCAGAGGCGCGGAGCTGGCCGCAGGTGTGGGACCTGTACCGATGCATCGTCGTTCATCGTCCTTCGTGGTGGGGTGATGAGTGCCGGGGCTGCCGCCCCGACGGGAGCCGGGCACGGGGCCCGGACCCATCAAGGGTACCGGGCAGCCCAAGATCGGCTCCCCACCCTTTTACTCACCCGCCCATCGGGTTTCCGCCCCCACCCGCCCGGCGTCCCCGGCTCACCCCGCCCGGCTTCCGGCACCCGCTCCTCCGGCCCCCCGCACCCGCACTCCCGGCACCGGCTCCGGGTCCTTGGCGGCACCTCCAGGCACAGGGGCGCTCATCAATCAGAACTTCGCACACTGGCATCCATCCATAAGATCTTCTTAAAGTGGGGCAATGCGCACTGGCGAGCCCCTACCGTCCGTAGGTGACGTCCTCGGCGCCCTCGCGACCGGACTGTGGCGCTGGGACACGGCCACGGGCCTGGTCACCGTGGACGCGGAGGCGGCGCGGCTGCTCGGGCTGCCCGCGGAGGCGACCACCCTCACGGAGGGCCAGACCCGGGCCCGTTTTCATCCGGTCGACTGGAACGAGATCACCGGGGTGGTCCGGCTCGCGGCCGCCGAGGGCACGCTCGCCGAGGTACGCATCCGGATCATGGACGAGCAGGGGCGGGTCGTCCGGGTCGTCCGCAGCCGTTCGAAGCCGTCCTACGACCCCGAGCGGCAGGCGTACGAGCTGATCGGCACCCTCCAGGAGGTCACCGAGCCGACCCCGGGCACGACCGCGGCCCGCTCCGCGGTCACCGGGGACTGGCGGCGCTCCCGGGAGGCGTTCCTGCTGGACGCGGGCCGGGCGCTGGCCGAGGCACGGTCCACCGCGGAGGTGCTGCGGGTGGCGGGCGGCCTGTCGATGCCGGGGTTCTCCCCGGACGGGCTCGTGGTGTTCGGGGCCGAGGGCGACCGGCTGACGATCATCGGCCAGCACGGGCACGAGCCCGGCGACATGAACCCCTTCTCGCACATGCCGCTGACCACCGCCTACCCGGCGGCCGAGGTCGTGCGCACCGGCCGGGCCGTGTACATGTCCTCGCCGGGCGACTACCGGACCCGCTACCCGATCACCTGGCCGCTCGCCCGGCCCTTCGGCCGCCACTCGTGGGCGTTCCTGCCGCTGACGGTGGCCGGGCGCACCATGGGCGCCTGGATGGCGGCCTTCACCTATCCGGTGGCGTTCACCCCGGACGAGCGCGCCGTCCTGACGACGGTGGCCCGGATGCTCGCCCAGGCCCTGACCCGGGCGGGCGCGGCCGAGTCGGAGCGGGAGCTGACCGAGGGCCTGCAGCGCTCCATGCTGCCCTCGCTGGGTCCCGAGATCCCCGGGATGCAGGTGGCCGCCCGCTACATCCCGACCGGCGGCGGGCTGCAGGTCGGCGGGGACTGGTACGACCTGATCCCGCTGCCCGGGGGCAGCCTGCGGACGAAGGCCCGGGGAGGCAGGTTCGCGCTGGCCATCGGGGACGTCCAGGGGCACGACGTCCGCGCGGCGGGCCTCATGGGCCAGCTCCGCATCGCGCTGCGCGCCTACGCGTCCGAGGGCCACCGCCCGGACGCCGTACTCACCCGCGCCTCCCGCTTCCTGCACGGCATCACGCACGACGAGCACCTGACCGACCTGCGCTTCGCGACCTGCCTGTACGCGGAGGTGGATCCCGCCACCGGCATGCTGGAGATCGCCCGCGCAGGGCACCCGGACCCGGCGATCCGCATGGCCGACGGCACGGTGATGATGCGGCCGACCTCGGGCGGGCTGCCGCTGGGCGTCGACCCGGACGCCGACTATCCGACGACCCGGTTCGCGCTGGAGCCCGGCGAGACCCTGGTGCTGTGCACCGACGGCCTGATCGAGACCGGCGGCCACGACCTGGAGAGCGGCTGGCGGCGCATCCGCACGATCCTGGAGGACTTCGAGGGGTGCGACGCGGATCCCGGGCGCGGCCTGGAGGTGCTGGCCGACGCGCTGGTGCAGGGCGTGCACGGGCCGTCCTCGCACCACACCACCGGCCCGCTGGCCGACCGCCGCGAGGACGACATAGCGGTACTGCTGCTGTCCCGGCCCGAGGCGGACCCGGCCCACGGCGGCACGGTCGCGCCGGGGTCACGGGTGCGGCGCACGCTGCTGTCGGTGGCGCAGGACGAGCCCGAGCGGATCGCCGAGGCCCGCCGGCACCTGCGCGAGCTGCTGCACGACTGGACCGGCGCCGAGCAGGTGGACGCGGCGGTGCTGCTGGTCTCCGAGATGGTCACCAACGTCCTCGTGCACACCGACGCCGACGCGCTGCTGCTCGCCGAGGTCACCGGGGGACCGGCCGGGCGCCGGCTGCGGGTGGAGGTCACGGACGGCGGCGACGACCTCCCGCACCTGCGCCGCCCGGGGGAGCTGGCCTCCTCCGGACGCGGCCTGGTGCTGATCGAGCTGCTCGCGGACGGGTGGGGGGTGGATCCGCGCGGCGAGGGCAAGAGCATCTGGTTCGAGCTGTACGAGTCCGACGGGGCCCGCGCCGGTCCGTAGCCCCGGCAAGCCACGCGTCCGAGCGGGCCGCACCGGCCGCAGCACCCCCGAAACCACGACTCCGGCAGGCCGGCACGGGCCGCAGCGCACCGAAGCCACGCGTCCGACGGGCCCCACCGCCCACAGCACCCCCGAAACCACGACTCCGACAGGCCCGCACCGGCCACGCCCCGCCGGGCTAGGGGTCCGACGGCTCCGGCACCCCGTAGCGCACCCGCAGTTCGTGGACGACCGCGAAGGCGGCCGCGGTCAGCGGCACCGCGAGCAGCATGCCGAGGATGCCCGCGACGGACGCCCCGGCCGTGATCGTCAGCATCACCACCGCGGGATGCATCTGCACGGTCCGGCTCTGGATGGCCGGCTGGAGCACGTGCCCCTCCAGCACCTGCACCGCGAGGACGACCCCGAGCGCCCACAGCGCGATGACGAACCCGCGGTCGGCGAGGGCGACCAGCACGGACACCGCGCCGGAGAGGAAGGCGCCGAGGTAGGGGATGTAGGCGGTGACGAAGACCAGCGCCGCGAGGCCGACCGCGCCGGGCACCCGCAGGACCAGCAGGCCGACGCCGATGCAGACGGCGTCGATGAGGGCGATGAGGGTGGTCCCGCGCATGAACCCCTCGACGGCCCCGTAGGCGCGCCGTGCGGTCGCCTCCAGGAGGTCGGCGGTGTCGCCGGGCGCGAGGGAACGCAGACTCCCGACCACCCGGTGCGAGTCGCGCAGGAAGAAGAAGACGAGCAGCAGCGCGAGCACCGCGATCGCGAGGGACTCGCCGACCACGCTGACCCCGCTGATGACATTGGAGGCGGCGGTCCCGCCGAACCTGCTCAGCAGTGTGCGCGCGTTGCGGGCGAGGTCGTCGAGCCCGGTTCCCGCGGCTCCGAAGTGCTGGGCGACGGCCCTGGCGGCGCTGCGCAGCGAGGCGACGATCTGGTCCCCGGTGTCGATGAGGGCGGCGACGACGATGTAGACGGCGCCGCCGACGACGACCACCACGGCCACACAGGTCAGCCCGGCCGCGAGCGAGCGCTGCATCCCGGCCGTGACCAGTCTCCGGTACAGGGGGCCGAGCAGCGCGGTGCCCAGCAGGGCGAGCAGCACGGGCGTGACGGCGGTGCGGAACTCCGCGCACAGCTGCACCCCCACCCACCCGACCCCGGCGACGAGCAGCAGCACGGCGCACCAGGCGGCGAGTCGGCGGACGGGCTCGGGCAGCAGCGACACGCTTCCAGCGCACCACGCGGTGCCGCGGCTGTCCCGCCGCGCGGGTCCGGCCGGGTGAGGCCGCGCCTGCCGGCCGACCCTGCCGATCGACCCCGCCGGTCGGTCCCGGCGATCCCGCTGCCAGTCACGCGCGGGGACGGGCCCGCGGGGCGCCGTGCGGGTCTGTGGTTGCCGGGGGTCCGGACCGCGGCGCAGGCTGGAAGGACCCGAGGGGCCCGGTCCACCGGGCCAGGAGGTGAGGTTCGCGATGAGCAGGCTCGAAGAGCACATCGACATCGACGCCCCCGCCCGGAAGGTCTGGGACCAGCTGCACGACGTCGAGTCCTATCCGACATTCATCGACGGCGTCCGACGCGCCTATGCGCGGGGCAGCAATCGCGCCCGTCTCGACGTCCAGACCGGAGGTGTGCAGCGGGAGTTCGAGGCTGTCCTCGCCGACCGCGGCAACGACCAGATCATCACCTGGCAGACGCAGGGCAGCCCGGAGCTGAAGGGCGCCTTCTCGGTGCGGTCGCTGGACCAGGACCACAGCCAGGTGCAGATCCGGATCGAGTACGAGCCGGCGGACATCCACGACGCCTTCGGCGGTCCGGGAGGAATGGCCCAGGTCCACCGGATCGAGAACACGGTGCGTGGCGACCTGAAGCAGCTCAAGACCCTGGTGGAGGGATAGCGGCAACCCCCGAGGGGCCGGGCCCTTCGGGGGTTGCCGCACAGGGGATCAGCCACTTGCCACCGGACAAGCGGTGCTGAACCGTCCTCTTGTCACCAGCCCCGGTCGTCGCAGCCCATGCTGGAGCCGTTGTGGGTGTACTGCGCGCCGGGGTTGCCCTCGCCGTTGAGCGCGTTGCCCAACAGGCCGTTGAGGATCCCGACCTCGCCGAGGAGGTCGAGGTCCAGGTCGTGCGACTTGCAGTTGGAACTCTGCATGACGTGGCGGCCGGAGCCGTCGGCGTGGGCGGTGCCCGCGCCGAGGAGTCCTACGCTGCCGAGGGCAACGACCAGAACGGCGGTCTTGCGAAGCTTGTGCATGTCATCTCCATGGAGTGGGTGGATACGGTCTGCCACAGATCGACCCCTTACAGTCACGGAGATTAATACGAAATACACACAAATCGGATCACGACACGCCGCCCCGGCGTGTCGGTACGACGAAAGCCCCGCCCGGGACCACAAGGTCCCGGGCGGGGCTTCGCCGAGTGCCGGCCGACTCGGTCGCCGAAGGGGTTACAGCCCGCCCTCGGTCATGCCGTGCACGGCCGGGATCGTGCCGAGGCGGCCCTTCTGGAAGTCCTCGAAGGCCTGCATCAGCTCGTCCTTGGTGTTCATGACGAACGGCCCGTAGTGCGCCATGGGCTCACGGATGGGCTGCCCGCCGAGGAGGACGACCTCCAGGTCCGGCGTGTGCCCGTCCTGCTTCTCGTCCGCGCGCACGGTCAGCGAGGATCCGCTGCCGAAGACGGCGGTCTGGCCCATGTGGACGGGCCGGCGCTCCGCACCGACGCTGCCGCGGCCCGCGAGGACGTAGGCGAGACCGTTGAAGTCCTCGCGCCAGGGCAGGGTGACCTCGGCGCCCGGGGCGACGGTCGCGTGGATCATGGTGATCGGCGTGTGCGTGATGCCGGGACCCTGGTGGCCGTCCAGTTCGCCCGCGATGACACGGAGCAGCGCGCCGCCGTCGGGGGACGCCAGCAGCTGGACGCTGCCGCCGCGGATGTCCTGGTAGCGCGGGGGCATCATCTTGTCCTTGGCCGGGAGGTTCACCCACAGCTGGAGGCCGTGGAAGAGGCCGCCGGAGACGACGAGGTGCTCCGGCGGGGCCTCGATGTGCAGGAGGCCCGAGCCCGCGGTCATCCACTGGGTGTCGCCGTTGGTGATGGTGCCGCCACCGCCCTGGGAGTCCTGGTGGTCGAAGATCCCGTCGATGATGTAGGTGACGGTCTCGAAGCCGCGGTGCGGGTGCCAGGGGGTGCCCTTGGGCTCGCCCGGCGCGTACTCCACCTCGCCCATCTGGTCCATCATGATGAACGGGTCGAGGTGGCGGTAGTTGATCCCGGCGAACGCCCGGCGCACCGGGAAGCCCTCGCCCTCGAAACCGCTCGGAGCGGTCGTGACGGCCAGTACGGGGCGGGCCACGGCGTCGGCCGGGGCGCCCACCCGGGGCAGCGTCAGCGGGTTCTCGACGGTCACTGCAGGCATGGTCGTACCTCCTTGTGCGCCCACTTTAGTTGAGCATTGAACTTTCCGCCACTCCCAACAGAGAAAGCCCGGAGGGAATTCCCTCCGGGCTCCACCGTGGCGGGCGGATCCGGGCGTCCCGGCCGCCGTCCGCGCGAGGGCGGTACCTAGCCGTACATCCGGCGCATCGCGAAGTCGACCATCTGCTCCACCGCCTTGGCGTCGAACACCATCCGGTGCTCGCCCTCCATGTCCAGGACACAGCCGTAGCCGGTCGGCAGCAGGTCGATCACCTCCGCGCCGGTGATCACGAAGTACTTGGACTCCTTGCCCGCGTACCGGCGCAGCTCCTTCAGCGAGGTGAACATCGGGATCACCGGCTGCTGGGTGTTGTGCAGGGCGAGGAAGCCGGGAGTGTCACCGCGCGGGCAGTACACCTTCGACGTGGCGAAGATCTGCTGGAAGTCCTCGGCGGACATCTGCCCGGTGGTGAAGGCGCGCACCGCGTCCGCGAGCGAGGGCGGGGACGGCTCGGGGTACAGCGGCTGCTGACCGTAGCCGCCGACACCGCCCGCCATAGGCTGCTGCGGGGGCGGGGCGTACTGCTGCTGAGCGCCCGGGTTCTGGTCGTAGCCGTACATGGGCGTAAGCGTACTGAGTCACAGATGACCGGTTCGGGGTTGCTTCTTATTACCGACGGGTAGCATCATCGGAGCTACTTGTTGGTACGTGAACCAGTTGCGAGGAGTCAGTGCCTCGCCGAGTCCTATACGGAGCCGTCACCATGGGGCACTACAAGTCCAATCTCCGCGACATCGAGTTCAACCTCTTCGAAGTGCTCGGCCGCGACAAGCTGTACGGCACCGGCCCGTTCGAGGAGATGGACACCGACACCGCCAAGAGCGTCCTGGAGGAGCTGACGCGCCTCGCGGAGAACGAGCTGGCCGAGTCCTTCACCGACGCCGACCGCAACCCGCCGGTCTTCGACCCCGAGACGAACACCGCTCCGGTCCCGGCGTCCTTCAAGAAGAGCTACAAGGCCTTCATGGACTCCGAGTACTGGCGCCTGGGCCTGCCCGAGGAGATCGGCGGCACCACCGCCCCGCCGTCCCTGATCTGGGCGTACGCGGAGCTGATCCTCGGCGCGAACCCGGCCGTGTGGATGTACTCCTCCGGCCCGGCGTTCGCCCGCATCCTCTTCGAGGAGGGCACCGAGGAGCAGAAGAAGTGGGCGCAGATAGCGGTCGACCGCACCTGGGGCTCCACCATGGTGCTCACCGAGCCGGACGCCGGCTCCGACGTGGGCGCCGGCCGCACCAAGGCGATCCAGCAGGAGGACGGCTCCTGGCACATCGAGGGCGTGAAGCGCTTCATCACCTCCGGTGAGCACGACATGGAGGAGAACATCCTCCACTACGTGCTGGCGCGTCCCGAGGGTGCCGGCCCCGGCACCAAGGGCCTGTCCCTCTTCCTCGTCCCGAAGTACCTCTTCGACTTCGAGACCGGCGAGCTGGGCGAGCGCAACGGCGCCTACGCCACCAACGTCGAGCACAAGATGGGCCTGAAGGCCTCCAACACCTGCGAGATGACCTTCGGCGACCGCCACCCCGCCAAGGGCTGGCTGATCGGCGACAAGCACGACGGCATCCGCCAGATGTTCCGCATCATCGAGTTCGCCCGCATGATGGTCGGCACGAAGGCGATCTCCACGCTGTCGACGGGCTACCTCAACGCGCTGGAGTACGCCAAGGAGCGCGTCCAGGGTCCGGACCTGGCGCAGTTCATGGACAAGACCGCGCCCAAGGTCACCATCACGCACCACCCGGACGTGCGCCGCTCGCTGATGCTGCAGAAGGCGTACGCGGAGGGCATGCGCGCCCTCGTCCTGCACACCGCCGCCGTCCAGGACACGATCGCGGTCAAGGAGGCGACCGGCGAGGACGCCTCCACCGAGGAGGCGCTCAACGACCTGCTCCTGCCGATCGTGAAGGGCTACGGCTCCGAGAAGGGCTACGAGCAGCTCGCCCAGTCGCTGCAGACCTTCGGCGGCTCCGGCTTCCTGCAGGAGTACCCGATCGAGCAGTACATCCGTGACGCCAAGATCGACACCCTGTACGAGGGCACCACGGCGATCCAGGGCCAGGACTTCTTCTTCCGGAAGATCGTCCGCAACCAGGGCGCCGCGCTCAACGGCCTCGCCGAGGACATCAAGAAGTTCCTGGCGCTGGGCACCGGCGGCGAGGAGCTGGCGGGCGCCCGCGAGCACCTCGCGAAGGCGGCCGTGGAGCTGGAGGCGATCGTCGGTCTGATGCTGACCGACCTCGCCGCCACCGAGCAGGACGTCAAGAACATCTACAAGGTGGGCCTGAACACCACCCGCCTGCTGCTCGCCTCCGGTGACGTGATCGTCGGCTACCTGCTGCTCAAGGGTGCCGCCGTGGCCGCCGAGAAGCTGCAGACGGCCGCATCCAAGGACGTGGCGTTCTACACCGGCAAGATCGCGGCGGCGAAGTTCTTCGCGGCCAACGTCCTGCCGGGCGTCACTCTGGCCCGCAAGATCTCGGAGAACGTCGGGCTCGACCTGATGGAGCTGGACGAGGCTGCCTTCTAGGCCTCACAAGGCCCCGCTCCGCACCCACTGATCGCCTGCGTGGGCCCGCTCCCGTCCCGGGGGCGGGCCCACGCACGTCGTTAAGGTAAGCCCCATGAGCGCACCAGCCCGCTTCGACCGCGGCCACACCGACGACCTCATGTCCTTCCTGGCGGCGAGCCCGTCGCCGTACCACGCCGTGGCGAACACCGCCGAGCGGCTGGAGAAGGCGGGCTTCAGGAAGGTCGCGGAGACGGATGCCTGGGACACGGAGGCATCGGCGGCCTCCGCCTCGGGGAGCGGCGGCAGGTATGTGCTGCGCGGCGGCGCGATCGTGGCCTGGTACGTCCCCGAGGGCGCCGCGGCACACACCCCCTTCCGCATCATCGGCGCGCACACCGACTCGCCGAACCTGCGCGTCAAGCCGCAGCCGGACACCGGTGCGCACGGCTGGCGGCAGGTGGCGGTGGAGATCTACGGCGGCCCGCTGCTGAACTCCTGGCTCGACCGGGACCTGGGCCTGGCCGGCCGGCTGACCCTGCGCGACGGCTCCTCGGTCCTCGTCGACGTGGACCGGCCGCTGCTGCGGGTGCCCCAACTCGCCATCCACCTGGACCGTTCGGTGTCCTCGGAGGGCCTCAAGCTGGACAAGCAGCGCCATCTGCAGCCGGTGTGGGGGCTCGGCCGGGACCCGCGCGACGGCGACCTGATCGCCTTCCTGGAGGCGGAGGGCGGTCTTGCGGCGGGCTCGGTGACCGGCTGGGACCTGATGACGCACCCGGTGGAGGCGCCCGCGTACCTCGGCCGGGACCGGGAGCTGGTCGCCGGGCCCCGCATGGACAACCTGCTGTCGGTGCACGCGGGCGCGGCCGCCCTGGCCGCCGCCGCGACCTCCGGCGCCCCGCTCACCCACATCCCCGTCCTGGCCGCCTTCGACCACGAGGAGAACGGCTCGCAGTCGGACACCGGCGCGGACGGCCCGCTGCTCGGCACGGTGCTGGAGCGCTCGGTGTTCGCGCGCGGCGGTTCCTACGAGGACCGGGCCCGCGCCTTCGCCGGCACGGTCTGCCTGTCCTCCGACACGGGCCACGCCGTCCACCCCAACTACGCGGAGCGGCACGACCCGACGCACCACCCGCGCGTCAACGGCGGCCCGATCCTCAAGGTCAACGTCAACAACCGCTACGCCACGGACGGTTCGGGCCGCGCGGTGTTCGCCGCCGCCTGCGAGAAGGCGGGCGTGCCCTTCCAGTCCTTCGTCTCCAACAACTCCATGCCCTGCGGCACCACCATCGGCCCGATCACCGCGGCCCGGCACGGCATCCGGACCGTGGACATCGGCGTGGCGATCCTGTCGATGCACAGCGTGCGCGAGCTGTGCGGCGCCGACGACCCGTTCCTGCTGGCCAACGCGCTGACGGCGTTCCTGGAGGGCTGAGGCCCGGCGCCCCGGGCCGCCCACCCGCGCCCTCTGCGCCGCCGCTGTCCTCGGACCTGCCCGACCAGGGTTCCCGCGGCGCACGATCCGCCTCGCCCTTCAACGATCCGCGCATCCGTGGCCCCGCTGCGGGACTGCGTGTACGAAAGAGATCCCTGCCGCTTCCTGCACGGGCGAAAGAGAGCCCCGGCGCTCTCCTGCGCCCGCTCGGCGGCCGGCCTGCGTCCGGCCCGGCACCGGAGCCGCACGCGGCGACCGGCCACGAGGACCACGCCGACGTGCGCTGATCCCCCGTCACAGTGCACCCGCCCCGGGCATGTCCGGGGCGGCCGAGGCCCTGTCCGGGGCGGGCGCGGGCATGTCCGGGGCGACACCGGGTACCCGGACAGCTCCGCAGATTCCGCAACCGGCAGGGGAGGCGAGGACTCATGGGTCTCGGCGGATGCATCATCCTGATCGCCGTGGGAGCCATCCTCACGTTCGCGACCGACTGGCACATGCAGGGAGTCGACCTCAACGTCGTCGGCCTCATCCTGATGGCCGTCGGACTCATCGGCACCGCGACGTTCAGCGGCATCGCCCGGCGCCGGCGGGTCGTGGTGCCCTCGACGCCGGTGGTCGAGGAGGAACACCACCGCCCTCACCACGGCGGCTACACCGACGGCTACGGCGCCTGACGCTCCCCGGCCGACGGTCGTCCGGTCAACGGTTCCCCGGCCGGCAGTTTCCCGGCCGGGGACTCCCGGTCAACGGTTCCCCGGCCGGCGATGCCCCGGTCACTGCTCGTCCATCCCGGCCAGCACCAGCGGCAGCCGGTGCGCGCCGCCCTCGGCGAGCAGGACCGGGACACCCCAGTCCTGCTGGTGGACGTGACAGGCCGGATACTCTCCCCCGGCCGAGTCGTCGTCGCAGGAGGCGGCCATCGCGGAGACGTGCAGGACACCCTGTGCGACCGCCGGGTTCAGCTCCAGCTCACGTGACAGCTCGGTGTCCGCGCCCTCGCCCTTGAGCAGCAGCTCGGGCGGGGTCGAGGAGACCAGCAGCCGGGTCGAGGGGCCGTAGCGGGTGTCCAGCTTCTGGCCCGCCGGAGCCTGGAAGATCACGTCCAGCAGGAGCGGACCGGGGGCGACCTCCGTCGCCGCGCGCCGGGTGCGGTGGACGACCGACTCCACACGGACCGCCTCCTCGGGCAGCCGCAGCCGGGTCAGACGGTGCCGCGCCGACTCCACGACCACGATGTCCTCGCCGACGAGCACCGCGTCACTGGGCTCGCGCAGATCGGTGGCGAGGGTGCTGACCTCGCCGGTGGCGGGGTCGTAGCGGCGCAGGGCGTGGTTGTAGGTGTCGGCGACCGCGACCGAGCCGTCGGGCAGCGCGGTGACGCCCAGCGGGTGCTGGAGCAGGGCCTGCCCGGCGGCACCGTCCCGGTGGCCGAAGTCGAACAGGCCCGTGCCGACGGCGGTGTGGACGTGCCCGTCCAGGTCCACCCAGCGCAGCGCCGAGGTCTCGGAGTCGGCGAGCCAGAGCCGGTCCGCGGTGGCCGCGAGGCCCGAGGGCTGAGCGAACCAGGCCTCGGCCCCGGGGCCGTCCACCAGGCCCTCGTTGGTGGTGCCCGCCGCCACGGCCACGGTCTGCGTGGCCGGGTCGTACGTCCACAGCTGGTGGACACCGGCCATCGCGATCCACACCCGGCCGCCGAAGACGGCCACGTCCCACGGCGAGGACAGGTCCACCTCACGGGCCGGACCGGAGGTCGCCGACCCCTGCCACCACTGCCTGCCGGTGCCCGCCAGGGTGGACACCGCGCCGGTGGCGAGGTCCAGGCGGCGCAGGGCGTGGTTGACGGTGTCGGCGACGATCACCGCCGTACCGTCCTCGGACAGCGCGAGGCCCTGCGGCTCGCTGAAGGAGGCCTTGCCGGCGCCGCCGTCGGCGAACCCGCGCACGCCGCTGCCGAACCGCCGCACGACCGTCTCGGCGTCCTCCGCCAGCTCCACCAGCTGGTGCCGGGTGGTGTCGCTGACCAGGAAGGTCCCGCCGGGCAGCAGCAGCGCCTTGCCGGGGAAGCGCAGCACCGTCGGCTCGGGCTCGGGCGGCACGTACGGACCGTCACCGCGGCGCAGGGTGCCCTTCGCCCCGTGCTCGGCCTCCAGCTGCTCGACCAGCCGCTCGATGGCGTGCACATGGCCCTCACCGGCGTGCTGGGCGACCACGTATCCCTCGGGGTCGATCACCACGAGGGTCGGCCAGGCCCGGACCGCGTACTGCTTCCAGGTGGCCAGCTCCGGGTCGTCCAGCACCGGGTGCTCCACGCCGTACCGCTCCACGGCGTCCACGACCGCCTCGTGCTCGGCCTCGTGCACGAACTTCGGCGAGTGCACGCCGATCACCACCACCGTGTCCCGGTGCTTCTCCTCCAACTCCCGCAGCTCGTCCAGGACATGCAGGCAGTTGATGCAGCAGAAGGTCCAAAAGTCCAGCACGACAATGCGTCCGCGCAGGTCGGCCAGGGTGTACTGCTTGTCTCCCGTGTTCAGCCACCCTCCCTTCCCGACCAGCTCGGGAGCACGGACACGGGCACGTCGGCGGGGTGCGGGCGCAGGGGCGGGGGCCGGGGCGGCATCGTTCATGCTTCAAGCCTGCCATCCGGGCAGGGCCGGACGTCCGGCGCTGCATCCTGCCGGGTCCGCCGCTGCATCCTGCCGGGTCCGCCGCTCGGGAAGCCGGCCTGCCCGCCGGAGTCGCACGACCTGGTGGGCGCGGCGGTGGCGACAGCCCGGTCCCGTCCGGACGAGTGCATCCGCCACCGCGTGGAACACCAGGTCGGCGACCGACGCCCGCGCTGCCCTGCCGTAGTGCCCGTCAGTCCTGGCGGACCACGTCCGTGCCGGGACCGCCGGAGAGGATGTCGCGGCCCGCGCCGCCGTACAGCCGGTCGTTCCCGCTGTTGCCGTACAGCCGGTCGTTGCCGGCATTGCCGTACAGGACGTCGTTGCCCTTGCCGCCGTTCAGGGTGTCGGCGCCGGTTCCGCCGGAGATCGTGTCCTTGCCGTCGTCGCCGGACAGGTACTGGTCTCCGGTGCCGCCGTGCAGCGTGTCGTCGCCCTTGCCGCCCTGCACGATGTTGTCGCCACCGCTCGCGTTGATCGTGTCGTTGCCGTCGCCGCCCCAGGCCAGGCCCTCCGCGCCCACGGTGAGGGTGTCGTCGCCCGCGTCGCCCGAGACATAGGCACCGTCGAGGCGGCCGGAGTCGGTCGCCCGGTCGTTGCCGGCGCCCAGCGAGATCTGGGCGTAGGAGTAGACCTGGTCGGTGGTGTTCTTGTACGTGACCGTGTCGTCGCGGTCGCCGAGGTCCATGACCAGGGCGGCGTACGGGTCCTGGCTGTCCACGCTGGTGACCGTGCAGGAGACCTTCGTGCGGTCCGAGGCGGTGGGGTGGGCGCAGTCGTGTCCCGCGCTGATCGGGACGACGTCGTCGATCACGTACGTGATGCCGGTGCGGTCGGCGGTGAGCGAGGCGGTGACGGTGGCCTTGTTGGTCTGGCCGGGGGCGGCCTGGTAGGTGAGCTGCCAGTCGTACTGGTTGACCGCGGCGGTGGCCGGTGCCGTCGCCGCATTGGCGGGGCCGGCCAGGGTGAGCGGCACGGCGAGGGCCGCACCGAGAGCGAGCGTCACCGCGGGAACAGCGCGTATCACCCGACGGCGGGCGGGACGAGAGGGCATGGACGGAACCTCCGAGAGAGCCGATAGAGCCGAGAAAGCCGATACAGCCGACACAGCCGACACAGCCGGGAGAAGCGTGCGGAGCTGTGCGTCTTTCCCCGGGTCCGACCCGGGGCTCACCCGTTTGGTTGGCCAACTGCCTTACAGGCACCGGATGTTCAATTGCAGGACACCCTTCGTCCCGGTGGATGCCGGTGCCCGGTCAGGTGAGGGCATGTCCCGTCGTCACGTCCACGTGGTCCGGCACCTCGTCGTGGCGGTCGCCCACGGAGAGGGTGCCGCTGGGCTCGATGACCAGGATCCGGGCGGGCACGGGCGCGAACGGCTTGTGCTCGGTACCGCGCGGGACGGTGAACACCGAGCCCTTGGGGAGGACGACCGTGCGCTCGCCGGCCTGCTCCCTGAGGGCGATGTGCAGTTCGCCGTCGAGGACCAGGAAGAACTCGTCGGTGTGGTCGTGCACGTGCCACACGTGCTCGCCCTCGACCTTCGCCACGCGTACGTCGTAGTCGTTGACGGTGGTGACGATGCGGGGGCTCCACTGCTCGGTGAAGGAGGCGAGGGCAGATTCCAGGGAGATCGGTTCCATGCGTTCATCGTCGGGGGTGCCGGACCGGCCGACGAGTGCTAGAAATCGCACATGCCGCAAGGATCCTCTCAGCCGGCGCGACCCCACCGGGTGGCCGTGATCGTCGACGGAGGCACGAATCCGTTCGAGGTCGGCGTCGCCACCGAACTGTTCGGCCTGCCGCGTCCCGAACTGGGCCTGCCCCGGCCCCTGTACGAGGTGACGCTGTGCACACCGACGCCCGGGGTGCGGATGAACCACGGCTTCTTCACGCTGACCGCGGTGCCCGGCGTGGAGGCGGTGGACGAGGCCGACACCCTGATCGTGCCGGGCCGTCCCGACAACGTGGTGCCACGCGGGCCCGTCGTGGTGGACGCGATCTCGCGCACGCACGCGCGGGGCGCCCGGGTCGTGAGCTTCTGCACCGGCAGCTTCGCACTCGCCGAAGCGGGACTGCTCGACGGCAGGCGGGCCACAACTCACTGGCTGTGGGCCGACTCCTTCCGGAAGCTGCACCCGAAGGTGCGGCTGGAGCCGGACGTGCTCTTCGTGGACGAGGGCGACATCCTGACCGCCGCCGGCAGCGCGGCCGCGCTCGACCTGGGGCTGCACATCTGGCGCCGGGACCACGGCGCGGAGATCGCCAACGCGGTCGCCCGGCGCCTGGTCTTCGCCGCCCACCGGGACGGCGGCCAGCGGCAGTTCGTGGAACGGCCGCTCCCCGCGGTCCGGGACACGTCGCTCGGCCCGCTGCTGGCCTGGGCGCAGGGGCGGCTGGGCGAGCCGCTGACGGTGGCGGACCTGGCCGCCCGCGCGGCCGTCTCCCCCGCCACCCTCCACCGCCGCTTCCGCGCTCAACTGGGCACGACTCCGCTGGCCTGGCTCACCGGGGAGCGGATCGCGCTCGCCTGTCGGCTGATCGAGCGTGGTGAGGAGCGTCTGGACGTCGTGGCGGCGCGCAGCGGCCTGGGTACGGCCGCCAACCTGCGGGCGCGGCTGCGTCGCGAGACGGGGCTCAGCCCGTCGGACTACCGCAAGCGCTTCGGACCGGCGTCCGCCCCGCCTTCCGGCCCTGATCCCGGCGCTGATCCCGGCGCTGATCCCGGTCCTGTTGTCGGTCCTGTTGTCGGTCCTGCTTCCGGTCCTGCTTCCGTCCGGTTTCCGGTTCCGTTGCCTGTGGCTCCGTGATGAAGCCGTCGGGCCGGGTAACGGTAAGCGCATGAGATACCTCGTACGCGACCGGCTCCTCGGCATCGGCGACGACTACTGGATCGAGGACGAGCACGGCCGGAAGGTGTTCCTCGTCGACGGCAAGGCCATGCGGCTGCGGGACACCTTCGAGCTGAAGGACACGCGTGGGCGCGTCCTGGTCGACATCCACCAGAAGATGTTCGCGCTGCGCGACACGATGGTGATCGAACGGGACGGCGAAGGCCTGGCCACCATCAGGCGCAAACGGCTGTCCCTGCTGCGCAACCACTACCGGGTCGCGCTCGTGGACGGCACCGAACTGGACGTCAGCGGCAAGATCCTCGACCACGAGTTCGCCATCGAGTACGACGGCGAACTCCTCGCGGTGATCTCCCGCCGTTGGCTGCACCTTCGGGACACGTACGGCGTCGACATCGTGCGCGACGACGCGGACCCCGCGCTGCTGATCGCGGTGGCGGTGTGCGTGATCCACCTGGCGCAGAAGGAGCGGGAGGACGACTAGGGCCCGCAACCCGGACGGGGCCCGCACCCCGGCAGGATCCGTAGGAGAGGCCCTGGGTGTGCCGTCCCGGGACGGGCTCAGCGGCGCGGCGGCTCCAGGCCCAGCATCCGGTCCTTCAGGGCCGGGAACTGTTCGCGGGTGGCCGCCACCTTCGCCGGGTCGAAGTCGACCGTGAGGACCTCCTCGCCGGCGCCCGCCTCCGCGAGCACCTCGCCCCACGGATCCACCACGATCGAGTGACCGGCCTGCGGAACTCCGGCATGTGTCCCGGCCGTTCCGCAGGCGAGCACGAACGCCTGGTTCTCCACCGCGCGCGCCTGAGCCAGCAGCGTCCAGTGCGCGCGTCGCCGCTCGGGCCAGCCCGCCGGGATCACCAGGGTCTCGGCGCCGGCGTCGACGAGTCCGCGGAAGAGTTCGGGGAACCGGAGGTCGTAGCAGGTGGCCACGCCGAGGGTGGTCGCGGGCAGCCGCACCGTCACCAGGTCCTGCCCGGCGCCCATCAGCACGGCCTCGCCCTTGTCGAAGCCGAAGCGATGGATCTTCCGGTAGGCCGCGACCAGGTCGCCGGAGGGGGAGAAGAGGAGGGAGGTGTTGTAGAGGGGGCCGTCTTCGGCGGCCGAGCCGCTGTCCGACGGGGCGCGCTCCGGGATGGAGCCGGCGTGCAGCCACACGCCCGCGTCGCTCGCCGCCTTGGCCATCGCCTCGTACGTGGGGCCTTCGAGCGGCTCGGCCTCCGGTCCGAACGCCTCGTAGGCGAAGGCTCCGGTGGTCCACAGCTCGGGCAGGACCACGAGGTCGGCTCCGGCCTGCTCGCGGACCAGCGCGGCCGTCCGCCGCCGCCGAGAGGCAACCGATTCGCCCTCGTCTACGGCGATCTGGATCAGGGAAGCGCGCACACTACCACCGTCCTGGCATTCGAGTCGTCCACACGGGCCTACGATCGTCACACGAAAGCACTGCCGGGGTGCCTCGGAGCAGCGTAACTTAGCGACCCAAGACACCCGCCGAGTGCAGCCACCTCCCGCTGGCAAGCCGCCACCACCTGCCCGTGTACCGACCGCCGAGGGGTCCCGTTCCGTGAGTCTGCATCCCACCCTCCAGCCCTACGCCGACGCCTGGACCCACTCCATCGACGCGATATCCGAATTGGTGGGCACGCTCGCGGAGGGCGAGTGGAACCGGCGGACGCCATGCCCGGGCTGGTCGGTCCGTGACGTGGTCTCGCACGTCATCGGCCTGGACTGCGAGATGCTCGGCGACCCGCGCCCCATCCACACGCTGCCCCGCGATCTCTTCCACGTCACCAACGAGCACCAGCGCTACATGGAGATGCAGGTCGACGTCCGCCGCCACCACACGGCGCCGGAGATGACGGCGGAGCTGGAGTACACGGTCATCCGCCGCAACCGCCAGCTGCGCAACGAGTCCCGCGAGCCCGGCACCATGGTGCGCGGCGCGATGGGCAGGGAGGTCACCCTCGAACAGTCGATGCGCATCCGGGCCTTCGACCTGTGGGTGCACGAGCAGGACCTGCGCACGGCCCTCGGCCGCCCCGGCAACCTGGACTCGCCGGGCGCGCACATCACCCGCGACGTCCTCCTGGAGCGCCTGCCCAAGGTCGTCGCCAAGGACGCGGACGCCCCGCGCAGTTCCGCCGTCGTCTTCGACGTGCACGGCCCCATCGAGTTCCTGCGCACCATCCGCGTGGACATCCAGGGCCGCGGCACCCTGGAGACCGCCCCGGCCCTGGGCCCCGCCGCCAGCCTCACCCTCGACTGGGAGACCTACGTCCGCCTGGCCTGTGGCCGGGTCACCGCGGAGGCGGTGGCGGACCGCATCAAGACGGAGGGCGACCCGGACCTGACGGCGGCGATCCTGCGCAACTTCACGATGACGCCGTAGCCCCGTGGGCAGTCGGATGCACGAGAACGCCGTAGACCCCTGGCGAATCGGATGCACGAGAACCCCGTAGCCCCTGGGGAATCCGATGTACGGGGACCCCGTAGCCCCCTGCGGATTCCGATGTACGGGGAGGCCGTAGGTCCGTGGCGAGTCGGATAATCGGTGTCGCCGGTCCCGTCGCGGAACTAGCGTGCGCGCCATGACCGATGCCACGGCGACCGCCCACACCGACGACCTTCCGCCCCGCCTCACCCGGCTCGTCTTCCACGGACCCCTCTCCGAGGCCCGCGCGGCCTCGATGGTCCGGCGCCTGGCGGCGACGCGCCCCGGCAGTGTGCTGGACATCGGCTGCGGCTGGGGCGAGTTGCTGCTCCGCGTGCTGGACGCCGTACCGACGGCGCACGGGGTGGGTGTCGACGTCAGCGGTACGGACCTGGCCCGGGGCCGGCGCAACGCCGAGGCGCGCGGGCTCGCGGACCGTGTGGAGTTCGCCGAGGAGTCCGCCGAGGGCACCCGGCGCGGCCCGGCCGACCTCGTGCTCTGCCTCGGCGCGACCCAGGCGCTGAGCAAGGCCGAGCCGCCGACGCCGGAGGCGCTGCGGGAGCTGCGGCGCCTGGTGACCGACGACGGCCGCGTCCTGGTGGGCGAGGGTTTCTGGGAGCGCCCGCCCACCGAGTCCGAGCTCGCCCGCATGTGGCCGGGTGCCTCCCCCGCCGACCACTACGACCTCGCCGGCCTCCTCGACCTGGCCGTGGAGGCCGGCTTCCGCCCCGAGTGGACGGAGACCGCGAGCCTCGACGAGTGGGAGGAGTTCGAGTCGGCGTACCAGGCGGACACGGAGGTGTGGCTGGCCCGGCACCCGGAGCATCCGCAGGCCGCCGACATCCGCGACCGCCTGGACCGCCACCGCCGCCAGTGGATGGCCTACCGGGGCATCCTCGGCATCGCCTACCTCACCCTCGTGCCCGTGACCGACTGAGCACCGGGAAGCCACCGGCCGAGGACCCGGGAAACCCCGGAAAGCCACGGCCGGCCGCCGCCCTGGACGGACGGCGAGCCACCCGCCTCGCGGACGGGGAGTCACCCTCATCCCGGACGGGAAGTCACCCGCCTCGCAGGCAAACCCGCAGGCAAACCGGCAGATAAACCCTCAGGCAAACCCGCGGGCAAACCCGCAGGCGAGGGGGCGGATGGCCGCCGGCGGCGAGGAGCCCCGCTGGTTGCTCAGCCTCTCGGCCGACCGGAAACGGGTGGTGGGCGGGTGGGCGAGGCGGCGGCCTCACACCACAGGCACGTGCACCGTCTCCACCCGGCTCGCCACCAACCGCTCCCGCTCCCGCCGGGCCGCCCGCCCCCGCAACCGCAGAATCTGGCTCACCCCCAGCCCCTGGAGGACGAACACCGCCGAGAAGGCCACGCCGTAGTCGTCACCGGTGGCGTCCAGCAGCACCCCGACCGCGAACAGCGTCGTCATCGAGGCGATGAAACCACCCATGTTGGTGATGCCGGACGCGGTGCCCTGTCGCTCGGGCGGGTTGGCCGGGCGGGCGAAGTCGAAGCCGAGCATCGAGGCCGGACCGCAGGCGCCGAGCACCGCGCAGAGGGCCACCAGCAGACCCATGGGAGCGTGCTCGGCGGGCCAGGCGAGGGTGAGTGCCCACAGGGACGCGGTCACCGCGACCGTGCCCAGCGCCAGCGGCAGCCGCGCCGCGTGGTGCCGGGCGACGATCTGACCGTAGACCAGGCCGATCACCATGTTGGACAGGACGACGAGGGTCAGCAGTTCACCGGCGGTGGCGCGGGTCAGCCCCTGCGCCTGGACCAGGAACGGCAGCCCCCACAGCAGCAGGAACACCATCGCCGGGAACTGGGTCGTGAAGTGCACCCACAGGCCCAGCCGGGTCCCGGGCTCCCGCCAGGCCGCGGCGATCTGCCGCCGGACGTAGGCCGCGCCGCGGTGCGGGGACGGCTCGGGCTCGTGTCCCTCGGGGTGGTCCTTCAGGAACAGCAGCGTCAGCACGAGGACGACCGCACCGGCCAGCGCGCTGCCCGCGAACGCCGGGGTCCAGCCGACGCCGTGCAGCAGCCGGGCGAGGACCAGGGTGGAGACCAGGTTGCCCGCCATCCCCACCAGGCCCGCGAGCTGTGCGACCAGCGGCCCGCGACGGGCCGGGAACCAGCGTGTGCCCAGGCGCAGCACGCTGATGAAGGTCATCGCGTCACCGCACCCGAGGAGTGCGCGCGAGGCGAGCGCCGTGCCGTAGGTGGGCGAGAAGGCGAAACCGAGCTGGCCCGCCGTGAACAGCACCGCGCCGATGCTCAGCACCTTCTTGGTGCCGAGCCGGTCCACGAGCAGGCCGACGGGTATCTGCATGCCCGCGTAGACCAGCAGCTGGAGGATCGAGAAGGTCGAGAGGGCGGAGGCGCCCACGTGGAAGCGGTCGGCCGCGTCCAGGCCGGCCACGCCGAGGGAGGTACGGAAGATGACGGCGACGAAGTAGACCGAGACACCGACGGACCACACCGATATCGCGCGGCGGCCGCCTTGGGGGTCACCCGGCAGGGTGGCGTTGGTCATCGGACCTCCCCCCGCGCAAGGTGCGAGAACCAGCTCACGTGCCGGTGCACGATCCCCACGGCCGCCTCCGCGTCCCCGGCACGCAGGGCCCCCAGGATCTCCTCGTGCTCGGCGAGCGTCTTGGCGATCCGGTCGGGGTGGGAGTGCATGACGGCGACGCCCATCCGCAGCTGACGGTCGCGCAGCTGGTCGTAGAGGCGGGACAGGATCTCGTTGCCGCCGCTGCGCACGATCTCGGCGTGGAAGCAGCGGTCGGTCCTCGCAGCGCCGGCCAGGTCACCGGCCGCGGCCTGCTTCTTCTGCTGCTCCAGCAGCTCGGCCAGCCGCTCCAGGAGCCCCGGCGGGGCCGGCACGGCCTTGCGGGCGGCGTGCTCCTCCACCAGCAGCCGGGTCTCCACGACGTCGGCGATCTCCTGCGCGGAGACGGGCAGGACCAGGGCGCCCTTCTTGGGATAGAGCCTGATCAGGCCCTCTGCCTCCAGCCTGAGCAGCGCCTCCCGTACCGGTGTGCGCGAGACCCCGACGGCCTCGGCCAGCTCGCCCTCGGTGAGCAGGGTCCCGCCCTCGTAGCGGCGGTCGAGGACGCCTTCTTTGACATGGGTGTAGACGCGGTCGGCGGCGGGCGGTTGCTTGGTGGGCGTGGCCATGCCCACAGGATAGATACAAGACGCACGCAAGAGGGAGACCGGTCCGGCATGCGGACGTGACGCAGATCCCCCGCAGCGGCTCCACAACCTTCTGTGCTAGTTACGTGTCACACACCTGCGGCCCCACTCTCTTGCCACCTCAACTCGGCCGCACCATAGGGGCATTCAACATAATCGGGGTAACTCACTTGATTACCGGCATTAAGGGCATCCGCCGCATCCGCAGAGCAACCGCCGTCGCTGTCACCTCCGGCGCGCTGCTCGCCACCGGGGCCCTCACGGCGGCCCCCGCTCAGGCCGTCACGACGCCCTCGATCGTGGCCAAGGGCGGCTACGTGATGAACGACGCGAGCGGCAAGACGCTGTACAACAAGGCCATGGACACCAAGCGGTCCACCGGCTCCACCACCAAGATCATGACCGCCAAGGTCGTGCTCGCCCAGTCGAACCTCAACCTCGACGCCAAGGTGACGATCGCGAAGGAGTACAGCGACTACGTCGTCAGGAACAACGCCTCGCAGGCGCACCTGATCGTCGGCGACAAGGTCACCGTCCGCCAGCTGCTGTACGGCCTGATGCTGCCGTCCGGCTGCGACGCCGCCTACGCGCTCGCCGACAAGTACGGCAGCGGCTCCACCCGCACCGCGCGCGTGGCCAACTTCATCGGCAAGATGAACACCGCCGCCAAGAACCTGGGCCTGAAGAACACCCACTTCGACTCGTTCGACGGCATCGGCAACGGCAACAACTACTCGACGCCGCGCGACCTGACGAAGATCGCCAGCAGCGCGATGAAGAACTCGATGTTCCGCACGGTCGTCAAGACGAAGCAGTACACGGCGAAGACGGTCACCAAGACCGGCGGCACCCGGATCATGCCGACCTGGACCAACACCAACACGCTGCTCAGCAGCTACAGCGGCGCCATCGGTGTGAAGACCGGCTCCGGCCCCGAGGCGGGCGCCTGCCTCGTCTTCGCGGCCACCCGCAACGGCAAGACCATCATCGGCACGGTCCTGGCCTCCACCACGTACGCCCAGCGCGCCACGGACGCCACGAAGCTCCTCAACTACGGCTTCGCGCAGGCCTGACCGACGCACCGCACGACCGAAGGGGCCCGCCGCACACCGCGGCGGGCCCCTTCCGCTGTCCGCCCTGTGTACGCCCCGTGGCCGCCCTGAAGCCCGGCCCGCCGTTCACCCCGGTGCCGGATGAAATGCATGGTGCTATCTTCAGTAGCACCATGCTGCTGCGTCTGGACACGACCGACACCCGCCCCCTGCACGAGCAGGTGGCCGCCGCGATCCGGCGTGCCGTCGCCGAGGGAGAGTGCCGCCCCGGCGACCGCCTGCCGTCGGCCCGCGATCTCTCCCAGGCGCTGGACATCAACGTCAACACCGTTCTGCGCGGGCTGCGTTCGCTCCGCGACGAGGGTCTGCTGGAGTTCCGCAGGGGCCGGGGGGTGACCGTGGCCGAAGGCGCCGACCGACGCTCGGGGCTGCGGATCCGCGTGCATGAACTCGTGGCCGAGGCGGCCCGCCTGGGCTACGGCAGGAACGATCTCATCGAGATGATCAGGGGGATGTCGTGAAGGGTGCGGCGCGCTGGGCGACAGCGGTCTGGACGGCGGGCGTGGCCGCGGTGATCGCCGTCCTGCCCTGGGCCGCGAGCGGGAGACTGCCCGGTCGCCTGGCGACCCACTGGAGCGGTACGGGCGGCGGCACGCCCGACGGCTCGATGCCGCTGTGGGCCGCGTCCGCCGTCCCCGCCCTGATCTGGCTGGTCCTGACCCTGGTCCTGCCCCTGACGACGACCGCGCTGCGACGGCGGGCGGGGGCAGGGAGCCGCCCGGCCACCCGTACAGCCCCCGGTACAGCCCCCCGTACGGCCACGCCTCCGACCCCCCACACGGCCACCCGTCCGACCACCGGTACGGCCGGCCGGCCGGTGAGCGCGGTCGCGCTGCTGTCGGGCGGTGTGCTTCTCGTGGGCGCCCAGGCCGCCGTGATCCGGGCCAACCTCGACCGGACGGACTGGCACGAGGCACGGCTGCCGGCGGTCTGGATCGTGGCGCTGCTCGCGACCGCCCTGGCCGCCGGCGCCGGCGCATGGCTGCTGACCACGCGCGGCCAGGATCCCTCCCCGGCGGTGGCCCCGACCCCGCCCCTGGAGATCCCCGACGGGCAGCACCTGGCCTGGTTCTCCCGCGCCACGAACCCCTGGCTGCACGGAGCGGCACTGCTCACGGGCCTGGCCGCGGCGGCGTCCGGCGCGGCGCTCGCCGCCGGCCTCGTCGGCACCGGCCCCTTCTTCCCGGTGTTCGCCGGCGCGGGCCTCGCCTCCTGCTCGCTGGCCGCCTGCGCCTCGGTCCGCGTCCGGGTCTCCGAACATGGCCTGGAGGTGGCGTTCGGCCCGCTCGGCCGGCCGCGGCGGCGCTGGGCGGCGGGCGACATCGAGTCGGCCCGTGTCGAGCACCGCACACCGGCGCAGGCCGGCGGCTGGGGCTACCGCCTCGGCGGCCTCGGTACGACGGTGATGGTCCGTGGCGGCGAGTGCCTCGTCGTACGGCTGCGGGGCAGGCGCTCGGAGTTCGCGGTGAGCGTGGACGACGCCGAGCGGGGAGCCGCGCTCCTCAACGCGCTGAGGACACCGCAGCCGCACTGATACCCGGTTGTACGGCCGCCCGTTCGGCGTCTACCGTCTGCCCATCGGCGTGTAGCTCAGCAGCAGAGCACCGGGCTCGGGTCCCGGAGGGCGCGGGGGCGGCACCTGCCACGTCGGCTTATGAAGGACGACGCTGAGCAGCAGCATCCCGCACACACGGCGAACACCGGCTACGCGGCCGGGCAGTCGGCGACGGCGTACCCGACCGCCCTCACGCACGAGGACACCGGCACCCGGCGCCGGGCGAAGGAACGCGCCGGCACCCGGCGGGCCGTGTCCCGGTGCAGCGAGCAGGACCGGGCGCGCGCCTCGGTGCGGCCCGGCGAGGAGAGCGCCCGTCACCCCGCCCACGTCACGGCCCGGCCGGCCCCGGCCCTCACCGGTCTGCGCCGGGCCGCGGAGGACGGCTCGGCCGCGGAGGGAGACGGCTCGGCCGCGGAGGGGGACGGCCGCCGGTTCCTGGGGCGGAGCATCGGCGGCCACCGGATGCTCGCCGACCGGCGCTCGGCGTAGACCGGCCGCGGCATGCGCATCCAGGGGGAGGACGAGGCCGGTGGCGAGCCGTGGCCGACGGCCGCCGCGCTGGTCCGCGCCGCACAGAGCGGTGACGCACTCGCCATGGACGAGCTGCTGACGACGGTGACGCCGTACGTGACCCGGCTGTGCCGCCCGATCGCCCCGCACGACGTGCCCGACGCCGTCCAGGAGTCGCTGACGGCGGTCTTCAAGGGCCTGCGCGCGCTGCGCGATCCGCTCGCCTTCTACGGCTGGGTGCGCACGGTCACGGTCCGCGAGGCAGTGCGCGTCGCGCGGCGCACGGCGGTCGAGGAACCGGCCGACCCCGCCGACCTGGCCCGGCTCGGCGCTCTGCACACCGCCGCCGACGGGGAGCTGCCCGCCGACGTGCGGGACGTGCTCGCCCGGCTCCCGGTCCGGCACCGGGCCGTCCTGGTCCTGCGCGAGCTGGAGGGCCTGGACGAGGCCGCCGTCGCCGAACTGCTCGGGATTGCGCCGGGCACCGTCAAGTCCCGCCTGCACCGGGCGCGTTCCTCCTTCCGGAAGGCGTGGTCGCGATGAGCAACGACCTCGATCCCGTACGACGCCTGCGAGTGCTGGCGGCCGGCCTGCACGCCGGGATGTACGCCGAGGAGCACATCCCCCTGCCCTACGAGCAGGTGTGGGCCGTCGCCGCCGACCTCCCGGCCGAGCTGCCCCGTCTGGTGCCGTTCCTGCACGCGTTCCACGTCCCGGCGGGCGACGCGGACCGCAAGCAGGCGCTGGCACTGGCCCGCCCGGGCCTGCGCGAGGAGTTCGACGTACGCCTCGCGAGCGGCTGGTGCCTGATGCAGTCCCGGCTGATCGTGGGCGGCATGGCGGCCGTACCGGAGGGCGGCGGAACGCGCTTCGCCGTCCTCGGCGCGACCCGCCCCACCGCCCTGCGCCCCGTGCAGTGGCTCTACGGCCGGCTGCTCGGCGACCGCCGCGGCCGGGCGTTCGTGGGCCGGGTCGCCGAGCGGGCGCGGCTGCGCTAGCGCCTGCCGTCGAAGAACGTCCGCACGGCCTCGGCCACCTCCCCGGGCCGTTCCTGCGGCAGATGGTGCCCGGCGCCCGGCACGAGCCGTACCGTCAGCTCGTCGGCGTACGGCTCCGCGCCGACGAGCAGCGACGGCCGCACCACGACGTCCCGCTCCCCGCCGAGCAGCAGCGTGGGCACGGTCAGCCGGTGCCGCCGCCAGGTACCGCGAACCAGCGCGGGGATGTCCTTGAGGACGTACTGCCAGAACAGGGACTGCACGGCGGGCGCGCTCGTGGAGGTCGCGGCCGCGTACTCGGCGAGGTCGGCGTCCGGCCACACGGCCGGGTCGGCGACCTGGTGGCGCAGCAGGAAGCGGGTGAAGCCGGGCCAGTGCCGCAGGACGGCCCGCCCGAGCACCGGGTACTCGACGAACGCGGTGAACCACATCCGCCACAGGTTCGGCAGGACGGCCCGGTGCCGGGGCCACGGGTGGGACATGTTGAGCGCGAGATATCCGGTGAACCGTTCCGGCGCCCGCAGACACAGCCGGAACCCCAGGTGGGCGCCCCAGTCGTGGCCGACCAGCCCCACCCGCTCCAGCCCCAGCGCGTCGAGCAGTGCGAGGGCGTCCTCGGCCAGGGCGTCCATGTCGTACCCGCGCGCGGTCCGCCCGGACCAGCCGAAGCCCCGCAGGTCCGGGCAGAGCAGCCGGTAGCCGTCCGGGACCAGGGCGGCGACCCGGTGCCAGGCGTACCAGTGCTGCGGGAAGCCGTGCAGCATCAGCAGCGGGGTGCCGGTGCCGTACTCGGCGAGGTGCAGGCGGGTGCCCCGTACGTCCAGCCGGCGGTGCGTGGCACGTGTGTCCTCCGGCAGCGGCCGTTCCGACACGACCACGGTGTGCGGTGCCATGCAGGACCCCTCTCGGGTCGGTGCGGTCCCCCGTCGGGCCCGCATCGCCGGGTCAGGAGTCCGGGACGGGGCGAAAGGTTCCCCGGACTTTCACCCGGGGCGACCGGTGAAGTCGGCCCGGGTGGCCGGGGTGGCGGAGGCTCAGCCGAAGCCGGGGAGGCGGCGCAGTCCGGAGATGCGCAGGAGGCGGGCGAGAGCGAGGAAGGCCACGGCCAGGGCGAGGACGCCGACGGCTGTGCTGAGGGCGGTCGCCGCCGTACCCCCGGCTCCGAAGGCCTGTGTGCAGGCCCGCGCCGCCGCCCAGCCCGCCGCCGCGCCCCCGGCGCCCGCGCCCAGCAGTTTTGCGTAGGTGCCGCGCAGGCTGCCGTCGTCCAGGCGGCCGCCGGTCCTGCGGGCCAGCAGCCGCGCGGTGAGGAGAAGGCCGGCCAGGTAGGAGAGCGTGTAGGCACCGGCCATGCCGGTGACGGCCCAGCGGACGGGCAGCAGCAGATGGCAGGCGGTGGCGAGCGCGATGTTCACGGACCCGATCCACACCGCCATGAAGAACGGCGTGCGGGTGTCCTCGAAGGCGTAGAAGCCGCGCAGCAGCAGGTACTGGGCCGAGAAGGGGATCAGGCCGAGGCCGAACGCCTGGAGCATGTACCCGAGCGGCCGGACGGAGGCCGGGTCGGCGGTGCCGTGCGCGAAGAGCAGGGCGGCGACCTGCGGGCCCAGGGCGAGGAAGAGGAAGGCCGCGGGCACGACGACGACCCCGCTGATCCGCAGAGCGCGGGACAGGTCGGCGCGCAGCTCGGTGATGCGGCCCTCGGCGGCCGCCCTGCTCATCCGCGGCAGCAGGGCGGTGACCAGCGAGACGGTGACGATGGACTGGGGCAGCATCCAGATGGTCTGCGCGTAGCTGTACGAGGTGTAGCCCACGCCCGCGTTCGGCAGCGCCCCGTCGGCGGCGGTGGCGAATCTGGTGACCACGGTGAGCGCGACCTGGTTGGCCAGCACGAACAGCAGCGTCCACTTGGCCGCGTGGACACCGGAGCCGAGTCCGCTGCCGCGCCAGTCGAAACGGGGCCGGAAGCGGAAACCGGCGGCGCGGGCGAAGGGGATCAGCGCGAGGGCCTGCACGGCGATGCCGACGGTGGTGCCGATACCGAGCCAGCGGACCTGGGCGTCGGTGACGGCGGCGACGGAGTGCGGGACGGTCATCAGTCCCAGGTAGACACCGAACATGCCGATGAGGACGACGTTGTTGAGCACCGGCGTCCACATCATCGCGCCGAACTTCTCGCGGGCGTTGAGGACTTGGCCGAGGATGGCGAACAGACCGTAGAAGAAGATCTGCGGGAGCAGGAACCGGGCGAAGACCACCGTGAGCCGGAACGCCTGGTGCCGGCCCGGCGTGTCGTGCATGTACACGCTCACGATCTCCGGGGCGGCCCACACGGCGAGCGCGGTGCCGGCGGCCAGCACGGTGACGACGAGGGTCACCAGCCGCTGCTCGTAGGCCCGCCCGCCGTCGGCGTGGGTGGACCGGGCCCGCACCAGCTGCGGCACCAGCACGGCGTTGAGCGCACCGCCGATCAGCAGCGTGTACAGACTCGTCGGCACGGTGTTGGCCGTGTTGTAGGTACTGGCCAGCAGGGCGTTGCCGAGGGCGGCCGCCTGGAGCACCTGGCGTATCAGTCCGGTGGCGCGGGAGACGACGGTTCCGACCGCCATGAGCGCGGACGACCGGGCCAGCCCGCCCTTCTCGGCCGCCGTCCGTCTCCTCGCACGCCGCGCTGCGCTCTTTGCCCCCGTCACCATGCCGTCAAGATACGGGAGTCGAGGCCGGTCCAGCGATATCGGCGATCTTCCCTCGCAATGGCGAATATTTCTGGACCAGTTGGCATATGCGATTCCCGTCGATCTACGTTCCGGGGAGGAGGTGGTTCCCATGAACGAACCCAGCAAGCGGCCCGACGCGGGCAGGCAGCACGAGGCGATCGACATCAACGACTTCGTGTACGCGGCGACGGGAGCCCGGGTACGACGGCTGACCATGCCGGACGGGACTCATTGGTTTCCGGCGGTGGACGTCTGCAAGGAACTCGGACATACCAACTCGAGGCAGGCACTCGCAGACCATGTCCCAGAGGACCATCGAGAGATTCTCGAGACCGTAACCGGAGCTTACGGTCTGAGCATTCCCGCAGGCAGGGAGTGGCGCCGAGACCTGAATGTCATCTCTCTCCAAGGCCTCGTCCTCCTCGTCAACGCCTGCACCAAGCCCGCCTGCGCCCCCTTCAGGCAGTGGGCCGCCGAGGTCATCGAGACGGTCCAGAGGGAGGGTTCCTACACCCTCGAAGAGGCCGAGGTGCAGCCCGCCGAACCGGGTGCCCCCATCGCCTACGCCATGCCGGAGCAGGTCGCGGAGGCCATCGTCCGGCTGGAGGCGCACAACCTTCAGCTGGACGAGCAGCTTGCCGTCGCCCAGCGCGAATCCCTCGCACTGCAGAAGGAGATGCTCACCACCCAGCAGGCCACGCTCACCACCCAGCAAGCCGCACTCACCGCCCAGCAGGCCTCCCTCGCCATCCAGCAGGCCGCACTCGTCGCCCAGGAAGCCATGGCCCAGGCGATGGAGCGCATCGCGGACCGGCTCGACGCCCTGGTCCTCGACCGGCCCACGCCCACCGGCACCGGCACCGCCACCGTTCCGCCGACCACGGAGTCCGTGCTGGCCGACTGGCGGCAGCGGCTGTCCGTGACGGAGGACGTGTGGACGGTGGCCGTCGTCATCGCCCCGGTTCTCGTGGAGAAGGGCGAGCTGCGTGAGCCGCTCGAATCGATCGCGGCCCGTACGGGTCTTTCGGAACGCCGCGTCAACGAATGCCTCCGCCTGCTGCGCAAGCACGCCTGCATCCGCTCGCGGGGCGGGGCCGAGGACGGGGCGCCGGTGTACGTGCTCAACGAGTCCTGAGTGAGGCGGTTCCGAAAGAGCCGGTTCTGAGAGATCCGGCTCTTAGAGAGCCGGTCATGAGAAATCCGGCTCTTAGAGAGCCGGTCGGGAAAGAGCTGGTCCGGAAGAGCCAGCAGCGAACGGGCCGGTCCCGGAAGAGCCAGTGATGAACGGGAGGGTCCCGGAGGCGGGGAAAGAGAGAGGGGGCGGTCGCAAGACGAAGTTGCGGCCGCCCCCTTCAGGCCTCGGAGGCTACCCGGTGAGGGGCCGTCAGGCCCAGCTGATCAGCCGCTTGGGCTGCTCCAGGATCGCCGCGACGTCCGCCAGCACCTTGGAGCCCAGTTCGCCGTCGACCAGGCGGTGGTCGAAGCTCAGGGCGAGGGTGGTGACCTGGCGCGGCTTGACCTTGCCCTTGTGGACCCACGGCTGGAGCTTGATCGCACCGATCGCGAGGATCGCCGACTCACCGGGGTTGAGGATCGGGGTGCCGGTGTCGACGCCGAAGACGCCGACGTTGGTGATGGTCACCGTGCCGCCCTGCATCGCCGCCGGGGAGGTCCTGCCCTCGCGGGCCGTGCCCACCAGCTCGCCCAGTGCCTCCGCCAGCTGTGGCAGCGTCTTGGCGTGGGCATCCTTGATGTTCGGGACGATCAGGCCGCGGGGGGTGGCCGCCGCGATGCCCAGGTTGACGTAGTGCTTGAGCACGATCTCCTGGTTCGCCTCGTCCCAGGACGCGTTGATCTCCGGGTTGCGCTTGATCGCGACCAGCAGCGCCTTGGCGATCAGCAGCAGCGGGTTCACCCGCAGGCCCTGGAACTCCTTGTCCTGCTTGAGCTCTTCGACCAGCTTCATCGTGCGCGTCACGTCCACCGTCACGAACTCCGTGACGTGCGGGGCCGTGAACGCCGAGCCGATCATGGCCTGGGCGGTGGCCTTGCGGACGCCCTTGACCGGGATGCGGGTCTCGCGGGCGCCGTCGTAGGCCACGACGGGCGCGGGAGCGGCGGCGGCCGGGGTCGCCACGACGACCGGCGCGGCGGTCACGGCGGTCACGGCGGCCTGCGGGGCCGCTGCCGCGTGGACGTCCTCGCGGGTGATCACGCCGTCCGGGCCGGACGGGGTGATCGTGGCAAGGTCGACGCCGAGGTCCTTGGCCAGCTTGCGCACCGGCGGCTTGGCCAGCGGGCGGGAGCGGTCCTGGACGGCGGGGGCAGTGGGTGTGCCATGGCCGTTCAGCTCGGTCTGGATCGCCTGGGCGGCCGCCGGGACGGTGACCCCGGGGCCCTTGCGCGGGCGGCGCTTGGTGGAGGAGGCCGCCACGCCGTAGCCGACCAGGACCGGCTGGCGGCCCTGCGGCTTGGCCTCGGGCTCCTCGGGGGCCGGGGCCGCCTTCGGCTGCTCGGCCGCGGGCTGCTCGGCAGGCGCCTCGGCGGGCGCGCCGCCGGACACGTCCACCGCGATGATGGCCGTGCCCACGTCCACCGTGGTGCCCTCGGGGAAGTGCAGTGAGTGGACCACGCCGTCGTAGGGGATGGGGAGTTCGACGGCCGCCTTGGCGGTCTCGACCTCGCACACCACCTGGCCGTCGGTGACCGTGTCACCCGGCTGGACGTACCACTTGAGGATCTCGGCCTCGGTGAGTCCCTCGCCCACGTCGGGCATTTTGAACTCGCGTACGGAAGCTTCCGTCATCGTCGTCACGAACCCTCTCCTCAGTACGCCAGGGCACGGTCGACGGCGTCGAGCACCCGGTCCAGACCCGGCAGGTACTCCTCCTCCAGGCGCGCCGGCGGGTACGGGGCGTGGTAGCCGCCGACCCGGAGCACCGGGGCCTCCAGGTGGTAGAAGCAGCGCTCCGTGATCCGGGCGGCGATCTCCGCGCCGGAGCCGAAGAACACCGGCGCCTCGTGGACGACGACCAGGCGGCGGGTCTTCTCGACCGAGGCCTGGACGGAGTCGAAGTCGAGGGGGCTGACCGAGCGCAGGTCCAGCACCTCCAGGGACTTGCCCTCCTCGGCCGCCGCGTCCGCGGCCTCCTGGCACAGCTTCACCATCGGGCCGTAGGCGGCCAGGGTGAGATCGGTGCCCTCGCGGACGACCTGTGCCTTGTGCAGCGGGCCGGGGATGGCGTCGGTGCTGACCTCGCCCTTGTCCCAGTAGCGCCGCTTGGGCTCGAAGTAGATCACCGGGTCGTCGCTCTGGATGGCCTGCTGCATCATCCAGTAGGCGTCCGACGCGTTGGAGGGGCTGACGACCTTCAGGCCGGCCACGTGCGCGAACAGCGCCTCGGGGGACTCGGAGTGGTGCTCGACCGCGCCGATGCCACCGCCGTAGGGGATGCGGATGACGACGGGCATCTTGACCTTGCCCAGGGCGCGCGCGTGCATCTTCGCGAGCTGGGTGACGATCTGGTCGTAGGCCGGGAAGACGAAGCCGTCGAACTGGATCTCCACCACCGGGCGGTAGCCGCGCAGTGCCAGGCCGATCGCCGTGCCGACGATGCCCGACTCGGCGAGCGGGGTGTCGATGACGCGGCTCTCGCCGAAGTCCTTCTGCAGGCCGTCGGTGACCCGGAAGACACCGCCGAGCTTGCCGACGTCCTCGCCCATGACGAGGACCTTGGGGTCCGTCTCCAGAGCGCGGCGCAGCGACTCGTTGATCGCCTTGGCCAGCGCCATGGTCTTGGTCTCGGCTGCCATGATCAGACCCCCTCTGCCTCTGCGTCCGCGAACGACGCCTGGTAGGCGGCGAACTGGGCTCGCTCCTCGTCGACGAGCGCGTGCCCGTCCGCGTACACGTTCTCGAAGATGGCGAAGTGGTCCGGGTCCGGCATGGCACGGACCGCTTCGCGTACTCGCCTGCCCAACGCCTCGGACTCGGTCTCGAGTTCCGCGAAGAATCCCTCGTCCGCGTGGTTTGAGGCCTCCAGGTAGCGGCGCAGGCGCAGGATCGGGTCCTTCGCCTCCCAGGCCTGGCGCTCCTCGTCACCGCGGTAGCGGGTGGGGTCGTCGGAGGTGGTGTGGGCGCCCATGCGGTAGGTGTAGGCCTCGACCAGGGTCGGGCCCTCGCCGTTGCGGGCACGCTCCAGCGCCCACTTGGTGACCGCGAGGCAGGCGAGCACGTCGTTGCCGTCCACGCGCACACCGGGGAAGCCGAAGCCCTGGGCGCGCTGGTACAGCGGCACGCGGCTCTGCTTCTCGGTGGGCTCGGAGATCGCCCACTGGTTGTTCTGGCAGAAGAACACCACGGGGGCGTTGTACACCGCGGAGAAGGTGAACGACTCCGCCACGTCGCCCTGGCTGGAGGCGCCGTCGCCGAAGTAGGCGATGACGGCCGAGTCCGCGCCGTCCTTGGTCACGCCCATCGCGTAACCGGTGGCGTGCAGCGTCTGGGAGCCGATGACGATCGTGTACAGGTGGAAGTTGTTGCTGTTCGGGTCCCAGCCGCCGTTGTTCACGCCGCGGAACATCCCGAGCAGGTTGGTCGGGTCGACCCCGCGGCACCAGGCGACGCCGTGCTCGCGGTAGGTCGGGAAGACGTAGTCGTCGTCGCGCAGTGCGCGGCCGGAGCCGATCTGGGCGGCCTCCTGGCCGAGCAGCGACGCCCACAGTCCCAGCTCGCCCTGGCGCTGCAGGGCGGTGGCCTCGGCGTCGAAGCGGCGGGTGAGCACCATGTCGCGGTACAGGCCGCGCAGTTCGTCGGGGGTGATCCCGGCGACGTAACCGTCGTACTCGGCGTTCTTGACCCGCTTGCCCTCGGGCGTCAGGAGCTGCACGAGGTCGGGGTCGGTGCTCTTCTTCGCAGTGGTGCGAGTGGTGCGCTTGGTGCCGGTGGTCCCGGCGCTGCTGCCGGTGGTGCCGGCCTTGCCTGCGGCGCTGCGTCGCGGCTTGCGCGCGGCACTGCTGTCCACGGTCACGTGTGCTCCTCCGTCGTTCCGGCCCCCGGGGTTGCCGGTAGGCCAGTGCGGCTCACCTGTTGTCGACCACCGGGCACGGGGTGGGTGCCACTCGGCCGGGAACAGGCGTGACAGGTGCCCCGGCGAGCGCCCTGCAACATTTACGTTACCCAGTGCTCCACATTTCTGTGAAACCCCTCCTGACCTGCGTTTTTGCTTGGATTTCCAAGTAAATCCGCAGGGCTCGGAAGAGCGCTGGTCACAGCCTTGCAGGAGGCCGGAGCTACGGCACGTTATCCCGGCGACCCCGGACACGGGAAGAGCCTTTGTGTGACACCGACCTCGCACACGAAGACGGAAAAGTCCTGGTATTTCCCCTAGACGACCACGAGGTCGTCCGTCACGGAGCGCACGAAACGCCGTCGGCCGACCCGGACATCCAGGCCGTCGGCGAGGCCGGTACGGCGGCCGACGCGCTGGTGCGCATTCCGGCCAGACGACCCGGCGCGGCGGCGCTCGACGCACGACTCCCGGACGGCAGCGGCGTCGAGATGTGCCGGGGATCCGGGCCGCGCACGAGAGGGTCCACTGCCCGGTGCCGGCCTCCTTCGCGGACGACGAGGCGCTCTTCGGCGCGATCACGGCGGGGGCCCGGCCGGACAGGAGCGGTGGATTCTCGAACTGATCAGCGAAGGGCTCACCCGTCGCCAGATCGGCGAACGGCTCCATCCCGCCGAGAAAACGATCAAGAATTGCGTTTCCGGTCCGCTCGCGAAACCCGGTATGCAACAGCGTTCCCGGGCAGTCGCTTATGCGGCCCGAATGCAGACGGAAATTCCGGGCAGTCACTGAGGGTCACTGCAATTCCGGCGGATCCTTTGACTGAATTTTTGACACCCCGAGTGACCGAAAGCGACCGTCGGCGACTGCCTGTGACAAGCCCCAGCTCACCGGCTCTTTGCGTGCCCTAACATCTGGCGCGTGCCGCGCTCATGTGTACCACCCCCTGTCTCCCACGCGCCCCCTCTGGGCGCCCTGCTGCGCCTGTATTCCGCCGGCAGCGCCCTCACCTGCGAACCGGTCGACCAGGGCCTGCTCAACCGCGGCTACCGGCTGAGCACCACGCGCGGCCGCTATTTCCTCAAGCACCACTTCGACCCGGACACCGCCGACCCGGCCGCCATCGAGCGCAGGCACCGGGCCACCCAGCGCCTGGCCGACCTCGGCGTCCCGGTCGCCCCGCCGCTGGCACACCGCGAGGGCCGCACCGTCGCCGTCGTCGGCGGCCACGCCTACGCCCTGCACCCCTGGATCGACGGCCGGCACCGCCACGGCGGCCAGCTCACCCGCTCGGAGAGCGCACGTCTCGGAGCACTCCTGGGCGCCGTGCACGCCTGCCTGGAGCGCGTGATGCCCCCCAAGGGGCGCACCCGCCCGGCCACGAGCCCTCATCCCGTGAAGAGCGCCGATCCGGCCGACACCTTCGCCCTCATCGACGACCTGCTCGCCCATGTGCGCCGCCACCGCCCCGCCGACGCCTTCGACGAACTGGCCCGCCACCGGCTCCTGGAGCGCCGCGCCCTGCTGGAGCAGCACACGCACCGGCGCCCGCCGCGCGGCGGCCCGGTGGGCTGGGTGCACGGCGACTTCCATCCGTTCAACCTGCTCTACAAGGACGGTGCCCCGGCCGCCATCGTCGACTGGGACCGGCTCGGCGTGCAGCCCCGCTCCGAGGAGGCCGTACGCGCCGCAGCGATCTTCTTCGTACGGCCCGTCGGCGCGCTGGACCTGCCCAAGGTGCGGGCGTACGCGCGCGCGTACCGCCGCGCGGCCGGGGCCACGCCCTCCGAGCTGGCCGCGGCCGTGCACCGGGTGTGGTGGGAACGCCTGAACGACTTCTGGATGCTGCGCTGGCACTACGAGCGCGGCGACAGCCGGGCGGACTGCCAGTTCCCGGCCGCCTCCGCGCTGGTGGTGTGGTGGACGCGGGAGTACGACGCGGTGTGTGACGCCTTCGTCAGCTAGGGCCGGACCCGCCGGTGGAGCCGGACCGGCCGGGCAGGCCCCGGGTGTGACAGCGGCGCCTCAGGGAGTCGCCGCCACGGTCGGTGCTGTCGGTGGCCTTCAAGTTCCGGTGCCGGCGGTGGTGCCGTCCGTGCTGCCCGCGTCCGTCCCGCCGCCGTCCGCGGTGCCCGCGTCCGTGCCGCCGTCACCCGCGCCCGCGTCCGTGCCGCCGGCGGCCGGGTCCGTCGGGGTGGTCTGCGGATCCGTCGGCTCGTCCGTGGTACCCGGGTCGGTCGGCTCGCCCGTCGGCTCGGTACTGGCCGACGGGGACGGGGTGTAGGACGGCGTGTACGACGGCGTGTAGTCGGAACCGGTGCCCGGGTCCGTCCCGGTGCCCGGGTCCGTGTTCGGGTCCGTGGGCTCGTCGGTGGAGTCGTCCGTCGGCGTCTTGGAGGCCTTGTTGTCCTTGGCCGTCTTCGAGTGGCTGGTCTTCGTCGGCTCGGGGTCGCTGGTGCTGCCGGTGTTCTTGTGCTGGAGCGCGAGCGCGACACCCGCCGCGATCGCGATCACCGCGAAGACGGCGAGGATCCACAGCTTGCCGCGGCCGCTGCCCTTGTTGCCGTGCCCCTCGAAGCCGCCGTCGTCCCCGTGGCCGTACCCGGTGGGCAGGATCGGCTGCGGGATCTGCGCGGTGCCCGCGCCGAACTCGCCCGGGTGCTGCATCGCGGTCGTGCCCGCGAAGCCGCCCGCCGGGGTGTGCCGGCCGTCGTGCGCCGCCACCGGTCCGGTGTTCCAGGTGCCGGTGTGGCCGCCCTGGTCGTACAGCATCTGCAGGCCGTACTGGACCATGCCGCGCATCTCCTCGGCCGTCTGGAACCGGTCGTCGGGTTCCTTGGCGAGCGAGCGCATGACCAGGCCGTCCAGCTCCGGCGGGCAGCCGTCGGAGAACTCGGAGGGCGGGGTCGGGATGTCCTGGACGTGCTGGTAGACCACCGACAGCGGGGTCTCACCGGTGAACGGGGGCCGCAGCGCGAGGAGTTCGTAGAGCAGGCAGCCGGTCGCGTACAGGTCCGAGCGGTGGTCGACGGCCTTGCCGAGCGCCTGCTCGGGAGAGAGGTACTGCGGGGTGCCCATGACCATGCCGGTCTGCGTCATCGTCGTCGACGCACCGTGCAGGGCGCGGGCGATACCGAAGTCCATCACCTTGACGGCGCCGTTGTGCGTGATGATCACGTTGGCGGGCTTGATGTCGCGGTGCACGATGCCGTGCTGGTGCGAGTAGGCGAGCGCCTCCAGCACACCGGAGACGATGATCAGAGCCTGCTCGGGGCCCGGCGCCTCGGCGTTCATCAGCAGGTCGCGGATGGTGCGGCCCTCGACCAGCTCCATCACGATGTACGGCACCGACTGGCCGCCCACGAAGTCCTCGCCGGAGTCGTACACGGCGACGATCGCGTGGTGGTTGAGGCCGGCGACCGACTGGGCCTCGCGCGTGAAGCGGGCCTTGGACGTCGGGTCCTCGGCGAGGTCGGCACGGAGCAGCTTGACCGCGACGGTGCGGCCCAGACGGACGTCCTCGGCCGCGAACACCTCGGCCATGCCACCCCGGCCCAGCCGGTGGGTCAACCGGTACCGGCCGTCGCCGACGAGCCCGCCGTTGCCCCACATCTCCGGCGTGTCTGACATTCCGCCGCCAGTCGCCTCGGGGTCGGACGGGCCCTGGGCGCTGTGCGTCTGTGCCATCGGTCCTCGCCGTCGTTTCTGCCCGCGGTGCGCGCGGTGTTGTTACGGTCTCCGTCGGCCACGCTACAGCCTCCGCGCAAGCCTCCGGTCCGGGATCAGCACCTGGACCGGTACGAGACGGACCGGTCATGAAACCTGTAGCACGCGCTGTCGTGCAAATTCTGTGCACTGGTCGTACGCCCGCTGTAACGCTTCCGCGACGCTTCTTTCGCGTACGGTCACGGAACGGGCACCGCGCTTGACGTGTCGGTGCCCTGGGGCAGACTTGGCCGGGAATGACACATTCGATCAAGGCATGTTCGCTCAATGACGGCGCCGGACGGCCAGTGGGGGACGCGGAGAGATGAGCCAGGACGGCGCACAGGGCCGGTACTCGGGGTGGTCGCTGGCCGGCGGCCGGTACCAGCTGCGTGACTTGCTCGGTGAAGGCGGTATGGCCTCGGTGCACCTGGCGTACGACGCCGTGCTGGACCGCCAGGTCGCGATCAAGACGCTCCACACCGAGCTGGGCCGGGAGCAGGCCTTCCGCGAGCGCTTTCGCCGCGAGGCCCAGGCCGTGGCCAAGCTCACGCACACCAATATCGTCTCCGTCTTCGACACCGGCGAGGACACGCTGTCCGCCGGCGACTCCGCCGCGGGCGACGGCACGCCGATGCCGTACATCGTCATGGAGTACATCGAGGGCCGCCCGCTGGGCTCGGTCCTGGACGAGGACATCCGGCAGCACGGCGCGATGCCCGCCGACAAGGCTCTGAAGGTCACCGCGGACGTGCTGGCCGCGCTGGAGATCAGCCACGAGATGGGGCTGGTCCACCGCGACATCAAGCCGGGCAACGTGATGATGACCAAGCGCGGCGTGGTCAAGGTCATGGACTTCGGCATCGCCCGCGCCATGCAGTCCGGGGTCACGTCCATGACCCAGACCGGCATGGTCGTCGGCACGCCGCAGTACCTCTCGCCCGAGCAGGCCCTCGGCCGGGGCGTGGACGCCCGCTCCGACCTGTACTCGGTCGGCATCATGCTGTTCCAGTTGGTCACCGGCCGGCTGCCGTTCGAGGCGGACTCCCCGCTGGCCATCGCGTACGCGCATGTGCAGGAGGAGCCGGTGGCTTCTTCGTCGATCAACCGCGCGCTGCCCCCGGCCGTGGACGCGCTGATCGCCCGCGCGCTGAAGAAGAACCCGAACGAGCGCTTCCCGACCGCCGAGTCCATGCGCGACGAGTGCCTGCGGGTCGCCGCCTCCCTCCAGGGCGCGGCGCCCAGCATCGTGCCGGGCGTCGGCCCGGCGCAGAGCGGCGCGGGCGTCGGCTCCGCCGTGTTCCCGCCGGTCGACCAGTCGACCCCGGCGCCCACCGGCCCGGTCCAGACGCCGTACCAGCCGACTCCGGCTCCGGGCCCGTACGGCACCCCGGCGCCCTCCCCGGCCTACGGCTATCCGCAGCAGGGCGGCTACCAGACCCCGGCTCCGGTGGGGTACGGGCAGCAGGCGGCCGCGACGCCGCCGCCGTACAACCTCACGCCCCAGACCGCGGTGCAGTCGCAGGGCACGGGCGGCGGCCGGAGCAACAAGCCGGTGATCATCGGCTCGATCGTGGTGTCCGTGGTCGCGGTCGTCGGCCTGATCATCGCGCTGGCGGTCAACAACGGCGGCGACGACACCAAGGGCGGCGGTGGCGCCGGCCCCTCGAAGTCCGGCCACCCGGCGGGCTACCGGGGCCCGGACACGTCGAAGACGATCGACAAGACCGAGTGCTCGGAACCCCAGGAGTCCTACAGCGACCCGGGCAAGATCCGGCTGCCCGACTTCCGGTACAAGAACATCGACTCGGTGAAGGCGTGCTTCCAGGCAGCGGGCTGGGAGTACAAGGTCACGAAGCAGGACAACAACACCTGGGGCGACGGGACCGTCCTGGACCAGTTCCCCTCCACGGGCACCGATGTCGATCCGAAGAGCATGCCCAAGGTCGAGCTGACCGTGTCGACGGGCGTTCCCCCGCAGTGACCCGGCAAGGGGAACCGGGCCGCCGCCGGCCGTGACCACCGAGCCGGCTGCCGTCCGGGAGCTGGGGACGATCATTCGGTGATCGGGACGTGACGGAGATCACCACAGACATATCGAAGGGCCCGGCGCCAGTACGCCGGGCCCTTCATGTGTGTACGGCCTGCGAATGTACCGCCTGAGGACCGGGCCCTCCGTGTGTACCGCTTGCAGTCCAGCGCTCGCGCTTACGGCCTGCGGGCCCGGCCTTCGTGCGTACGGCTACAGGTACGGTCCGCCTCCGCGGCCGCCGGCCCGGGGGTCGTCGCCGTCCTCGTGGCCCCCCACACCCGGCGGGAGCGCGCGGCGCATCTGCTCCAGCTGGGCCCGTGCGGCCATCTGCTGGGCGAACAGCGTCGTCTGGATCCCGTGGAACAGGCCCTCCAGCCAGCCCACCAACTGGGCCTGCGCGATGCGCAGTTCCGAGTCACTGGGAGTCACGTCGTCCATGAAGGGGAGGGAGAGCCGCTCCAGCTCGTCGACCAGCTCCGGGGCGAGGCCGTCCTCCAGCTCCTTCACCGAACTGCGATGGATCTCCTTGAGCCTGGCCCGGCTCGCCTCGTCAAGGGGAGCGGCACGCACCTCCTCCAGGAGCTGCTTGATCATGCTGCCGATGCGCATGACCTTGGCGGGCTGTTCCACCTGGTCCGTCACCGGCGTCTCGCGGGAGTCCTCGTCTCCGGTGCCGCCACCGAGCGCCATGCCGTCCTGGCCCACGACCAGGATCTGAGGGTTCTCCGGCGACCGTTCGTTCCTCGGCATCTCCATGCCGCCATTCTCTCGCACGCCTACACCTCATCACCGTGGTGCCCCCTCGCGCGGGTGATCCACCGTTTAGACCCGACGGCCCAACAGGAAATGCCTCATCCATCCTGAAATGTGAGGCTGGATTCCGTTCGATCGTCGTCGGCACGGGGACTGTGCTCCGGGAGGTCACCGACGTGACTTCATGGCTGCGACTCACGCTGCGCTTCGTTCGGCCGCCGCTCGTGCGACCGCTCTTCGTGGGGCCGCCGTTCGTGCGGCTGCTCCTCGTGCAGCCACTGTTCCTGCGGCTGGTGTTCGCGCGGCCCTTGCCTGCGCGGCTGCTGCGCCCGCCGCCGCTCCTGCGGCTGCTGCTCGTGCGGCTGCTGCTCCTGCGGCTGCTGCTCGTGCGGCTGCTGCTCGTCCTCGCGACGGCGGCGCCGGTGTACGGCACGGCCCCCGCGTACGGCGCCGAGGCCGCCCCGCCGGACTCTCCCGCGCCCGCGGCCCGGCCCGTCGGCTCCGCCTCCCCCGCCGCACCGGCTCCGGCCTCCGCCACCGCACCGGTCCCGGCCTCCGCCGCCGCGCTGCTCTCCGCCTCCCCGCCTTCCCGTCCTCCCGAGCCGTCGCGGGCCGGGAGCAGGGCGGGTGAGGGCCGGATACGTCCGGGCCGCCCGGACGGGCCGGACCATGAGGAGGAGGGCGACGACGACACCGTGCCGGCCACGAGGGACCCCGCGGACCCCGACCCGGATGCGCTCTACCCGCAGGAGCCGGAGACCGCGGACGTCCCGTTCGGGACGCCGACGGCCTCCGCCCCGCCCCGGGAGGCCGGTCTGGACCCGGCCCGGCCCGCGCTGCGGCCCCCGGACCGGAACACCGTGCGCCAGGGCGAGGGCCCCGCCGAGCCCACCTTGCAGATCCTGCCGCTCGGCAGCGGCCTGGTCCTCATCGGCCTGGGCCTCGGCCTCGCGCTCCTGGGCCTGCGGGTGCGCCGGAGCTGATGTCCGCCCGGCCACGGCTGCCGAGCCGACGCGCACCGGTGAGGGCCCGCGAGGGGTGTGGGGCCGGTCCACCGGTCACTGCGCCTACAGCCCGGGCTGGTGCACCGGCTACTGCGTCACCAGCAGCACCTTGCCGATGTGGCCGCTCGCCTCCAGCACCCGGTGCGCCTCGGCCGCCTCGGGCATCGGCAGCTCGCGGTCGACGACCGGGCGGATCTGCCCGGCCTCCAGCAGCGGCCACACATGCTCGCGCACGGCGGCCACGATGGCCGCCTTCTCGCCCAGCGGCCGGGCCCGCAGCGAGGTGGCGCTGATGGCGGCCCGCTTGTTCAGCAGGGCGGCGATGTTCAGCTCACCCTTGATGCCGCCCTGCATGCCGATGATCGCGAGCCGTCCGTTGACCGCGAGGGCCTGCACATTGCGGTCCAGGTACTTGGCGCCCATGTTGTCGAGGATGACGTCGGCACCCGCGCCGTCCGTGGCCTGCCTGATCTCGGCGACGAAGTCCTGTTCACGGTAGTTGATCAGCACGTCCGCGCCCAGCTCGGCGCACTCCTCCAGCTTCTCCTTCGTCCCGGCGGTCACCGCGACCCGGGCGCCGACGGCCTTGGCGAGCTGGATCGCCATCGTGCCGATGCCGCTGGAGCCGCCGTGCACCAGCAGGGTCTCGCCGGGCCGCAGATGGGCGACCATGAAGACGTTGGACCAGACCGTGCAGACCACCTCGGGCAGCGCGGCCGCCTGCTTCGGATCCAGGCCGGCGGGCACGGGCAGCAGCTGTCCGGCCGGAACGGCGACCTTCTCGGCGTAGCCACCGCCCGCGAGCAGCGCACACACCTCGTCCCCGACGGCCCAGCCGGAGACCCCGGGGCCGACGGCGGCGATCCGGCCGGAGCACTCCAGGCCGGGGTACGGGGACGCGCCGGGCGGCGGGTTGTAGGAGCCCTGCCGCTGCAGGACATCGGCACGGTTGACGGCGCTGGCCACCACCTGGACCAGCACTTCGCCGTCGCCGGGCACCGGATCGGGGACCTCGTCCCACACCAGCGCCTCGGGCCCACCAGGTTCGGGAATCGTGATCGCATGCATGGGCGCGACGCTACTCCCCACCCCCGCCCTGTCCGGGGCAGGCCCGCTCAGCCGCCCGGCAGCGGGCGGGGATGCGGGGTGACCCGGGCGCCGGGGGTCGCGCGGACGATCGTGATCAGGCGGTCCGTGAGCTGGAGGGTGCCGAGGGACGGGTCGTCGTAGCCGAGCACCCGGTGGCCTCGTACGACGCTCACCACGAGGTCGTCCGTCTCGCGCGGGGACTTGCCCGCCTCGGCCCGCACCACGGGCCGTTCCACGAGGTCCAGGCCGCTGCCCTGCTGGATCAGGTCCTCCATGACCATGCCGGCGGCGGGGCTGAGCACGGAGAGGCCGAGCAGCCGGCCGGCCGCCCCGGAGCTGGTGATGACGGCGTCGGCGCCGGACTGCTTGAGCAGCGGGGCGTTCTCCTCCTCGCGCACGGCGGCCACGATCTTCGCGCTCCGGTTGAGCTGCCGGGCCGTCAGGGTGACGAGGACGGCGGTGTCGTCGCGCTGCGGGGCGACGATGATCTGCCGTGCCTTGTGGACCTCGGCGCGCGTGAGCACCTCGCTGCGGGTGGCGTCGCCCATGACGCCCGCGTAGCCCTCGGCGGTGGCCGCGTCGATCACCTTGGAGCTGGGGTCGACCACGACGACCTGCTCCTTGCGCAGCCCGGTGGCGCAGACGGTCTGGACGGCCGACCGCCCCTTCGTGCCGAAGCCGATGACGACGGTGTGATCGCGCAACGCGGACCTCCAGCGGTTCAGGCGCCATTCCTCCCGGGTGCGTTCGGTGAGGACCTCCAGCGTGGTGCCGACCAGGATGATCAGGAACAGCACCCGCAGGGGGGTGATGACGAGGATGTTGATGAGCCGGGCGCCGTCGCTGACCGGGGTGATGTCGCCGTACCCGGTGGTGGAGAGGGTGACGGTCGCGTAGTAGAAGGCGTCGAGCAGGTCCACCGGGCCGTCGGAGTTGTCGCGGTAGCCGGCACGGTCGGCGTAGACGATCAGTGCGGTGGCGACCAGCACCGCGAGGGCCATGAGCAGCCGTTTGGCGACCTGGCGGAGGGGGCGCTCCACCACTCTCCTCGGGAGTTTCACCCGGCGGGTCACGAGATCATCGCCCGTCTGGCGGGCGATGGCGTCATGGCCCGGAAGTTTCACGTGAAACACACTCCGATTCCGGCGGCCGCCCACGGCAGATCCAGCAGCTCGGCCTCCTCTCCCTGCCGGGCCCCTCCCGGCGGCACGACGGCCAGCGCATCGGCGGCGGCGATCCCGCGCAGCATGGCCGGGCCGTTGTAGTGCAGCGGTACGGCGCTGTCGCCGCGCAGCACCGCGGGGATGAGCCGGGTGTCGTACGGGTGCCCCTGCACGGCCTCCCGCAGGGGCAGCGAGTACGGCTCGGGCGCGGGGCGCGCGGCGAGGGTGCGCAGCAGGGGCTCGGCGAGGGTGAGCAGGCCGGAGACGGCCGCGAGGGGGTTGCCGGGCAGGCCGACGAGGTGCTGGTCCTCCTTGGTGCGGGCCAGCAGCATGGGGTGGCCGGGGCGCACCTTGACCCCGTCGACGAGGAGTTCGGCGCCGAGGCGTTCCAGGGTGGGGTGGACGTGGTCGACGGGGCCGGAAGCCGTGCCGCCGGTGGTGAGGACGAGGTCGGCGTCGGAGGCGGTGAGCGCCTTGCGCAGAGCCCTGGCGTCGTCCCCCAGCCGCCGTACGGAGGTGACCTCGGCGCCCATGGCGCGCAGCCAGGGCGGCAGCATGGGGCCGAGCGCGTCCCGGATCAGTCCGTCGTGCGGGAGGCCCCCGCTGAGGAGTTCGTCCCCGAGGACGAGTACTTCGGCGCGCGGGCGCGCGAAGGCAGTGACGGTGTCGTAGCCGGCGGCCGCGGCGAGGCCGAGGACGGCGGGGGTGACCAGGGTGCCGGCGGGCAGCAGGTGGTCGCCGTTGCGGCACTCCTGGCCGCGCGGGCGGATGTCCTGGCCGTGGCTGACCTCCCGGGTGGCGTGGAGGCGGCCCTGGGCGTCGGTGCGGCCGTGTTCGCTGCGCAGGACGGCGGTGGTGTCGGCCGGGATGCGGGCGCCGGTCGCGATGCGGACCGCCTGGCCGTCGGTGAGCGGCTCGGGCTGGTCGTGTCCGGCGAGCACGCCCTCGTCCCGCACCTCCCAGGGGCCCGGTCCGGCGACGGCCCAGCCGTCCATCGCCGAGGTGTCGAAGGAGGGCAGGTCGGTGAGGGCGTCGAGGGGGCCGGCGAGGACCAGGCCGAGGGCGTCGGCGAGGGGGACGGAGACGGGCGCGCGGCGGCTGCCCGAGCGGGCGGCGCGGGCGGCGATCTCGCGGGCCTGGGGCCAGGGAGTCGCCCTGTGCCGTTCGCCCGGGGCGGCGGGGGCGGGCCCCGGTGCGTCGCCGTCGTCCTTGGGTTCCCTCACCAGAGCGAGAGCCTCCTCGACGTCCAGGTCGTCGCTGTCCTCGGCCTTCGCCCCGGTCCGGGTGCCGGGGGCGGTCATCCGGCGTCCGGACCCGAGGGGCCCGCACCCTTCTCTGCGTTCTCCTCGGCCTCGTCCTGCCAGCGCAGGGCGAGTGCGGCGGCCTTGCGGGCGGCCTCGGCGACGTCCTCGGGGCTGCCCTCGCCCCGGGCGGCGGCATAGCCGACGAGGAAGGTGGTCAGCGGCGCGGCGGGCCGGGCCACATTGTGCGCGGCGTCACGAGCCAGGTCGAGCAGGACGCCGGTGTCGACGTCGAGGTCGATGCCCAGCTCGTCCTTGACTGCGGAAATCCATTCATCCAACACGTGCCCATGCTCCCTGATGCGTGCCCTGGCGCTGGCGATGTCGTCCCAGGTGTCGCAGTCGAACGAGGCGAGCGGGTCCGGGACGCGGGTGAGATCGAGGGCGCCGGTCAGCCGGCGCAGGGGCAGGCCGGTCAGGCCGCCGGGCGCGGCAGCGAGGGGCGCGAGGGCGTGGCGCAGCGCCGCGGTGCGGTAAGCCGCGACGAGCGGCTGGTCACGGCCGTCGGCGTCGGTGAGCAGCGCGCCGTCGGCACCGGTGTCCCGCAGGGCCGACAGCAACCGCTCCAGGGTGGCCGCTTCGAGGAACGGCAGGTCGGCGGAGAGGACGACGGCGTGCTCGGCCGTGGTGAGCCGCAGGCCGGCCTCCAGCGCGGCGACCGGTCCGGCGCCGGGCGGCTCCTCGCGTGCCCAGCGCACCGGGCGCGCGGTGGACCGGGTGCCGGCCACGACGACCGTCGTGCGGGCGCCCGTGCAGGCCGCGAGCACCCGGTCGAGCAGGGCGCGCCCGCCGACCCGGAGGCCGGGTTTGTCGGCCCCGCCGAGCCGCCGGGCGGCACCGCCGGCCAGCACCACCGCGTCGTACGGCGCGGTGGTCCCCGAAGCGGTGGGCGGTGTGTCGGTCACCCCCCGAGTATGTCCGCTCGGCCCGCTCTCCAGACCCTGGCGTGGGTCACAGAGTGCGCAGCAGCACCGCCGGCTGTTCCACGCAGTCCGCCACGTACCGCAGGAAGCCGCCCGCCGTGCCGCCGTCGCACACACGGTGGTCGAAGGTGAGCGAGAGCTCGACGACCTGCCGCACGGCCAGCTCACCCTCGTGCACCCAGGGCTTGGGGATGATGCGGCCGACACCGAGCATGGCCGCCTCGGGGTGGTTGATGATCGGGGTGGATCCGTCGACGCCGAAGACGCCGTAGTTGTTCAGCGTGAACGTCCCGCCGGTGAGTTCCCCGGGGGTCAGCGTGCCGGTCCGCGCGGCCTCGGTGAGCCGGGCGAACTCGGCGCTCAGCGACTCGGCGTCGCGCGCCTGGGCGTCCCGGACGACCGGCACGACCAGGCCACGCTCGGTCTGCGCGGCGAACCCGAGGTGCACATGGTCGAGTTGGACCACCTCGCGGGCTTCGACGTCGACGTACGAGTTCAGCTCGGGGTACCGCGCGAGGGCGGCGGTGCAGATGCGGGCGAGGAGCGCGAGAAGGGAGATCTTCGGTGCTCCCGCGGCGTTCATCGCGGTCCGTGCGCGCAGCAGTTCCGTCGCGTCGGCGTCGACCCAGCAGGTCGCGTCGGGGATCTCCCGGCGGCTGCGGGAGAGCTTGTCGGCGACGGCACCGCGGATGCCCTTGAGCGGCGTACGGATGCCGTTGCGGAGGGGAGAGACACGGGCGTCCGGTGCGTGCGTGACGGGAGCGGCCGGTGCGTGCGTGACGGGAGCGGCCGGTACGTGCGTCACGGGAGCGGCGGGTGCCTCGGCCGTGCGGACGGGCGCCGCCTGCGCCCTGAGGGCGTGCTCGACGTCCGCGCGCAGGATCAGCCCGTCCGGTCCCGAGCCCACCAGGTGGCGCAGATCCACACCGCCCTCGCGGGCCAGACGGCGGACCAGGGGGGAGATCACGGGAACCGGGCCTTCGCCCCCGGCTGCGGCCACGCGCCCGGGGAACGACCCGACGCGGGACGGCGTGGCGGGGGACGGCGGCCGGACCGGCCGCGCAGCGGCAGCCGCCCCGGAAGACTCCCCGGACGGGGCGTTCGCGGCCCGCGGCCGGTCCGCACCGGTTCGCCCGTCGGCAGGTCCCAGCGGCGCCGGCCGCACCCTGCGCCGGCGGGCCGGCGCGTCCGAGGTGCCGTACCCGACCAGAACGTTGCCGGACCCCTCGCTCTCCCCTCCGGGAGCCGACGGGCCCACGGCCACCGTCAGCAGCGGCGCTCCCACGGGCAGTTCCGTGCCCTCCTCGCCGAAGCGGGCGGTGATCACGCCGCCGTAGGGGCAGGGGACCTCGACCATCGCCTTGGCCGTCTCGACCTCCACGACCGGCTGGTCGATGGCGACGACGTCTCCGACCTGCACCAGCCAGCGGACGATCTCCGCCTCGGTGAGTCCCTCGCCGAGGTCGGGAAGCTTGAACTCCAGCACCTGTGCCATCAGCCCTCGGCCTCCCACTGCAGGCGCGCCACGGCGTCCAGGATGCGGTCGACGCCGGGCAGGTGGTGCCGCTCCAGCATGGGCGGCGGGTAGGGGATGTCGAAGCCGGCCACGCGCAGCACCGGCGCCTCCAGGTGGTGGAAGCAGCGCTCGGTGATGCGGGCCGCGATCTCGGCGCCCGGACCTGCGAACCCGGTCGACTCGTGCACGACGACCGCGCGCCCGGTGCGTCGCACGGCCGCGCAGACCGTCTCGTCGTCGAACGGAACCAGGGAGCGCAGGTCGACGACCTCCAGGTCCCAGCCCTCGGCCCGGGCGGCCTCGGCGGCCTCCAGGCAGACCGGCAGGGAGGGGCCGTAGGTGACGAGCGTGGCGCTGGTGCCCGCGCGGCGCACCACCGCGCGCCCGATGGGCTCGACGTCGATGGGGTGCTCGGGGTTCCAGCTGTCCTTCGACCAGTAGAGCCGCTTGGGCTCCAGGAAGACCACCGGGTCGTCGGAGGCGATGGCCCGGCGCAGCAGCCCGTAGGCGTCGGCGACCGTGGCGGGCGTGACGACGTGCAGGCCCGGCGTGGCCATGTAATAGAGCTCGGACGAGTCGCTGTGGTGCTCGACGCCGCCGATGCCGCCGCCGTAGGGGACCCGGACGGTGATCGGCAGGGGCATCCGGCCGCGCGTGCGGTTGCGCATCCGCGAGACGTGGCTGATCAGCTGCTCGAAGGCCGGGTAGGCGAAGGCGTCGAACTGCATCTCCACCACCGGGCGCAGGCCGTACATGGCCATGCCGACGGCGGTGCCGAGGATGCCGGCCTCGGCCAGCGGGGTGTCGGTGCAGCGGTCCTCGCCGAACTCCTTGGCGAGGCCGTCGGTGACCCGGAAGACACCGCCGAGGGTGCCGACGTCCTCGCCCATGACGTGCACGGTGGGGTCGGCGGCCATCGCGTCGCGCATCGCGCGCGTGAGGGCCTGCGCCATGGTGGCGGGCTTGACGGCGACGGTGGTCATCGCGGGTCGCCTTCCTGGTCGTGCTGCTCCGCCTCCAGCTCGGCGCGCAGCAGGGCGCGCTGCTCGCGCAGTTGCGCGGTGGTCTCGGCGTAGACGTGGTCGAAGAGGTCCATCGGGTCGAGCTCGGGGTCCCGGTTCATGCGCTCGCGCAGGTCGGCGGCCATCGCCTCGGCGTCCTGCCGGGCACTTTCGATGCCGGCCTCGTCGAGCAGTCCACGTGTGGTCAGCTCCCTCTCCAGCAGCTGGACGGGGTCGTGGGCACGCCAGGCCTCGACCTCGGCGTCGCCCCGGTAGCGGGTGGCGTCGTCGGCGTTGGTGTGGGCCTCGATGCGGTAGGTCACCGCCTCCACCAGGGTCGGGCCGCCGCCTGCACGCGCGTGGCGTACGGCGTCGCCGAGGACCTCGTGCACGGCGGCCGCGTCGTTGCCGTCGACCAGCCGGCCCGGCATGCCGTACCCGACGGCCTTGTGGGCCAGGGAGGGCGCGGCGGTCTGCTTGGCGAGCGGGACCGAGATGGCGAAGCCGTTGTTCTGCACGAGGAAGACGACCGGTGCCTGCCAGACGGCGGCGAAGTTCAGCGCCTCGTGGAAGTCGCCCTCACTGGTGCCGCCGTCGCCGACCATGGCGAGGGCGACCACGTCGTCGCCCTTGAGCCGCGCGGCGTGCGCGAGGCCGACGGCGTGCGGGAGCTGGGTGGCCAGCGGGGTGCTCAGGGGAGCCACCCGGTGCGCGTAGGGGTCGTAGCCGGTGTGCCAGTCGCCGCGCAGCAGGGTCAGCGCCTCGACGGGGTCCACGCCCCGGGCGACGACGGCGAGGGTGTCGCGGTAGCTGGGGAAGAGCCAGTCGCGCTCCTGGAGGGCCAGGGCGGCGGCGACCTCGCAGGCCTCCTGGCCGGTGCTGGACGGGTAGACGGCGAGTCGGCCCTGCTTGGTGAGCGCGGTGGCCTGGGTGTTGTACCGCCGGCCGCGCACCAGCTGGGCGTAGAGCCTGCGCAGCAGGTCCGGGTCGGCCTTGGCGGCCGCTTCGGTGCCGAGGACGCGGTAGGGCTCGGCGTCGGGCAGCAGCGGCGCGGGGTCCATACGGGGCTGCCAGGCGGGCGGCGGCGATGGCCGGTACGCGCCCCGCTGCTCCATGACCGTCATGACGGCACCTCCTCGTGGGAGCGGCTACGGGAGGCGCGTCGGCTGTGACTCGCCTCACCAACCGATTGTTCGGTCGTCGGCACATTTTGGCTACAGGCCCCGCAAGGCTGTGGACAAACGGTTCTCCACAACCTGGAATGAATGCAGGACGTCCACGGCGATGAAGCGGGGGGACATGGCAGCTGAACAAATGGCCGACGGACCGCATGACGGCACCGCTCCGCCCCCACGCCCGCTGGACGCCATAGACCAGGACATCCTGAAGATCCTCCAGGCCGACGGACGCTCCTCGATACGGTCGGTAGCCGAACGCGTCCACGTCTCACGGGCCAATGCCTACGCGCGGATCAACCGTCTCGTCGAGGACGGGGTGATCCGGGGATTCAGCGCCCGCGTCGACCACGAGCGGGCGGGGCACGGCACCTCGGCGTACGTCACGCTGAAGATCGTCCAGAACACCTGGCGCACGGTCCGCGAGCAGCTCAGACAGCTGCCCGGCGCCTCCCACATCGCCCTGGTGGGCGGCGACTTCGACGTCCTGCTCCTGGTGCACACGCCCGACAACCGGTCGCTGCGTGAGCTGGTGCTCACCCGGCTCCAGGCGATCCCCGAGGTGCTCAGCACCCGCACGCTGCTGGTGTTCGAGGAGGAGGACCTGGAGCCGGAGACCTGACCTCGGCCGCGGCATCGGGCCCGCCCACGGATCCGACGTCGGCCCGGGGCCGGCCGCGGCGTCAGGCCAGGGGCGGGCCGCAGCATCAGGCCCGCATCAGGTCCGCAGGATCAGACCCGGAGCAGGCCCGCGGCATCAGGCCCGGCTCGGGCCGCGCCGTCAGGTCCGCCCTCGGCGGGCGTCGGGCCCGGGGGCCGGCCGCGTCGGCGGGGAGGTGCCGGCTCCGGCCGCGGGCGCTGCGCCGCGGCTCCAGCCCTGCGCCGCGGCTACGGCCTCGGGCCCTGCGCCGGCCGCGGTGTCAGCTCTGGCGCAGTCCCGAGAAGACCAGCCGGACCACCGCGTCGGCCACCTCGCGCCCGCTGGCACCGCGCACGTCGGGCCGGTACCACTCCACGACGGAGTTGACCATCCCGAAGACCAGCCGGGTGGCCAGGCGCACCTCCACGTCGCCGCGTATGTCCCCCTCGGCGGCCGCCGCCTTCAGCAGCTCGGCCACCTGGTGGTCGAAGTCGCGGCGCCGCTCCAGCGCCCACCGCTCGGTCTCGGTGTTGCCGCGCACGCGCAGCAGCAGCGTCACGTACGGCAGCTCGGCGATGAGCACCTCGACCATGCGCCGCACGACGTGCTCCAGACGGTCCGCGGCGCACCCCACGCGCGCGTGCTCCTCCCCCAGGATCCCGAACAGGCCGTCCAGCGCCCGGCTGACCGCCCGGCGCAGCAGCTCCTCCTTGCCGCTGACGTGGTGGTAGATGGACGACTTGGAGATGCCGGCCGCCCGGGAGAGGTGCTCCATGGAGGTGCCGTCGTAGCCGCGCTCGTTGAAGACCTGGACGGCGACGGAGAGCAGCGTCTCGGGGGTGTACGTGTCGCGCTTGGCGGTGGTCATGGGGTGCCCTCCCGCTGGTCGGTGGCGTACGCGTGGCGGTAGAGCGCGAGGGACGGCGCGTACCGGCCGGAGGGGTCGCGCAGGTGCAGGTCGTCGAGCAGGTCGTAGGCCCAGCCGCGGCCCAGCCGGCGGCCCCACTCGAAGGGCCCGAGCGGGTAGTTGACGCCGAGGCGCATCGCGGTGTCGATGTCCTCCTCGGTGGCCACGCCCTTGGCGACGGCGTCGTGCGCGAGGTCCATGATCCGGGCGACCGTGCGGGCGACGATCATGCCGGGGACGTCGCCGATGACGCTGACGTCCTTGCCGAGCGCCTGGAAGAGGCCGATGGCCTCGGCGAGGGTCGGCTGTGCGGTGTCCTTCGAGGCGGACAGCGCGATGCGGGTGGCCGTGCGGTAGTCGCAGGCGAGGTCGAAGTAGACGACGTCACGGAACTCCACGGAGGTCTGGCCGTCGGCGAGGACCAGCTGGCCGCCGCTCGGCAGCACCAGCCGGGTGCCGTGGTCCTCGTCCTCCTCGCGGATCTGGATGCCCGCCTCGCGGATCAGCGCGAGCAGCTCGGCCGCGGGCCCGAGGCTGCCCTCGGCGACGACGTACGCGGGCGGCTGCGCCTTCTCGGCGGTGTGCGGCTCGGAGCGCTCGGCGTCCTCGGCGTAGTCGTACCAGCCGTGCCCGGACTTGCGGCCGAGCCGGCCGGCCTCGACCAGCCGGCGCTGGGCCAGCGAGGGCGTGAAGCGGACGTCCTGGAAGAAGGACTGCCACACGGAGTGGGTGACGGACTCGTTCACGTCCTGCCCGATGAGGTCGGTCAGCTCGAACGCGCCCATCCGGAAGCCGCCCGACTCGCGCAGCACCGCGTCGATGGTGGCCGGGTCGGCGGCCTGGGCCTCGTAGACGGCGAAGGCCTCGGCGTAGAAGGGCCGGGCGATGCGGTTGACGATGAACCCGGGGGTGTCGGCGCAGGCCACGGGCGTCTTGCCCCAGGCGCGGGCGGTCTCGTACGCGCGCGTGGCCGAGGTGACGTCGGTGGCGAAGCCGGAGACGACCTCGACCAGCGGCAGCAGCGGGGCCGGGTTGAAGAAGTGCAGGCCCACGAAGCGGCCGGGGGAGGCCAGGGCGCCGCCGATGGCCGTCACCGAGAGGGACGAGGTGTTGGTGGCGAGCAGACAGTCCTCGGCGACGATCTCCTCCAGCTCCCGGAAGAGCTGCTGCTTGACGTCCAGCCGCTCCAGGACGGCCTCGACGACCAGCCCGCAGTCGGCCAGGTCGGCGAGGCCGGTGGCGGGCGTGAGCCGGGCGCGGGCCGCGTCCCGGTCGGCGGCGCCGAGCCGGTCCTTCGCCACGAGCCGGTCGAGGCGGGCGCCGATCGCGGCTGCCGCCTCCTGGGCGCGCCCGGGAACGGCGTCGTAGAGCCGCACCGGGTGGCCGGCGACCAGCGCGACCTGGGCGATGCCCTGGCCCATGGTGCCGGTGCCGACGACGGCCACGGGGCTGCTGAGGTCGAGTGCTGTCATGTGCGCGATCCTCCCGCACGACGTTGTCCACAGATGCGGCGGACCCCCTTGTCCCGACCGATCGTTCGGTTACTCTAGCTCTGACTGCCCGTTCCTGCCTCTGTTTCCGCCCAGGTCGAACTCGACGACGAGTTCTCCAGACGAGGAGTTGGTCCCGCATGGCCGCCCAACTGACCCCCCACGAGCTGATCGCGAAGCACCGGCCCACGCTCGACCAGGCGCTGGAGGCCATCCGCACGCGCGCGTACTGGTCGCCCCACCCCGAGCACCCCAAGGCCTACGGCGAGCACGGCAGCCTGGACGCGGCGGCGGGCAAGGCCGCCTTCGACGCCCTGCTCGGCACCCGCCTCGACCTCGGCCAGCCCGGCACGGACGACTGGGTCGGCGGCGAGGTGTCGCCCTACGGCATCGAGCTGGGGGTGACCTACCCGCACGCGGACATCGACGTGCTGCTGCCCGCGATGAGCGCCGGCCGGCGCGCCTGGCGCGACGCGGGCGCGGAGACGCGCGCGGTGGTCTGCGTGGAGATCCTCAAGCGCATCAGCGACCGCACGCACGAGTTCGCGCACGCGGTCATGCACACCAGCGGCCAGGCCTTCATGATGGCGTTCCAGGCGGGCGGCCCGCACGCCCAGGACCGCGGCCTGGAGGCGGTGGCCTACGCGTACGCGGAGCAGGTCCGCACGCCCGGGACGGCCGAGTGGACCAAGCCCCAGGGCAAGCGCGACCCGCTGGCGCTGACCAAGCAGTTCACGCCGGTCCCGCGCGGCATCGGCCTGGTCATCGGCTGCAACACCTTCCCGACCTGGAACGGCTTCCCGGGCCTGTTCGCCTCCCTGGCGACCGGCAACGCGGTCCTGGTCAAGCCGCACCCGCGCGCGGTGCTGCCGCTCGCCCTCACCGTCAAGATCGCCCGGGACGTGCTCGCCGAGGCCGGCTTCGACGCGAACCTGATCGCGCTGGCCGCCGAGCGCCCCGGCGAGGGCATCGCCAAGGCCCTCGCCACCCGCCCCGAGATCAGGATCATCGACTACACCGGCTCGACGTCCTTCGGCGACTGGCTGGAGGACAACGCCCGCCAGGCCCAGGTCTACACGGAGAAGGCCGGCGTCAACACGGTCGTCGTGGAGTCGACCGGCGACTACAAGGGCATGCTGTCCAACCTGGCCTTCTCGCTGTCCCTGTACAGCGGCCAGATGTGCACCACCCCGCAGAACCTGGTCGTCCCGCGCGACGGCATCCGCACGGACGAGGGCCCCAAGACCTTCGACGAGGTGGTCTCCGACCTCGCCCGCGCCGTGGACGGCCTGCTCGGCGACGACGCCCGCGCCAACGCCCTGCTCGGCGCGATCGTCAACCCGGACGTGAAGGCCCGGCTGGAGGCGGCCGCGGGCCTCGGCGAGGTCGCGCTGGCCTCCCGGGAGATCGCCAACCCCGAGTTCCCGGGCGCGGTCGTCCGCACGCCGGTGATCGTCAAGCTGGACGGCGCCAAGCCGGACGACGAGGCGGCCTACATGAGCGAGTGCTTCGGCCCCGTCTCCTTCGCCGTCGCGGTCGACTCGGTGACCGACGCGGTGGAGCTGCTGCGCCGTACGGTCCGTGAGAAGGGCGCGATGACGGTCGGCGCCTACACGACCGACGCCGAGGTCGAGCAGGCGATCGAGGAGGTCTGCATGGAGGAGGCCGCCCAGCTGTCGCTCAACCTGACCGGCGGGGTGTACGTGAACCAGACGGCCGCCTTCTCCGACTTCCACGGCTCGGGCGGCAACCCGGCGGCGAACGCTGCCCTCACGGACGGCGCGTTCGTGGCGAACCGCTTCCGCGTGGTGGAGGTCCGCCGGGAGGTGTGACGCTCTCCCGGGGCGTCCGTTCCAGGACACCCCGGGACTCCCCAGTACGCCCAGTACACCCTGGGCGCACTGGCTAGGACGTCGTGGGTGCGCCCCCGGTGGCACTCCAGTGGTACAGCGTCATGGCCACGCTCGTGGCCAGGTTGTAGCTGGAGACCTGGGGGCGCATCGGCAGGCGCAGCAGGTGGTCGGCCCGCGCGCGCAACTGCGGCGACAGGCCGGTGCGCTCCGAGCCGAACGCCAGCACGGCGTCGTCGGGCAGCTTCGTGCCCCGGATGTCCTCGCCCTCGGGATCGAGGGCGAACAGCGGCCCGGCGGGCAGCTCGTCGACGTCGAGCCGCTCCACGGCGGTCGCGAAGTGCAGCCCCGCTCCGCCGCGCACCACCGTGGGGTGCCAGGGGTCGAGCGTGCCGGTGGTGACCACGCCGGTCGCCCCGAACCCGGCGGCCAGCCGGATCACGGCTCCGGCGTTGCCGAGGTTGCGCGGGTTGTCCAGGACCACGACAGGCGCGCGGCGCGGCATCCGGGCGAGCGCCCCGAGACCGGCCTCGCGGGACGGCCGTACGGCCAGGGCGGCCACACCCGTCGGATGAGGGCGCGGCACGAGCGAGGCGTACGTCTGCTCGGGCACCTCCGTCAGGAGCGCGTCCAGTGTGTCGCCGACGTCCTCGGCCAGCTCCGCGGCGAGGGCGAGTGCCGCCCGCCGGTCGGTGGTGACCGCCACCGGGACCTCGGCGCCGAAGCGCAGTGCGTGCTTGAGGGCGTGAAAGCCGTCGAGCAGCACGGCGCCGCCGGCGCACTCGCGCCAGCGAGTTACGGGGTCGGTCATGCCGTGAACCCTACGCGTCCCTCGGCGCTCTCCTGCCGTGAGCGCTGGGGCGGCAGCGTACGGTCGCCGTCGCGTCCGCCGTCACCGTCGCGTCCGCCGTCACCGCTGCGCCCGCCGTCACCGCTGCGCCCGCCGTCACCGTTGGCTTCGCCATCGCCGTCGCCATCGCCGTCGCCGCGCCGGAGCAGCCGTCCCCGCGCGCGTGCCGCCCAGCCGCCGAGCAGCAGCAGGAAGGACGTGGGCAGGAAGACCGCGTCCGCGGTGATCATCGCGAGCGAGAAGAACGGCAGCCCGAGGACGACCGCGATCACGGCGTGCTCGGTCATCATCAGCACCAGCAGGACGTTCTTGACCCGCCGGTTGAACAGCGTGAACGGGAAGGCGACCTGCACCATGACCGTCCCGTAGGTCACGATCATCATGATCGTGCCGCTGGAGGACATCAGGTCGGCCAGGCCCGGCCAGGGCGAGAAGTAGTCCAGGTGGAGCGGGTAGTACACGGCGGTGCCGTCCTGCCAGCGCGAGCCCTGGATCTTGTACCAGCCGGCCGTGGCGTAGATCAGGCAGGCCTCCGCCATGATCACGACCAGGGCTGCGTTGTGCAGGAGGTTGGCGATCACGTCCAGCAGGATCCGCGGCTCCTGCCACTTCGCCCGGCGCTGCACCGCTCCCCACAGACCGAGCGCGGCCCACGCCGTCCACAGCAGCGCCGGCACCAGCCAGCCGTTGTCGAACCGGCCGGCCAGCGTCACACCGGCGAGCGCGAGTCCGAGGCCCGCCCACAGCACCGGTCCGACCCGGTCGGGACCCACCCGCTCCCCACGCGCGCGTGCCGCCTCCCTGCCGGCCGCCCGCCGCGCGTCGAGGGACCACACCTGACCGCAGCGTGTGAACACCAGGTAGAAGGACATCAGGTGCAGGACGTTGTCGCCGCCGTCGCCCACGAAGACGCTGCGGTTCTGCAGCGACAGCACGCCCACCATGAACAGCACCGACGCCGTCCGGGTGCGCCAGCCGAGCATCAGCGCCGCGCTGGAGAGGATCGCCAGCAGGTAGAAGGCCTCGAACCAGGCCTGGCCGTCGGACCACATCAGGGCCGTGAAGGCGTGGTTGTCGGAGGTCAGCTGCTGGGCGAGGTCCCAGCTCCAGGGACCGTCGGGGCCGTACAGCTCCTGGCGGTGGGGGAACTCCCGCAGCAGGAAGAGCAGCCAGGTCGCAGCGAAGCCGATACGGATCACGGCGCTCTGGTAGGGGCCGAGCGCGGACCCGGTGACGCGGGCGATGCCGCGCGAGAGGGTCAGGGAGAGACGGTTCACCGCACACCTCCCGCGGCCTCGTCGGCCGACACCGTCCACCAGGGCAGCAGACGGTAGACCGGCTTGTCGGAGACCCTCTCGCGGCTCCACTTCGGCGGCTGCACATTGGTGGTGCTGGAGCGGATCTGCACGCGCTGGACGACGCCCTCCCTGCTGATCGCGTCCTCCCGGTACAGGCGCATCACGACGATCCGGCGCACGTACTGCTCGGAGAGCGCGCCGCGCATGCCCACGGAACGGTTGTCGGAGCCGTGCGTGGCGACGAAGAAGTCCCAGGCCCGCCGCAGCTCGTTCTGCTGGGTGTGGCTCGGCACGAGACTGCCGTCGATGGCGGCGCCGTCACGGGCGGAGAGGTCGTTCCAGGCGGTGGTGCGCATGCTGCCGTCCTTCATCCGCACCTCGGCGCGCACCTGGACGGCGATGTTCTGCTGCAGGGGGTTCGGGGCGAACAGCTTCCAGTTCTGCTCGAACTCCGGGTACACCCACTGCTCGATCGCCTCGCCATGCTGCTTGGTCACCGTGTTCGCCGGCGCCAGGCTGAGGAACACCATCCCCAGGTGAACACAGGCGGCGACGGCGATCACCGCGAGCGCTATGGCCGCGCCGACCTGGTAGCGCGGAGAGAGGGCGGCGACACCGGTGCGGGGCGGAGGGGGAAGCGGCGGGGACTCGGAAGGCGGGGCACCGTCGGGACCGCCTGCCGCGGTCTCCCCGGCAGGCGGGCCGTCCGGGCCGTCCTCGGTCGCCTCCCCGGCGAGGGGAGCATCGGTGCCGCCTGCGGTCTCCGCGTCCGAAGGGCCGTCGGGACCGACGGAGGTCACCTCGGCCACAGCGCGGTCGGGGGCCTCGGGATCACCGGAGCAGTCCCCGGCGGGATCGCGATCGTGACCACCGGAGCAGTCCCCGGCAGGATCGCGATCAGGATCCCCGGCGGCCTCCCCGGCAGGAGGCCCCTCGCGGTCTCCCGGGTCCAGGCGGCGCGCCCCGGCCGGCCCGCCGGGCCCAGGCCGGGCCTGCGAGTCCTCGTCGTACGCGTCCATTCCGCCCCGTTCCCCGCTTCCGCTCCGTCGGCCGGCCACCGTCGCAGGCGCCTCGTTCTTCCCGAGCGCCACTCCTCGGCACCCGCACGGAACGGTACTCAGCACTGACCGCCCGGCGCAGCCCCGGGGACGGCCCGGATCAGTGGCCCTCACCACGCCGGGCCGCCCGTCCCACGCTTTTCCACAGGGCGGCTGCGGGGTTTTCCACAGCGGTTGACACCCGAAGCGGCCCGGCACACCATTGATGACGCACGGACCGAACGATCGGTCGGGACTACTTTCAAGCAGAGCCCTAGGTCAGGGGGACCGCATGGCCACAGCAGCCGCGCACCGCACGGCCGGCACCGAGACGGACGGCGCAGCGCAGACCGCCGTCGACACGTCGGCGTACCAGCGCGCCTTCGACACGGCCGTGGCCGCCGACGAACGCATCGAGCCGCGCGACTGGATGCCCGACGCCTACCGCGCGACGCTGGTCCGCCAGATCGCCCAGCACGCGCACTCCGAGATCATCGGCATGCAGCCGGAGGCCAACTGGATCACCCGGGCGCCCAGCCTGCGCCGCAAGGCGATCCTGATGGCCAAGGTCCAGGACGAGGCCGGCCACGGCCTGTACCTGTACAGCGCGGCCGAGACCCTCGGCACCGGCCGTGACGAGCTGCTCGACAAGCTGCACAGCGGACGCCAGAAGTACTCCTCGATCTTCAACTACCCGACGCTGACCTGGGCCGACGTCGGCGCGATCGGCTGGCTGGTGGACGGCGCCGCGATCACCAACCAGGTCCCCCTGTGCCGCTGCTCCTACGGACCCTACGCACGCGCGATGGTGCGGATCTGCAAGGAGGAGTCCTTCCACCAGCGCCAGGGCTACGAACTGCTGCTCGCCCTCAGCAAGGGCACCCCGGAACAGCACGCCATGGCCCAGGACGCGGTGGACCGCTGGTGGTGGCCCTCGCTGATGATGTTCGGCCCGCCGGACGACGAGTCCCAGCACTCCGCCCAGTCGATGGAGTGGAAGATCAAGCGCCACTCCAACGACGAGCTGCGCCAGCGCTTCGTCGACATCTGCGTCCCGCAGGCCGAGTCCCTGGGCCTCACTCTCCCCGACCCGGACCTGCGGTGGAACGAGGAGCGGGGTCACCACGACTTCGGCACGATCGACTGGACGGAGTTCTGGGAGGTCCTCAAGGGCAACGGCCCCTGCAACGAGCAGCGGATCACCCAGCGCAGGCGAGCGCACGACGAGGGTGCATGGGTACGGGAAGCGGCCGCGGCCTACGCGGCCAAGCACACCGGCACCACCGGTGGGACGGGAGAGAGCCGAGCATGACGAACACCGACTGGCCCCTGTGGGAGGTCTTCGTGCGCTCCCGCCGCGGCCTCTCCCACACCCATGCCGGCAGCCTGCACGCACCGGACGCGGAGCTGGCCCTGCGCAACGCCCGCGACCTGTACACCCGGCGCGGCGAGGGCGTCTCGATCTGGGTCGTCCCGGCCGCCGCGATCACCGCGTCCTCGCCGGACGAGAAGGACCCCTTCTTCGAGCCGTCCGCCGACAAGCCCTACCGGCACCCGACCTTCTACGAGATCCCGGAAGGGGTGAAGCACCTGTGACCGCGACCGTCCCCACGACCGCCGCGCTCGCCCTCGGCGACGACGCCCTGGTGCTCTCCCACCGCCTGGGGGAGTGGGCCGGGCACGCCCCCGTCCTGGAGGAGGAGGTCGCCCTCGCCAACATCGCGCTCGACCTGCTCGGCCAGGCCCGGGTACTGCTGTCGATGGCCGGCGACGAGGACGAGCTGGCCTACCTGCGCGAGGAGCGGGCCTTCCGCAACCTCCAGCTGGTCGAGCAGCCGAACGGCGACTTCGCCCACACCATCGCCCGCCAGCTGTACTTCTCCACCTACCAGCACCTGCTCCACGCCGAACTGGCCGCGGGGGACAGCCCGTTCGCCCCCTTGGCCGCGAAGGCCGTCAAGGAGGTCGCCTACCACCGCGACCACGCGGAGCAGTGGACGCTGCGGCTCGGCGACGGCACCGAGGCCAGCCGGGAGCGGATGCAGCGGGCGTGCGAGGCGCTGTGGCGATTCACCGGGGAGATGTTCCAGCCGGTGGAGGGCCTGGACGCCGACTGGGCGGATCTGGAGGCCCGTTGGCTCGGTTCCGTGACGGCCGTGCTCAGCCGGGCCACCCTGACCGTGCCCGAGGGACCGCGCACGGGAGCCTGGTCGGCGGGCGCCGGCCGCCAGGGCCTGCACACCGAGTCGTTCGGGCGGATGCTCGCCGAGATGCAGCACCTGCACCGCAGCCACCCGGGTGCGTCATGGTGACGGCCACCGCCCTGGAGGCGGAGCTGCTGGAGCTGGCCGGTTCGGTGCCCGACCCCGAACTGCCCGTGCTCACGCTCCAGGAGCTGGGTGTGGTGCGCGCGGTGCACGTCAGCGGCGGCGACACCGTCGAGGTCGACCTGACCCCGACCTACACCGGCTGCCCCGCCATCGAGGCGATGAGCGTGGACATCGAGCGGGTGCTGCGCGCCCACGGCATGCGCGAGGTCACCGTCCGCACGGTGCTCAGCCCCGCCTGGTCGACCGACGACATCTCCTTCGAAGGCCGCCGCAAGCTCCGGGAGTTCGGCATCGCTCCCCCGCGGGTTCGCCGCGACCCGGGACCGGTGGCCCTGACGCTGGGCGCGACGCGCACCCTCGCCGAGGACACCCGCCCGGTCCCCTGCCCGCACTGCGGCTCCGCCGACACCGAGCTGCTCAGCAGGTTCTCCTCCACCGCGTGCAAGGCGCTGCGCCGCTGTCTGTCCTGCCGTGAACCCTTCGACCACTTCAAGGAGTTGTGATGGCACGCTTCCACCCGCTCCCGGTGGCCGCGGTCGACCGGCTCACGGACGACTCCGTCGCCCTCACCTTCGCCGTCCCGCCCACGCTGTGCGAGGAGTACCGGCACGCACCCGGCCAGCACCTGGCCCTGCGGCGGCAGGCGGACGGTGCCGAGATACGGCGGACCTACTCGATCTGCTCCCCGGCCCCCGACCCGGCCGGCGAGGGACCCGGCACCCTGCGGGTGGGGGTGCGCCTGGTCGAGGGCGGTGCCTTCTCGACGTACGCGCTCAAGGAGATCAACGTCGGTGACGAGCTGGAGGTGATGACCCCGGCCGGACGCTTCACCCTCGAACCGGCACCCGGTCTGTACGCGGCGGTCGTCGGCGGCAGCGGCATCACCCCGGTGCTCTCGATCGTCTCCACGCTGCTGGCGCGCGAGCCCGGAGCCCGGTTCTGTCTGCTGCGCAGCGACCGTACGGCCGCCTCGACGATGTTCCTGGAGGAGGTCGCCGACCTGAAGGACCGCTACCCCGAGCGGTTGCAGCTGGTGACCGTGCTCTCCCGTGAGGAACAGCAGGCCGGCCTGCCGTCCGGGCGGCTGGACCGGGAGCGGCTCGCGGGGCTGCTGCCCGCGCTGCTGCCGGTGGACCAGGTGGCGGGGTGGTTCCTGTGCGGGCCGCTCGGGCTGGTCGAAGGTGCGGAGAAGGCGCTGCGCGAGCTGGGCGTGAGCCGGGCCCGCATCCACGAGGAGATCTTCCATGTGGACCCGGGTGCGGCCCCGGCGGCCACCGTCCCGGCCCCCGCGCACAGCACCGTGACCGCCCGCCTCGACGGGCGCGGCGGAAGCTGGCCGGTCCAGGACGGCGAGTCCCTGCTGGAGACGGTGCTGCGCAACCGGCCTGACGCGCCCTACGCCTGCAAGGGCGGGGTGTGCGGCACCTGCCGGGCCTTCCTGGTCTCGGGCGAGGTGCGCATGGACCGCAACTTCGCGCTGGAGGCGGAGGAGACGGAGGCCGGGTATGTGCTGGCCTGCCAGTCACATCCGCTGACGGAGACGGTGGAGCTGGACTTCGACCGCTGAGGATGGACACCGAGGGCGGAGACGGAAGCCGTCCGGCCTCGGGTCCGCTCTCCCAGAGCGGTCTTCGGGTCCGCTCTCCCAGAGCGGTCTCCAAGGGCGCTCCCGGAAAGCGGCCCCGGTGACACCGCCCGCTCCTCCCCGTTCCCTTCTTCTAGAACCTGTTCTATCTTGACGGCCCGTCAGACGAACCGCTGAACGGACCGCCGGACGGACCGTCGGGCGACCGGACCCCGGGAGGACAGGCCGTGGACTTCACCTTCACCGAGGAACAGCTGGCGGCGGCCGAGGCGGCACGAGGGGTGTTCGCCGGGGTGGCGCCGGACGCGGTGCCGAGTCCGGCGCTCACCGCCGGCGCCGTGGCCGAGGGCTTCGACCGGGAGCTGTGGTCCCGGCTGTCCGGTGCCGACCTGGTGGGCCTGCTGCTGGACGAGGAGTACGGCGGAGCGGGTCTCGACTCCATCGCGCTGTGCCTGGTGCTGCGCGAGTCCGCCAAGGTGCTGGCCCGGGTGCCGCTGCTGGAGCACAGCGCGGCCGTCGCGGCCGTACAGGCCTACGGCGGCAAGGAGCTGAAGGAACGGCTGCTGGCCCAAGCGGGTCGGGGCGAGCCGGTGCTGACCGTCGCCGCGCACGGCCGGACCGGTCACGACCCGGCCGGCCTCTCCGTCACCGCGCGGCGGGACGGTCCGGCATGGGTGCTGGACGGAGTACAGACGGCGGTGCCGTGGGGGTACGACGCGGACTTCGTCCTGGTGCCCGCGCACACAGGCGCCGGGCGGACCGTGCTCGCGCTGGTCGCGCACGGGCAGGAGGGGCTGGTGCTCGCCGAGCAGGTCTCCACCAGCGGGGAGCGGCTGGCCGAGCTGCGCCTGCAGAACGCGCGGATCGCGGCGGGCGATGTCATGGAGGCCGAGGGTGCCTGGGAGTGGTTGCACGGACTGCTGGCCACCGGCATCTGCGCGCTGGCCCTCGGCCTGGGTGAACGCGTGCTGAAGATGACCGCCGAGTACACCGGCAAGCGGGAGCAGTTCGGGTATCCGATCGCGACGTTCCAGGCGGTCGCCGTCCAGGCCGCCGACCGGTACATCGACCTGCGTGCCATGGAGGCCACCCTCTGGCAGGCGGCCTGGCGGATCGCCTCGGGCTCGCCGGGGGCGCTGCCCGCCGCGGGCGATGTCGCCGTGGCGAAGATCTGGGCCGCGGAGGGGGTGCGCCGGGTCGTACAGACGGCGCAGCATCTGCACGGCGGCTTCGGCGCGGACACCGACTACCCGCTGCACCGCTACCACGCGTGGGCCAAGCACCTGGAGCTGGCGCTCGGCCCGGCGGCGGCGTACGAGGAGACGCTCGGGGACCTGCTGGCGGCGCACCCGCTCAGCTGATCCGTCGTTCGTGCGCCGGGGCCTGTCCCTAGACGACCGCGCCCGGCGCACCGGCGTCGGTGACCACGGGCCGGCCCGCGGCCTCCCAGACCTGCATGCCGCCGGCCACGTTCACGGCGTCGATGCCCTGCTGGACCAGGTACATCGTGACCTGGGCCGAACGGCCGCCGGAGCGGCAGATCACGTTGACCCGGCCGTCCTGCGGGGCGGCCTCGGTCAGCTCGCCGTAGCGGGCCACGAAGTCACTCATGGGGATGTGCAGGGCCCCTGCGGCGTGGCCCGCCTCCCACTCCTCGTCCTCGCGAACGTCCAGCAGGAACTCGCCGTCCTTGAGATCCGCGATCTCGACCGTGGGCACACCAGATCCAAAATGCATGTCTCCGACGCTACCCGACGGGCGGCCTGGTTCACCCCTGTCCCTGCAGGCCCGCCAGCTGGTCCTCACGCTGCTCGATGTCGGCGCGCAGCCGGCCGGCGATCTCCTCGAGCAGGGCGTCCGGGTCGTCCGGGGCCAGGCGCAGCATGCCGGCGATCGCGCCGTCCTCCAGTTCGCGGGCGACCATCGTCAGCAGTTCCTTGCGCTGGGCGAGCCATTCGAGGCGGACGTACAGCTCCTCGGCATGGCTCGGACGCCGCTCGGGCGGGACCGGGCCCGCGGCCCATTCCTCGGCCAGTTCCTTGAGCAGGGACGCGTCACCGCGGGCGTAGGCGGCGTTCACCCGGGTGATGAACTCCTCGCGGCGTCGGCGTTCGTCTTCCTCCTGAGCGAGGTCGGGATGCGCCTTGCGGGCCAGCTCGCGGTAGAGCCTGCGGGCCTCCTCGCTGGGCCGAACCCGCTCGGGGGGCCGTACCGCCTGGTCGGTGAGCATCGCGGCAGCCTCCGGGAACAGGCCGTTCCCGTCCATCCAGCCGTTCAGCAGCTCCTCGACGCCGGGGATGGGAAGCACGCGGGCACGGGCTTCCTCGGCACGGCGGATGTCCTCGGCATCGCCGGTGCGGGCGGCGCGCGCCTCGGCGATCTGCGCGTCCAGCTCCTCGATGCGGGCGTAGAGCGGGCCGAGCTTCTGCTCATGCAGCCGGGAGAAGTTCTCGACCTCGACACGGAAGGTCTCCACGGCGATCTCGTACTCGATCAGCGCCTGCTCGGCCGCCCGTACGGCCTGCTCCAGCCGTTCCTCGGGCCGCGGTGCCTGGGACTGCTCAGCTTCCGGGGTCGTCACGCGACCAGCCTAGGCCACGGCCGGAACCCGACGCCCGCGGCGGCCCGCTTGGCCGGCCCGACGTCCGGCGGCCCGGCTCAGCCGGCCGGCCGGGCGTCGGGGCAGTCGGCGGGTATCCACTCGGCCTCCAGGTCCCGGCAGGCGACCACCAGGACGCCTGGCCGGCAGGCCAGCTCATGGGTGCAGCCGCCGGGGTGCGGAAGGATCTCGTCGAGGATCACGTCGCCGAGGGAGGCCGGGTCGCACACGTCCAGGACGTCCGACTGGAAACGGGAGACGCCCGTGTAGCGGACGAGCAGGTCCTCGTCGTGCTTGAAGCAGTTGTGCCGGAAGCGGATCTCGATGTCCCCGTCGCCGGTGCGGCGCACGTCGGCGGGCCGGAGGTCCTTCACGCACCGCTTGCCGCCGAAGTCGTAGTGCCCGGGGTCGGTGGCGAAGGCGCGGGCTCCCGGCGGCAGCGCGGCCGCGAGTCCGGGCAGCTCGGCGAGGTAGGGACGGGGGTCGAGGTGCACCCCGCCCTCGTCGCCGGTCAGTTCGACGTACTTCACCTCAGCACCGCCTCAGCACCGCCTCTGCCCTCGTCCTTCCGGCACCGCCCCGTCCTCGCCCATCCGGCACCGCCCTCATACCCCCATCTCCGCCGCGACCCGGCCGGACCGCACCCCGGACACCAGGTGCGCGTGGTCCGCCTCGGTGCGGTCGGCATAGGCAACGGCGAAGCCGGCCATCGCCTCGTCCAGCTCCTCGTTCTTGCCGCAGTAGCCGGCGATCAGGCGCGGGTCCGCGCTGTGGGCGTGGGCGCGGGCCAGCAGGGCGCCGGTCATCCGGCCGTAGTCGTCGACCTGGTCCGCGGTGAGTGCGGCCGGGTCGACGCTGCCCTTGCGGTTGCGGAACTGGCGCACCTGGTACGGCCGGCCGTCGACCGTCGTCCAGCCGAGCAGGATGTCGCTGACCACCTGCATCCGCTTCTGCCCGAGGACGACCCGCCGCCCTTCGTGCTCCACCGGCGGCGCCTCGAACCCGGCGGTGGCCAGGTGCGGGACCAGGGCCGAGGGGCGGGCCTCCTTCACCTGGAGCACCAGTGGCTGCCCTCGGTGGTCGAGGAGCAGCACCACGTAGGACCGCGTGCCCACACTGCCGGTGCCGACCACCCGGAAGGCCACGTCGTGCACCGCGTGCCGGGCCAGCAGGGGCAGCCGGTCCTCGGAGAGCGTGGCCACGTACGGCTCCAGGGAGGCGGCCACCGCCGCCGCCTCGGCGTCCGGGACCCGGCGCAGCACCGGCGGCGCGTCGACGAAGCGCCGCCCGCCGTCCGCCACCTCCTCGGTCGACTTCGCGGCGAACCGGCCGCTGGTGTTGGACCGCGCCTTCTCCGAGACCCGCTCCAGCGTGCCGAGCAGATCGTGGGCGTCGGTGTGGGAGACCAGTTCCTCGTCCGCGATCGCGTTCCAGGCGTCCAGCACGGGCAGCTTGGCCAGCAGGCGCATGGTGCGGCGATAGGCGCCTGCCGCGTCCTGGGCGGCCTTGCGGCAGGTGTCCTCGTCGGCGCCCACCTCCCGCCCGGCGAGCACCAGGGAGGCCACGAGCCGCTTCAGGTCCCATTCCCAGGGGCCGTGCACCGTCTCGTCGAAGTCGTTGAGGTCGATGACCAGGCCGCCGCGGGCGTCGCCGTACAGGCCGAAGTTGGCCGCGTGCGCGTCGCCGCACAGCTGGGCGCCGATCCTGGTCACGGGGGTGCGCGCGAGGTCGTACGCCATGAGGCCGGCCGAACCGCGCAGGAAGGCGAAGGGGGTGGCGGCCATCCGGCCCACCCGTATCGGTGTCAGCTCGGGGATGCGGCCCGCGTTGGACTCCTCCACCGCGCTGATCGCGTCCGGGCGGGAACCGTCCAGGTCGAGGGTGCTGTGCGCGCTGCGCGGCACGCTCGCCCTGAGCGCCTTGCCCTCCTCCTTGGGCGAGCCCGGCGGGGGCCAGTGGGCGAATCCGCGCACCCGGGGCAGCCGCCCCGCCACCGCTCGCTCCACCGCTTCCACGTCAGCCCCGGTCATCGCGACCGCCTCCCCCGAACACCTGCTCGCACAAAGATCGACTCGGACATCAACTCGTGCAGACCGTACAGGTGACGGCTGAATGGCGTCAGACCCTGTGGATAACTCCGCACCTGTGGAAAACTTTCAGCACCGACGCGCCTGAGCCCCCGCAGGATCCCGACGTCACAGGACCGGGGCTCTCGCACGGCCGCGGGCCGCCGGCGTCCGGCGGCGCGCGGCCCCGGCAGCACACGCCCGCAGCTTCACAGAACCCTGGCCTCGCATGCCCGCCGCCCTCACAGGACGCCACGGTCTCGCCTGCCCGCCGCACGCACAGGACAACGGACCCGCACGCCCGTCCCCCTCAAAGAACAACAGACCCGCACGCCCGCCGCACGCACGGAACAGCGGCCCCGCACGCCCGCCCTCCTGACAGGACCACGGCCGCGCACGTCCACGTCCCCGCACGACCGAAACCCCCGCAGAACTGCAACCCCGCACCACGGCACCCCCGCACCACGGCACCCCCGCACCACGGCACCCCCGCACCACGGCAACTCCACACCACCGCAACCCCGCAGAACCGGGCCTCACGCCCGCAGGAACGCCAGCACCGCCAGCACCCGTCGGTGGGTCGAGCGCCGACACCCGGTCGGCGAGCCCGGTCAGCCCGCTGCCCGCGCCGGCCCGCGCGCCTCCCCGCCCGTCGTCGCGCACCTGCAGGAGGAGCCGCCCGTCGCGGTATCCGCCGCTGACGCGCGCGTGCGTCGCGCCGCTGTGCCGCAAGACGTTGGCGAGCGCCTCGCACACGACGAAGTAGGCGGCGGACTCGACGGCCGCGGGCAGCCTTACGGGCAGCTCCAGTTCGACGTCCACGGGGATGTCGGACCGGTCCGCCGCATCGCAGACGGCGGCCTGAAGACCGTAGTCGGTCAGGACCTTGGGATGGATTCCGTGGATCAGCCGGCGCAGTTCGGCGAAGGCCGGCCCCGCCTCCTCATGCGCCTTGGCGAGCTGGCCGGCCAGCGGTCCGGGCGGTGCGTCCAGACGGGCCAGACCGAGCGTCATGGTCAGAGCGACGAGCCGTTGCTGGGCCCCGTCGTGCAGGTCGCGTTCGATGCGTCGGCGTTCCGCTTCGAAGGCGTCGAGCAACCGCACGCGGGAGCGGGTGAGTTCGACCACCCGCTCGCTCGGTCCGGGGTCGAGCAGCAGCCGGGTCAGCGCGGCCCGGGCGCCCGCCGCCGCGCCCAGCAGATAGGCGCCGCACACCAGCAGGAGCAGACCGGCCAGGGCCGCCGCGACGGTCTGCGGCCACTGGGTGAGCGTCCACACCTTGAGGACCTTCACCTCCCGGCCCCCGTCGGCGGTCGCCATCAGGTCGTCGTCACCGGCGACTGGGCCCGCCCGGGCAGCCGCCTCGTCACCGACCGCGGGCCGGTGCGGGTCGTGGGGGCCGTCCGCGCGCGGCTTCGAGGACGCCGTGTTCTACACCGATGCGCGCGCCGCCCGACTCGACCCCGATGTGGCCCAGTTGCTCGTGAACGCCGACCCGCGTTCCGTCGCGGAGGCGGTACGGGGCACCGGAGCCCGGGTCCTGTCCGGCCACGCGCGCCGCAGGGCCGAAGCGGGCCCCGCCCGGGACCGTGCGGCGCTGACCGCGCTGAACGCCCTGTTCGGCACGGCCGGCGGCGTCGCCGCCTTCGTGTCGGTGTTCGTGGTGGCGTCCACGTTCGCCTTCGCGGTCGCCCGGCGCCGGCGGGAGTTCGGGCTGCTGCGCGCCGCCGGAGCCACCCCGGGCCAGATCCGCCGGGCGGTCACCGCGGAGACCCTGTCGGCCGGCGTGCTCGCCTCGGCCGCCGGCTGCGCGCTCGGCGGGTACCTGGCGCCGCATCTGGTCGCCCGGGTCGTCGCCGAGGGCCTCGCCCCGCCCTGGTTCCGCCTCGGCACCCCCCTGTGGCCATACCAGCTGGTCTTCTGGACCGGGCTGCTCGTCGCCCTGTGCGGAGGCTGGCCGCCTCCTGGCGGGCGGGCCGCACCGGCCCCCTCCAGGCCCTGCGCGAGGCCGACGTGGACACCCGCGCGACGACCCGGGGCCGGCGGCTCGCCGGTACGGCGCTGCTGCTGACGGCCGCCGTCACCCTGGCGACGGCGCTGGCCGGCGACCCGGGCGAGCTGCTGCACCGCAAGTCGTACGTGAGCCGCCCGATGCTGCTGACCGGCGCGGTCGCGCTGCTCTCACCGGCTCTGGTGCGGCGCCTGCTGCGCGCACTGGTCCGGCTGCCCGGCGCCACGGGTCTGCTGGTCCGGGAGAGCGCGGCCGGTGCCGTGCGGCGCACGGCAGCGATCGCCGCGCCGGTGCTGGTCACGGTCGCCCTCGCGGCCACGCTGCCCGCCGGCCCCGCGACGCTGGAGGCGGCGAGGACCGCCGAGGCCCGGGCGCGGACGGCCGCCGCGTTCGTCGTCACCCCGCCGTCCGGTGCGGGCTTCGACACGGCGGCCCTGCGCCGGCACGGTGCCGGGCGCCGAGGTGTCCCCGACCGCCTCGGACGAGGTGTTCGTAATGGAGGACGGCGTGGCCCTGATCAGGTCCGAGGCGCGGGCCGCCGACCCGGCCGCGCTCGCCGCCACCGCCCGCCTGCCGCTCACCGCCGGGAGGATCACCGCGCTCGACGACGACTCGATCATCGTCAACGAGGAGTGGCAGCGGCACACCGTGGGCGAGCGCGTCCCCGTCCGGCTCGGCGACGGCACCCGGCGCACGCTGTGGATCGCCGCGATCATGGCCACCGGCACGGGTGACAACGGCGTCTACGTCACCCCGCACAACGCACCGGGCGCGCCCGTGGACCGCGTCGAGGCCGCCGTGGCGAAGAGCGCGGACCGGGCCGCCGTGGCCGCCGGACTGCGCGCGGCCGTACGCCCCGTACACGCGCGTGTGCTGACCCGGGATCAGTGGATCAGGGCAACGCACCCGGCGCACGACCGCACCACCCGGCTCGGGCTCCTGCTGGTGCTGGGCATCGCGCTCCTCCACACCGGTATCGGTGTGGCCAACACCATGGCCATGGCGAACGCGGACCGGCTGCGCGACCTGGCCGTCCTGCGGCTGGCCGGGGCGAGCAGGGGGCAGCTGCTGCGGCTGGTCGCCCTCGAATCACTGACGGTCGTGGCGGCCGGCACCCTGCTGGGCCTGCTCACCGCCGCACTGCATCTCGCGGGCCTCGCCGCCGCGCTGCACCTGCTGTCGGCCCCGGTCACGGTCCGCCTCCCCTGGACGGTGACGGGCGGCGCAGTGGCCGCCTGCGCGCTGCTCGCCGTGACCGCCGCGACCGTCCCGGCGGCCCTCGCGCTGCGCCGGGGCGCGCCCCGATGACGGCTGCGCGGCGGGCAGCACCTGCCTCGGCGTGCCTCTCGGTCCGGCGCGCACCGCAGCGTGATCAAATAGCGCATGGCATCGTCCTGGACTGGTAAACGGGTACGCCTACGCGCTGTCGAGCCCGACGACTGGACTGCGTTCAAGCGCTTTTCCGACGATGGCGGGGGGCGAGGGAGCCGGCTGGATCTGCCACGGTCCGCCGAGAGCTACCGCGCCTGGGCGAAGGAGCAGGCCGTTGCCGAGTGCGACGACGACTGCTTCCGGCTCGCGGTCGAGACGACGGCCACGGGGGAACTGGTCGGCGCAGTCGGCTCTCATCGCACCGGCCGTCGTTCAGGCTGGTTCGAGTTCGACGTCACGATCGGCACCGACCACCGGCGCAAGGGCTACGCGGCAGAAGCCATGGTGCTGCTGCTGCGCTTCATGTTCGCCGAGCGGCGCTATCACAAATGCCTGGGAGCGGTCCTCGCCCACAACGAGGCATCGCTGGCGCTCACTCGCCGGCTCGGCTTCACCGAGGAGGGGCGCTTGCGGGAACACGTCTTCTTCGCCGGCCGGCACCACGACCTCGTCATGATGGGCATGCTCGCCGACGAGTTCGACCAGCGGCACACGATGAGCGAACCCTGAGCCTGCCGTCCGGGCGTGCGCGGCGTGGGGCGTGGGGCGTGGGGCGTGGGGCGTGGGGCGTGCGGAACGCCGCCCTCAGCTACGCAGGGTCGCACGCAGGCGCAAGCCGACGGTCGCGAGGCCTTCGAAGGTGGCGACCTGGTAGCCGGGTTCCGGTCCGGACGGCTCGCTCACGTCGTAGCGGCGGGCGGTCTGCGCAGTCAGGAGCGTCAGCATCGCCATGGCCAGGGCGGCTCCCTCGCAGCCGTGCGGCCCGGTACCGAAGGAGAGGAACGCCCCGGGTTTCGCCGGCGAGTCCGCATCGTCGAGCCAGCGCTCGGGCCGGAACCGGTCCGGCTCGGCGTGTTCCCGTGGGTCGCGTTGGGCGGTGTAGGGGCAGACGAGAACGGTGGACCCGGCGTCGATGGTGTAGCCGGCGAGCTGGGTCTCTCGCGTGGCGCGCCGGGTCAGCAGCCAGCTCGGGGGGTACAGCCGCAGCACCTCGCGCACCAGTGCCTGGGTGTACCGCAGGCCGTCGAGGTGGGTGCCGGTCGTCGCGGCCGGGTCCGCGGGCAGCAGGGCGGCCTCGGCCGCGACACGGCCCGCCGCCTCGGGGTGCCGGGCCAGGTGGAGCAGGATCCATCCGGCTGCCCGGGAAGGTGTCTCGAAGGTGGCGACGGTGATGGCGGGGAGCGTGTCGAGGACGGCCTCTTCCGGCAGCAGGCCGTAGCGGGAGGAGGGCCGGAGCATCTGTCCGAGCATGTCGTCACCGAGCCGACCCGACGAACGGCGCCGGCGGACGATGGGCCGCAGAGCGTCGGTGAAGGCGACCTGCTGCCGTGTGCGGAACCGCCGTGCGGGTGTGGGGATCCAGCGCGGCCATGCCCAGCGCGAGGGCCGTACGAGCACCTCCCGGGCCAGGAAGAGCTGTGCGGCGAGGGGCAGCAGGGCGGGAGCGTCCTCGGAGAAGAGGTAGCGCACGCCGATCTCCGCCAGGGCGTGCCGGACCGGGGGGAGAATCTCGACGTCCTGGTCCGTGGGCCACTCGTCGACAAATCGAGCGGTCCTGGGCGCGATCTCACCGACCCGGGCGGCAACCTCCTGCGGGCGCAGTCCGCGCATGCGGGCGGCGTGGGCGTGCGCGCGCTCCTCGGGCGTCGGTGCTCCGCTCGACCGCTTCGGCGGCGGGAAGAGGGGCGAGGGTGCCTTGGGGAAGTCGTGCGCGCGCCGCAGGACCGCCTCACACGGCCCGGCCGCGGCGGCTACGTAGACACCCGGCTCCAGCTGCCAGACGTCCCCGCACTCGTCGGCGCCGCGGCGCGCCACCGCCAGCCGGTCGCGGCTCCAGGCCGCGAAGCTGCCTTCGGGCAGCCGCGGCGGCTCATTCGTTCGGCCCATGAGATCGTCCCTGGCTGTCGTACCTGTCCAGGCCGATGTCGTCGGCAGCGTGGCCGGGAGTCGGGGGGGGGGGGGGGGGGGCGCCCCCCCCCCCCGGGGGGGGGGGGGGGCCCCCCCACGACCTGGATGGTGTCACCTCGACGGGTGGACGGCAGGATGTGCCGCCGGTTGTCCGTCAGTGACAAAGGAGAACGATGAGGCCGTCGCAGTCGTCGCCGTAGTCGTCGTGGCCGACCCATCTGCCCTGCATGCCGTATGGGCCGTGGCTGTGGGCCGGAAGTGTCCGGGCAGCCGTGGCGTCGGTGGCGACGTGCGGGTGGGGCGTCGCTGCGACGGCGGATGCGGTGGATGCCGCCCCTGCCACACAGCCGAGGCCCAGGGCCGCGCTCACCGCGACTATTCGGGGGATCCGGGAAAGGGTCTTCATAGAGTGGGCAGGATGCTTGGGGTGCTTCAGCTGTGCAGTGTTCATGCGATCACCATGCACGCCCCTGCCGCCGATTTCGCCCCGAGCGCCGCCGATTAGGTGAGGCGCCGTCAAAGAGGACATGGCCTCGCTGCCGCACGGGCCAGAGGGAATGCAGTGGCACGCAGTAGCACGCAGTGGCATGCAGTGGCATCCAAAGGCACGCAGCGGTACGACCCCCAGCCGACGCCACGCAGATGGGCGGCCATGTCCAGCCACACCCCGATCACGGTGAACTCCCCGCACGCGGGGCCGCGGCGGCGTCCACCTCCGGCTCGTCGGCCCCAACTCGCCCTATCGGTACGCGAGTCAGGAGGCCCATGTGCTGGTGACCGTTCTGGCCATGCCCTGTTCGGCGGGCGCAGTCCTCATGCCGCCGCGCCTTCGTCCTGACGCGCCCCGAGCTTCGGCCCGCCCGCCGGTGAGTTGCCACCCTCACGCTGCGGGGCTGTCCCTTCGGTCCGCCGGCTTGTCACCCTCACGCCCTCGGCCGCCCCCTGCTCCCCTCCCCCCGGCCGTCCCCTCACTCCGCTGAGTCGTCGCCCTCACGCCGCTGTCGCGGCGCTTCGCGCGTTCGGAGGTTCACCTGCGGGAAATCCGGCACTTTACCTGAGGGAATCCCGAGGGAATGGGGGAGCTCTTGAGGGCCGCTGCAGCGGATCGTTAGCCTCTGAAATGCGTGCCGAAACCCGGTGAGTTCACGGGAACACCGGAGGCCCACCGACACGGACGGCAATTACGGGCTGATGGCTAGAAATTGACTGGAGCATACCCGGGAGATGCTGTAGGCGTCCCGCGGCACGGCAGGAGCGAACCGAGCGGCCCACGAGGTGCGAATCCGGTATGAAGACACACCTGACCAGCCTGCGGGACTACGTCGACGCGTTGCGGAAGCTGGGTGATCTGCGCGAATTCGACGAGGAAGTCGACCCCCACCTGGAAGTCGGCGCGGTCGTCCGGCACGGCGTCGAGAACCGGCTGCCCGCACAGCTCTTCAACCACCTGCGCGGACACGGACCCGGCCGTCGCATCCTGGGCGCTCCCGCGGCGCTCAGCTCGCTCCCGGAGGCGCCCTGGGCCCGCGTCGCCGTCTCGCTCGGCCTCGACCCGTACACCCGCCCGCTGGACCTGGTCGAGGAGATCGCCACGGCCCTGGACACCGAGCCGGTCCCGCCGGTGACCGTGGCCGACGGCCCCTGCCAGGAGAACGTGCTGCTCGGCGAGGACGCCTCACTGGACGCCTTCCCGGTGCCCCTCGTGCACGCGGGCGACGGCGGCCGGTACGTCAACACCTGGGGCAGCATGGTCGTACGGACGCCCGACGGCTCCTGGACGAACTGGGCCGTCACCCGGGTCATGGCCGCCGACGGCCGCCGTATGGCCGTCATGATCAATCCGCCGCAGGACATCGGGAAGATCTACGCCCAGTGGCAGCAGCGCGGCGAGCCGATGCCCGCCGCGCTGGTGCAGGGCGGTGATCCGGCGATCCCGTTCGCCGGGGGCATGGCGCTGCCGTCCGGATGCGACGAAGCCGGCTTCCTCGGCGCATGGTTCGGGGAACCGCTCAGTGTGGTGCGGTGCCGGACCGTCGACCTGGAGGTCCCCGCCGACGCCGAGATCGTCGTCGAGGGCACGGTGTCGCTGGAGGAGACGGTGCCCGAGGGGCCGATGGGGGAGTTCTACGGCTACATCTCCGGGCAGCCGCGCCCGCGCCCGGTGTTCCACATCAGCGCCATCACCCACCGCGACGACCCGATCCTGCCGGTGGTGTCGGCGGGCAAGCCGGTCGAGGAGGTGCACACCGTCGTCGGCCCCACGCACTCGGCCGAGGTCCTGCGCAATCTGCGCCGAGCCGGTCTGCCGGTCAGCGCCGTGTGGCTGCTGCCGGAGGCGTGCTGCACGGTGGCCGCGGTCACCGTGCCCCGCAGGTGGCGTCAGTGGGGCGGCGGCATCCACACCACCACCCGCATGCTGACCAGGGCGATCGCGAGCGTCGTCCTGCGGCCCAAGGTCGGCTTCTGGGTGACCCGGGTGCTCGTCCTCGACGACGACATCGATCCGACCGACCTGCGCGATCTGTCCTGGGCGGCCGCCACCCGCTGCCATCCCGTCGCGGGGCTGGTCCTCTTCGAGGACCAGCTGTTCACGCCGCTGCACATCAACTACACGCCCGAGGAGTTCCGCACGCTGAGCGGATCCAAGACGGCCCACGACTGCCTGCTGCCGCCGGAGGAGGAGCGCCGCCCCGTGAGCACCGCGTTCGCCCAGAACTTCCCCGAACACGTCCGGGAGCGGGCGCTCGCCCTGTGGCACGGTGCGGCCCGCTGACCGTCCGCCGCGCAGCCCGCCGACCGCCCGCCGCCCGTGCCTTTGACCCGACCCCACGAGAACCGGGAGACCATGAACCTCTCCGACCAGCTCAGCGCCGTCGTGGCCGACGAACTCGCCCAGTGCTCCGTCACGGACGCGGTCATCTCCCCGGGCCTGCACTCGGGGCTGCTGGCCGCCGCCCTGTACGACCACCCGTTGCTCAGGCTGCACGTGCGCATCGACGAGCGCTCCGCGGGCTTCCTCGCCCTCGGCCTGGCCCGCGCCGGTGACCGCCCCGCGGTGGTGACCTGTACCTCGGGGACGGCCGCGGCCAATCTGTACCCGGCGGTCCTGGAGGCCCGGCACGCCCGGGTCCCGCTCATCGTGGTGACCACGGACCGCAGGCCGATGTGGCGGGGGACCGGCGCCAACCAGACCACCGACCAGACGCGCATGTTCGGACAGGCCACCTCGTTCTTCGCCGAGCTGGACTCGGTTCCCGGCGACGCCGCCACCACCCGCTACTGGCGCTCCGTTCTCTCCCGCGCCGCCGCCGAGGCCGCGGCCGGCGGGCCCGTGCAGATCAACCTGACGCTGCCCGACCCGCTGGAGAACACCGCGCAGCCGGGCGGCCCCGACCGGCTGCGCCCGGAGTCCGGCGAGCGGCGGCCCGCGGTGCGCATCACGCGGACGCCCCCGCAGCCGGAGCCGCTGGAGGTCCCCGCCCGCGGGGTGGTGGTGGCCGGTGACGCCGCGGCCGACCCGCAGGCCGCGGTGGCCTTCGCCGAGCAGGTCGGCTGGCCGCTGCTGGCAGAGCCGCAGAGCGGCGCCCGGCAGGGCCCGAACGCCGTCACCACCTACGGCTACCTGCTGGCCCACCCCGGCTTCCGGGCCCTGGCTGCACCGGAGTTGGTGGTCAGCGTCGGCAGGCCCGGCGTCAACCTCGCCCTCCTGGACTTCCTCGGCTCCGCCCCACGACTCGTCGTCGTCGACCCCGCGCACGACTGGGCGGATCCGGCCCGCACCGCCACCCGGGTCGTGTCCCGGCTGGGCGCGCCACGGCAGCCGGAGAGCGATCCGGACTGGCTGCGACTGTGGCAGGACGCGGACAAGGCGGCGCTGGAGACCCTCGACCGCACCCTGGACGAGGGCGGTCTGACGGAGGCCCGCGTGGCCCGTGACCTGACGGCCGCGCTGCCCTCCGGATCGCTGCTGTTCGCCGGCTCCAGCATGCCGGTGCGGGACGTGGAACGCACCATGCGCCCGCGCTCCGACCTCCGTGTGCTCGCCAACCGCGGTCTGAGCGGCATCGACGGCGCCGTCTCCAGCGCGCTCGGCGCCGCCTACGCCCACCAGCGGTCCGGCGCGGGCCCTGCGGTCGCGCTGCTGGGTGACCTGTCCCTGCTGCACGACCAGAACGGCCTGCTCACCGGGGCGGCACCGGAACGGCCCGACCTGACACTGGTGGTGATCAACAACAACGGCGGCGGCATCTTCTCCATGACTCCCCGCACCGTGCCGTCCGACTGTTTCGAGACCGTCTTCGGCACCCCGCACGGCGTGCGGGTGACCGACGTCGCCCGCGCCGCCGGGTGGCCGTGCACCCGGGCCCGGTCCGTGGCGGAGGTCCTGGCGGCGGTGCACGAGGGCGGCCCCCGCCTCGTCGAGGTGATCACCGACCGGGAGGCCAACGGCGCCTTCCACCGGGCCCTGGCCGAGGCGGTGGCGCAGAGCGTGACGGAAGCGCTGACCCGGACCGCGGCCGGCTCCGCCGCCACGGACTGACCGGCCGTGGCACCGGCGCGCGCATGGCGCGGCAACCCCTGGGCCGTGCTCACGGTCGTGTCCGTGGGGTACTTCATGCCCCTGCTGGACCTGACCATCGTCAACATCGCCATCCCGGACCTGGTCTCCGATCTCGGCATGTCCCTCGACCAGATCCTGTGGGTCGTCAACGGCTACACGCTGGCGCTGGCGGCCCTGCTCGTCACCGCCGGGCGCGTCGGCGACCTGCGCGGTCCACGGCTCGCCTTCGCGGCCGGGACGGCCCTGTTCACCGTGGCCTCGGTGGCCTGCGCCCTGGCCCAGGACCCGGCCCAGCTGATCGCGTTCCGTACGGTCCAGGGCATCGGGGCCGCGGTGCTGATCCCGCAGACCCTGACCATCCTGGCGCACACCTTTCCGCCCGAACGGCGGGGCACCGCCTTCGGGGTCTGGGGCGCGGTGGCGGGCCTCGCCGCGATCGCCGGGCCTACGCTCGGCGGGCTGCTGGTCACCGCCTTCGGCTGGCGCTGGATCTTCCTCATCAACCTGCCCATCGGCATCGTGGTGCTGTTCGGCACCTTCGCCGTGATCGACGAGATGCGCGAGACGCGCCCCCGACGGCTCGACCCGCTCGGGGTGCTGCTGTGCACGCTGGCCTTCACGGCGCTGTGCTACGGGCTCGTCGAGGGGCAGCGCTACGACTGGGGCACCATCCGGTCGTTCGTGAGCATCCCCCTGGTGCTGGCCGCGGGCGTGGTGCTGCTCGCGCTGTTCCTGTGGACGCAGGCCCGCGTCCAGGACCGCGATCCGCTCATCCCGTTCGCGCTGTTCAAGGACCGCGAGTACGCGCTGATGAACATCGTCGGCGGCGCCGTCAACGTCGGCATGCTCGGCTTCCTGCTGCTGTTCAACCTCTATCTCCAGGCCGCCCTCGGCATGAGCGCGCTGCGGGCGGGGCTGACCCTGGCCCCGGCCGCCCTGGTGTCGATGCTGCTGGCGCCGCTCACCGGAAGACTCACCGACCGGGTCGACGGCCGTTGGATCCTGTTCGGCGGGCTGCTGCTGTTCGCCGCCGGAATGGCCTGGCCGGCGGCCGTCGCCACCACCGAATCGGCCTGGTACACGTTCCTGCCGCCGCTGGTCGTCGCGGGCGTCGGCATGGGCGGCACCTTCGCCCCGATGCCGGCCATCGCCATGCACGGGGTGCCGCCCGCACTCAACAGCTCCGCATCCGGGGTGTTCAACTCCAACCGGCAGTTCGGCTCCGTCCTCGGCACCGCGGCGGTCGGTGCGCTGCTGCAGAGCCGGCTCGCCACGGCCATCGGCGAACGGGCCACGGAGCGGGCGCGGTCGCTGCCGGCCGGCTACCGCGCGCCGTTCACCGCCGCCCTGCGGCGCGCCGCCGACAGCGCCGTGGAGGCCGGCGGCGACGGTTCCCACCTCGCGGCCCCGCCGGGCATCCCCCGGGCGGCGGCCGCTCAGCTGCGCGAGGCGGGCAGGTACGCGATGGCCCACGGGCTCGTGGACGCCGTACGGCAGACCGTCGTGCTGCCCGTCGCGATGACCGCGCTCGCCGCCGTGTGCTGTCTCGCGGTGCGCTCCGCCGCGCGCCGCGAGCAGAACCCCGACGACCTCCGAGTGGAAGTGACCTCCGCATGAACGACACGCACCCCGCATCCGCCGCGGCACCGGCATCTGCAGCGGCACCGGCGTCCGCTGCCGCAGCGGCGTCCGACGCGCAGCGCACCCTGCTGGGCGTGCTCACCGGCTCCTGGACGGCACAGGCGCTGTACGCGATCACCGCGCTCGGCGTCCCGGACCTGCTCGCCGACGGGCCCCTGACGGCCGCGCGGATCGCGCGCGACTGCGACGCCGACGCCGACGCGGTGCACCGCGTGCTGCGCGCACTGGCGTCATCGGGCCTGCTGGAGCAGGAGGGCGAGGACGTCTTCGCCCTGACACCGGCCACGGCGCTGCTGCGCTCGGACGCACCGCGCTCGCTGCGCGAGACCACGCTGATGCTCGGAGAGGAGGTCTTCCGCTCCCTCGGCGGCCTCGTGGCGGCACTGCGGACCGGGACCCCTGCCTTCGACCATGTGCACGGCACCTCCATGTACAGCTACCTCCAGGAGCGTCCCGACGTCGCGCGCACCTTCAACGCCGCGCTCGGCAGCCGCGCCGCGGTGCCGGCCGCCTGGGCGGCCGTCGACCTGACCGGTGTCGGAACCCTGGTGGACGTCGGCGGCGGCGACGGCAACCTGCTGGCCGAGGTGCTGGCCGCCCGGCCGGGCCTGCGCGGTGTGCTCCTGGAACTGTCCGAGGCGATCGCACAGGCCCGCACCCGGTTCGCCGGGGCCGGACTCGCCGACCGGGTGACGCCGGTCGAGGGGAACTTCTTCGAACGGGTGCCGCCGGGCGGCGACCTCTACGTCCTCGCCCGCTGTCTGCACAACTGGAGCGACGACCGGGCGCTGGACATTCTGCGGACGGTACGGGCCGAACTGCCCGTCGGCGGCCGTCTGGTGGTCCTGGAGAAGGTCGTCCCCGCGGGCCCGGGGCCGAGCCCCGCCAAGGTGTACGACCTGCTGATGCTGACCATGGTCGAGGGCCGCAACCGTACGGCGGCGGAATACCGGGCGCTGGCCGAAAAGGCGGGCTTCCGGATCGTCTCCGTGCATCCCGCGCCGGCCACCGACCCGTTGGGAGAAAGCGCACTGGAATTTACTGCCGCTTAATCAGATCCAGGCGCGCCGCCGCCTCCGGCCGCCTGACCACCAGTCAAGTGCCGGTTGAAAATCAACTTCTCCGGCGCTTTACCGGGCCCCGTGCATAATTCCATCGGAATCTCATTATGTACCAGCCAGTACTCCGCAATCTTTGCCTTATCGTTCGATATCGGCTGGTACAGTTCCTGACATGACCCAAGAACGCGCACTGGTGCACGTCAGGGAATGGGAGGAAGCCGCGCAGGAGCGGTTACCCTCACCTGTTTGGGACTATCTGTCGGGCGGCAGCGGCGACGAATCCGCCGTCCATGCGAACCGGACCGTACTCGACCGACTGTGGCTGCGGCCCAGCGTCCTGACCGGCGTGTCCCGACCGGACCCGGCCACCACCCTGCTGGGCCGTCGGCTCCGACTGCCGCTGGGCATCGCCCCCATGGCACACCACCGCCTGTTCCACCCGGAGGGCGAGACGGCCACCGCCCGCGGCGCGGGCGCCGCCGGCGCCCTGTTCGTCACGAGCATCTTCGCCAACCGCACCCTGGAGGAGATCGCCCGGCACAGCGCCGGCCCGCTCTGGCTCCAGCTGTACTGGCTGCGCCGTCGCGACCAGTTGGAGAAACTGGTGGCACGGGCCGAGGAAGCGGGATTCGCCGCACTCGTGCTCACCGTGGACGCGCCCGTCGTCGCCCGCAGACCACGCGACATCCGCAACGGGTTCGCCGTCCCCCGCCACGCGCACGCGGTCAATCTGGACGAAGCCGTGACGGCCGGCGTGCACCGCGCCACCGCGGGCACCTCCGCGCTGGCCTCCCACTCCGGGGAGCAGTTCGACGCCACCATCACCTGGCGCGACCTGGAATGGCTGCGCGGCCGCAGCGGACTCCCGCTCGTCCTGAAGGGGATCCTGAACTCCCGGGACGCCCTACGGGCCCTCGAGTGCGGCGCCGACGGCGTCGTCGTCTCCAACCACGGCGGACGACAACTGCCCGGCGCCGTACCGGCGGTCGCCGCGCTGCCCGAGATCGCCGCGGCGGTGGCAGGCCGGTGCGCCGTCCTCGTCGACGGGGCGTTCCGGCAGGGCGGCGACGTCCTCAAGGCCCTCGCCCTCGGCGCGCACACCGTACTCGTCGGCCGTCCGGCCCTGTGGGCCCTGACGTGCAAAGGTGCCGACGGGGTCGCCGAGATGCTCCGTCTGCTCGGTGCCGAGCTGACCGAGGCGATGCTGCTGTGCGGCCTGGACGGACTGGCCGGCATCGACTCCTCCCTCCTGTGTGCGCCCCACGCGGGCCCTCCGTGACCGGCCCCTTACGGGCGCCCGTCCCCGGCTCTGCGGTGACGCACCATCGGCACCACCGGATCCGACAGCGCGTTGCACCATCGACAACGCGGTACGCACACCACGTAGGCCCACGGGGGAAGCACAGCCATGCGTATCAGCCATGAGGTCAGCCAGCTCTTCGTCCGCCGCAGGGAAGCGATGGGACTGACACAGGAGGACCTGGCCCGGCTCAGCGGACTCAGCGTCCGCATGATCAGCGATCTGGAACGCGGCCGGACCCGCAAGCCCCACCCGCGCTCCCTCCAACTCCTCACCAAGGCCCTCGGACTGGACAAGCAGGCACTGGACCGGCTGGTCGAGGAGCAGGCGCGCGCCACCGACCCCCTCATCCCGGCGCAGCGCACGTCCGAGCCCACTGTCGGCCCGGTCGTGGTCCCCCAGCAACTACCCATGTCACCACGCCACTTCACTGGACGAAAGCGCGAACTGCTCGCGCTGGACACACTGGTGGAACAGCAGGAGACCACGCCCGGACTGGCCGTGGTCAACGGCCAGCCCGGAGTGGGCAAGACCGCCCTGGTGGTGCGCTGGGCCCATCAGCTCACCGACCGCTTTCCCGACGGCCGGCTCTACGTCGACCTGCACCGCAACCACGACGAGCCGCTCACCCCGGGCGAGGCGGTCCGCGACTTCCTGCACGCACTCGGTGTGCCGGACGCGCGGATTCCCGGCGGACTGCACGCGCAGTCGGCACTGCTGCGCAGCGTGCTGGCCAACAAGCGGGTGCTGATGGTGCTCGACGACGCCGAGAGCACGGAGCAGGTCACCCCGCTGCTGCCGGGCACGCCCGGCTGCGTGGCGGTCGTCACCAGCCAGCACAAGCTCACCTCGCTGGTGGCCCACCACGGCGCGCAGACCATCGGCCTGGACGTCCTCCCCTTCGAGGACGCGCGGGCGTCCCTGGAGCGGCTCCTGGGCCGGCGCCGGGTGGCTGCCGAAGAGGAGGCCACGACCCGGCTGATCGAGCTGTGCCGCCGCTCCCCGGGGACGCTCTCGGTGGTCGCCGCACATGCGGCCCTCCACCCCGGCCTGCGGCTGACGACGCTGCTCGCGCAGATGCCGGACCGCTCGTCACTCCCGCCTGCCGACCCGAACCTGCCCGGTCGGGCCACCGCGCACTGCTGACCGGAGCCCGGCGCGCACGACGCCGGGCCCGGCCGGTGCCGCAGCCTGCGTCACACGCTGGTCAACAGGCCGGCGAAGCGCAGCCCCAGCCACGGCCGACGCCCGCCCGCCACCAGCCGTCCGCGCAGCACCTGGCCCCACTGGCCCGTGCGGCCGTAGCCGACCAGCAGAAAGGCGACCGGGTCGGCGATGATGACGCAGTCCACCGGATCGCCGGCCGGCGTCACCCGCGCCGTGCTGTCACGCACGACGAACCGGTGGCGCGGGCCGCCCCGGAAGCGCAGCTCGTAGCTGACACGTTTCCCGGCGGTGCGCCGCCGGTCCACATAGCCCGCGGCCATCGCGAGCACACCCTCGACGACCAGCTGCGCCGCACGCCGTTCGATCCGCCACGGGGCCCGCGCGGCCCGCGCGATGTCGAGGCCGTGCACGAGCTGTTCGCCCAGCAGGGCAGACGTCATCACGGGAACGGTCATGGTCAGGCCGTTGGTGGTCGGGATCGGTTCCTCGGGGGACCGCCCGGCCGCCGCCGAGGCGAACTCCCCGACACCCGCCTCCAGTGCGTCGGCGAGCACGTCCGGGTCACGCTCGGTGAACTCCGCCAGCGCCCGGGCGTTGGCGGCGGCGTTCACCTCGCCGGGCGCGGCCCCCGGAGCGACGTCCAGCGTCCGCAGGACGTCCTGGGCCCTGGCAGTACCGGCGGCGAACCCGGTGTAGTGGCGCACCTCCGCCACCAGGTGCGCGGCGGTCTCGGCGACCGTCCAGTCGAGCCCCGGCACCCGGGCGCCGGGTGCGGGCACGGTGCGCAGCAGGGCTGCGGCACGGGCGGCCTCCCGCCGCAGATCGGCGGTGGTGGGGCTGAACCCCGGGTCCATGGCGCTCACCACACCCGCAGCCCGCGCAGCACCGGCTGTTGCCGCGGATCACCGAAGCAGGCGACACCGGGCGCGTCCGGCCCCGCGCGTCCGGTGATCCAGCGCACGAAGTCCTCGGCGTCGGCGACCACCCGCGCGGTACGGCCGCCCGTGCCGAGCCGTATGGTGCGCCGGACGGGGCCCTCCACCACGAAGTCCACCGAGCCCACCAGTTCCGCCACGGCCGTGCGGTTCTGCTGGGGCAGCGCCGCCTCGATCCAGTCCAGCGTCGGCCCGAGGCGCAGGGCGTCCGCGGGCGGCGGCGGTCCGGTCAGGGGCCCGCGGGGGCCGAACAGGTCGTACCGGATGTGCACGAAATGATCGAAGACGAAGGCGCAGGGCAGTCTGGCCGCCGGATAGGTGCCCAGGTCGCCCAGGTCCATCTCCCGGGCGCCCTCGCGGGCGAGGACCGCGAGGGCGGCTGATGCCTGCTCGCCGGCCTGCGCGTAGTCCGCGACGATCCGCTCCGTCGGCCAGGAGCGCCGTGCCTCGACGTACACGTCCTGTGCGCGTTCCGTCGACAGCCCCGTGGTGTCGGGCAGGGACGAGGGGGCCACCACCTTGGTGAACAGCGTTCCCAGATGGGTGACGACGTCGCGGACCGACCAGCCGGGACACCCGCTGTCGGCCTTCCAGCCGGCGTCGGTGAGCCCCGCGCAGAGCTCCAGTAAGGCGTCGCGGTCGGCCCGCAGCGCCGTCATCGCGTCCGTGGACATGTGCTCCTCCTCGGTGGGACCCGACCGGTCCCTCGCACCTGTGTGGAACTGTCTGGAAGCGCGTCCAGGTCTATCAATCAGGCCCTGATCGCCTCCAGTACGCCGTCCCACAGGCGGGTCCGGGCGTCCAGCGCGACGGCGACCGTCTCCTCGCAATCCCGCCACCTGTCGCGGTCGTCGCCGCACAGATCGGCCAGCATCTGCATGGCCATCGGGGTGTGCTCCTCGCCGTCCACCTCGATGTGCCGTTCCAGGTAGTCGACGAAGGACCGAAGCCGGTCGCCCTCTTTCCTGTTGACCGCGACGACCTGGTCGAACATGTCCGGGATCAGGTCCTCACGGCCGAAGGCGAACGCCGCCGCCTGGCAGTGCACCGGGGCGTTCTCGATGAAGTGCCAGGTGGTGGTGGCGAATTCCAGAGCGGGTGCCGGGGCGCCCGCCTCCTTCAGCGAGGGCAGCACCGGGTAGCCGTCGCGCAGCAGCTCCAGCAGCGTCCCGATCGGGCGGGTGTCGGCCCCGGCCTCCGTCATGCCCCGCAGGTACAGCTCGAAGTGGCTGAGGAAGCCGTCGCCGAGTTCGTCGCTCTCCTCGACCAGCACGATGTCGTTGATGAGCCGGCGGCTGGCGGCCGGCCCGCTCGGCAGCCACGGCACCGAGGTGCAGGTCAGCTTCTGCTGAAGGGACTTGAGCAGCGACATGAAGTCCCACACGGCGAAGACGTGGTGCTCCATGAACGTCGTCACCGCGTCGAGCCGGTCCAGGCTCCGGTAGAGGGGGTGGGCCACCACACGGCTGCGGGCCGCGTCGGCGGCCTTCTGCAGGCGCGCGATGCCGGGGTTGTCGATCTCCCAGTCGTAACGGGACATGGTTCTCCTCAGGGACGGGCGGCGCTGCCGGGTGTCGCTGCGCCGCGCGGGTTCGCGTCGGGGTCGGTCGGGTCAGCGGGCCGGACGGCCGGGACGGCGGTCCGGTCGACGGGGGCGCCGTGCGTCCACGCGGCGGCCACGGAGCGCAGGAAGCGGTCCGTGCCCCCTTCGTTGCGCCGGAGGGACTCGGTCACCCGGCTGCCGGGCACCTCGCGCAGGATCCGCTGCAGCCCGCGGACGAGCACCGGGTGCGGGCTGCTCTCCACGAACCGCAGATGCCCGTCGGCCGCCGCCGCACGGACCGTGGCCTCGAACCGCACGGTGTGCCGCAGATTGCGGAACCAGTAGGCGGCGTCCAGTTCGATGCCGTCGAGACGGCCGGCGGCGACCGACGAGTAGTAGGGGAGCCGGCCCGGCCGCGCGGTGGTCCCGGCGATCCCGTCGAGGAACTCGTCGCGGATCCGGTCGATCTGCGGTGAGTGCGAGGGGTAGTCGACCTTGACCATGCGTGCCCGCACCCCCTCCTCGGCGCACACCCGGACCAGCTCCTCCAGGGCCGGCACATCACCGGAGACCACCAGGTTGCCCGGCCCGTTCTCGGCGGCGATCGCCAGCCGGCCGGACCGCTCGGCGACGTAACGGGCCGTCCACTCCCGTGGCATGGGCACCGAGAGCATGCCGCCGCAACCGGTCAGGCCGCGCAGCACCTTGCCGCGCATGACGACGATGCGCACCGCGTCCTTGAGGCTCAGCACCCCGGCCACGTGCGCCGCGGCCAGCTCGCCCTGGGAGTGACCGATCACGGCGGTGGGCGTGACGCCGTACGCCTCCCACTGCGCGGCGAGCGCCACCATCACCGCGAACAGCGCGGGCTGCACGACCTCCACGCGCTCCAGGAGTTCCTCGCCCGCCCCGCCTACGACGGCGTCGAGGAGCTTCCAGTCGGTCCAGCGGGACAGCTCGGCGGCGACCGCGTCGATGCGCTCGCGGAAGACCGGCGACTGCTCGTACAGGTCCGCGGCCATGCGCGGCCACTGGGACCCCTGGCCGGGGAAGACCAGCGCGGTGCCGCACCCTCCGGCCGCCTCGCCGGTGACCAGGGCGTCGTGGGCGCGGCCCTCGGCCAGCGCGGTGAGGCCGTCGGCCAGCGTGCCGCGGTCGCCCGCGAGGACCGCCGCGCGATGGGGTCCGGCCCGGCCCGCGGCGAGTTCGTGCACCAGCCCGGCGGGCGTGAGGCCGGGGTCGGCGGCGAGCCGGCCCGCGGCCGCGGCGGCCAGCGCGGCCAGCTCCGAAGCGGTGGGCGCCCCCAGGGGGCACAGGAGCGTGGACGGGGTGTGCAAGGGGACCTCCGGTGTGCTCGGTGGGTGGGTCGGTCAGTGCCCCATGCCGAGGCCGCCGTCGACCGGGACCAGGGCGCCCGTGATGTAGGAGGCCGCGTCCGAGGCGAGGAAGGTGACCGCGGCGGCCACCTCGGCCGGTTCGCCGAAGCGGCCGGCCGGGATCTGGGGGACCAGGTCCGCCCGGAACTCCTCGGACAGACCCGCGTTGATGTCGGTCGGCACGAAGCCGGGCAGCACCACGTTGGCGGTGATCCCGCGTGAGCCCACCTCACGTGCCATCGCCCGTGCCATGCCGGTCATCCCGGCCTTGCTCGCCGCGTAGTTGACCTGCCCCGGGGCGCCCCGCACGGCGGCGACCGAGGAGATCAGCACGATGCGGCCCCAGCCGGTGCGCAGCATGCTGCGCACGGCCCGCCGGGCGACCCGGTAGGTGCCGGTCAGATTGGTGTCCAGCACCCGGCTGAAGTGCTCCTCCCGCATGCGCAGCAGCAGCACGTCGTCGATGATCCCGGCGTTGGAGACCAGCACCTCGACGGGGCCGTTCGCCTCCTCGGCCCGGACGAAGGCCTCCTCGACCTGCTCGGGCACGGTGACGTCGCAGCGTACGGCGAGCAGGTCCGCATCGGGCGGGCCGGACGTGCGGCAGGTGACGGCGACGCGGTCCCCCCGGTCGCGGAAGGCGCGGGCGACGGCGAGACCGATGCCGCGATTGCCGCCGGTGACCAGAACCGACCTTCCCATCGGGTGCTCCCTCGTGTGGCGTTCGTGTGGTGACGGTGTCTGCGATGATTCGGCCGTGCGGTGACGGCCTCGGGCGCCGTGAGTCGGCTGCTGTGATCCGGGCGCTGAGCTGTGAGTGCTGCGAGTGCTGTGATGCAGGTGCCGTGTGCCGTGTGCCGCGCTCTCGCCGAGCGCTGCTCGTACGGCGTGTGACGGGGCGGTGCAGTGTGACGGGATGTGCCGCGTGACGGTCAGACGAACGACGCGACCGGGCGGGGCAGCCGGACCGAGGGGCTCGGCTGGACGGTCATGATGCGGGCGCGGCCCTCGCCGCCGCGGTCGAGCAGGTCGGCCAGCACCGGTCGTGGCGCTTCGGGGGAGGCAGCGGCCGCCCGCTTCAACTGGGCCACGGCAGCCGTGAGTTCGTCGACGAGGGGTTCCAGCGCGGCGGCGACCGCCCCCGCGTTGCTGCCGAGGATGTCGCTCCACAGCCCCGTCTCACCGGCAGCGATACGCGTGGTGTCGCGGATGCCCGCGCCGCACAGGTCGACCACCTCCTGCGGCGCGCCGCCCAGTGCCGAGGCGAGGGCGCTCGCGACGACGTGCGGGGCGTGCGAGGTCAGGGCCACCGCACGGTCGTGCTCGGCAGCGGCCATGACGACCAGCCGCGCCCCGCACGCCTCGACCAGATCCAGCGCGGCCACGAGCGCCGCGGCACCGGTGCACCGGTCGGGGGTGAGCACCCAGGGACGGCCCACGAACAGTTCGGCGCGCGCCGCGTGCGGGCCCGACTGCTCCGAGCCGGCCATGGGGTGCCCGCCGACGAAGTACTCCAGCGTGCACCCGGCCGCCACGGCGGCCCGCTGCACCGACTCCTTGGCGCTGCCCACGTCGGTGTAGCAGCGGGCGAGCCCGCGGATCTGCTGCTCGCGCAGGACCCGGGCGATCTGCCCCGGCGGCACGGCCAGCACGGCCAGATCGGCTCTCTCGCGGGGCGGCCCCGCGACTCCTGCGCACCGCTCGGCGGCCTCCGCCTGCCGCACCGGGTCACGGTCGAGCACATGAACCGCGGTGCCACGGACGGCGAGCGCCATACCGATGGAGGTTCCGATCAGACCGCCGCCCACGACGGCCACTGTGCGCATCGCGGTTCCCCGTCAGTCGTCCGGGCCGGCTGCCCAGAGGGTGGGGCAGAAGACCGGGTCGGCGTAGTCGGGCCGCCCGTCGGCCGTGCGGCGCACCAGGACGTCGTGGTTGTAGACGACCTCGGAGCCGTCGCTCAGCTCGTGGCGGACGTAGGTGTTCGCGCCGTCCTGAAGGTGCAGCGAGATCGCCCGCCGGGGCCAGCCGCTGACGTTGGCGCCGCTGCCGTGATAGGTGCGGCAGTGGTGGAAGCTGACGTGCCCCCGGGGAATGCGCATGGGCACCTTGAGGACCTCGGCGCCGTTGTGCCGGGCGTTCTCCTCCAGCATCGCCTCCAGTTCGCAGCGGTCGCGCTCGGCGAAGTGCCGGGTGGCGCTGTCCCGGCCGCCGGTCTCCCGCCATCGGTGGCTGCCGTCGATCATGGTGATGGTGCCCATCTCGTCCCCGCAGTCGTGGAACGGCACGAACGCGGTCAGCATGCGCTGCGAGGAGCAGGTCGCCCAGTAGTGCTTGTCGAAGTGCCAGGGCACCACATTGCTGGGCTCGTCCGGCCGCGGCGGCTTGTAGATCATGGTGGCCTGGAAGACACGTATCTCCTCGGCCTGCGCCAGCCGCGCCGCGACCGCCCCGATCAACGGCTTGCGCAGGATGGCGGCGATCCGGTCGTCCTCGTAGTGGACGTAGTCGTGGTGGCGCTGGACGTCGCCGTCCCCGGGCGTCCAGTACGCCAGCCGCGGCGGCCGGACGGGCAGGGTGCGGTCGCGGTGACCGGCGTAGAAGCGGTCGCTCGCGGCGGTGAGCATGTCGATCTCGTCGTCCGTGAACAGCTTCCGCGACAGGTACCAGCCGTGCTCGGCGTAGTCGCGGACCTCCTCGTCCGTCGGCAGGAGCGCCTTCTCGTCCTCGGTGAGTTTGAAGTCCGGCTGTGGGTGGCTCATGAGCCCTCCTCCGATCTCGGTGGCCAGGCCCGGTCAGACGCCGGCCTGCGCGGTGCGGGCGCTGTCGCGTTCGACGGCCTCGTACAGCGCGCGGATGTTGCCGCTGCCGAAGCTGCGGGCCCCGCGGCGCTGGACGACCTCCATGAAGTAGGTGCGCCGCACGTGCATGGACCGGGTGAAGATCTGCAGGATCTCGCCCCAGTGGTCCCGGTCGATGAGCACGTGGTGACGGCGCAGCGCGGCGAGGTCGACGTCCGTCGCGCCGACGCGGTCGGCGACGCTGTCGTAGTAGCCGCCCGGCGTGGTCAGGAACCGTGTGCCGCGCTCCTGGAGCCGGCCCACCGCGGTGAAGATGTCGTCGGTCAGGAACGCCAGGTGCTGGACCCCCGCGCCGCCGTGCCGGCCGATGAAGTCGTCGATCTGGCCGGGGGCGTGGGTGGTGTCGGGCTCCAGGACCGTGAAGGTGACGCCACCGGAGTCGGACTGCACCACCTTGGAGTTCATGGCCTGCGCGCCGACCTCGATGTACTCCTCGAAGACCTGCGTGAACCCGAACGCCTTCTCGTAGTGCTCCACAGTGGTGTCGAGTTCACCGGCCGGCACGCACACCGCGATGTGGTCGACCAGGCGCAGCAGGTTCTCGCCCTCCTCCGGGTCGGGCGCCAGATGCCGGCTCACGCCCGGCAGGAAGGCCTCCCGGTCGCCGTGGCGCTCGACGAACCGGTGCGTGACATCGCCGAACCCGGCGACCTCGGCGACCACCACCCGCGCGTCGGCGTCGGCGTACTCGGCCGGTTCGCGCACCGGCCGGGCACCCCGGGCCACCGCCTCGTGGAACGCGGTCCGCGCGTCGTCGGCACCGAAGGCGATCACCGCGGCGCCGTCCCCGTGCCGGGCGACGTAGCGGGCCGCCGCCGCGTCCTCGGTCAGGGCCGACGTCATCAGCAGACGGATCCCGCCCTGCCGCAGCAGCAGCGATCGCTGTCCGGGCCGCCCGTGATCGGCACCGGTCTCGGCGCACAGCCGGAAACCGAGGGCGCTGCAGAGGTAGAACGACGCCTGCCGGGCGTCTCCGACGTAGAACTCGACGTGGTCGATTCCCGTGATCATGACGTGGTGTCTCCCTGCTCGGGACGGCGTACGGTGGCGCGGAACCGGCAGACGGCGTCGCCGTGGGTCATGCAGGCGCTGCGGCTGTCCTGGACGTCCAGGCGCATCCCCTCGAACCAGCCCGCCCGCATCTGAAGGCAGGGGCAGCGGTAGTCGTCGAAGGAGCGGGCGGCCCTGAGCATCTTCAGCGCGAAGTGCTCGGTGACCACCGTCTCGAAGGTGTCGTCGTCCACGGCGGTGTGCTGGTAGTTCGTCATCTCCTCGGGCCACATGGCCCGGGGGATCTCCTTGAAGTACACGACGAACTCGTCCATCGGCAGCTTGGCGTGGTCGACTCCCTGCCGGGCCACGAACCAGCGGGCGACCCGACGGGCGACGAACTTCATCGCCTCCGCGTTGATCTCGTTGGCCGCTTCCTGCCCGTACCGCTTCTTCACCCCCTGGTACCAGCGGGCGTCGTGCAGCCACCAGAAGGTGTGCAGCGGCAGCTCGCCCCGCTCAGTCATCGGCGACCCCCGGCACGCGGCGGCCCCGGGTGGAGGCAGCGCCGAAGGCCAGCGAGATGTTGTGGCCGCCGAAGCCGAAGGAGTTGGACAGCGCGGCCCGCACCTCGGTCCGCGCCGGCTTGGACCGCACGTGGTTCAGCTCGCAGTGCGGAGCGACGTTGTCGAGGTTGTGGGTGGGCGGCAGCGTGCCGTGCGCGACGGACAGCACGGTCGCCGCGGCCTCGAAGGCGCCGGAGGCACCCATGAGATGACCCGTGACCGACTTGGTGGAGCTGACCGGCGGGGTGTCGTCGCCGAACAGGCCGCGGATCGCGCGGGCCTCGGCCACGTCCCCGATGCCGGTGCTGGTGGCGTGCGCGTTGATGTAGCCGATGTCGGCGGGCGCGAGCCCGGCGGAGGCGATCGCCCGGCGCATGCACTCGGCGGCACCGGAGCCGTCCGGACGCGGCTTGGTGACGTGGTAGGCATCGGTCGTGGCGCCCCAGCCGATGACGTCCGCGTACCCGGCGGCGCCGCGGGCGTCGGCGTGCTCGGCGCTCTCCACCACGAAGAACGCGGCGCCCTCGCCGAGGACGTAGCCGTTGCGGTCCCGGTCGAAGGGACGGCTGGCACGCCTCGGGTCGTCGTGACCGTGGGCGAGGGAGTTGGCGTTGACGAACGCGGCCGCCACCGTGGGGTGCAGGGGAGCGTCGGAACCGCCGCACACCACGACGTCGGCGTCACCGCCCCGGATCAGCCGCAGCGCCTCGGCGACCGCCTGACCGCCGCCCGCGCACGCGGTGGACAGCAGCAGGCTGTAGCCGCGGATGCCGTACTTGATGGCGATGCGTGCCGCCGACATGTTGGGGATCATGCCGGGGCACAGATACGGGCTGACGGCCTGCCGGCCCCGCCGTCGGCGGGCCGCGGCATGCTCCTCGTAGGTGCGCAGCGGACCGCCCGCGGTGGAGGCGACGACCGCGGTGCGCTCCGGGTCGCTGTTCTGGCCGACGGCCAGCCCGGCGTCCCGGACGGCCTGTTCGGCGGCGGCCAGGGCCAGGACGAGGTAGCGGTCGACGCCGGGGTCGATCGGCGGCCTGAGCACCTCGGCCGGGTTGATGTCCGGGGCCTGGGAGACCACTTCGACGTTCGAGGCCTCGGCCAGCTCGGGAGTGGGCCGCCCCAGTCCGGAGGCTCCGGTGCACAGCGCGTCGAAGGACTCCTCCAGGTCCCGGCCCAGGGAGCTGACCAGCCCGATGCCCGTGACGACCGCCGCGGTGCGTGCTCGCGTGCTCATACGGTCTCCGCCTTTCCGCCGGCCGCCGCGGCCGCCCGCGCCGTCCGCTCCTTGTAGCGCTCGCGCAGGATGGCCTTGCGCACCTTGCCGGTCGGCCCGTGCGGGATGTCCTCGTCGGCGACGACGATCACGCTCCGCACGGTGGCCGCCACGTGCTCGTCCAGCGCGGCACGCACCCGGGCCTGGAGGTCCCCGGGCGCAGGCCCGCCCGCGGCGAGGCTGACGAGCACCTCGGTGGCGACGGTGGACTCGTCCTCGGCGACGGCGATCACCGTGCAGTCCAGCACCTCGGGACAGCCGGCGAGGATCTGCTCCTCGGACTGGGCGGTGTGCAGATACCGCCCGCCGCTGAGGCTCACGGTGTCCACCACACGGTCGACGTGGTAGTAGTAACCGGCCTCGTCGCGGTAGACGAGATCGCCGGTGAGGAAGTAGCCGGAGCGCCGCGTCCGGTAGGTGGTGACCGAGTCGTTCCAGTAACCCGGCGACAGAGTGGGCGACTTGATGCCCAGTTCGCCGATGCGGCCGGCCGGCAGCGGCAGACCCCGTTCGTCCAGGACGGCGACCTCGGCGAAGACGTGCGGCTTTCCGATGCACCGGTTGTAGCGGTCGGTGTCGGGGGTGTGCGTGATGAAGAACATCGAGTGCCCCATCTCGCTGGAGCCGAGGCCGTCCATGAAGGTCGCCCCCGGCAGCCGGTCGACGCCGCCGCGCTTGGGGACCACCCGGTGTCCCACCGAGACCAGCTTCCTGATGTGCGCCTCGTGGGCGGCGTCGCCCGTGTTCCACCACATCTGGACGCTGTCGAGCCGGTACCGGTCCAGGTCCTCGGCGACGAGCTGCGGCCAGGTGGCCGCGAAGCCGAAGACACAGGACGGCTGCCAGCGGTCGACAGCCGCGAGAACGCCCTTTCCGTCCTGGTCGGAGAGCATCAGCAGTTCGATGCCGCTGCACAGCGCCAGCGTCACCGCGATCACCATGGCCGCGTGGTTGGCGGGCAGCGCGCTGAGCATCCGGTCGATGGTGCGCGGCCGGGGCAGCGTCAGCCGGTGCCGGGTGGCCGCGAACAGGCTGGCATGGCTCGCGGTCACCGGCTTGGGCAGCCCGGTGGTACCGGAGGAGTGCGTGATGACGGCGGCGTCGCTCGGGTGGAAGCGGTACTGCGACGGCGCCTGGCCTTCGTAGCCGCCGGCGGCGTCGGCGATGTCGGTGTGCAGGACGCCGGGGAACGGCTCGTTGCCCAGACGTGCGCGGTGCGCGGCGTCGGTGAGCAGGGCCCGCGGCCTGACCTTGCCGAGGTAGGCACGCGCCGTGGTGCCGTCCATGTTGGTGTTGAGCAGGGCCGGTACGGCGCCGATGCGGGTCAGCGCGAAGAAGGCCAGGACCTGGTCGGCGGCCGTGGTGACGTGGACCGCGACCGGATCGCGGGGCCGTATCCCGGCGCAGTGGAACCAGGCGGCGCGAGCGGCGACCGCACGGTCCAGGTCGCGCAGCGTCAGACGCCGCCAGGCCGGGTGTCCGTCGACCTCGGAGTCGAAGGTGATGCCGGACTCCGCGTCAACGCCGGCACGGGCGACCAGGGTGCTGAGCACGTTGCCGACGCCCAGCTCCTGGTCGGCGGCCAGTTCGGCGCGCAGTTTTCGAAGGGTCATGGGGGCAACTCCCTGTACGGACCGGGCAGATGGATGGGAAGGCGCGCGGGTGCCGTGGCCGGACCGGGCCGGGGCCCGCCGACGGGTGACGCGCGGGTGCCGGACGCCGGTGCCCTACGCGGCCGGGATACGTGAGGCCGACTCCTTGGCGATCTGATCGATCGTCATCATCGCGAAGCGCTCGGTCTCGTCCTCGTCGATGTGCACGCCGAACCGGTCCTCCAGCTGCATCACCAGATCGGCGACGGCGAGCGAGTCGAGGTCGATGCCGGCCGGCCCGAGCGAGCTGGAACCGTCGACCGCCTCGGGGTCGAAGCCCATCTTCACCAGGGCGTCGAGCAGGTACTGGCGGATCTCGTCCATCACTGGTGGACTTCCCTTCATGTCGGAGCGCCCGGTGCAGGATCCGAACGCGGTCACTGTGGTCCTGGCCCCCGCCTGCGGGGACCCGTCGGCGGCCGCCCGGCGCATCCTCGTGCGCATGGCGGCGGAGCTGGGCGTACCGGTGCCGCCCGGCGCCGTGCCACGGGTGGCGTACGACGCCGGCGGCAGGCCCTGCCTGTCGGTGGCGGACGGAGCTGTCCGCCCGGTGGACGAAGCTGTCCGCGGGGCGGACGGAGCTGCCGGGGGAGTGGGTGAAGCTGTTCGGGGAGTGGACGGTGGCGCGCTGTGCCGGGTGAGCATCAGTCACTGCGCCGACGTGGTGGCCGTGGCGCTGGCCGCCGCGGCAGTGGGCGTCGATGTGGAGGCGGTCCGGCCGTTGCCGTTCGTGAACCTGGCGCGCCGCTGGTTCGACCCGGCCGAGGCGGCCTGGCTCGCCCGGCGTCCCGAGGAGCATCGCCAAGGGGACTTCTTCCGGCTGTGGACCGCGAAGGAAGCACTGGGTAAAGCGCTCGGCGTGGGCCTGCGAAACGGCGGAACCCGGCGCCGCGTTCCGCTGCCCCGGCCCCTCGGTGCACGGTGGACGCCGTTCCCCGGCCGGCCGTTCGCGCTGGCGCTGCCCGAGTGCCCCCGGGGCCTGGTACTCGCGGTCGCGACGGCGGACCCGGGTGGGGCGCCGCCGCCCCTGCGGTTGTACGGCTCGGGAATGGGCGGCTGCCGTCCCTGGAGCGGGCGGGGCGCGTCATGACCGGCTCACGTCCTGACGGGCTGACCGGCTCACGCCCTCACGGGCTGACCGGGCCGCGCCCTCACGGGCCTCGGCCAGCGCCGAGGCGCTGCGGACCGGTTTGCCGCTGCTGGTGCGCGGCAGGACCGGCAATGCGTGGACGGCGCGCGGGCGCTTGTAGGGGGCGAGGCGCTCCTTGAGCCAGGCCTCGACCGGCGCCGTGCCGTGCCGTGCGTCGTCGAGCGCCACATACGCCCGGATCGCGCCGTCGTGCACGACGACGGCCTCGGTGACCCCGGGTGCGTGGGCCAGCAGTTGCTCCACCTCGTTGAGGTCGACCTTGAGGCCGTTCACCGAGATCTGCGAGTCGAGGCGGCCGAGCACCGTGACCCGGCCGGTCACCGGATCGACCGAGCCGGCGTCCCGGGTGCGCAGCCAGCCGTCGGCCCAGCGGCCGGGATCGGTGGCCCCCAGGTACGGGGATTCCGGGCGGTGCAGCAGTAATTCCCCGTCCTCCACGCGGAATTCATGACCGGCTGCAGGTGTCAGCTCGGGCCGGTGCGCACCGGATAGGTCGGTGGCCATCACGCCGGCCTCGGTCATTCCGTACATCGTGCCGATCCGCACGCCGTAGCGGTCGGCGAAGGAATTCCACAGTTCGTCTCTGAGGAGTTCTCCGCCGGTGATCGCTCCTTCGAAGAGAGGAGTCGGGGGAGGAGCGGAAACCCGTGCCAGCAATTCCAGTTGGGACGGCACCGCGAGAAGGACGGCGGGGGAGCCGGCCGCGGCCAGACAGCGCAGGATCCCCTCGGTTCCCGTCTGCCGCGGCAGCACGAGTTCGGCGCCGGTGTGCAGGCTGTTGAGGAGCCCGCCGACCAGTCCGAGCACGTTGGTCAGGGACGCCAGGGACACCACCTGCCGTCCCGAGGACGGGAAACCGTCGATGCGGGTGTACCGCTCGACCTCGGCGACCAGGTCCTCCGCGCCACGGCCGATGATCTTCGAGGGGCCGGTGGAACCGGAGCTGAACTGGATCAGGGCGTGTCCGCCCGCGGCGGGCACGCCGCCCGGCAGGGCCACGACCTTGCTGCCGATGTCGTGGAAGCCCCGCATGGGGCGGGCGACGGCGCCGACCGGTTCCACCGCCAGCTGCGGCCGCAGCCGTTCGAGACACGAGGCCACCTCGTAGCCGGTGAACCGGTGGTCGATCAGGATCGCCTGGGCTCCGGCCCGCCAGACCGCGAGGACGACGGCGATGTACTCCAGGGACGGAGGCAGGCGCACGGCGACGGACGACCCGGCACCCGCCCCGGCGTCCGCCAGACGCCCGTGGCGCTCGGCCACCAGCTGCCGCAGCCGCCGCCGGGTCACGGCCTCGTCCAGCCGCAGTACGACCTCGCCGACGGGGCCGGCCAGTAACAACTCGTCAACGTCCACGGGTATGCCCCACCTCCTGCCCGGAAACCGGTGACCGGCTGTCCGCCGATGTGTTCCAGCATTTCCCGGCCGGGCATCGCAGTCCATGAGATCTGAGCGCAGAGACGGACGCAGTTACCGGCAGAATCAGGCGGAGCCGGAAAACCGGGAACCAGAGGGGCGGCTGCGAATGCGACCGGCAGGAACGACCGTAATTCTCCGGTAGGTTCACCGCCGCTCCGCCTGAATGACCTGCGTCCTCACGGCGGAACAGGCGAATTACGGGCACTCGACCCGCGGAACTGTGAGGGCCGACAGGCACCGTCCGGGAAGGGGGCGGGGTCGGCCGGCACGGTTCGGGAAGGGGGCGGGGTCGGCCGGCAGGGTCCGGGAAGGGGGCTGCGGAGGCAGCATGGTCGGCTCGGCGGACGGACCGCGGCGACTCAGGCGCCCGCGCCCGCGGTCTTCCGTCTCAGGCGTTTGTGCCTGCGCAGTGCCGGCTGGGGCCTCCGCTCCCGCGCAGTGCCGTTTCGGGTGTTCGCGCCTGCGCAGTGCCGGGGCAGGCTTTGGCGTCGGTGGAGTCCTGCTTCAGGCTTCCGCGTCGGCGGACTTCGGCTTCTGGCCTCCCCACCGGCGGACGCTCGCTTCAGGCCTCCGCGTCGGCGGACTCCCGGATGAAGCGGGCCAGTCGTGCGACGCCCTGTTCGACCTGGTCCGGGTCCACCGCGCTCCACGACAGCCGCAGCCGTCGGTCGCCCTCGTCGCCGTCGTAGAAGCTCCTCATCGGGGTCCACAGCACGCGGTGCGTGCGGGCGGACCGCTCCAGCGCGGCCTCGTCGGCGTCGAAGGGCACGGTCATGACGACGAAGAAGCCGCCCTCCGGCCGGTTCCAGGACACGCCCAGGCGGTCCCGCTCGGCGGGCGGCAGGTGCCGGCCGAGCGCGTCGAGCAGCCGGGCCCGGTTGGCGCGGTAGAACGCCGCGCCCGGCTCCGCGGCCGGACGCACCCGGAATCCGTGCCGTACCAGCAGACCGCCGATCACCGCCTGGGCCAGCCCCGGGGTGTTGATCGTGGTCATGCTCTTGATCCTGGCGAGCTGGTCGGCGAGCAGTGTGCCGCGCCCGGCCGGGTCGACGACCGGCTGGTCGGCGACCACATAGCCCACGCGGGCGCCGGGGAACCCGGTCTTGGCCAGCGAGCCGAGATAGATCACCCGGCGGTCGACGTCCAGGGACTTGAGCGTGGGGCGCACGTCCTGGGCGTCGGACCGGAACATCCCGTACGGGTTGTCCTCCATGACCAGCAGCCCTTCCTGCCGGGCGGCGGCGAGCAGACCACGGCGGCCCCCGACCGTCATGCACAGCCCGGACGGGTTGGCGAAGTCCGGTACGACGTACAGCATCCGGGGACGTAGTCCGTCCTTGCGCGCCCGGCGCGCCGCGTCCGCGAGACCGGCCGGTGTCACGCCGTCCGCACCCTCGGGGACCGGGACGAGGGGGATGTCGAGCAGCCGGGCGGCGCCGCTGATGCCCACGTAGCAGGGGGAGGAGGCGAGCAGGGCGTCCCGCGGGCCCGCGCACAGCGCACGCAGCGTCAGCAGCATGGCTTCCTGCGCGCCGACCGTCACGACGACGGCCTCCGGGGGAACGTGGATGTCCTCGTCCTGGGCGAGCGCGGTGGCCAGGGGTTCGCGGATGATGCCCGCGGTGGGCCCGTACTGCATCAGGCGGGTGCGGATCTGGGCGGGAGTGTGGCCCTCTGCGGTCAACTGGTCGGTGTACGCGGTGAGGCAGTCGGTGATCACCGCCGGGTCGAGCAGCCCGTCGTAGGGGCGGCCGGGCGCGAAGGAGATCGCGTCCGGGTGGCGCGAGACCACCTCGTTGAGGAAGTTCATCGCGTCCAGCACCGGATCGGACAGGGAGGCGTGCAGGTCGGCCAGGTCCAGCCGGACGCCGGACGCCGCGTCCGGCGCCGGGCGGGCCGTCGGGACCGAGGTCACGCGGGCACCTCCTTGGCGTCCGCGGCGTCCGTCCGCGGGGGAGGGGGAGCGAGGTGCGCGCGCAGGAAGGCGGCGGCCTCGTCGAGTGCGTCGGAGGCCGGGTCGAGCACGCCGCGCATGGCGAAGAAGCCGTGGATCATGCCGTCGTAGCGGCTCAGCCGGGTGTCCACGCCCTCCGCCGCCAGGCGCTCGGCGTAACTCTCCCCCTCGTCGCGCAGGGGGTCGTACTCCGCGGTGATGACCAGCGCGGGCGGCAGACCGCGGAGCGAGGGCGCACGCAGCGGGGAGACGTACGGCTCGCGCCCGTGCGCCGGGTCCGTCAGGTAGTGCCGCCAGTACCAGTCCACCGAACGGTGGTTGAAGAACACCTCGTCGCTGTTCTCGCGCCGGGACTCGGTGTCGGCCAGGTAGTCGGTGTTGGGGTAGACCAGCAGCTGCGCAGCGATCGGCGGCCCGTCGTGGTCGCGCGCGTGCAGTGACACGACGGCGGCCAGATTGCCGCCCGCGCTGTCACCGCCGACCGCGAGCCGGCTGCCGTCGCCGCCGTGCAGGTGGGCATGGCCGGCGAGCCAGTGGACCGCGGCGCGGCAGTCCTCCACGGCGGCGGGGTACGGGTTCTCCGGCGCGAGCCGGTAGCCGGCCGCGGCCACCAGGCAGCCGGTCGCGTTGGCGAGGCGGCGGCAGATCGCGTCGCAGGTGTCGATGCTGCCCAAAGTCCAGCCGCCGCCGTAGAAGTAGCACAGCACCGGCAGCGGGGTGTCGTCGGCGCGCGGCCGGTAGAAGCGGACGGGCAGGCTGCCCGCGGGACCGGGGAACTCGCCGTCGACGACGGCGCGGACGGGCTCGGGCTCGCCGCCGGACGCGCGGGCCGCGGCGAGGTCGGCGGCTCGTGCCTCCTCGATGCCGAGGGCGTACAGCGGGCGGGTCCCTGCGGCGAGCAGACGCGCACGCAGTGCGGCGACCTGAGGATGCAGCGACACGAAAGCCTCCCGGTGGGCGTTGCTCGAACGGACCTCTCCAGCCCACACGGTCGGTCCCACCCCTGTCCAGGAGGACGGGCGGCGCCTTGCCGGAGAAAACAACGTTCCTCGGTGCCAACGTTCCTCGGCGCCAACGCTCTTCGGCGTCGGGCAGCCGGGGTGCCCGGACGGCCGTCGGCAGCGCGCGGTGCGCTCCTCGGTGACAGCGGGACGAGGCCGAGGGGCCTCAGGCGGGCACCGCTTCCCGCATGGCCGCGGCGGTGCCCGCCGCGTCGTACTCCTCGCCCACGCCGGGCACCAGGATGATGTCGCCGTCGATGTGACGCGAGCGCAGCGGTGCGATGTCCTGGTACGCCGCCGAGTCCCACCAGGCCCGTGCGTCGTCGAGGGACGGAAAGCCGATCACCACGACGTGCCCGGGCCAAGCACCCTCCCGCACCTCGTGCTGTGCGCCGTGCACCAGGAAGCGGCCGCCGTACGGGGCGAAGGTCGCGGTGATGCGCTCGATGTACTCGGCGATCTCCGGGTGGGGGGTGGCTTCCTGCAGATGGGCAATCGCGTAGGCGGACATGGCATTCCTTCCGGTCCGGTCGGCTCCTGACGTCCACGATCCTGCCGTCGGGACGCACAGGGGTCGATGACGTGCCAGGTAATGCAACGCGACCACCGCCGTACTGTCGCCCATTCGCCCTGTCGCCCGGCTCAGGCGTCGGCGGCAGGGTCTCGCGCCCGCCCGCCGGGTGTCGTGCGTCGAGCCGGCGCCGCCACGTGGTCCGGCGCTGCACGGCTGCCAGGGCGGACTCGGTGTCAGCATCCCGTCCGCGTCACCCGGATCGCCGTAGGCATCGCATCAGGAGACGTCCGGAAACCATGGGTGGCGGGCATAGCGTCGAGGGCGAGCCCCGGTTCCGCCTCCCCGCGTCCGGGCCGCGCCGATCGCTTCGGCACCCCCGTCCACGTTCTTGACGAGGGCGAGGTCCGCGAGCGCTGCCGTACCTACCGGGACGCCTTCCCCGACGCCGAAGTTCTTTACGCGGCCAAGGCATTCCTGTGCCGGGCCTTGGCCGACTGGATCGCCGGGGAGGGCCTGGGCCTGGACGTCTGCTCGGCCGGCGAGCTGGAGCTCGCGGTCTCGATCCGTGTTCCCGCCCGAGCGGATCGTGCTGCACGGCAACGCCAAGTCCCCGCGCGACCTGGAGACCGCCCTGCGACTGGGCGTTGGACGGATCGTGATCGACAGCCCGTCGGAGATCGCCCGGCTGGCCGCCGCGGTCGGCCCCGGCGGTCACCAGAAGGTCATGGTCCGGGTGGTGCCCGGGATCAGCGCCGGTGGCCACGAGAAGATCCGCACCGGCACCGACGACCAGAAGTCCGGCCTGTCCATCGCCGACGGCTACGCCCAGCAGGCCATCGCCCGCATACTCGACCAGCCACAGCTCGAACTCACCGGCCTGCACTGCCACCTGGGCTCGCAGATCACCAGTCTCAAGCCGTATCTGGCCGCCGTGCGCCGCATGGTGGGCCTCATGGCCCGACTGCACGAGCAGCACGGTCTGGTCCTGCCCGAGATCGACCTGGGCGGCGGTCACGGCATCGCCTACCGGCCCGGCGAACCGGCCCTGGACCTCACCGCGCTGGCCCGCAGGGTCCGTGCGGAACTGACGGAGTCCTGCACGGTGGCCGGACTCCCCGTGCCCCGTCTGATCATCGAGCCGGGGCGGGCGATCGTGGGTCCCGCGGGCATCGCCGTCTACCACGTGCTCACCGTCAAACGCACCAGGGACCGTACCTTCGTCGCCGTCGACGGAGGCCTGAGCGACAACCCGCGCCCCGCCCTGTACGGCGTGCGGTACGCGCCCCGCCTCATCGGCCGGCACAGTGCCGTGGCCCCCGCCGTGGTGACCGTGGTGGGCCGCCACTGCGAGGCGGGTGACCTGCTTGCCGCCGACGTGGAACTTCCCGGCGACGTACGCCCCGGAGACCTGCTCGCGGTCCCCGTGGCCGGCGCCTACCACCTGTCCATGGCGTCCGGTTACAACATGGTCGGCCGCCCGCCCGTCGTCGCCGTGCGCGACGGCCTCGCCCACCTTCTGGTCCGCCGCGAGTCCCTGGGGGACTTCCGTAGCCGTGACGTGGGCCTGTAGCGCGGCGTCCCCCTGAACCACCTCCGGGCGAGCGACGGCCCGGCCTCGCCCGGAGGTGCGCCAACTCCCCTTCACGCCAACTCCCATTTCCTGCACGGCATGTGAGGGCCTTACTGTGACCGGGAGCCCCGGGAGCCCCGGGAGCCCCGGGAGCCCCGGGGGGCCGATCGCCGCGATCGGCCTGCCGGCCCACCTGGGCTCCCGCCCCGGCAGCGGCGGGCCTGCTCGTCGCCCGGGCCGCCCGGTGGCCGTCTCAACGCGCAGAGAGCGATCCGTCGTCCCCGGGTCCGGATCCGCCGTGGGCGATCCGGGCCAGATCGGTGGTCAGGGAGTCCAGCCAGGACACGGTCGCGTAGTACAGCCGCGGCGCGCCGGGCGGCTCCGCGCCGGACCCGGCCAGTACCGGATCCATCGGCGGCACCGGCGCGGTCGGGGTGTCGCTCCCCGGATCCAGCGCCGCGGAGACCAGCAGCATCCGCCCGGCCACGCGGTCCCCCAGCCCGCTGACCGACTCGGCCGCCGCCGCGCACAGCCCGGCCGGCGGCGGCTCCAGCAGACGGTCCGATCCCCACAGGGAGTGGTGACCGGCCATCAGCGTCGCCTGCCAGTCCACGCCGGGCAGCGCCACCGCGCGTCCCCTGCCGCCGAAGGGCGTCGGCTCGCTCTGGAACTGCGCGTACGCGGACTCCGCGAGGATGACCGCGTGCTGCAGCGAACGGTGGCCGGACCCCCCGGCCGTGGCGGGCCCGGGTCCGCCCTGCGCCACCGATGCACTCGTCGCGACGACGATCTCGGCCGCCTTGCGCAGGAGGTGCGCCGACGCAAGGCGCAGTTCGTCGTGGGCGCCGCGGGGCCAGGCCAGCAGACCGAACACCGCGCCGATCGCACTGCCGACCAGCACGTCCAGCATCCGCACCTCCGCCAGCCGCCAGGTCGGCGGCGCCAGCTGGGCGAAGACCAGGGCCACGAGCACGGTGAACAGGCCTTGCGCCCAGCCGACACCCCTGACCGGCCCGACCGTGAAGGCGAACAGCATCCACAGCGGCAGCACGACGGCGTAGACCGCGGTGTGCGGTCCCACCAGAGCCAGCACCCCGGCGGTCACCAGGGCCCCGGCCAGGGTGCCCGCCAGTGCCACCCTGATGGTGTTCCAGGTCTCGTCCATGGTGGTCCGGGTGAGGGTGAGCGTCGCCAGCGTGGCCCAGAACCCATGGGGCAGCGTGTCCACCCCGGCCACGAGCCGGGCCGCCGTCAGGGCCATGGCGATACGCACCGCGTTCTGGAAGAACACCGACCGGCGCTCGGCATGGCCGCGCACCCGGTGCCACCACAGCAGCGGTGCCGGGGTCGCCGCGTACCAGAAGCGCCCGGGAGGCACCTCGATGGATGCGTGCCGGCCGTGCACCGCCAGATCGGCCGCCGCGCCCATGGCCAGCGCGGCATCGGCCACCTCCAGCACGGCCGCGTGCCGGCGCAGCACGGCCGGCGGGAAGTCCGGCCGGGAATCGGGTTCGCCGGAGCCGGCGGACCCCTCGGGGGCGGGGTCTGCGGACTGTGCGGAGGTTTCGCCGGAAGCGCGCCCTGTGGACCGGGTGGAGCTCCCCTCAGGGGCGTGGCCGCCTGCGGAGTGTGCGGAGGTTTCGTCGGGAGCGTGGCTCGTGGAGTGGGCGGAGGCCCCGTCCGGAACGGGCCCCGCGGACAGGGCGGACAGTTGTGCGCGCGCCGCGACCAGTCCCGCGTGCGGTGCTGCCGGCGGCGTCCCCGCCCTCAGACAGAGTGCGGTGGCCGAGGCCAGCTGCGCCACCGCGTGCAGCACGGCGGTCACGCCGTTGCCCGGACGGCCGTCCGGGGCGGGCGGCAGCTGTGCCAGTCGGTTGAGCAGGGTGCGGGTGGTCAGACCCGTGTGTACGAGGGCCCGGTCACGCAGCCCCGGTCCGGCGGGACGTTCCGCCTCCGGCACGTTCGCGGGGCGCAGCGCCCAGCCGGCGTCGCGGCCCGCCCGGACGTCCGCCTCGGGCAGGGCGTGCGGGGACGCGGCCAGGAACGTTGCGCAGCCGGCTGCGGTCGCCGCGGCGCGGGCGGCCCGCTCCCGGTACGGCGCCGGGGCGGGCTCGGAGAAGATCAGCGCCTCGGCGGCGGCGAGCAGGGCCATCCCGGTGGTCGTCCCGGTCAGCCGCTCGGCGAGCGAGCCGGGGTCGTACGGGGGGAACGACGGCAGGATGTAGAGAAGTTGCAGACCCGGCGCCGCTCCGGCCTGGCGAGGGCCGCCCACGGCGGAGAACGCGAGCGCGAAGCCGACGACCAGCATGCCGACCACGGCGCTCCAGGTCCGCACGGACAGATAGGTGCCGAGGACCACGAGCAGCCAGCCCACCGGCAGCAGGCGCAGCACCACCGCGGCCCGCTGCCGCCCGGTTCCCGGGATCTTGGACAGGCCGCCCATCGCCACGGTGGCGAACAGGGCGTAGGTGGCCGCAATGGGGAGGCCGAGGCCGTAGCGGAAGAGGTAGAAACCGGCCGCGGCCACCAGCGTCACATGGATCGCCCGGCGGCCCGAGGCGACGTAGGCCGCCGGGATCCGACAGGCTCGGACACCCCACACACCTACAGATTCACGCACCGCCGGGCGCTCGGCACCTTCGCGCACCGCGGGCGCGCAACAGGCGCAGGCGGTGCCTCCGGTCGGCAGGCGGCTTCTTGCGGCGGGTCCCGGGACGGATCTCAGCAGGGCCCGGAGCCCGGCAGCTGTTGCTCCGCCCAGATGGTCTTGCCCGTGGGTGTGTACCGCGTGCCCCAGCGCTGGGCCACCTGCGCGACCAGGAAGAGGCCGCGTCCTCCCTCGTCGGTGCTGTGGGCACGGCGAAGGTGGGGCGAGGTGCTGCTGGCGTCCGACACCTCGCAGATGAGAGCCCGTTCGTGGATCAGACGCAGGCCGATCGGGCCGCCGGCGTGCGTGATGGCGTTGGTGATCAGCTCGCTCACGATCAGCTCGGTGGCGAAGGCGACGTCCTCCAGCCCCCACGCGGTCAGCTGGCGGACGGCGTTGTCCCGTGCCTCGTGCACCGCTCGGGGATCGGCGGGCACGTCCCAGGAGGCCACGCGGTCGGGGGTGAGGGCGCGGGTCCGGGCGACGAGGAAGGCGACGTCGTCGTGCGGGTGCTCCGGCAGCAGGATGCGCACCATGGTGTCGCAGATCTCCTCCAGCGGCCGGTCGGGGTGGGCCAGGGCGAAGCAGAGCCGCTCGAAGCCGATGTCGACATCGCGGTCCGAGGCCTCGATCAGGCCGTCGGTGTAGAGGGCGACCACGCTGCCCTCCTCCAGCTCGAACTCGGCCGACTCGAAGGGCAGACCGCCCAGTCCCAGGGGAGGGCCCGCGGGAATGTCCGGGAGTTCCACCGGCTCGCTGAGGTGGGCGATGGCGGGAGTGGGGTGCCCGGCACGCGCCACGTTGAGTTTGCGCGAGATCGGGTCGTACACGGCGTAGACGCAGGTCGCGCCGACCACCACGGGGCCCTCCTGGACCGCTTCCGCCTCGTCCGCCAGACGCAGCACGAGGTCGTCGACATGGGCGAGGAGCTCGTCGGGGGGCAGGTCGAGATCGGCGAGCGTCTGTACGGCCGCGCGCAGCCGGCCCATGCTGGCCGCGGCGTGGATGCCGTGGCCGACAACGTCCCCTACAACGAGGGCGACGCGCGCCCCGGACAGGGGGATGACGTCGAACCAGTCGCCGCCCACCCCGGCCTCGGCGTCGGTCGGCAGATAGCGGTAGGCCACCTCGACGGCGCAGTGGTCGGGCAGGGCGGGCGGAAGGAGGCTGGTCTGGAGGGCGAGGGCCGCGTTGTGTTCACGGACGAAGCGCCGGGCGTTGTCCACGCACACCGCGGCGCGGGCGACCAGCTCCTCCACGAGCAGCACGTCGTCCTCGTCGAACGGCTTGGGGTTCTCCCAGCGCAGCAGCGAGACCACCCCCATGGTCACCCCCCGCGCCCGCAGCGGTACCACCAGGTGGGTGTGCACCCCGAGACGGATCAGCTTGGCCATGCGCTGCGGATCACCCGCGAGCCACCAGGTCGTCGGGGACAGGACCGGATCGCGGACGGGCCGGCCCGTGGTCAGGCAGCGTATCTGCGGGGATTTCGGCAGATACCCGGTGGACTGGCCGACGTCGACGACCGCCTCCGGCAGTTCCTCGTCGATCGACAGGTGCGCCGCCCGTTGCAGCGTGCCGCCGGTGAGCGGCCCCGGGGCGAGGTCCTTGGCCGCGAGGACGCCCCGGAAGAGGTCGATCGCGACGAAGTCGGCGAGCTGCGGCACCAGGACCTCGGCGAGCTCCTGCACCGTACGGTCGAGGTCCAGTGTGGTTCCGATGCGCTGTGCGGCCTCGTTGACCAGGGCGAGCCGCTCGCGTGCCCGGTCCTGGGCGGTGAAGTCCACGGCGGTGTGGCACACACCGAGCGTCTTGCCCTCGAAGTCCCTCAGCGGGAACGACGAGCGGAGCCGGAGGTGGCTCTGCGAGTTCCGGCGGGACATGCCCTGCGGGGGCGTCACATGCTCCACGGCCGGCATGGTCCGGCCCGCCATCAGCGCCTGACGGGCCTGCCAGTCAATGGCCGGCGGTACCCGCCCCAGCCCGGGCGGACCGGTCGCGAGATCGGTCCCGTAGAGGGGCGGCAGGCCCTCCATGGCGGCCAGCACCCGGTTGACCCACTGGAAGCGCAGTTCGCTGTCGAGGACGGCGATGCCGATCGGTGACTCCTCCAGGAGACCCCGCACCACCGCCTGGTCGAGCTCCCACCGCTGGGACTCGGTGACGTCACAGGCCACGACGAGCCAGGCGGAGCCCTGCTCCGCGCGCAGCGGACATGCCCGCAGGGCCAGCTCGACCGAGTGGCCCGCACGATGACGCGCGGTGATCACGCCCTCCCACCCGTCACCGACCCGCTGCGCCGCGGACAGCGCGGCGGTCAGCGAGTCGTCGCTCGTGAGGACGGTGGCCGCGGGCTGCCCCAGCACGCCGGGTGCCGAATGACCGAGGAGGGACTCGGCCCTCTGGTTCCAGTAGCGGATCAGGCCGTGTGCGTCCACGAGGACGACCGCGGCAGAGGTGATACCGAACGGATCGTCGTGATGTGTCGTGACCAGATCCCTGAGATCCATGGTGTCGGCCCCATCTCCGGGCGGACTTCCTGGCACCACGGTCTCACATAGCCCGCGGTGTGTCCTCGGGGCCGCGACCGCGGCAGGTGCGCATGCCGGGCCTGAGCGCGGCGGCGGCCTCAGGCCCCGTCGGGGGCGGGCCGGGAAGTGAACACTCGCTCCAGCAGGGCGTAAAAGGTGTCACGCTCCCGCTCGTCGAGCCTGCCCAGGCCGTCGAGCGTGTGGTGCATCCGGCCGCGGATCACGTCGATGGCCCTTTCGCCCTCCGCGGTGAGGACGACGTTCTTGACGCGCCGGTCGGAGGGGCTGGGCTCGCGGCGCACCAGTCCGCGCTTCTCCAGCCGGTCGACGATCCCGGTCATGTTGGAGGCGTCGCAGGTCAGCGTGGTGGCCAGCACGCTCATGGAGGCGGGCCCGCGGCGCAGCACGCTGAGTGTCTTGCCCTGGCTGGCCGTGAGGTGCTCGCTCGCGGCGGCGACCGTGAAGTCGCCGTAGTACGCGGCCAGTGAGACCGAGAGCAGCTCCATGAGCTGGGCGGTGCCGACGCCGGAGGGTGCGGTCATGCGCGTCACCTTACCCCCGGAAACTTGACGATCTCAAATATCGCTGACTACGGTCTTCCTCATTACTTGAAGTTCTCAAGCTTCGATGTGCTGAAGTAGTTCATCGAGCTCTCACCTAGGGAAGAGATTCCGTGTCTCAAGCACAGCCAGCGACGGCTCGACGGCACTCCGCAGACGCCACGGTCGTCCTGGTGCTCGGGCTTGCCGCGATGGTCGTCTCGATGATGCAGACCCTGGTCGTCCCGATCCTGGGCATCATCCAGAACGACCTGCAGGCCACCACGGCGAACGTCAGTTGGGTGACCACCGCCACGCTCCTGTCGGCCGCCGTCTTCACCCCGCTGCTCGGCCGCTTCGGCGATCAGCACGGCAAGAAGCCCACCCTCGTCGGCGTTCTGCTCGTGATGATCGCGGGCTCGGTGCTCGCCGCCACCACCACCTCGCTGACATGGCTGATCGTCGGCCGGGTGATGCAGGGCGCGGCGACCGCGATCTTCCCGCTCGCCCTCTCCATCCTCCGCGAGGAGATCAAGCCGGAGAAGCTGCACGGTGCCATGGCCCTGGTCAGTGGCACGCTCGCGTTCGGCAGCGGGCTCGCGCTGGTCGGCGCCGGGCTCCTCACCCGCGGCTCGGACCCCGACTACCACCGGGTCTTCTGGCTCGCGGTCGTGCTGGCCGTGGTGGCGCTGGCGGGAGTGCTGTTCGCGGTGCCCGCGTCCCGGGCGACGACGGGTGGCCGCACGGACTGGCTGGGCGCGCTCACCCTGGCGGCACTGCTGGTGCTGCTCCTTCTGCCCATCTCGCAGGGGCACGAGTGGGGCTGGACGTCCGGCCGCACCCTCGGTGCCTTCGCCGGCGCCGTCGTCATGGCCGTGGTGTGGGTGGTCGCCGAGAGCAGGGTCAAGGAGCCCATGGTGGACATGAAGATGTTCGCCCACCGGCCCGTCCTTTTCACCAACCTGGCCGGCCTGCTGCTGGGCTTCGCGATGTTCGCCCAGTTCATCGGCGTCTCGTACCTCGTCCAGGTGCCCGAGCGCGTCGCGGGCTACGGCTTCGGCGCCTCCGTGCTCGAAGCGTCCGTCGTGTACCTGCTTCCGACCACGCTCGTCTCGCTCCTGGGCGCCCAGTTCGGCGGCGTACTGGTGCGCCGGCTGGGCGCTCGCGTCACCCTGGCCGTCGGGGCCTGCTTCGGAGTGGCCGGCTTCACGTGGCTGAGCGTCGCGCACGACACGACCGCCTCGGTGATCGGCGCGGGCATGGTCATCGGCCTCGCGATCAGCTTCGGCTACGCCGCCATGCCCGCGCTCATCGTCGCCAGCGTCCCGCCCCACCAGTCCGGCATCGCCAACGGCATCAACTCCATCTCCCGCTCGGTGGGCAGCGCCGTTGCCAGCGCCGTCATCACCTCGCTGCTGGCGTCCAAGACCATCCCGCTCCCCAAGGGCATGCCCGCACTGCCCCAGGAGAGCCAGTTCACGACGAGCTTCGTGATCGCCGGAGCGGCGTTCGCCCTGGTCGCCGTCGTCGCCCTGGTCGGGATCACGGCGGCGCACGCGCCCCGCCCCCCGGCGCCGCGGAAGGTCACGGAATCCGGTACACCGGAGCCTGCGGAGGCGGAACGCGGCGCCGAACTCGTCTGACCGGCCCGAACGCGCCACGGTCCGCCTCGTCGATCGAGGCGTCGGCGGCGGGCCCTCTCCGGCCCGCCGCCGAGCCGTTCTCCACCAGCCGTGCGCCCGCCCCCGCACCTCCACCGAAAGGCATGTCACGATGACGACGTCCGACCACACCGACCACACGTCCGGCCGCACACCGGTCGATCACCGCAGGGCGGTCGCGGCGGAGACCGCCCGGTTCGTCGCGGCCGTCAAGGACGCCGACCTCACCACCGAGGTACCGGGCTGCCCCGGCTGGACGCTGGCCGACCTGGTCAAGCACACCGGCAGTGTCCAGCGCTGGTTCTCGGTCCTGTTGCGGACGCGGATCCAGGAGCCCCCGCGGACGCGTGAGGTGGACCTGCGGCTCCCGGACCAGGAGGACGGCTACCCCGACTGGCTGTCCGAGAGCGCCACCGTGGCCGCGGACGCCTTCGCGGCCACCGACCCGGACCTGCCGATGTGGGCATGGGGCGCCGACCAGCACGCCCGCTTCTGGGCGCGCCGGATGCTCTTCGAGACCCTGGTGCACCGCGCCGACGCCGAGCGCGCACTCGGTCTGCGGCCCGTGATCGACCGCCCGGTCGCGGTCGACGGGATCGACGAGTTCCTCGAGAACCTGCCGTTCGCCACCTCCTTCGCCCCCAACGTGGCCAACCTGCGCGGCCCCGACAGGGCCATCTGCTTCCGCACGACCGACGGGGACGAGGCCTGGCTCGTCCGGCTGCGCCCCGACGGCTTCGGACTCGACACCGCCCACCCGGCCACGGTCACCGCCGACGCGACCGTCCGGGGCGCCGCGGCCGACCTGCTCCTGCTCGCGTACGGCCGCCTCCCGCACACGGCGGAGAACCTGGCCCACGAGGGGGACGAACAGCTGCTGGCCCACTGGGTCGCCAACTCCGCCTTCTGAGCGTCCGAGCGGGGACCACGGCGGTCCCGCACCGGCACGGCGGTCGCTGATGCGCGGCGTCCGGGAGCACCCGGACGCCCGTGTGTCGACATCCCGGCACAGCGGTCCCCCGACATGATGGAGGGACCACAGTCTCCCCTGAGGAGGAGTACGGCATGGCCGGGTCGGGCTCGGGTGGTTCCGAGGGCGTTGCAGGCGGCAAGTCGCGGTTCGACGACATCTACGACCGGCCGGACCCCCGTGCCTACTTCGCACGGCTGGCGCCCCTGGACTACGAGATCCCGCACCACGCACAGCCGGTCCTGCGGCGGACCGCCACCGAGCGGACCGCGCTGGACGACGGCCTGCCGGGCAGACCGGTGGTGCTGGACCTGTGCTGCTCCTACGGGATCAACGCCGCCCTGCTCAATCACGAGGTGACGCTGGCGGAGATGTACGCCCGGTACACCTCCCGAACGGCCCGGAGCATGTCGACGGCAGAACTCACCTTCTGGGACAGGGAGTTCTACGCCGCACGGCGCCGCGCGGACGCCGTACCGGTGATCGGCCTGGACGTCTCGGCGCCCGCCGTGCACTACGCACTGGCGGTAGGGCTCCTCGATGCCGCCTTCCACGACGATCTGGAACAGGCGCCGCCCGGTCCCCGCCTGACCGGTGCACTCGCCGACGTCGGCCTGATCACGCTGACCGGCGGCGGCAGCTACATCACCGCTCGAACCTTCACGGCGTTGCTCGACCGGGTCCGACGACCGGTGTGGGTGAGCGCGTTCGTGCTGCGGACCGTGTCGTACCGGCCGATCGAGCGGACGCTGGCCGCGCACGGCCTGCGCACCACCGTCGATGCCTCCCGCACCTACCCGCAGCGGCTCTTCACCGACGAACGGGAACGGCAGTACGCGATCGAAGCCGTACGGTCACTGGGCGGCGACCCCACCGGACGCGAGGAAGCCGGTCGCTTCCACAGCGTCTGCTACGAGTCCCGCCCCGCCCCACCGGCATAGCCCGCCCGAAAGGCGTCGGCCCGCGTCTTGCGTCGGCTGGTGCTGTGACCGGAGACGTTCACCGTGTTGCGAGGTCTGGTTCCATGGTGGTGGTGCAGGCCAGAGAGTGGGGCGGTGTGAAGTGGCAGACGCAGCGAGATCACCATGGTGTCATGGACCCGAATCGTCAGATCATCGTTGCGCTGGACTGCGACAACCGGTCGGCTGCTCAAGCTGTCGTCGATCAACTCGGTGACGAGTGCCGCTTCTACAAGGTCGGCCTTCAGGTCCTCACCGCGGTCGGATCCCAGTTCGTGGAACACCTCGTTACTCAGGGCAACGAAGTGTTCCTGGACCTCAAGCTCTTCGAGATCCCGAACTCCGTCGCCGGTGCAGTCCGTGCGGCAGGTGCACTCGGCGTCTCCATGGTGACCGTGCACAGCATGGGCGGAACGGGCATCATGGCTGCCGCCGTTGATGCGGCACGCGACTATCCCGACCTTCGCGTCCTTGCGCTGACCGTGGTCACCAGCATGATCGACTCCGACCTCGCCGACATCGGCGTCGCTGACTCCACCGGGAGCCAAGTGCTGCGGTTGGCCGGTCTGGCCAGGCGGGCCGGATGCCACGGCGTGATCGCCTCACCGCAGGAAGTCTCGGCCTTGCGCTCGGCGTTGGGCGGCGATGCCCTGATTGTCACCCCTGGAGTCGCCTTGCCCGGCGAGTCGGCTGCCGAGCATGCCCGTCCAGGTACACCGCGAGCCGCAGTCGCGGACGGAGCGTCACATGTGGTCGTGGGCCGGACGGTCACGGGCGCCCCGGATCCGCTGTTCGCACTTCGCCGTGTCCGCGCCAACCTGTCGGCTTCGTAGCTGAGCCACAGGTCGGAAGACGCTCGGACAGGATGGACGGGTGATCGACTACGACGACGAGGCCCGGAACTACGACGCGTCCCGAGGCGGTGAGCCGAGAGCCCTGGCTGTGGCAGACGCGGTGAAACTGCTGCGGCCACAAGGAGCTTGGGGCTGCTGCCCAGCAGCGCCAACGGGCTGTTCGGACTGCTGTTCTGGGTGTCCGTGATGTTCGTGTGCTGGGCGCCGTTCTGGTGGGTGGTCTTCTTCCTCTGCTTCGCCTCCGGTCCGGCGCTGCGCCACGCCTTCAACCTGTCCGTCCTGCATGCGGCGCTGCCCGCGCTGGTCACCTCCGTCCTGGTCTGGGAGTTCGCCTTCCTCGGCCTGTCGGCGGGCGGTCTGCCGCCGGGCCCGGTGCCGCTCGCGGTCAGTGCGTTCCTCGGTGGCCCGGTGTCGGTGACGGCGGTGGCCTGGTGGGAGATCCACCGGCTGCGGCGACGGCACGGGGTGCGGTGGCGGGCTTAGCGCCGCAAAGCCGCGCGTTCCGTCCGGCCGGACACGGCAGAAGGGCCGCCCCGGTGCCCGATCGCAGCGGGGCGGCCCTTCCAGTTCGGACCACCGGGCGGGATCAGAGCCACGCACCCAGAAGGACCTGAGCACGCCCGGCCGGATTCGATCCGGCGCCCTTCACGGCCTTGCGAAATTCAAGATCCACGACAGCGTCAGGGACTGACGCCCGACAGCGAGCAAGACCCACGGACCGTCAACTACATGGTGTGTCAAAGAGACACGCCTCAGCCCCGGCCGACCGCCGCGGATGCCGGTGGCGTCCGAGCCGGGACCGTCATGCGCCGGCTCCCTGACCGAGGCGTGTCATGAGGCTCGCCAGGGCCGATCGGGACGGCAGGGACATCTTGCGGTAGACCGAGGAGAGGTGGGTCTCGACGGTGCGCCGGCTGAGGTGGAGCCGGGCGGCGATGTCCTGGTTGCTGAGCCCCTGCGCGACCAGCTGTGCCACCTCTCTTTCACGACTCGTGAGTTCGGCCAGCTCCGCCGGTATCTCGCACACCTCTGCCATGACCTGAGGGCGGATCAACTCGGCCAGGTCCGCCAGCAGGCGCGCGCCCCCGGCGACGGTGATCCGGTGGGCGTGCTGCCACATCGCGGCGGCACGCGCGTGCTGCCCGGTGCGCCGGACCAACGGCGCGGCACGCAGCAGGCAGTACGCCTCCCACAGGGACTGGCCGCAGCGGGCGTACTCCTGCACGGCCGTGTCCAGGAGGCGCACGGCCTTGGCGTGGTCGCCGTGGTGCTCGGCCAGTGCCGCCTGGGCGCGCAGCGCGGCGGCGCGCTGACCGTCGAGGCCCAGCCGGTTCGCCTCGCGCGCCGCCTGCGCGGCCCAGCGCGCGGCCTGGTCGACGTCCCCCGTGGCGAGTGCGGCACCCACGAGGGTGTCCAACTGGCCCGGCCTGATGGAGGGTTGGAGCAGGGGCAGGTCGCGGCCGCCGCCGGCGGTCATGATGGCCTGCTGGGCGCGATGCGGGTCGCCGCTCGCATGGGTCGCGTGGCCGAGCATGCACCAGGCGAGCGCGGCCCACCACCCTTTGCTGCCGCCCGCTGCTGCGACCGCTTCCTCGCCGGTGGCCAGGGCTTCGGCGTCCCCGAACGGGCGGCTCAGGAGGAGGACGAGCGTCTTGATGGCGAGCGTGAACGCCAGGAGTTCGCTGCTGCCCGCCGCGCGGGCTATGGACTCGGCCTCGTCGGCCGACTCCAGTGCGGACGGCAGTCGGCAGGTGTGCAGGCAGAGGAACGCACGGCACGCCAGCAGGTGCGGCAGGACATGGAGTTGACCGCTGCGGCGGGCGATGTCCAGGCCGCGGACCAGATGCCGTTCGGCGTCGGCGTACCGCTCCAGCAGTGCTTCGGCCCAGGCCAGCCAGACCAGTGCCTCGCACAGGCCGGCGAGGTCCGGATCGGTCAGCGCGTCGGTGAGGGCGCGGGCGGAGTCGGCGAACCCGGTGGCCACTTCGGTCCGGCCCTCGTACGCCTCGCCCAGGGCCGCCAGCGCCACGGCGGCCGCCTCGCCCGTCGCGTCGCCGTCGGAGCGGGCCAGCGCGACGGCCTCGGCGACGTCCGCACGCGCCTGCGGGTAGGACGCCGTCAGCAGGGCGGACATGCCGAGGGCGAGTCGAAGGGAGACCGCCTGGGCGGGGGACGGGCCCGGCGAGCGCGACAGCTCCCGGCGCAGCAGGGCGGTGGCCTCGGGGGAGTGGCCGAGGTGGCGCTCCATCACGGCGCAGTGGGCGACGGCCTGCGTCCGCAGCTCGGGATGATCCTTGCCCGCCGACTCGATCAGGGTGTGCAGCAGGTCGCGGCTCTCGCGGAGGCTGCCGCTGACGCCGAGCGCCCGTGCCCGCGCCAGGAGGAGTTCGCCCCGTCGCCGCGCATGGCCGGGGGTCCTCGGCATGCGGTCGAGGACGACGCCCAGCAGGTGGGCGGCGGAGGCCGGCGCGGTGGACGCCAGCTGTGCGGCGGCCTCGCCGAGCACCTGGGCGGCCTGGGGATCCCAGCCGGTCAGCGACCGTTCGACGTGATGGGCCCGCTCGGCGGGCGAGGCACCTTCGCGGGCCAGCGCCCGTGCGGCCCGGCGATGGAGGGCGACCCGTACAAGGGGCGAGGTGTTCTCGTAGACCAGTGCACGCACCACAGGGTGGCGCAGCACCCACCGGCCGCCCGGTCCCGCACGCAGCACGTCGCGCCGTGCCAGAGCGGACGTCTGCTCCGCCACCTCCGCGTCCACAAGCCCGGTCGTCTCGGTCAGCAGGCTGCTCGTGGCATGGTCGCCGAGCGCCGCCGCGGCTTCGACGAGCCGTTGCTGGGGTTCGCTCAGCGTGGTCAGTTCGTCGAGCAGCAGCGCGGTGAGCCCGCTGGGCACGCCGACCCCGTCCGTGCCCTCGGCCCGGGCGGTGATGCCGTGCAGCGGTGCGCCGTTGCGGTAGGCGTGGACCAGCGCGATCAGGTACAGGGGGTTGCCCTCGCCGGCGGCGTACAGCCGACGGGCGTCGTCGTCGGGAACGTCCGGGGCCAGCGTCCGCAGGGCTTCCTCTTCCGGCAGGGGCGCCAGGGCGAGGTGGAGCACGGCTCCGCTGTCGACGCCCCGTGCCAGCGCCGCCGTCAGGGGAGTCGGAGTCTGGCGGGCCCGCCGGGCGACGACCAGGAGGACCGGGCCGCGCGCGGGGTGACGGACCAGATGGTCCACGAGCTCCCGGGAGGCGGGGTCGGCCCAGTGCAGGTCGTCGACGGCCAGGAGCAGTCCGCCTGCGCCCCTTTCACCGAGGCGTGTGAGAAGCGCGGCGACCTCGCGGTGCAGGCCGAAGCGGACGGCGGCGCCGTTCGCCGACCCCTCGGTGGCGTCCCGGAGGGTCTGCAGCACCCTTGCGTCGGAGGCCGGGGCGGGATCCCCGGGGGGCAGGAGGTGGTCGGCGTCGGCGAGCGCGTCCGCGAACGCCTGGAAGGGAATGTGCTGTTCGTACTCCGTGGCGCGGCCGCGCAGCACCGTGAATCCGGCCCGCCGGGCCCGGGCGCACATCTCGTCGAGCAACCGGCTCTTGCCGATCCCCGGTTCACCGGCGAGGTCGACGACCGCGGGGGCGCCCGGCCGGCCCGCCTCGGCGAAAAGGGCGTCCAGACGCGCGAGTTCCGCCGATCTGCCCACCAGGTTTCCCATGCCCACGCCCCGCCGTCCGTCGCTCCCCGTCTCCCGGTAACTCTAAGGTCACGCACCGACAGCCGGGTGCCACGGCGTGCCTGGCACATGCCCTGACGGGGGTCGGTCTGCCCGTGCCTCTCGGCGGCAGGCCCGTACAGGGGCTACGTGATTTCCCCGATGCCGGTCGCCCGACGGGGCGGCAGCATGGTCCCCCGCCCTCTTGGAAGGCTTGCGCACGGACCGCGCAGGGCCCAGCCGGGGTGGCGTACCAGAAGGAGATTCGCGTGACGACACCACGGGGCGAGGACGCCCTGCTCGGCGACCCGGCGCGGGACACCGACCTGCCCTGGGTCTCGGTCAGGCCCGACACCGCGACCCTCAAGGGCCCGCTGCTCAAGGGCGCGCCCCTCATCGCGATCGCGGCGCTGCGCGTAGGCCTTCTGATGGCCAAGGGGCGTGGCACGTCCCAGGGTTCAGGGACGGCCGGTCTGGTCGTCGGAGTGCTCGCGGTGGCCGTTCCCGTTCTCGGGGCCGTTGCGCTGTGCGCCCTGCGCTGGGCCAACGCGGGCATCCTCCTGGACGACGGTGTCCTGACGATACGCAACCGCTGGAACCGCGCGGTGCTGCACGCTCCGGTCTCCGACCTGACAGGGGTCCACACGGTCCGGGCACCGGCCGATGGCCCGCACCAGAGCCGGATCGTCCTCACATCGAGGACCGGCGCGCCTGTCCTCCTCGACCCCCGGCTCTGGGACGCCGACGCCCTGCGGGACCTGTGGCAGCACCTGCAACTGCCGCACCAGGACCACGGATTCCTCCCGTGGCCTCTCATGAAGAGGACGTTTCCGGGGATCGACACACCCTGGCGGCACGTGCACACCGTCCAGTTCGCGCTGCTCGCCGTGGTCGGAACCCTCGCCTACCTCGCCCTGATCGTGAACCTGCCCTTCCTGCTGTGACCGCCCGGAACGCTCCGCTGCCGGGGAACGTGTGCGGGCCCCGGGGGTGGGCTGAGCAAGGCATCCGGAAAGGCCCGCCCCACCGGACGAGCGGGACCCGGCAGAGCCCCGGCGGCAGTGGTCCCTCGGGAACGAGGGCGTCCCCGCCGTTGCCGGCCCCTCGGTCAGTGGGCCGGCCGCTCGTCGGCGGGCCGGCGTGGGCGGGTCGGGGAGCTGGGCCTGGAAGCGGCCAGGGGGTCCCAGTCCGGGGCGATCTCGCTGAGCCTCGCACGGTCGGCGAAGACACGGCCCGCCCTGGCCTCGGCCATCAGATCCCGCCCCCAGCACGGCACCCGCCGTGCCGACGCCACCGGTCACCGCGCCGGAGACACCGGGGCCCCACACGGTGCTCGCGCCGGTCAGGAACAGTCCGGGGAGCTCCGTACGGGCGCCGGGACGCCGCGGTCCGATCTGGTCGGTGGCCAGTTCCAGGCCGTAACAGGCACCGCCGGTGGACCGGGTGAACCGCTCCTGGGTGAGCGGCGTCGACGCCTCGCGCCACACGATGTGCTCGCGCAGACGGGGAACGACGGTTCCCGCCCGGTCGATCAGCGCCTCCGTGAGCCGCTCCTTGGCCTTCTGGTACTCAGGCGACGACCTGTATTCGAGCCCGGCGGGCGAGGCGTCGGCGGCCCCCCAGTACGCAGGGTCGGGGGAGACGAGCGTCATCACTTCGAGGGTGGAGTGCCCGGGTGGCGCCGACCTGGGGTTGCCCGGATCCTTGGTGGCCGCCGAGGTCAGGAAGACCGGCAGCTCTCCGGACAGTTCCCCGCTGTAGGCGTTGCGGTAGGCGCGCTCGGTGTCCGTGCCGGGGTGGCACCAGTAGGTGGTGTTCGGCAGCCGCTCGGCGAGGTCGATGTCGAGCCCGAGGTACACGCTGAAGAAGGGCAGCGCCATGCGGTACTTCTCGACCCGGCCGACGGTCCTGGCCGAGAGGTGCTCCCGGCCGACCAGTTCGAGGCAGGTCCGCTTGATGTCGGCGTTGGAGACGACGGCCGCGGCCCTGATCGTCTCGCCGTCGGCCAGCCGCACGCCGACGGCCCGGCCTTCCTCGACGAGGATCTGCCGGACCGCGGCCTTGGTGCGCACCTGGCCGCCGTGGGTCCGGATGACGTCGATCAGGTGGCCCGCGAAGACCTGGCCGCCGCCCTGGGGATAGTAGGCGCCGCCGCCGATGAAGAGATCGAGCAGTCCGGCGTGCAGCGCGATCGGGGCACGCGACGGCGGTGCGCCGTAGTCGCCCGACTCGCCCAGGATCACCGCGCAGGCCAGCGGGCTCAGCCCGCACGCCTTGAGCAGGCGGGCCACCGGCAGCATGCCGACCGTGGCCATGACCGGCGCACGGCAGGCCCACGCCGGCTTGCCGAGGACGCCGGGCCCCGGGCCTGCCGCGGCGGCGTTCCTCGGCGATGCGGCGGAGGACGGCGACGCATCGGCGCAGTCCGCGCTCCTGGGCGGGGAACGTCTCGACGAGGCGTTGCAGATAGGCGTCCCACCCGCGCGGGACGCGGAAGGTCAGCCCGGGCAGGACCAGGGTGGTGAAGCCGTCCGGGTCCAGCTCGCGGAACTCGATCCGGTCGTCGAGTCCGAGGCCGCGCAGCGCCGTGGTGATCGCGCCCTCGGGGTGGCACTCGCCGATGTAGTGCACGCCGACGTCGAACTCGTACCTGTTGCCCGCGCGTCGGAACACCTGACTGCATCCGCCGGCGACCTGGTTCTGCTCCAGCACCAAGGTGCGCTTGCCGCACGCGGCCAGGTAGGCGGCGCAGGTGAGCCCGCCGAGCCCCGAGCCGACAACGACCACGTCCCACGAACCCACGATCCCGCCCCCTGTCCCGCCCCGTGTCCGGATTCCGCGGCCCAGCCTCGCGCGGCCCGACGACGACGGTCCAGGAGGATCGACTGCGCTTTGGCGGCAGATTCCCGCGGACGGACGTACGCCGTGCCGACGTCACCGCCCACAGCCGGACGGCACCCGCCGCGCCCGGTCGCCGCCGCCCTGGTGCTGTGCCCTCCGGTCCCGGGGCCACAGGGACACGGCGGGACCCGGTTTCATGATCCGCGCCACCGGTTCGTGAGACCGCCGTGGTGTGATCCATGGCGTGAGGACCGATCCGTGACGCGGCCCGCAAAGTCGGTGCGGCTCCGCGTCCGGCGGCGCGCACGGTCGGTACGGATCCGCGTCCGGTGCGGCGCACGATCGGCACGGCTCCCCGTCCGGCGCCTCGGTTGCGATATGTTCGCCACCTTTGCAGAACAGTGCCCGCTTCATCCCGATAGGATGCTTTTTGTGATCAGGTCAGGACGGCACCGGCACCGCCGCCCTCCCTACGGTGGCCGACGGGAAGCCGTCCTGCTGTCACCGGTGATCCTGACCGTCTTCATCGGCGGTCTGGCCTTCGCCACCCCCAGAGAGATCGCGTTCAGCCGCCTGCTGCCCGCGGCACCCGCCCTCGCCGCCGCGCTGTGGCCCGTCGTCCCGACGATCCTGCTGGGGGCGTTCTCCCTGCTGATCATGATCGGGCTCAGCCTCGTCTACTCCGACCTGGGGACGCCGTACACGGCTGCCGCGATCGTCGCGGTCACCCTGGCGGCCGCCTATGCCAGCCATCTCCGGCTCCAGCGGGAGGAGATGCTCTTCCAGGTCCGGCTCGTCGCCGACGCGGCCCAGAAGGTGCTGCTCCGCCCGCTGCCGCGCCAGATCCAGAACGTGGAGATCGAGTCGCTGTATCTGGCCGCCCAGGAGCAGGCCCGGATCGGGGGCGACTTCTACGAGGCGGCCGACACGCCGTACGGGGTCCGGTTGCTCATCGGTGACGTGCGCGGCAAGGGACTTCCGGCGGTGGGAGCCGCCTCGGCGGTGATCAACTGCTTCAGGGAGAGCGCTTACGACCAGCCCGACCTGCGCGGCATCATCCACCGGATGGAGGCGAGCATGGTCCGTTACAGCCTCGGGACCCCGGCCGCGGACCAGCCGGAGCACTTCGCCACGGCGCTGATCGCGGAGATCCCGTACGGCGGCGGTCAGGCGCGCATTCTCAACTGCGGGCACCCCCCGCCCCTGCTCGTGCAGAGCGGGCAGATCCGTGTCCTGGATTCCGCCGTGCCCTCGCCGCCCCTCAACCTCGCGATGCTCCTCGGAGCCCACTACAGCATCGACACCGTCGCCTTCGACGAGGGCGACCAGATGCTGCTCTACACCGACGGCGTGACCGAGACCCGGGACCGCGACGGCAGGTTCTTCCCCCTGCCGGACTGGGTGCGGAAGCTGGGCCCGGCGCCGCCCCGTGAACTGCTGGACCGGCTCCACGAGGACCTGCTGCGCTACAGCGGCGGAAGGCTCGACGACGACATCGCGGCCCTCGCCGTGCGCTGTGCGAAAGCCCCGGGGCAGGAGCGTCTCGGGTAGCGGCCCGGAATCCGGGGTGGCGCACGGATCGCGGCCGCCGCGCACGGGTCGCGGCCGCTGCGCCCGGATCCGGGCGTGCCCGGGCCGGCCGCCGTGGACCGCGGCTGCCGCCGCCGGAGGCGGAGCAGGAGGCCAGGACCTCACACGGGCTGCCGTGCGCGTTCGGCGGCCGGCGGAGCCGTCAGGGCGAGCCGGCGGTGGATGCGGCGGAGCATGGTGCGGGCCATGAAGGGGTGGACGCGCTTGACCGCGGCCCAGTAGAGCCTGCCGCGCCAGTTGTGGAGCCTCACGACCGTACTGAGGGTGACCCGCCGGTCGTCGACGAGGATCGAGGCGCGGACATCGAGGTGTCCGGCGTCCTGTCCGAGCAGCACTTCGCCGCCCTCGCGGCCCACCACCCGGAAGGGGGCTCCGCGCAGGACGCTCCGCCAGGCCTCGGGGTCCCGCGGCATCCCGGGGCGCAGCGCCATCTGCCACGCGTCGCTGTAGTCGGTCCGCTCGAAGGCGGCACGGGCCAGACGGGCGTCGACGGGGAATGCGCGGGCGGCGGCCCTCTGCCACGTCACCCGGTGGAGCAGCCGGACCCACAGGGACCAGCGGACGGGGCTGGTCACCGTCCCGGTGGCGGCCCGCTCGACGTTGTCGAAGAGTTCCTCGACCACCGTGTCGTGCATCCAGCGCACCGCCAGGATCCAGGTCCACAGCGTTGAGCCCCGGCGCTCCAGCTCCAGGGTGTGCCGTATGCGGCAGCGGTCCTGGCCGAGCGGCTCGACGACGAACTCGTGGTGGCCGCTCAGGGGCGGGGTGAAGGCGAAGCGGGCGCGGCGGCCGGGCTCGTACGCGCAGACGCGGTAGCGGACGAAGCCGTGGCCGCCGTCCGCGCCGACACCCAGCGGGCGGTCGAAGCGCATCGGGGGCCAGGCCGGCGCGGGCCACAGCGGGTCGTTCGGCGAGGACACCCGGTCGAGCAGTGCTCCGACGGCCTCGGCCGGGGCTTCGACGGTGCGCTCGTGGACATTGCGGATCGTGCGGAACCTGCGCATAGAGCGCCTCCATACGGTGCCGTATGTTATTGACCATACGGTAGCGTACGGTCATGGTGCGACGGCGTGACGGGGTTCCCCGCGAGGGCGGGCGCAAGCGGCTCACCGCGCAGGACTGGGCGGATGCGGCTCTGACGGCCATGGGCGAGGGCGGCCTCGCGGCCGTTGCCGTGGAGCCGCTGGCCGCTCGTCTGGACACCACCAAGGGCAGCTTCTACTGGCACTTCGCCAACCGTGAGGCGCTGATCGAAGCCGCGCTGGACCGCTGGGAGCAGAAGTCCACCGAGGCGGTCATCGCCGGGCTGGCGTCCGAGCCGGACCCGGGGACACGGCTGCGAAGGCTTTTGACCGAGGCCTCCGAACTCGCCGCCAAGGACCCGTTGGAGGTCTCCCTGCCGGCCTCGGCCGGGCACCCGCGGGTGGCCGCCGTTCTGCTCCGGGTGACGCGGCGTCGGGTGGACTACCTGGCGCAGCTCTTCGCCGAACTGGGCTTTCCGCCGGACGAGGCGCACCGCCGTGCCCTGCTGGCGTACACCGGTTACCTCGGGCACACACAGCTGGCGCACGCCGTGCCGGAGACGCTTCCGGACGGCGAGGACGGCAGGCGCTATCTCGACTCGGTGTTCGACGCACTGATGGCGGCTGCCCCCGAGGCGTAGCCCGCATCAGCGCCCCCTCGACACCGTCGAGAGCCCCGGTGAGCAGCAGTACGAGGCACAGCACGAGGTCGACCGCCGTCACCGCCGGCCCGGCACTACGGCGCCATGGCGTCAGTAGTCGCGCCCGTTCAGACCGCGGTAGACGAACCGGGTGAGCGCTTCGGCCACCTGCTCGTCCGTCAGGTCGTCGAACTGGTGCCGCCAGCTCTGCAGGAAGGTGTGGACGAGGCCGAACGCCATGCGGACGGCGATCTCCGGTGCGGCCGGCAGGGTGCGCCCGGCGTCGGTCACGGCCGTGACGTGGTCCAGGATGTCCTCCGTCCCGACGGCGGAGAACCGGTCCAGGATGGCGGCGAAGTCCTCGCTGACCAGTGCGGCCTGCTGCATGGCCCGGATCGTTCCGATGTGCTCCCGGTAGTGGCGGATGTAGACCGCGACGTGTTGGCGGACGGCCTCCGGATCGGTGAAGTCCCCCAGGTGCTCCGGCTGGGCGGCCACCGTGTCGGAATCGGCCGCCATGTCCGCCATCAACGCCTCGAGCACGGCCTCCTTGCCACTGAAGTGGTTGTAGAAGGAGCCCGCGGCACGGCCGGCCTCGGCGGTGATGTCGCTGATCTTCGTGGCCAGGTAGCCGCGTTCGGCGAACACCCGCTTGGCCGCTGCCTTCAGCGCGGCCTCGGTCTCCGCCGCTCTCTCCTTGCGCTTCACGAAACCTCCCTTGACGGGAACCGTATCAACGGTAAAGATGAATCTAGATTCAGTGAATCACCATTCAGTGAATGAATCTTCATGTCATGACGGCGAGTGGGGGGAACCATGCATGTGCTCATCGCGGGAGCCGGTCCGACCGGACTGACTCTGGGGATCGACCTGGCCCGGCGCGGGCTGGACGTGCGCGTCGTCGACCGGGCCGACCGGTACTTCGCCGGGTCGCGGGGGGACACCCTCCAGCCGCGCACGCTGGAGGTGTTCGAAGACCTCGGCGTGCTGGACGCGGTCCTGCGCCAGGGGTCCCCGGTGCCCACGACACGCGTCCACCTCGACGGGAACCACGTCATGGACCGGCGATCGGCCGAACACCTCGCGCCGACCCCCGACGTGCCGTACCCCAACGCGTGGATCCTCGGACAGTCGCAGACCGAGGCGATCCTGCGGGACAGGCTCGCCGGTCTGGGAGTGCGGACCGAACTCGGCACGGCGCTGCTCGGCTTCACCCAGGACGCGGACGGGGTGACCGTCCGGCTCTCGACCGGTGAGACCGTGCGCGCCGACCACCTGGTCGGAGCCGACGGGGCAGGCAGCACCGTCCGCAAGGCGCTCGGCATTCCCTTCACGGGGACGACGGACGAGGCTATGCGGATGCTGATCGGGGACGTGGCCGCCGACGGGCTGGACCACGCGTGGGCCCACTGGTTCGCCCACGCGAGCGACCCGATGAACGGTGTCCATCTGAGTCCGCTGCCGAACACGGACCGGCTCTTCCAGTACCACGCGCCGCTGCCTACGGGCGTGACCGACGCCCGTCTGGACACGCTCCAGGACATCCTGGACGGGTTCGTCACGGGGGTCCGGCTGAGCCGGCCGGCCTGGTCGAGCATCTGGCGCCCCAACGTGCGGCTCGCGGAACGCTTCCGCGTGGGCCGGGTGTTCCTCGCCGGTGACGCCGCCCACGCGCATCCGCCCACCGGCGGCCAGGGACTGAACACCGGCGTCCAGGACGCCTACAACCTGGGGTGGAAACTGGCCGACGGCTCGCCCGGACTCCTCGACACCTACGAGAGCGAACGGCGCGCCACGGCCGAGCGGGTCCTGAGCATCTCCTCGGCACTGCTGCAACGGCACAAGGACAAGGCCGAGGACGCGCACGAGCGCGACGAGAGCACCCGCCAGCTGGATGTCACCTACCGGACGTCCGAAGGCCGGATCGTCCCGGGCGACCGCGCGCCGGACGCCCCGGTCGTCGCCCTGGACGGCAGGCGGACACGGCTCTTCGACCTCTACCGCGGCCCCCGCCCGACCCGCCTGACGTTCGGCACGCCCGCCCCGGACGAACCCCACACCTATGCGGTGCTGCGCCCCGGCCACACTTCTCCCGGCCCCTACGTCGTCGACGTCGAGGGCCACGCGCACGCCGCGTACGACGCCTCGCACGGCACCTGTGTCGTCATCCGTCCCGACGGGTACATCGGCGCTCGCAGCGACTGATACCTCAGGTCTCTCCGCACTGCCGCCTCACCGGACTGCCGACTCCCATCTCTTCGGCCCCCGTCTCTCCGGACTGCCGGACTGCCGACACCGACGATGCCGGCTCGGCGGCTCGGCGGGTCGGCGGGTCGATGGACCGGACGGGTCGATGGATCGGATGGACCGCACGGATCGGCCGGTCGAGGCACGCGGGAGCCCGTGTGGGTGACGGGCACTGCTCCGTCGCCCACACGGTGCCGCGCCTAGCGGAGGTCGACGACCGTGCGCAGCTTGCCGCTGGTTGCCGTGCGCTCGAACGCCTCCCTCCGCACGGCCTCCACGGAGACGGCCAGCAGGCCCTCCGCCTCGGCCGAGGCCAGCTCGGTCACCTCGGCGAGGAGGGCTTCCCGCGCGTCCCCGGGGTCACCGGCGTACTCCTCGTCCAGCCGGACGGTCAGCACCTCACGGTCGGAGCCGGACGCCACCAGCAGCTGAAGCTCACCGTGGTAGCCGAGGCGCTCCTGAGCGGCGGACAGGATGCGCCGGTAGTTGACGAAGTACGTGCCGACGCGCACGACGTCGCCGTAGCGCCCGAGCAGTTCCAGCCGCGGCACATGGCTGCCGCACGCGCACGTGCCCTCGACCGTGCGACCCAGGTCACCGATCTCGTAGCGCTCCAGCCGCTGTCCGGCACGAGCCCGGGAGGTGAACACCAGCCGCCCCGGCTCGCCCGGCTCCACCGGCCGGTCCTCGTGCGGATCGAGGATCTCCAGCGTGTGCAGGTCGGTCAGTACATGGTGGACGGACCCCTCGGAGGCCGTGCACTGGTAGCCGAGCGGCCCCAGATCGGTACTGCCGTACGCGGCGGAGCGGATGACCTCGACGCCGAACTCCTCGGTCAGGACCCGGCGTTGTTCGGTGGTGAAGTGTTCTCCGCCGTAGAAGACCTTCCTGATCCCGCCGTACGCACGCAGCCGGTCCGCCTCGGCGTGGAACAACTGCCACAGGTAGGACGGCATGCCGAAGAGGGTGTCCGCCCCGTGGGCGACCAGCGCCTCGGCGGTCATGGCGTGGTCGGGGCCGGCGGCCATCGGGATCTGAGTGGCGTTCAGGCGTTCCAGGATGGAGAAGAAGCTGATGAAGCTTCCGTACATGCCACCGCAGTAGAACAGGTTGGCCGCCCGGTCGCGGGCCGGGTCGAAGCCGGCGCTGAGCAGCCCGTCGGCCGCGGCGCGCATCTGATTGTCGTAGTCGTCGCAGGTGAAGACCGACAGGGCAGGTGTGCCCGAGGAACCCCCGCTGCGGAAGAACAGATGCGCGTGGCGGGGGTCCAGCGAGCCGAGCGCGCGCTGCACGCCTTCCTTGCCCAGCAGCGGTGCCGTCGGCGCCGGAGGCAGGACGGGCGGCGTCACCAGGTCGTCCAGGCAGGCGACGGAGCGGAAGTGCGTCCCCGGCGCGCGCACACTCACCCGACGGCTGTAACGCTGCAACGCGTACACCCCGTCGTGCGGTTCACCCTCGTAGCCCTCCAGCATGGAACCGACCGGGGTGACCCGGGTGACCCCCGCGGCGAAGAGGGCGCGCGACAGCTCGGCGACGTCCGCCGCGCTCCCGCCGACGGCCGCGGTCTGCAGAAAGCGGCGCATCGGCCGCAGCGTCGCCGTGACGGCGTGCCGGGGGAGCGGCTTGACCCAGACGCTGCGATGCAGCGGGGAGGCGTCCAACGCGGGGCGGCTGTCCGCCAGCACCCGCCACGAGCCGTCGTCGGCGGCGAACACCCGGGTGAGGCCCAGGTGTTGCTCCAGCAGGGCCAGCTGCTGCACCGTGGTGATCTCCGCCTGCTCGGCCGGACCGGGCAGCGGCGCGCGCCGGGCGTCGGACACCTTCGCCAGCCGCTCGGCGAACCGGCCCGCGAACGCGAAGACGTCCTTTGCGTCCGAGGTGTCGAGATAGACCACCTGCGGGCTGGAGCAGGCCTGCTGCTCGAAGCGGCAGACATCCTCGGCGAGTGCGTCGAGCAGGCCGTCGTCGGCCGCCGCGTCCCGCGTCAGGTAGGCGAAGGAGACCCGGTGCCCCCACTCGACGACCCGGCAGCCCGCAGGAGCGATCTCGCTGATCGCGCGGACGGCGTCCTCGCCGCCCCAGGCGGCGATCGCGTCGGCCTGCCCGCACAGCGCCTGGATCCAGTCCGTGCGCGACGACGGGAACCGGAGGGCCACCACGTGCTCGTGGATCAGCCCGGTCGGGTCGGCGGCCCCGAGCGCGCAGAGCAGGTCCTGGGCGAGCGCGGTGTCGGAACTGCTGGTCTTCAGGACGTTGAGGTTGCCTGCCAGCAGACCCTCGACCACGCTCAGCGGCGCCACGGCGGCGGCGTTGCCGGGCGCGATGTGCACGAGCAGGCCCACCGGCGCCCAGGACTCGTACACCGTCTCGCGGCCGTCCGGACGGGTCAGCCGCTCCGGCCGCAGCCCGCCCAGCTCCCGGCGCAGCTTGCGCTCCAGCGCCTGCCGGGTGAGCGCGCCCGCCAGTTCGGCCAGGGTGGCCGCGGCCTCGTCGGCGGGCAGGTGACCGGCCAGGCGGCCGTGGAGGGCGGAGCCCGGATCGGCCAGGTCCCGGCCGACCGCTGCGCAGGCGCCGAGCACGACGTCGGTGGGCAGCGGACGGGCCAGGACCCGCCCGGTCAGCTCCGCCAGATCGCCGAGGCGCCGGCCGGCCTCGGCGTCGTCGATGAACTCGCCCTGCCAGAGGTGAGGTGCGGAGGTGGTCACGACATTCCCTTCATCAGTTCGGCGGCGGCGACCGCACAACTGCGGTTACGGCTCACCCCGGCACGGCCGTGCACGGTGAACCAGTCGGTGGACAGCGGGCAGGGGCACTCCTCGCCCGGGTGCAGCGAGGCGAGGTCGCCCATCACGACGCTCTGCGCCGGAACGGACGTGATGTACGGGCTGACCAGGTGAAGGAAGCCCCGCTCGCCGTACGGCAGAGGGCGCAGCGTCCCCGTGTCGCGGACCGCGGCGCGCGACCACACCGGCACATGCAGCCGGTGGTGCGCGCACTCGACGTACGGCACGCAGTGTTCGACGGAGCCGAAGGTGTCACGGACGCGGTCGCCCGGAATGCCGAGGCGCTCGGTGACCTCGGAACAGAATTCGGCCTTGCCGATCTGGCGGTCGGCATGCCCCTTCCAGCCGCCGCCGAGCACGACCAGCGATCCCTCGGGAAGCTGGAGCGGCGGCAGCCCCATCGCCTTCATCCGCTCCAGGGTGAAGTGGAGGAAGGCCGGGAAGCCGAGGATCCGGACCGGAACGGTGTCCTCGGCGTAGCGCCGGAGCGCCGCGATGCAGCCGTGCACGTCGAACTCGTGGCCCGAGCCGGTGTGGCGCAGCGCGTGCGTGGTGTGCCGGGCCGGGGCGAAGTCGCACAGGTAGTTGTCGGTGAACGACGTGCCGAGTTTCAGCGAGGGCGCGGGCTCGTAGCTGTACAGCAGATAGTTGACCGGCTGGTCGGGCGTGATCCAGCCGTAGTGGTCGAAGATCCGGGCGACCATGCGCTGCGCCGAGCGGATCGTCCACTCGTCGAAGAACATCTGCGACTTCTGGCCCGTCGTGCCCGAGGAGGTCAGATGCAGGAACACCTCGTCGCGGGGGACGGAGAGCACCTCGTGGCGTTTGAAGAAGGCGGCGGGCACGAGCGGGGTGCGGAGGCCCTCGCCGACCGTGGGTGCGGGCGCCTCGGGCGTGTCTTGCAGCAGGGCGGCGAAGAACGGGGACCGTCGGGCGTGCCAGGCGTTGGTCTCGGTCATCGCCGCGGCGAACAGCTCGTCGGCGGCGGCGCCGGCCGCGTACGGCTCACCCAGGTCGCACAGTTGCTGCACGTGAGCGAGCGCCGCCGGGTCGGGGACCTCGACCGGAGCGAGATGGGGGTTCATCGGGACACCTCGTGAAGGGGCAGGTAGGTGGCGGTCCAGGCGCTCAGATAGGCGCTGAGGTACGGCTGCAGCAAGGGGCTGACCGCCGTCCCCCGGAAGTCGATCTGGCGGCTGGTGCGGGACAGCACCACGTAGTCGTGGAACCGGTCGTCGAGGCGGCGCATCGCCGGATAGACCGCGCTCGGCACGAACCCCGAGGCGAGGAAGACCTCCAGGGCCTCGGTGTCGGCGAGCGGGAGCAGCGTCTCGGCGTAGTCCGCGCCGGCCCGGGTGACCACGGTCATCAGTGCCTCCAGCACGCCGGCGACCGCGGCCGGGCGCGGATGAACCGCGACCAGGGCGCAGCTGCCCGCCACCGGGTCGAGGTCGGCGTACGCCTCGAAGCCGCCGTCGCCCCCGACCAGGAGCGCGTTCGGAGTGTGCAGCGGGAAGAAGCGGTCGCCGGCGTCGGGAAAGCGCTCCAGGAAGCGACGGCGGACGAAGGCCGGGGCGACGATCAGCTCGATGGGCGCCGCACCGGCAGCGGAGCGCGCGGCACCGCAGCCCGGCACGAGTCCCGTACCGGTGTAGTCGATGCCGATACCGGCGGAGGCGGCGGACAGCAGCGACGACAGCCGCTCGGGCACGTACTCGACACAAGCGCGGCGGTCCAGCACACCCTCGGCGTAGCGGGCGAACAGCGCGAGGCTCTCGCACCCCTCGACCTCCACCGCGTTGGGCATCAGGCCGAGCGGCCTGAATCCGTTGCGTACGACGACGTGCTGGGGGCCCTCGGTGACGACGCGGACGGTGGCGTACACCGAGTCGAGGCCGCCGGTGCCGAACGCCTCGTCGCACACGGCGCCGGTCAGCCGGGAGGCCAGCCCGCCGCCGCGGTGACCGGGATGTACGACGAGACCGACGAGCTTGCCGATGCGGCTGCCCCGATCGGTCTGCACGACGGCGGAGCCGACGAGGTCGCCGCCGGGCGTGCGGGCGGTGAGCCAGTGCGCGGTGCCGTCGGTGATCAGCCGGCGCATCACGGCCGGGTCACTGCCGAGCGGCACCGGATAGCCGTGCGCGTACACCTCGAAGTACAACTGCCGCAGCTCCGCGATGTCCTGGACCGCGGCACGGGAGAGGACGACGCTCACGACGTCTCTCCCGCCCGTGCGAACGGCTGCGCGGCGGCAGCCCGCAGTGCGTCGCCGTCCTTGCGGCCGCCGGCCCACCACAGCGCCAGGGCGACCGGAACGAGACCCGCGCCCTGCACCAGACAGAGCGTGCGGGCCGTCAGATGGTCGCCCAGCGCGCCGAAGACGAGTGAGGCCACGGGGAAGGTGGCACCGAGCAGCGCCTGCATGACCGCGAAGAACTCCGGCTTGTCGTCGGCGGGGACCAGCCGCTGGAACAGCGCGACGAACCGCACACCGATCACACCGACGCACCAGCCGACGACGGCCAGTGCACCGAACGCGACGGCGTGCCCGGCGACCAGCCCCGGCAGCCCGAGGGCCGCGGCCATGACGGCCAGGCACATGCTGCCGACGGCGATCGGACGCCCCGGAAGGCGGGCCCCGGTGAAGGACCCGACGAGCGTGCCCACGCCGAGTGCCGCCTCCAGCGAGGCCACCGTCGAACCGGTGGAGTGCAGCACACCCCGCGTGTAGAGCGGCATCACGACGTAGACAGCGGTGGTGAAGACATTGGCCGCGGCGAAGCACACCAGCACCCGGCGGATGAACGGCAGCCCGGCCAGGACCTGGCGCAGCGTCCGCCGTACGGGTGCCGCGTCGCCGACCGTAGCGCGCGCCCGCGCCGTGGCCTGCGGAAAACGTGCAGACAGGACCAGCAGGGCGGCGAGGAGATAGGCGACCGCACTGGTGGCGACGACGCCCGGCAGTCCGCCCGCATCGACCACGAGCGGCCCGAGCAGCCCTCCGCCGAGCCCGGCGACCGACTGGGTGGACAGCTCGAAGCCGGTGGCGGCCTCGATGTCGGCGTCGTCGACGAGCTCCGGCACCGACGTCGTCAGACACGGGTCGAAGAGCGCCTGACAGGCCGCCAGCGCCAGCCCGACCGCGTAGACCGCGGCCATCGGCAGCGCGCCGGCCTGCGCCAGGAGCGCCCCCGTGGCGGCCACCAAACCGGCCACGGCCGCCGCGCCGGCCAGCACCGTCCGGGGAGCGTGACGGGCGACGACGCGCGCGACCACAGGGGCCAGCGTGACCGCGGGCAGCGTGCTGACCATGAGGAACAGGCCCGAGTCCAGCCCGCGGTGATGGCCGCCCGCGAACCCGACCAGCCACCAGACCGCGCCGACCTGGAACATCCTGCTCGCGGCCTGGGTGAGGAGCTGACCGGTCCAGACGCGACCGAACGACGGGTTGCGCAGCACGAGGGGCCGGCGTGCTGCACGTGAGTCCACCGCGCTCATGAATGCGGCCGTTCGTCGACGACGCGGATCAGCTTGCCCGTGCGCGGGTTGACGGCCAGGTCCTGGTGCCGCACCCGTTCGACGGCGAGCGGATTGACGTGGCCGGCGGCGGTGGCATCCCGGTAGAGCGGGCGCTGCGCCAGCACCGCGGCGGCGACCGCATCCGCCAACGCGGCGTTCCTGGTGCCGGATTCACCCGTCGCCAGCCGCAGCACCAGGCCGTCCCGGCCGTCGCTGCGGCGCACCACGAGCTGCAGCCCCGTCACCTCGCCGGCCGTGTCGGCGGCCATGACGATGTCGTGGACGTCCTGCGTGTAGAGGGAGACGGGACCGACCCGCACTCCCTCATCGGCCCGGCCCAGGATGCGGAAGACTCCCGTGTCCCGGTCCACCCACTCGGCACGGTCACCCGCGGGATAGCGCAGCACCGGCATGAGTCGTCTGCGCAGGTCGGTGACGACCAACCGTCCCGGAACACCGTTGCCGCCGACGGGCAGGTCGGTCTCCTCGTCGAGGATCTCGACCACCGTGTACGGGGTGAACACACGGTGCACACGCGGGTCTTTGCCGGGCACCGCCTTTCCGAGCAGCCCGGCGTCCACACTCGCGTAGCCGAGCGACCGGACCTGCGCCTTCGGGAACGCGCGCGCAAGCAGCGGAAGCTGGTCGCTGAAGAGGCACTCACCGCCGAAGAACAGCAGCTCCACGTCCGGCAGTGACCGGCCGGCGGAGGCGAGGCGCTCGGCGAGGGAACACAGGGTGGTGGGCGTTCCCGCGACGACCTGGGCCTGGAACTCCTCCAGGGTGGCGGCGGTGGACTCCCAGGGTGCCGCGCCCCCGATGGGCAGGCGCACGTTGGCGACCGGGGAGCGGTGCAGCGAGTCCAGGATGAAGCTGAAACTGGCGTACAGGTCACCCGCGTAGAACAGGTCGGCGACCCGGTGCCCCGGCCGCAGCCCGGCACTGACCAGTCCGGCGCCGAACGCCGTGGTGAACTCCCGCCATTCCGTGCGCGTGTAGTACGAGAACTTCGGCGCACCCGTGGTGCCACCGCTGCGGAAGACGACCGCCTCGCTCAGCGGTTCGGTCAGCAGCCGGTTGTCACGCGGTGAGTTGGCCCGCCAGAAGTGCGCCTGCGGTACGACGGGAAGATCCGTGAGGTGGGCCACATGACTGGGCAGATGGGCGTAGAGCTCACGGTAGAAAGGCGAATTGTGGCGCGCGAAGCGTATGAGCTCCGCGATTGGTTGAACGGACATCAAATCCTGCTCGAAGGCGTGAACCGTCGGAAGGGAAAAGCCGACGGCGGTACGACGAGTGGGGCCGCTCCGGAATGGAGGAAGGCCTTGTCGTTGACGATGTGAATCAACGGTGCGCCCACGACGAAGAGGGCGTCCGGACCGGAAGGATATCTCAATATTCGGGACGCGTTTGCGCTAACTGGCCGTGCGCGCAGGGGGCTTCGACGTGCGGGCGGACGGGTGAGGACCGCCTTCGGTTCCCTCCGTACCGGAGATGACTGTCACATCAAACCCTCTTTCCATAAGCATGTGTTGAGTGTTCCTCAAGTCGTCTTTATGGAATGGGGTCCGGGAGCCCACCCGGGCCTTGGCCGAATGCGACGCCGAGCCTGAGCCGGGATCGGTCGCAGGCCGTGCAGGACCCGTAGGTGTGGGACCGAGGATTCGTCGCGGTGCGCGGAGCCGTCACTTCGCTTGGGCCGTTCGGATGATGCCGGATCGATTCGCCGACCGGCGGACCACCCACGGCGGCGCGATCCTCGGAAGGGTGGCTCCCGCACGCCATAGTTCTGTGTGAAGGGACACCTTTTCCATGCGCCTCCGCAATGCCGCAGCCGCCGCTGTCGGCGCCTTCGTCCTGGTCCTGACCGTTCCCTCCTCCGCCTCCGCCGCGGTGGGACAGTTCCAGTACACGTACGCCGGCCCGGACGGCGCCCCTCGGACCGCGGTGCTTCAGGCCCCGGGGAGCAGGAAGTGCATCACCCTTCCCGAGGTCGCGGATCCCGCAGCCGCCTCCCCGGCCCACTCCCCGCGCAACGGGACCGACGCGTTCGCGACGGTCTACACCGAGCCGAACTGCATGGGAGACTCCTTCACGCTGCACCCGCGCATCGGGTACGGCAACGAGGCCCTGAAGGTCCGCTCGGTCGTCTTCAGCTGAGCGAGGAGAGGGCGCCGTGCGGACGGCAGGCCATCGACCGGGGCGAGGTGCCCGAAGGCACCGACACCCACGATGCCGTCCGTACCGTCTCCGCCCTCTCTGCTACCCCTTGCTGCCCGGTTCGCACTGGACGAGATGCGTGGCTTCGGCGGACAGCGCCCGTGGATCGACGTTTCCACCGCCCTGGCACCACTCCTCACTCATCCTGATGATGACGGCCCCGACCTCACGCCAGCCCAGTGCGCCGCGATCCTGCCCCGCCTGCAGGAGATCGCCGACCAGCCTGCAGGCGGAAGTACCGACCCACTTCTCCAACGGCACATAGACGACGCCCGTCAGTTGGTAGCCGTCCTCCAGCTCTGCATCGAGAAGGACGTCGACTTCTCTTCGGCTGACATCGGTGGGCGTTACCGGCTCACTGCGACCAGTAGCTACGGGACAACGCTTAGATGCATCGCCCGACCGGGGAGAGGGACAGCACCCTCACGGATACAGCGTTCATGGGTCTCACCTCCTCGGTCGTTCACGGCCGCCCGTAAGCTGCCAGCCCGACCGGCCTCGTGCCCGACCCCTTTTCCCGGGCTCGGTTCTGCCGGGGACGGGATCCGGGTGGCCGCCGTCGACCACCACGGCACGAGCGTGGTCGACGGGTACGAGACAGAAGGAATCCGCTTCGGTCGGCAGCGCCCCTGGCACACCCTGTTCGCCGTTGATGCCGTTGATGCCCTTGCGGGACGATGCCGGAGGCGTCCGGGGGCGTACCGGGTGCCCGTCGCCGGGGCCGGCGAATCCGGGCCGGGCCGAGACCAGGCCGAACAGTGTCTCCGGTACCGCAAGTGCGAGCAGCAGCAGGAGCGGCCCGTTCCAGCTGTGGGTGAGACTGTGCAGCAGCCCGATGGCCAGCGGGCCGGCCCCGGCCACCAGATAGCCGCCGGTCTGCGCCATCCCCGACAGCCGCGCCGCGATCAGGGGATTCGGCGAGCGCAGGGTGAGCAGAGTCATGGCCAGGGGAAAGGCGCTGCCGGTCGCGAGCCCCAGCAGACAGACCCAGACCCAGTCGGCCCCGGGAGCCACGAGGAGCCCGCCGAGGCTCACCAGTTTGAGGACGATCACCGCGAGAACCAGGGGACGTTGGTCACACAGCCGCGCGGCCCATACGGGGACGGCGAAGCCGAGCGGGATGCCGACGGTCAGCATGACCGACACCATCGTGCCGGCGTCGGCCGCGTCGTACCCGTGATCACGCATGATCGCCGGCAGCCATGCGACCAGAACGTAGAACATCAGCGACACCACGCCGAGGAAGGCCGTCACCGACCAGGCCAGTGGGGAACGAAGAAGTGATGCGTGCGGTGTGCGGGACGGATGTGCGGGAGCCGATTCACGGCGGGTTCTGCCGTGGAGGGCCAGCGCGCCCCACACGGGAAGAGCGAGACTCGCGGGAAGAGCCCACACTGCGAGGGCGGTTCGCCAGTCGGCGGCTTCTGCAAGAGGTACGGCCGTCCCGGCGGCGACGGCTCCGCTGAGAGCCATCAGCGTCATCGCCAGACCGGTGAAAAGGCCTGTCCGATCAGCGAAATGACGCTTGATGATCGCCGGCGTAAGGACGTTTCCGATGGCGATTCCGGCACCGGCCAGGACCGTCCCCGCGAAAAGTGCCGGGGTGGACGGGAGCAACCGCAGCAGAATGCCCGCGGTGATCAGGGCGAGTGCACCCACGGTGGTCAGCTCGACACCTATCCGCCGGGACACCGGAGGGGCGAGTGGGGCGAAGACTCCGAGACAGAGGATCGGCAGCGTGGCCAGAACACTCACCGCGGATCCGCTGAGCCCGAAGGAGCCCTGCAGGTCGCCCAGGACCGGTGATATCACGGTGATTGCCGCGCGTAGATTCAGGGTGAGAAGAACGAGCCCGATGAGGACCCGTAGCCGGGTGGTGCGGTTCAAGGTTTCCCCCCAGAGGCATGGCGACGGCTCCCCCGGAGGTGCATCGGGGGAGCCGTCGTCCTGCGTCCGCCGGTGAGGCGGAGGTCAGACGGCTGCTGTCGCAGCAGTCCTGTTGTGGAACGGGCAGACGAGCTGGTTGGTCCGGCCCTTGGTGAGGGCGCCGGCCGTACCGGCGGTTGCCCCGTTGCCGAGGAGCTGCAGGATCTCGGTGGACAGCAGATCCTGCTTGCCCTTGAGGGCGTCCGCCGTGGTCTGGTCGGCACAGAAGACCATTTCGGCGGCGATGTTGTCCTGAACGATGCGGGCCAGGTTGTCCAGGGCGGTGGCGACGGCGTCGGTGGGAATCTGGGCCGTCATCAGGTCGATGAGGTGGGTCTGGACCTTTTCCTGGTTCATGAAGTTCTTGATGATGATGCTGTTCTGGTTCAGCTCGTACGTCGTCCAGAGGGTCAGCACCACCACGTACAGGCCGCTCCAGGCGTCGTCCCCGACCTGCTGTCGCCAGCGCGTCATCAGGTTGCCGACCCCGGAGATCTGCATCTTGGAAGCCCAGTACATGTTGGTGCGAATACTGGGATAGACGCTGCCGGAGAAGTCCTCGTAGGACTTCATGTCGAATGCACGCGCCCGGACGGTGTGGGCGATGAACTCGTGTGCGGCTTCGAGGATTTTCGCGCAGGAGTCGTGCAGGTCGCCGGGAAGCCTGGCCTCCTCCAGCTGTCGCCGGGCGTTGTCCAGGGTGTTGCCGAAGTCCTGGAGCGGCGTAATCCAGGCGGTGTTCCGGGGGCCGGCGAACGCGACCATCTTGAGGTCGTGCGGGTCGATGTACTTGGCCTGGGAGGAAAGAATGTTGTTCGGGTCGAGGTAGGGGGCGAGGACGGAGAAGATCCCCAGCGGGACATGGGCGATGGACTTCGCCAGCTCGAAGATCTCGTCGACCGGTTGCAGCTGTTCGATCTTCTGCCCGTTGTCGACCAGTGTGTAGGTACCGCCTTGAGAGTCGTTCTGGACGATGATGACCGGACCCAGGTGCTGGGTCAGGTTGGCCTTGAGCGTGGCGTAGTTGCTGCGCATTCCGGCGTTGACGGCGCGCATGGCGTCGCGGGCCGCCTTCTGGCGGTCGGCGGCGGAATCGGCATGAGCGATTCCGGCGGTGCTGAAATTGCTGAGCGCGGCGGCGGCCCCGACGGCCGCAGCAGTTCCGAGAACTTCTCTTCGTGTGGCCATTCTCTGTCTTTCGGTCGCGATCCTGACGGTGAGTCGTCACCCGCTTGGAGCGGTTCGGGCAAGAAGGTATCGAGCCGACTGGCAAGAAGTGAACTATGCGATGCCACAGCGCTTTTGGTATCGGTATATGTAATCAAACCGAGGAATTGGCCATTCCGGAATCCTCACTTCCGGAGCAGTAGCTTCCGTATTGATCGGCGGAATTATGAACTCCAAGCAAAAAAGCCGCTGCGGAAGACGGGTGTGGGATTTGAAATCCCACGTCTTCCGCAGCGGCGATGTGAAAATGCCGTGTCAGTTCATGACGTCAACTCGGTGCCCCAGGCCATGGGGGCAGGTCGTCGGGTCAGCTCAGTGCGCCGGCCGTCGGTACGACGACGCCGTAGAGGTCCGCGATCGTCGCCAGAGCGCTGTGGTGCAACTGCTCGGCGGACACCTCGGCCACGTCGGTCTTGAGGGAGCGGGTGGCAGTGGCGTCGGCCACCACCGTGGCCCGGTTTCCGCGAAGGAACGCGCCCTGGGCGGTGAAGGTGACGCACATGTGGGTCATGAAGCCCGCCAGCACCAGGTTTTCGTTGCCGGCCTCGTCCACCAGCTCACCCAGGTTGGTGCCGTGGAAGGCATTGGGGACCTGCTTGGTGACGACCGTCTCGCCGTCGAGCGGGGCCACCTTCTTGTGGATCTGGCCGACTTCGGCGCTCAGGTCGTACGGGCTGCCCGCGCCGCCGTCGTGCTGGACGTGGATGACCTTGGCGCCTGCCTCGCGGGCCTTGGTGAGGAGCTCGGACGCGCGGTCGAGGGCGGTCTCCCAGCCCTCCAGCTCCATGACGCCCTGGGTGTAGGTGTTCTGGACGTCGATCAGTATCAGCGTCGAGTTCGCGAGGGACGCCGGAGTCTGGTCGAGGGAACTGAGGTCACGAAGGGTCTGCGAAGGCATTTCTGCCCTTTCTGAAGCTCGATGGAGGAAGGCCGTCCCGTGATGGCGGCAGCTCCCACGCTACGAACCCCGTGTCGTGGCGGCAATGTCATGTAGCTTGCAGATACAGACACCCAAGGGGAGGGGGATCCATTGGGCACCACCCAGCGCCTCATCGTCGTCGTGCTCTTCGACGGCGTCGACCTGCTCGATGTCACCGGACCGCCCGAGGTCTTCGCCCTCCTGCGACGGGAGACGGACGACGCGACCGGCTACCACGTCGTCCTGGCCGCGGAGTCGATGGACCCTGTCACCACCGGGGCGGGAGTCCGTGTCCTGCCCGACGTGACGTTCGAGGAGGTCTCCGGCAGCCGCATCGACACCCTCATGGTGCCCGGCTCCGTCGAGGTCGACGCCCAACGCCGGGTCCACGCCCTCACCGATCCGAACACCGTGCGCCGGGTGAAGGACCTTGCCGGCCACGCCGACCGCATCGCCTCCGTCTGTGTCGGCGCCCACCTTCTCGCAGCGGCCGGACTCCTCGACGGGAAGAGGGCCACCACGCACTGGTCCACCGCTCAGCAACTGACCGACGAGCACCCGTCGGTCGACGTGGACGCCGACCCGATCTTCATCCGCGACGGGAAGGTGTGGACCGGTGCCGGGATCACCGCGTGCCTGGACCTGTCGCTGGCCCTGGTCGCCGAGGATTTCGGTGAGCCGACAGCCCTGCGGGTCGCCCGTCAGCTGGTCATGTATCTCAAGCGCCCCAGCGGCCAGAGCCAGTTCAGCGTGCCCATCGAACCTCAGTCGACCACACGGCGCATGGACGAGCTGCGTCACCACGTCACCCGCAACCTCACGTCGTCCCTGACGGTGGCCGACCTTGCCGAACAGGCCAACGTCAGCGAACGTCAGCTCACCAGGATCTTCAAGACCGAACTCGGCATGACTCCGGCCGTCTACATCGAGTCGGCCCGCGTCGAAGCCGCCCGCAACCGACTGGAGACCACGGACGACACGCTCGAACGCGTCGCGTCAGCCTGCGGATTCGGCACCACCGACACCCTGATCAGGGCCTTCCGCAGGAAGCTCAACACGACCCCGACGGAGTACCGCAACCGGTTCCGCCACCTCTCGTAGCCGGACCACCACTGCCGGGTCCTCGGACGTGGTGAAGGTCTGCCGCAGGACATCGCGGGCCGCAGGGCTCCCGGCGACTGCGGCAACGGACATCATGCGATGAGGCGGTCGGCGTCGGAAAGCGCTGGGCCGGAGGCGGAGGACATGTCCGCCTGCATCCGATGACCTGCGGATCCCGGCGTTGCCGGCGGCGCACGTTCACCAGCGCACGGCGGTGAAGTCGATCGGCCGGGGGCGCAGCAGGCGGGTGCGTCCTGCCAGCGCTTGCAGGCGGACCGACATCTCGTCGGTCGTCAGACGGTGCCGGCCACCGTGGCCCGGGAGGACCCACTCGAATCGCAGCTGCCCGCTCGCCCTGTCCAGGGAGTGGGCCAACTCCTCGATGGAGTACCAGGTCACGCTGTCCGCGACTTCCAGATCGCCGGTCGTGCGCGACCAGTAGAAGTTGTCTCCGCTGAAGCAGTACCGGTCGTCCGCGAGATAGAGGACACTGCCCCGGGTGTGTCCGGGCAGGGGGTGGGCGGTGACCCCCTCGCCGATCTCGACGGGTTCGTGTCCGCGGATCACCCGGTCCGCGTCCGGCGCGGCATCGAGGTCGCCCTCGTGGATCCACAGCCGGGCGCCGAACCGGTCGGCGTAACGACGGCCGTGTGCGGCGTGATCGCGGTGGGTGAGCAGCACGTCCGTGACGGGGCCCGCTGCCGTGTATCGCTGGGCCAGCGCACGGCTGAACCGAGGGGTGTCGATCATCATGGCCGCGCCGGACGGCCGCAGCAGCAGGTAGGAGTTGGCTCCGGCGGTGTGCGTCGAGTTGTGGCCGCAAATCTGTACGGCGTCGTCGAGGGCCATCGGAAAGGGGTCGAGGGCCGGATCCACGTGCCCGGACGCCGGGCGGATGGACCGGGTGGGGCAGGCGAAGACGGCGGCGTGTAAGCGTCGTGTCTCCCCTTCGTTGTTCGGCGGCCGCAGGATCTTCGACCTTCCGTCGGACTCGACGATCAGGTCGGGTGCGAGCTGTCGTGCGACATCACAGTTGGTGCAGCGAGCGTCCACGTACCAGCTGTCCACCACAGGACTCCTTCCGAGGGGAGCGGCCCTGCGCGGGCCGCCGTGGCAAGGATCCGTCACAGGGATCCGGGTTCCGGGATCCGGGATACGTCGGAGGGAGCCGGGATCGGTGACAGGGTCCGGGATCCGGGACCCGCCAGGGGGACCCGGTTCCGGGATCCGCTACAGAGATATCCCGCGGGCAGAAGGAATCGGTAGGCCGCGCCGACCTTGTATTTCCGGCCCGGAGGCGCTCTTGCTGCAAGACAGGGCGGTTGACCTGGTGAAATGAGCGGGATCTGCGCCACAGGCGCTTTCTGTGAGCGTCTCACCCACGCGGGAAAACGTGCTCAGGGCGTGGCACCGAGGAGGTTGTCGTGGCCCCTGCCTGGTCTTCCTCCTCGTCGAGTCGTTCGACGAGGAGCATCGCCGCGTCGTCGGCCAGGTGGCCCCCGGTGTGGTGGACCAGTTCCTGATGCAGGCGTTCCAGGAACTCCGACGGAAGGCATGGGTGCACCGCCTCCATGGCCTCGGGCAGGGCGAAGAAATCGTTGTCCGGGCTGCGGGCCTCGATCACTCCGTCGGTGTGCAGCAGCAGGCGGTCACCGGGCGCAAACGGATAGTTCTCGACCTTGCCCAGGGGAAGAGTCATGAACTCCTCCAGGCCCAGAGGCGGCAGATCCGTGGTGGGCGCCAGGGCCTCGACCTTGCCCCGGCGCAGCACCAGCGGGGGCGGATGGCCGCGATTGACCACCTGGACCACGAAGTCGTCGGACACCTGAGCCACGATCACCGTCACGAAACTCTCGGTGTGGTCTTCGTCAGCGCCTTGGTGCACCGTGCTCGGCACTGCGCGCTCCCGATGGAGTGCAGCCGCGCAGTGGTTCACCACCTCCACCAGGTCGTCCTCGTAGTGGACGGCCTCCCGGAACGCCCCCAGCACGGCCGCGGCCAGCCGCACGGCCGGCAGCCCCTTGCCCCGGACGTCACCCACGATCATCCGCACCCCGTAGCGGGTTTGCGCCGCCTCGTACAGATCGCCGCCGATCTGCGCTCCCGTCTCGGCCGCGAGGTACATGCCGGCCATCTGCACCGGGCCCAGCCGGGCCGGCACCTGCCGCAGGAGAACGCGCTGAGCGGCCTCCGCGACCCGGCGCACCTGATCCAGTTCCATCCGTCTGCGCGTACGCATCGCATTACTGACGGCGACGCTGGCCACCGACACCATGAGCAGGGACAGCAGATTGCTGTAGACCTGGCCACCCCAACTGCGATGGATCGTGGCGGTGATCACGGTGACGGCGCAGGCTCCGGCCGCTGCCGAAAGAATGCCCTTCGGACCCATGGTCAGCGACGCCAGAGCCGGTGTTGCGGCGAGGATGGGGCCGGTCACCACTGCGTGTGCAGGTGAGAGCTCGATGACCAGTGCGAACAGCACGATCATGAACGGCACACACTGCCCGAGCCTGAACAGGCCCCGGCTGTGGCTGCCCGCTCCTGACGGGCCAGGTGGGCGGAAGGGCGACCGCATGGCTACAGCCTGACTCACCGAAGTCGAGTGTTCCACTCAACTCTCTGCGTCCCGCGAAGCGCGTCTTTGTGTCCTGCGAAGCGCGCGAGGCGGTGCTGCGCCGTCATTCCACCTGACCGGGCTTCCGGCGGATCTTCACAGGACCGAGGTCGTCGTTGCCCCGAGCCCGCGAGGAATCACCCTGCCCCGGGAGCGGTGGTCGCTCTGAGTGGTGCGGCGGTTGCCCAGGTGTGTCAGTAGGCGGAGTTGACGTTGTCGATGGAGCCGTAGCGGTGGGCGGCGTAGTTGGCTGCGGCGGTGATGTTGGCGACGGGGTCGG
>NZ_JBIBJK010000011.1:0-334917 GCF_042958635.1 Streptomyces sp. NPDC007971
GGGGGGGGGGGGGGGGGGGGGGGGGGGGGGGGGGGGGGGTTTTTGTGGGGGGGGTTGGGGGGGGGGTTGGGGGGGGGGGGGGGGGGGGGGGGTTGGGGGGGGGGGGGGGGGGGGGGGGGGGGGGGGCGCGGGGGGGCCCCCCCCGACAGTGTGGTCGGACTCAGTCCTCGCCTGCGTACGCGTCCCATTCGTGGGCACCGTACGCACCGTAGTGGCGGGTGAAGGACAGTCTGCCGAGCAACTTGGCGATCATGACGCACTCCTCTCGCCCGTCTTCAGCTCCAAATGCCACACATGCACCTATGCCATATTGCCACATACGTCACATATGTGGTACTTCGCAGATCCGGTCCACAAGCCGCCCGCATGGGCGCAAGCGCCCGCCGCGGGCCGAGCCCGCACCCAGCCGACGCTGCTCTGCCGACGCCGCCCAGCCGACGCTGCCCTACCGAGCCGCCCAGCCGACGCTGCCCTACCGACGCCGCCCTGGCGCCGAAGGCCAGTGCCGTCCTCGCGGCGACGGCGCGGACCGATCGGGAGATCGTCCCGGAGTCGACGCCGGACGGGCTCGGCACGGCCTCCCGCAGGGGCACGCGGCAAGCACGGCGGCCGGCCACCGCTCATCACCGACGACCTGCTCCGCACCGCGCTGCGGCACCGGGAGAGGAGAACGGCGAGTCCGTCGGGCGGATCCAGCCCGATCAGGTCATCCCCACCGGCAGGCGAACGGGACACGCCCACAAGGCCGTTGGGGCGACGGCCGCCCATCCCGACGATGCCGTACGGGCGGGACCGGACGAGAAGGAAGACGTTCAGCGCTTGCGGCGGCGGTTCGGAGCCGATGTGCTCCCGCGCCCCCTCCAGTTGAGGGAGCCGGTCCGCACCGAGGGCGCCGGACTCCGGCAGAGCGAGGGCGCCCGCCCGCCAGAACTCCGGCTTCGGGCCCACGAAGACGCCCCCGAAGGGCAGGCCTGCCGTACGGCGGCGGTCGCCCGGGAGCACAGTCGGCGTCCGGCACCGGCCTGCCGAAGATGCACCGCCGCCGGACAGGAGAACCGAAGACCCGGACCCGGTCGGACCCCGCACCCGCCGCCCGGCCAAGCCGGATCGGGTAACAGAACGACATCATCCGCGGCAAAAGCCTTGGCCCCGCCCGTGACATAGCTCACGGACGGGGCCGGCTACTTCCTCGCCAGGCTGTGCGATCCCTCACAAACCCGGACACAACGAGAAACGGGCCCCTGCGGTGACTTTCGTCACCTGCAGAGACCCGTTCCGTCTGTGCGCGAGGGGGGAGTTGAACCCCCACGCCCTTGCGGGCACTGGAACCTGAATCCAGCGCGTCTGCCTATTCCGCCACCCGCGCATTGGGTGTGTCTTCCGTTTCCCGCCCTTCTGGGCTGGCCCCTTCCGACATCCAGAACATTAGCACGCCGTACGGGGTGGGTTCACATCCCTTTCCCGGCACCCGAGCCCGTACCCGTACCCGCTCACGTCTCGACACATGCCTGGTCACGTATCAACCTCGTACCGGTCCCGGGGATCTGCCCACGAGGCGGAGCAGGTCCACAGCCGGGTGCGGGACACTGGTCCTCGACCCCCTCTACGATCCTTGCCGGAAAGAGTTCGAAGGGGAGCCGCTGGGGGAACCGGCTGATTGCCGGGCGCGTAGATACGATCAGTAAGCAGTACCGGGCAGGACAGCAGCACAGAGCAGGGCAAGACACAGCGGCAGCGATGGAGGAGGTGCCCCATGGGAGTCCTGAAGAAGTTCGAGCAGCGTCTCGAAGGTCTGGTCAACGGCACCTTCGCCAAGGTCTTCAAGTCCGAGGTCCAGCCGGTGGAGATCGCCGGTGCGCTCCAGCGGGAGTGCGACAACAACGCCACCATCTGGAACCGCGAGCGGACCGTGGTCCCCAACGACTTCATCGTGGAGCTGAGCGCACCGGACTTCGAGCGCCTCAGCCCCTACTCCGGACAGCTCGGCGACGAGCTGGCCGGCATGGTGCGCGACTACGCCAAGCAGCAGCGCTACACCTTCATGGGCCCGATCAAGGTCAACCTGGAGAAGGCGGACGACCTCGACACCGGTCTGTACCGGGTGCGCTCGCGCACCCTCGCCTCCTCCTCCGACCAGCAGGGCGCCCCTCCGGCACCGCCCGCAGGCCGGCCCGGCCAGGGCGCTCAGGGTGCCCAGGGCGGCTACGGCTATCCGCCGGCCGCCCCCGCCGGAGCGCCCCCGATGCCCTCGGCGCCGCCGTCCGGCGCCCGCCCCGGCGGCTACGGCTATCCCCAGCCCGCCGGCCAGCGGCCCGCGGCCGGCCCGGCGAGCGGCGGACGCACCCGCTACTGGATCGAGGTCAACGGCACCCGCCACCAGATCTCCCGTCCGACGCTGGTGCTGGGCCGCAGCACCGACGCCGACGTGCGGATCGACGACCCCGGCGTCTCGCGCCGGCACTGTGAGATCCGGACCGGAACGCCCTCGACGATCCAGGATCTCGGTTCCACCAACGGCATCGTGGTGGACGGGCAACACACCACTCGCGCTACGCTCCGCGACGGCTCGCGGATCGTCGTGGGCAGCAGCACCATCATTTACCGGCAAGCCGAAGGGTGAAGCGGGGGCAATGTCAGAGCTGACCCTCACGGTCATGCGGCTGGGTTTCCTGGCCGTACTGTGGCTGTTCGTGATCGTGGCCGTACAGGTCATCCGGAGCGACCTGTTCGGTACGCGCGTCACCCAGCGCGGATCGCGTAGGGAAGCCGCGCGCCCGCAGCAGGCGGCCCGGCAACAGGCCGCGCCGCCGCAGCAGCGCGGCCAGCAGGGCGGCGGTGGTGGCCGGCGCGGCCGCAACGCCCCCTCCAAGCTGGTCGTGACCGAAGGCACACTGACCGGCACCACCGTCGCGCTGCAGGGCCAGACCGTCACCCTGGGCCGGGCACACGACTCCACGATCGTGCTGGACGACGACTACGCCTCCAGCCGGCATGCCAGGATCTACCCGGACCGCGACGGCCAGTGGATCGTCGAGGATCTCGGCTCCACCAACGGCACCTACCTGGACCGTTCCCGGCTGACGACTCCCACACCGATCCCGCTGGGCGCGCCGATCCGCATCGGCAAAACCGTCATCGAGCTGCGGAAGTAGTACGACAATGAGCGAGCGGAGCGAGCACGCAGCGGCAGGCCGCACCACGGTCTCCGGCGGCTCCCGACCGGAGGGTGGGCAGTGTGGCTCGACACGACCGGCTGTACCCGGAACCGACGGGTGAGGTGCGTATGAGTCTGTCACTGCGCTTCGCCGCCGGATCGCACAAAGGCATGATCCGCGAGGGCAACGAGGACTCCGGTTACGCCGGTCCCCGCCTGCTCGCCATCGCCGACGGCATGGGCGGCCAGGCGGCCGGCGAGGTCGCCTCCTCCGAGGTCATCTCCACCCTGGTCACGCTCGACGACGACGTGCCCGGCTCCGACATCCTCACCTCCCTCGGCACCGCCGTGCAGCGCGCCAACGACCAGCTGCGCTCCATGGTCGAGGAGGACGCCCAGCTGGAGGGCATGGGGACCACCCTCACCGCCCTGCTGTGGACCGGGCAGCGGCTCGGCCTCGTGCACGTCGGCGACTCCCGGGCGTATCTGCTGCGTGACGGCGTGCTGTCCCAGATCACCCAGGACCACACCTGGGTGCAGCGGCTCGTCGACGAGGGCCGGATCACCGAGGAAGAGGCCACCACCCACCCGCAGCGCTCCCTGCTGATGCGCGCCCTCGGTAGCGGCGACCACGTCGAACCCGACCTGTCGATCCGCGAGGTCCGGGCCGGCGACCGCTATCTGATCTGCTCCGACGGCCTCTCCGGCGTCGTCTCCCACCAGACGATGGAAGAGACCCTCGCCAGCTACCAGGGCCCGCAGGAGACCGTACAGGAGCTCATCCAGCTCGCACTGCGCGGCGGCGGACCCGACAACATCACGGTGATCATCGCCGACGTCCTCGACCTGGACACCGGTGACACCCTCGCCGCGCAGCTGTCGGACACCCCGGTCGTGGTCGGGGCCGTGGCCGAGAACCAGCACCATCTGCACGACAACGGGATCATGCAGACCCCGGCCGGCCGCGCCTCCCACCTCGGGCGCCAGGGCCGCCGGCAGGGCGGCGGCGAGTTCGGCCCGCCCGGCTCCGGCGACCCGGCCGGCTATGCGCCCGCAGGCAGCTTCGGCGACTACTCCGACGAGGACTTCGTCAAGCCGCGCAAGGGCCGCAGATGGCTGAAGGGAACGCTGTACGGCGCCCTCGCCCTCGCGGTCATCGGCGGCGGCCTGTACGGCGGTTACCGCTGGACGCAGACGCAGTACTACGTCGGCGCCAGCGACCAGCACGTCGCGCTGTACCGCGGCATCAGCCAGGACCTGGCCTGGGTGTCGCTGTCGAAGGTGGAGAAGGACCACCCCGAGATCGAACTCAAGTACCTGCCGCCCTACCAGCAGAAGCAGGTCAAGAGCACGATCGCGGCGGGCGGTCTGCAGCAGGCCCAGACGAAGATCGAGACGTTGGCGGTACAGGCCTCCGCGTGCAAGAAGCAGGCGGAGCGCACGGCCGCCGAGAGCGAGCGGAACGCGCGCACGGGCCAGGGCGAGGCCGGAGGAACCACGGGAACCACCCGTTCCTCCTTCACGTCCAAGGCTTCACCGACGCCGAACCCGTCGGCGTCCAAGTCGTCCACCGCCAAGCCCCCGACCCCGTCCGCGAGTGCCACTCCCCACCCCGGCCCGAGCCTCTCCGAGGATGAGCAGAAGGTCGTCGATCAGTGCGGCAAGCAGTGAGCAAGCCGTGAGAGGCCCCGTCACACGATGAGCAGTAGTACTTCGAATTCGTCGCACCACACGTCCACGATCGGCGCGATCGGTGCCCCCAGCCGTCGCAACACCGAACTGGCCCTGCTGATCTTCGCCGTGGCCATCCCGGTGTTCGCCTACGCCAACGTGGGCCTGGCCATCAGCGACCAGGTGCCCGCGGGACTGCTGAGCTACGGCCTCGGCCTCGGCCTGATGGCCGGCATCGGCCACCTCGGCGTGCGCAAGTTCGCACCGTACGCCGACCCGCTGCTGCTCCCGCTGGCCACCCTGCTCAACGGCCTCGGCCTGGTCATCATCTACCGCCTCGACCAGTCGAAGCTGCTCCAGTCGCTGCCCCACTTCGCACAGGCCGCGCCCCGCCAGCTGCTGTACACCGCGCTGGGCATCGCCATGTTCGTCGCCGTACTGATCTTCCTCAAGGACCACCGCGCCCTGCAGCGCTACACGTACATCTCCATGTTCGCCGCCCTGGTCCTGCTCATCCTGCCGCTCGTGCCCGGCCTCGGCGCCGACGTCTTCGGCGCCAAGATCTGGATCCGGGTCCCCGGCCTGGGCACGCTCCAGCCCGGTGAGTTCGCGAAGATCGTCCTTGCCATCTTCTTCGCCGGCTACCTGATGGTGAAGCGTGACGCCCTGGCCCTCGCCAGCCGGCGCTTCATGGGCCTCTACCTGCCGCGCGGCCGCGACCTCGGCCCGATCCTGGTCGTCTGGGCGATCTCGATCCTCATCCTGGTCTTCGAAACCGACCTCGGTACCTCGCTGCTGTTCTTCGGCATGTTCGTGATCATGCTGTACGTCGCCACCGAGCGGACCAGCTGGATCGTCTTCGGCCTGCTGATGTCCGCGGTCGGCGCGGTCGGCGTGGCGAGCTTCGAGCCGCACATCCAGACTCGTGTGCAGGCCTGGCTCAACCCGATGCGCGAATACAAGCTCAGCCGCCAGGTCACGCACGACGGCATCCTCCACTCCGACCAGCTGCAGCAGGCCCTGTGGGCCTTCGGCTCCGGCGGCACCCTCGGCACCGGCCTCGGCCAGGGCCACTCGGACCTGATCAAGTTCGCGGCCAACTCCGACTTCGTTCTCGCCACCTTCGGCGAGGAGCTGGGCCTGGCCGGCGTCATGGCGATCCTGCTGATCTACGGCCTGATCGTGGAGCGCGGCGTACGTACCGCCCTCGCCGCCCGCGACCCGTTCGGCAAGCTGCTCGCCGTCGGCCTGTCCGGCGCCTTCGCCCTCCAGGTCTTCGTCGTGGCCGGCGGTGTGATGGGCCTCATCCCGCTGACCGGTATGACGCTGCCGTTCGTCGCGTACGGCGGTTCGTCCGTGCTGGCCAACTGGGCCCTGATCGGCATCCTGATCCGCATCAGCGACACCGCCCGCCGCCCGGCGCCCACGCCCGCCAGCAACCCCGACGCCGAGATGACCCAGGTGGTCCGCCCGTCATGAACAAGCCCCTGCGCCGGATCGCGATCTTCTGCGGACTCCTCGTCCTGGCCCTGCTGATCCGCGACAACTGGCTCCAGTACGTCAAGGCCGACACACTGCGCACCGACTCGGCCAACCGCCGGGTCACCATCGAGCGCTACGCCAACCCACGCGGCGACATCATCGTCGACGGCAACCCGATAACCGGCTCCGTCGAGTCCAAGCACGGCGACTTCAAGTACAAGCGCACCTACAAGGACGGGCCCATGTGGGCCCCGGTCACCGGTTACTCCTCGCAGGCGTTCGACAGCAGCCAGCTGGAGAAGCTGAACGACGGCATCCTCACCGGCAACGACGACCGGCTCTTCTTCCGCAACACCCTCGACATGATCACGGGCAAGCAGAAGCAGGGCGGCAACGTCGTCACCACGCTGAACGCGGCCGCGCAGAAGGCGGCGTTCAGCGGCCTCAAGGAGCGCGGCGGCAAGGGCGCGGTGGTGGCGCTCGAACCGTCCACCGGCAAGATCCTCGCGCTGGCCTCCTACCCGTCGTACGACCCCTCGTCCTTCGCCGGCAACTCCACGACCACGGACGCCAAGGCCTGGAACGCGCTGCAGAAGAAGAACAACCCCGCCGACCCCATGCTGAACCGGGCGCTGCGTGAGACCTACCCGCCGGGCTCCACGTTCAAGGTGGTCACGGCCGCTGCCGCGCTGGAGAACGGGCTGTACACGGACGCCACCTCGCCCACGAGGTCGCCGCTGCCCTGGATCATGCCGGGCACTACGACCCCGCTGAAGAACGAGGGCAACATCGCCTGCAAGAACGTCAGCATGGAAGAGGCGCTGCGCATCTCCTGCAACAGCGTCTTCGGCAAGATCGGCGCCGACCTCGGCAACGACAAGATGCTGGCCGAGGCGAAGAAGTTCGGCTTCGACTCCGAGCAGTTCACCCCGGTCCGCTCGAACGCCTCGGTCTTCTCCGACCACATGAACCAGTCGCAGACCGCGCTGTCCTCCATCGGCCAGTACAACACCGCCGCCACCCCGCTGCAGATGGCCATGATCGCCTCGGCCGTCGCCAACGACGGCAAGCTGATGAAGCCGTACATGGTCGACGAGCTGCAGTCCTCCAACCTCGACCAGGTCGCCAAGACCGAGCCGAAGGAGATGAGCCGGCCGCTGTCGCCCAAGAACGCGCAGATCCTGCAGCAGATGATGGAGACGGTCGTCACGAAGGGCACCGGCACCAAGGCCCAGATCGGCGGCGGCGTCACGGTCGGTGGCAAGACCGGTACCGCCCAGCACGGTGTGGCGAACAGCGCGAACCCGTACGCGTGGTTCATCTCCTACGCCAAGCTCAGCGACGGCAGCTCGCCGGTCGCCGTGGCCGTGGTCATCGAGGACGAGAGCGCCCACCGCGACGACATCTCCGGCGGCGGCCTGGCCGCGCCGATCGCGAAGAACGTCATGAAGGCGGTCATCGACTCCAAGAAGTGACCCTGCACACGTCCCCTTCACATCGCTGCACGTTGCGATACCGGTCCTGTATCGGGTTTCGGGCTTGGCCAGGTCACACACAGCGAGCCGGGTACGGTAGGCCCGGACGGCAGCCTCCGGCCGCGCACACATGGCGACCGGGACCGACGGAGAGGGCTGGTAGGTAGCTATGGAAGAGCCGCGTCGCCTCGGCGGCCGGTACGAGCTGGGCCAGGTGCTCGGCCGTGGTGGCATGGCCGAGGTCTACCTCGCGCATGACACCCGGCTCGGCCGCACCGTGGCAGTGAAGACGCTGCGCGCGGACCTCGCGCGTGATCCGTCCTTCCAGGCCCGCTTCCGCCGGGAGGCCCAGTCGGCCGCCTCGCTCAACCATCCCGCGATCGTCGCGGTCTACGACACGGGCGAGGACTACATCGACGGGGTCTCGATCCCGTACATCGTGATGGAGTACGTCGACGGCTCCACGCTCCGTGAGCTTCTGCACTCCGGCCGCAAGCTCCTGCCCGAGCGCGCCATGGAGATGACCATCGGCATCCTCCAAGGCCTGGAGTACGCCCACCGCAGCGGCATCGTCCACCGCGACATCAAGCCGGCCAACGTCATGCTGACCCGCAACGGTCAGGTCAAGGTCATGGACTTCGGCATCGCCCGGGCCATGGGCGACTCCGGCATGACCATGACGCAGACGGCCGCGGTGATCGGTACGGCCCAGTACCTCTCCCCGGAGCAGGCCAAGGGCGAGCAGGTCGACGCCCGCTCGGACCTGTATTCGACGGGCTGCCTCCTCTACGAGCTGCTGACGGTCCGGCCGCCGTTCGTCGGCGACTCCCCGGTCGCCGTGGCCTACCAGCACGTGCGCGAGGAGCCGCAGGCACCCAGCGTCTTCGATCCCGAGATCACCCCCGAAATGGACGCGATCGTCCTGAAGGCGCTGGTCAAGGACCCGAACTACCGGTACCAGTCGGCCGACGAAATGCGCGCCGACATCGAGGCCTGCCTCGACGGCCAGCCGGTCGCGGCGACGGCCGCGATGGGCGCCGTCGGCTACGGCGGCTACCCCGACGACCAGCCGACCACGGCCCTGCGTCCGGACGCCGGCGCCGGAGCGACGACCATGCTCCCGCCGATGAACCCGGACGACGGCTACGGCTACGACGACCGCCCCGACCGGCGCGGCCGGCAGAAGAAGAACAACACCTCCACGATCCTTCTCGTCGTCGCCGGCCTCCTGGTCCTGGTCGGCGCGATCCTGATCGGTAAGTACGCGTTCGACGGGAAGAACAACAACGAGGGCGTCAAGGCCCCCAACTTCGTCGGCAACAGCTATGACACCGCCAAGGAGATGGCCCGGAACTCGGACCTGAAACTCGGCCAGATCACCCGCAAGCCCTGCGAGAAGCAGCCCAAGGGCAACGTCTGCTCCCAGGACCCCACGGCGGGCTCGGACGTGAAGAAGGGCGACACGATCAACCTCGTCGTGTCGAAGGGGGCACCGACGGTCACCGTGCCGGACGTCCAGGGCATCCAGTTCGCCGACGCCGAGAGCCAGCTCAAGGCCAAGGGCTTCACGGTCGACAAGAAGACCGAGGTGTCGGACCGGACACCGGGCGTCGTCATCAACCAGGACCCCCCGGGCGGCGCGAGCAAGCAGAAGGGCACCACGATCACCCTCACGGTCGCCAAGGCCGCCGAGAAGGTCACCATCCCCGGCGACCTCGTCGGCAAGTCCTGCGACGACGCCAAGGCCGAGCTCCAGGGCTTGGGCCTGACACCGAACTGCGCCGACACCCCGACCAACGACCCCAATCAGGACGGCAAGGTCATCTCGACCGACCCGCAGGCGGGCCAGCAGGTCGTCAAGAACACCCCCGTGACGATCAGCGTCGGCAAGGCGCAGGACAACGGCCCGGTCCAGGTCCCGAACATCCAGGGGCAGAAGCTCAAGGACGCCAAGAACCTGCTGCAGCAGGCCGGCCTTCAGGTCGGCAACATCCAGGGCTCGCAGGACGACAACGCCATCGTCTTCACGTCGGACCCGGGTCAGGGCAGCACGGTCCAGAAGGGTTCCGCGGTCAACCTGATCACCGTCGGCGGTCAGAACGGCAACGGGAACAACGGCGGCAACGACGGCGGCGGCGGCTTCCTCGGCGGCACCGGCTGACGCCCGCACCTGTGCATGGGCCCCTGCCGGGACTTCCCGGCAGGGGCCCACGTCTTTGACGACCTCACCGCGCGCACGACAGTGCCCCTGCCGGTCGTTTCTTCATATGACACGGCTCGTCGACCGGGCGGGGTGGGGGTCGAGTCGCTGCCCCGGTCGGACGACCACGACGAACCGACGGGGCAGAACGTGATCAACGAATCGGCACTGCTGGGATCGAAGACCCTGCGCGACGGCGTGCTGAACGGCACCGACGTGCTCGACGTCAAGCGAGACAGAGCGTCACGCTAACGAAGTTCCTTGGGCAACGTCCGCTTGCTGTCCACCTTCTGCACCCGGACCAGCTCGCCCCACACCACGAACCGGTACTCGCTCGTGTACACCGGCGTGCACGTCGTCAGGGTGATGTAGTGGCCCGGCTTCTCCTTGCCGGACTCCTTGGGGACCGAGGTGAGGACCTTGACGTTGAACTTCGAGGTCTCCGGGAGGATCGAGTACACCTTGTAGACGTACCAGTCGTCCCTCGTCTCGAAGACGATCGGGTCGCCCTTCTTCACCTTGTCGATGTTGTGGAACTTCGCGCCGTGGCCGTCGCGATGGGCGGCGAGGGCGAAGTTGCCGTCCTTGCCCGTTATCGGCAGGGTCGCCTTGACCGGGTCCGTGTAGTAGCCGGCCACACCGTCGTTCAGGACGTCCGTGCCCGTGCCCTTCTCGACCAGGACCTCGCCGTTCTTCATCGACGGCACGTGCAGGAAACCGATGCCGTCCTTGGTGTCCAGCGCACCGGGACCCGAATCGGCGGCGTGGGCCCAGTGCTCACGGACCTTCTCTGCCTCCTTGTGCGCCTTGCGATCCGCTATGACGTTCGTCCACCACAGGGAGTAGACGACGAACAGGGCGAGCAACAGGCCCGCCGTGATCAGGAGTTCACCGAAGACACTGACCGCCATCGCGATCCGGCCGGGACGCCGGCCGGGCGCGCCCGGCGCCGCGCCGGAGGAATCCGTGTGCTCTTCGGTGTCGTCGGCGGTCGCTGCCACTGTTCCTTTAGCCCCTACTCGATGAGCGCATCCGGCTTGCCCTTGGTACGCGGGCGTTCCTCGACCATCTTGCCCCAGACGATCAGCCGGTACTTGCTGGTGAATTCCGGTGTACAGGTGGTGAGGGTGATGTAGCGGCCCGGCTCGGTGAAACCCGAACCCCGCGGGATCGGGCTCAGCACACCGGTGTTGGACGGCGGGGTCACCGGCAGCGTCGAGGTCACCTTGTACACGAAGTACGTGTCCTGTGTCTCGACCACCACCGGATCACCGGGCTTGAGCCGGTTGATGTACCGGAACGGCTCGCCGTGCGTGTTGCGGTGCGCGGCAAGGCCGAAGTTGCCGGTCTTCGCGCTCGGCATCGCCGTCTTCAGCGCACCCTCGCCGTAGTGCCCGACCATGCCCTTGTCGAGCACCTTCTTGTTGCTGACGCCCTCCGCTATCGGCGCCACCACGTCCAGCGCGGGGATGTGCAGGATGGCGAAACCCTGCCCCGGCTCGAACACCCCGGGGCTGCGCTTGCCGCTGGCCCAGTCGTTCTGCAGCTGATGGGTCTCGCTGCCCGCCTGCGCATGCGCGCGGACGTTCGTCCACCACAGCTGGTAGGTGACGAACAGCAGCATCAGCACGCCGGTGGTGATGAACACCTCGCCGATCGCCCGGCTCGCGACGACGCCCGGGCCCGGCCTGCGCAGCCGCGCCTGCCGCCGGGCCTCCACCCGGGAGAGCGGCCGCCCCGGCCCGGACTCCGACGCAGTCCCGGACGGACCCACCGGCTCCCGGTGCCCGCCATGACGGCCACCACGCCGCTTGGCGGCCTTTCTGCGGGCCGCACGGCCACCCGGCGGAGATCCAGTGGCGGAAGAGGCCGACGGGGCCCCAGAGGCCCGTACGGGCTCGCTCCCTGGCCCCAGCAGCGGATCGGGGATCCGCAGCGCCATCGTCTCCTCGTCCACCGGCGCCACCATGGGCATCTGCGCCGTGTCAGGGGCGCCCGCGCTCGCGTACGGCACACGGCCGTAGGACTCGTACGGTCCCTCGCCGTACAAGTCCTCGCGCTCGGGGCGCAGCGCGGTCACGCCGTGGCCCTGCCCACCACCGGGGCGAGCCCCGCCGACCTCGCCACGGCACCCTGGTCGCCGCACTCCACCAGCCAGTTGGCCAGCATCCGGTGCCCGTACTCGGTCAGCACCGACTCGGGGTGGAACTGCACGCCCTCGACGGGGAGTTCACGGTGCCGCAGGCCCATGATGATCCCGTCGTGCGTACGGGCCGTGACCTCCAGCTCCGCCGGCACGGTGGCCGGCTCGGCGGCCAGCGAGTGGTAGCGGGTCGCCGTGAACGGGGAGGGCAGCCCGGCGAAGACGCCCTTGCCCCCGTGCTCCACCGGGGACGTCTTGCCGTGCAGCAGTTCGGGCGCCCGGTCGACCACACCGCCGTACGCGACCTGCATCGACTGCATGCCGAGACAGACCCCGAAGACCGGCACCCCGGTCGAGGCACAGTGCCGGACCATGTCCACGCACACGCCCGCCTCCTCCGGCGTCCCCGGCCCGGGCGACAGCAGCACACCGTCGAAACCGTCCTGGGCGTGAGCAGTCGACACCTCGTCGTTGCGCAGCACCTCGCACTCGGCACCCAGCTGGTAGAGGTACTGGACGAGGTTGAAGACGAAGCTGTCGTAGTTGTCGACGACGAGAATCCGCGCAGTCACTGGTTGTCCACCGTCACATCGTTGAAGGGCAGCAGCGGCTCGGCCCAGGGGAAGACGTACTGGAACAAGAGGTAGACCACGGCCAGGATCAGGACGAGTGAGATGAACGCCTTCAGCCACGCATTGCCCGGCAGATGCCGCCAGATCCAGCCGTACATGCCGTCCCTTCCGTTCCACCACGGCACCTGACTCAGGCCGTACAGCACCAGACTAACGGCGCAGAGCCCTCGGTTCGCCTTTGTCCACAGGCTGTGTGGAGTCCAGGTGTCCCCAGACGATCAACCGGTGACTGTGCCCCCATTCCGGATCGCACGTCGTCAGCGTCAGGTACCGCCCCGGACGCGTGTACCCCGACTTACGTGGCACAGGGTCGATCACCTCAACGTCGGTCGGGACGGTTTTGTAGGGCCCTTTGTCGATCCGATACGTGAACCAGGTGGTTCCGTCGGTCAGCACCACCGCGTCGCCGGGCCGCAGCCGGGGGAAGTCCTTGAAGGGGTCCCCGTAGGTGCGCCGGTGGCCGGCGACCGCGAAGTTGCCCTCCTGGCCGAGGCGGGCCGTTGCGGCGTAGTGGCCGAGGCCCTTCTTCAGCACATCGGTGCCGGTGCCCTCCAGCACCGGCTTGTTCCACGTGAAACCGAGCCGCGGGATGTACATGATCGCGAAGGCCCGGCCCACGTGATAGACGGCCGGACCGGGCGCGCCCGCCGAAGCCCCGCCTGCCCCCGAGGGGTGCACGCTCCCCTTCGACCACTGCTCGTGCAGCCGGTCGATCTGGTCGTTCATGGCCCCGTCGGCCTGCACGCCGGTCCAGAACAGCACGTAGGCGACGAAGAGCACGATCAGGGTGCCGACGGTGATGCACAGTTCGCTGAGAGTCCTGACGATCACGCGCACCGGCGGCTCCTGGGCGGACGGCTACTGCACGGGCTTCGCGTAGTGCAGATCCACTGTGCCCGAGTAGCCCGGCAGAGTCACCGCGCCGTCCTCGGTGACTTTCCAGCCGAGCCCGTAGACATTGACGTAGACCATGTAGGTCTGGATCGCCTTGCTCGCGGCGAGCGCCCGCTGGAGGCTGTCCGGGTCCCCCACCGCGGTGATCTTGTAGGGCGGCGAGTAGACACGGCCCTGGAGGATCAGGGTGTTGCCGACGCAGCGGACGGCGCTGGTGGAGATCAGCCGCTGGTCCATGACCTTGATGCCCCGGGCGCCGCCCTGCCACAGAGCGTTCACCACGGCCTGCAGGTCCTGCTGGTGGATGACCAGGTAGTCGGGCTGCGGCTCCGGGTAGCCGGGGAGCTTGGCGGTGGCGTTCGGCGGGGCGTCGTTGAGGGTGACGGTGAGCCCCTTGCCGGTGAGCTCCTGGGTACCCGCGCTCTTCTCCAGCCCGGTGAGCCTGCGGTCCTGGGCCTCGGTACTGCCGCCGTCACTCTTCGCGAGCGACTCCACCCGATCGCGCAGGGCCGCGCTGGACTCGTCCAGCTCCTTGTTCTTGCGGCTGCGCTCCTGGATCAGGTCGGACAGCTTCAGCAGGGAGGAGTCCTTGCGGATGTCCGTGCCCTTGGCCGTGTTGAAGCTGGTGACGAAGATGAGCCCCGCCAGGGCGAAGACGGCAGCCGTGAGAATGCGCACCGGACGCAGACGCGGGCCACGCGCGGGGCCGGGACCCGTTGATCCCGTCCCGGGAGAGTCGGCAGAATTGCTCAACGTACCCTTATCTCCTTCGGCGCCGCGGAAGCACTACGCTAACGGACGCCCGGGGGAGCACTCAGTGTCCCCTTGTACGCTGCCCCGGACCGACCCAGTTACCTGCGCGGCCACGCAGCGCATCGACAGGAGAGACCCTCGTGCCGAAGTCACGTATCCGCAAGAAGGCCGACTACACGCCGCCGCCCGCGAAGCAGGCACAGGCCATCAAGCTGACCAACCGTGCCTGGGTCGCGCCCGTCATGCTGGCCATGTTCCTCATCGGCCTGGCCTGGATCGTCGTCTTTTATGTGAGCAATGGCTCGCTGCCGATCGACAGCCTGGACAACTGGAACATCGTGGTCGGCTTCGGCTTCATCGCCGCCGGGTTCGGCGTCTCCACGCAGTGGAAGTAGCCGCCGCCACGGCAGCTCCGCCCATGTCGGCGGCAGCTCTGCCCACGGCTGTTCGCTGAGTTATCCACAGCCTCGGCTCGCTGTCCACACCCCTCCTGGGGAAAAGACTACGATCTGTGGATAACTCATCGGCCGTTGACGCCGGTGTGACTGCCCTACCGGTCTCCACACACGCGTTCGCCCCCTGTCCGACCTGCGAAAACACATCCGAGCGACAGGGGGCACACCTGTGCCCGCACCGTGTGCACAAGATCCGGCACACACTGTGGACAACGGTTCGGTATCAGGTGAGCTGAGCGGTCCTGACCAGTGTCAGGACCACCACGACGGCCAGTACCAGGGCGCAGGTGCCGTACTGGATCAGCGTCCGTCTGTCGCGCGGGGCGTGGACCATGGCATAGCCGGTGACGACGCCGGCGACGAGACCGCCGACGTGGGCCTCCCAGGCGATGCTCATCCCCGGGCTGAAGGTGATGATCAGGTTGATCACCAGCAGCGCGACGATCGGCCGCATGTCGTAGTTGAGCCGGCGCATCAGGACGGCGGTGGCGCCGAAGAGTCCGAAGATCGCCCCGGAGGCGCCCAGCGAGGGCTGGTTGGGCGCGGCGATCAGGTAGGTGAGCGCGCTGCCGGCCAGGCCCGAGACGACGTACAGGGCGATGTAGCGGGCGCGGCCGAGGGCGGCTTCCAGGGGGCCGCCGATCCACCAGAGGCTGAGCATGTTGAACGCGATGTGGGTGTAGCCGCCGTGCAGGAACATCGCGGTCAGCAGGCGGTAGTACTGGCCCTCCGCGATGCCCTGTACTCCGGGGAGGTAGTAGGTGTAGGCGTGGCCGATGAGCTCGAAGCGGTTGGTGAAGCGGTCGCCCAGGGACATCTGCAGCAGGAAGACGGCCAGGTTGATCCCGATGAGGATCTTGGTGACCAGGCGGGGGTCGGCCGCGACGGTGCCGCCGGCGACGGTGCGCGGGATCGAGGCGGCCGGGGAGTGGCCCGTGCCGGAGCCGCCGCGGACGCATTCGGGGCACTGGAAGCCGACGGAGGCGCTGACCATGCACTCGGGGCAGATGGGGCGCTCGCAGCGGGTGCAGTGCACACCGGTCTCGCGGTCCGGGTGCCGGTAGCACACGGGCAGGCTCCGGGCGTCCTGCGCGCTGCCTGCGGCCTGGTCCATCAGATCCCCTTGCTGGTCGTGGGCGGTCCCCCGGCAATACCCCGCCCCGCTCTTCCTTACGGACGAGCGGGGCGTTTGGTTCCCGGGTTCAGCTCTGGCGCTTGTCGACGACGATCGTCTCGATGGCGACGTCGTCGACGGGACGGTTGTTGGGAAGCGTCGTCGGCACGGCGGCGATGGCGTCCACGACCTTCTGGGAGGCCAGGTCGGTGACCTCGCCGAAAATGGTGTGCTTGCGGTTCAGGTGCACTGTCGGGACGACGGTGATGAAGAACTGCGAGCCGTTGGTGTTGGGGCCTGCGTTGGCCATGGCGAGCAGGTAGGGCCTGTTGAAGGACAGGTCCGGGTGGAACTCGTCCGCGAACTCGTAGCCGGGGCCGCCGATGCCGTTGCCCAGCGGGTCGCCGCCCTGGATCATGAAGCCGCTGATGACGCGGTGGAAGATCGTGCCGTCGTAGAGCTTGTCCTGGCTCACCGCGCCGGTACCCGGGTGTGTCCACTCGCGTTCGCCCTGCGCGAGTTCGACGAAGTTCCTGACCGTCCTGGGCGCGTGGTTCGGGAACAGCCGGACCTCGATGTCGCCGTGGCTGGTCTTCAGGGTGGCGTAGAGCTGCTCGGCCACGATCCGCCTTCCGTTGTCCGCGTGTGCTCCCCGATCCTCGCACGGCCCAGAACGGGCGACGCCCGTCAGGAGGCAGTTCCGCCGGTGAGGGAGCGCAGGGCCGCGATTCGTGGGAGTGTCGTGAGGAAGTTCCTGTTGCACCCATATGCCCGCCCGCGCATGCCGCGCAGCTGGTTGACAGGCATGATCCGTAAAAGGGTGGAAAGTCGAATTACCGTACGCCACCGAGGAGGAGGAACCCGTGACCCGCATCGACAGCGTGCGCGCCGCGACCGGCTCGGCGAGGGACAGCGTGCTGCACGCCGCGGAAGTGGTGGCACCCTACGCCGACACGGCAAAGGAGCGTGCCGCGTATTACGCGCAGGAGGCACGCGTACGGCTGGCGCCCGTGGTGTCGCAGGCCGCTGAGCAGGCCCGCGAGCAGTACGACGCCTATCTCGCCCCGCGTCTGGAGCAGGCGCGGACGCATGTGCCGCCGAAGGTGGACCTGGCTGCGCACGAGGCTGCCGCCCGTACGTTGAAGGCTGCGCGGCAGGCCGCCGAGTATTCGCGTCCGATGATCGAGCAGGCGGTGGCCGCTGCGGTCCCGGTGGCGGACGAGGCCGCCACGCGCAGTGCCGCCGCGCTGGCCGCGCTGCGCGGCCATGTCTCGGCGCAGGAGATCCAGAAGCTGGCCCGCAGGAACGAGCGGCGTTCCAGGGTCGGCCGGACCGTGAAGGTGCTGGCGCTGCTGGGCCTGGTGGCGGGCGGTGCTTTTGCGGCCTGGAAGTGGTGGGACAAGCAGGCCAACCCGGACTGGCTGGTGGAGCCGCCCGCTGCGACGGAGGTGCCCGAGTCGGGGCGGCTGAGCGCGGTGGACGGCAGTGGTACCTCGGTGCTGGACCCGGAGGCCCAGGCGAAGCAGGCCGATGAGGACGCCGCCGATCGCGACGAGAAGGAGTGAGGCCGGGCGTCCGTGGGACGCCCGGCTGTGCCGGGTACGGCGCCTGCGGGCGGGTTGTGGTGGAGATCGCCCCGTCCGGGATTCGTCGTTGAGGACCCCTGTGACCTGCGTGGACGCGGTCATGGGGGTCTTTTTTGCGCGGTGTGGTTCCGCGCCGGGGGTGTGTCGGCTCCTGGGGCCGGCGGCAGCTTCGCCCCGGGGCCGGCGGGGACGCGGTCGGGTCAGTTCCGGTAGCGGGCGCGGCCCACGGCGGCTGCCACGGTCAGGGGGACGGTCAGGACCGCGGCCGTCAGGAACATGCCCTGGTAGGCGTGGTGTTCGGCGGGTCCGGCGGCGAGGGCGCTGGCCAGGGCGCTGCCGACGTAGAGAGCCACGCCGAACATCGCGACGCTGGTGGCCCGGGCGGCGGGCGACAGGGCGGTGGCCCAGGACTGGATCGTGGAGTGCATGAACGACCAGCCACCGCCGAGCAGCAGAGCGCATCCCACCAGCGCGGGCACGGACCGGCTGGCCGCGGCGAAGCCGAAGGCCACCGCCATCTGCACCCCGCCGATCACGATCAGCCGCACCGGTGTCCAGCGCCCGACGAGCCGCTTGACCATCTGTGCCGCGGCCATCGAGCCCACGCCGTACAGCGCAGACACCGCACCGGCCAGGGTCGCCGAGGCGCCCTGCGCCTCCAGCGCCGGCGCGATGTAGGTCAGGAAGCCCAGCAGGACGGCGCCTTCGAGCATCGCGACGGCCATGACGTACCACTGCCAGCGGGAACTCAGGGCGATCTTGAACGGAGTGAGCAGCGCACCGGGCGCTGCGCGCGGCGGTTCGGGCAGTCGGCGCAGGGCGACGACCAGGTAGGCGGCGATCAGGCCGGGCAGGGCGAAGACCAGCCGCCAGCTGACGTAGTGCGCCAGTGCCCCGGCGACGACGGTGGCGACGGCGGTGCCCAGCGCGAACGCGGTCATCAGCTCGCTGAGCGGGCGCTGGCGGACCGCGGCGGGCACGGTGTCCCCGACGTAGGTGATGGATGCGGCGATGGACGCGGCGAAGAACGCGCCGGCCGCGACGCGGGCCACGATCAGCACCGTCGCGCCGGGCGCGATCACCGAGCACAGTGCGGCGACGGCGGCGCCGGTCAGCGAGATCCGCATGACCCGCACCCGGCCCAGCCGGTCGCTCGCCAGGCCCCAGATCGGCTGCATGAGGCCGTAGGCGAGGAAGTAGCCGCTGGCGGCGAGCATCACCGTGGTCAGCGGGACGCCGAGCCGGCTTCCGATGATCAGCAGCATCGGGGTGATGCAGAATCGGTCGAAGTTGCTGACGAATCCGGCAGTGCGCAGCAGACGCAGCGAGGCGGCGGGGGGCGTCGGTAAAGCGGCCGGGCCGGTGACGGCAGCCGGAGGGGGTGTGGGAGTGGTGCGGGGTGAGTCGGCGGTGTCCATGGGGCTCCTCGTGTCGTGCCGACCGGTGCTGTCGGACCGGCCGATTCAGCTCATCACCGCAGCCGGCCGGGGTGGCCCCGTAGCCGATTACCGTTGCTCACAGCCTGGGGACCGGTGCGACGTCCCGGGCAAGGGTGCGATGCCCCGGGGAGCGGGGCGGCGGAGCAGGGAGGGCGTGGGGGCGTGAACGACAGCGGACCCAGCGGCCTGCGCCGCGAACTGGGCGCGTTCCTGCGCTCCCGCCGCGAGCGGCTGGCGCCCGCTGACGTGGGGCTGCCCGGCTCTGCGCGGCGCCGTACCCCGGGGCTGCGGCGCGAGGAGGTCGCCGAGCTGGCCGGGGTCAGCAGTTCCTGGTACGCGTGGCTGGAGCAGGGACGGGTCCGTACGTCGGAGCAGGTGCTGCGGTCCGTGGCGCGGGCGCTGCGGCTGAACGCGGACGAAACCGCGCATGTGCTGTCGTTCGTGGAGCACGCCGTGCCGGCCGAGCGGCCGCCGGGGTGGGTGTCGCGGAATCTGCTGTCGCTGGTGGAGTCGCTGGCGCCGAATCCGGCCGCGGTGCTCGACCCGCACTGGGACCTGCTGGCCTGGAATTCGGGGTATGCGGCGCTGCTCACCGACCCGGCGCGGCTGGCGCCCAAGCAGCGCAATCTGCTGTGGCTGGTGTTCCGCTGGCCGCCGGCCCGTACGCTGCTGGCCCGTTGGGAGCCGGAGGCGCGGAGTCTGCTCGGCCAGTTCCGGGCGAAGGCGGCCCGGCACCCGGAGGACGGCCGTTATGCGGAGATCACCGAGGAACTGCTGGCCGACCCGGACGCGGTCCGCTGGTACAGCCACCGGGAGACCTCGGCGTTCCATCCGGCGGTACGCCATTTCCGGCACCCGGTTGCCGGTGATCTGCGGCTGCGGTACGTCAAGCTCGCCGCCGTGGACGAGCCGGGCCACCACCTGCTGGCCTACCTTCCCGACGACGAGGCGACTCAGGAGGCGCTGGGGGCGCTCGGCGGGTGAGCCGGTGCCTTTTCGTGCGGACGGGCGAGCGGGCGACCGCGACGGCGACGGCAGCGGCAGCGGCGACGGCCCGACCGCGCCGTGAGGCTGCTGTCGGGCCGTCGCCGTCATCTTCGCTTTCGCCCTCGCCCTCGCCCTCGCCCTCGCCTTCACCTCGCCTTCGCCGTCACCGGCGCACCGCAGGGGTGGTGTGTCAGGAGGTGAGCGTCGGGAAAGGGGGTGTCAGGACGTGAGCACCGCCTTCATCACCGACCCGTCGGCCACCGCGGTGAGCGCGTCTGCGTGCTGGTCCAGAGGGAAGGGCGTCACCAGGGCGGCCAGGTCGAACCGGCCGGTGAGGGCCGGCAGCAGGCGGACGTACTCGACGAGGTGGGCACCGGTGAAGGCCCAGGAGCCGACGACGTCGAGCTGCCGGTGGACGATCTGGTGCGGGTTGATCAGGGTGTCCCCGGCGTCCGTGTACTGGCCGATGATCAGGTAGCTGCCGCCCCGGCGGGCCAGGGTGAGGCCCTGTCCGACGGCGGCCGGCACTCCGGCGCACTCGATCACCAGGTCGGCGCCGTCCCCTCCGGTGGCGGCCCGTACCTCGCGCAGGACCTCCGCGGGGTCGGCGGCGTCGGCGATGTTCAGGTGGACGTCACCGATGCCGGCCGCGGCGGCCCGCTCCAGTCGCCCGGCCGGGCCGCCGACGACGACGACCTTGGCGGCACCGGCCAGCTGCGCGAACGCGGCTGCCGCCAGACCGACCGGGCCGCTGCCCTGCACGACGACGGTCTCGCCCAACCGCACCGGCCGCCTCTCGTAGAGCGCGTGTGCCACGGTGGGCCCGGCGCAGGCCAGGGACATGGCGGCGAGCGGGTCGGTGCCGTCGGGAACCTTGATCACGGTGGTGCCGGGTTGCAGCACGATGTGGTCGGCCCAGGCTCCGGAGAGTTCCGGGCCGTCGGCGAGGGCGCGGTTGACGCCGTAGGTGCGGCGCCGCTCGCACAGGGTCGGTTCGCGGTGCAGCCGGCAGGGCGGGCAGACGCCGCAGGCGATGGAGGAGGCCCACATCACCGTGTCGCCGACCGCGAGCGGCGTCCCGGCGGCGTCCTGGTGGGTCCCGGCGCCCAGCTCTTCTATGACGCCGAGCCCTTCGTGGCCGAGGACGAGCGGGACGGGGATGTCCAGGTGGCCCTGCTGCAGATGCAGGTCCGTGCCGCAGACGCCGCCGTATCCGCAGGCGACGACCATGCCTTCGTCGGGGGCCGCGGGCAGCGGGAACTCCCGCAGTCGCAGTGGCTCGGCGAACTCCTCCAGGACGACGGCGCGTCCGGTGCGCTGTGTCATGCCGTCACCGTGCTCAGGGTCTGGGAGAAGGGGGCGGCCAGTGGGCGCAGCGGCTCGGTGTCGCGGCACACCACGTAGTCCGGGCGGGGTTCGCCCGTGGGCCGCGGCAGGTTGGCGGTGTCGTTGTAGGTGGCGATCAGCAGCCGGCGGGGGAACGGCGACATGTTGGGGGACGAGCCGTGCACGATCTCCGGGGAGAACAGCACGACGGAGCCGGCGGGGCCCTTGGGGCTGGTCATACCGTGCCGGTCGACGTGTTCGGCGAGCTGCTGCGGCGACAGCGAGATGTCGTCGGGGTCGAGGTGCTGCTCGGACCTGGCGGCGGCCGAGCGGCCCTCGTGGACGAGTCCGCCCCGGTGCGAGCCCGGCAGGAAGATGACCGGGCCGTTGAACTCGGTGACGTCGTCGAGGAAGACGCCGATGTTGATCTGGCGCGGAGCGGGCAGGTTGTCGGCGAGCCGCCAGGCGAGGTAGTCCTGGTGCCAGGCCCACTTGTCGCCGCCGAAGGCCGGCTTGGCGTTGATCTTGAACTGGTAGACGTAGACGTCCTCGGTGAGCAGCTGCTGGACAGGCTCCAGGATGCGCGGGTCACGGATCAGGCCGGCGAACTCGGACTGGCGCTGGTGCGAGGCGTAGACCGCCCGTACCTCCGTACCGCCGTCCTCGGTCACCACCTGCGGGCCGGGTACCTTCCCGTCGCGCTCGAAGGCGGCGCGGAGACTCTCCACCTCCTGCGGGTCGAGGAGGGATTCGAGCATGAGGAACCCCTGCTGGTGGTACTGGTCGGCCTGTTGCTGGGTCAGTCGCATGCGCTTCTTCTCCTGAGAGGTGAGGGAATCCGTCGGGGCGGACCGGCGGCCGTGAGCGCACCGGCGGGCGTGCACGGACCGGTGGGCGTGCACGGACCGGTGGGCGTGCACGGACCGGTGGCGATGTGGGGGGGGTCACCCCATGAAGTGGCCGCCGTCGACGATGAGTTGTTGGCCCGTGACGTAGCCGCTGCGCGCGGTCACCAGGAATTCGAGGGCATCGGCCATGTCCTCGGCCGTGCCGAGCCGGCGGCCGGGGATGGCGTCCAGGACGGCGGCCAGCCGCTCGGGGTCATCGAGGCGGTAGCGCTCGGTGACCTCTTCGGTGTCGGTGAATCCGGGCAGCAGGGCGTTCACCCTGATGTGCGGGGCGAGTTCGAGGGCCAGGCACTTGGTGAGCTGGAGCAGGCCCGCCTTGCTCGCGCAGTAGTTGGCGCCGTCTGCACGGGGCCGGATCGCCGTGGTGGAGGCGACGTTGACGATGCTGCCGCCGCCCGCCTGCGCCATCGCGGGCGCCAGGGCCCGGGTGAGGTGGAAGGGACCGGAGAGGTTGGTGGCCAGCACCGTGTCCCAGTCCTCGGCGGTCATCGACAGGAACGGCCGGTCGCGGTTCACACCGGCGTTGTTGACCAGCACGGACGGTGCGCCGTACGTGCCGGTGATCGTGTCGCCGACCGCCCGTATCTCCTCGGGCCGGGCGAGGTCGCAGCGCAGCGTCTCGATCCGGCCGTCGCCGGCCTTCGCGGTCTCCTGTGCGGCGAGGTCGTCACTGCGGTAGAGGGCGATCACCCGGTGGCCGAGGGCGGCGAGCCTGAGGCTCAGTGCCCGTCCGATGCCGCGGGTGCCGCCGCTGACCACGGAGATCGTCATGGCATCTCCCTGAGACGGCGTGTTCGGGCGCTCAGCCGGCGACGAGGTCGCCGCGTTCGAGGCCCGAGCCCTCGGGGGCCTCGGCCGGGTCGCCGCCCAGGCCCGAGACGGCATTGTGCTCGTCGACGAAGACGACGTGGGGGACGAAGGAGGCGGCCTCGGTGTCCGTCATGGAGGCGTAGGCGATGAGGATGACGAGGTCGCCGGGGCTGATGAGGCGGGCCGCGGCGCCGTTGATGCCGATGACGCCGGAACCGGCCGGGCCCTCGATGACGTAGGTGGACAGCCGGGCGCCGTTGTCGATGTCGACGATGTCGACCTTCTCGCCCGCCATCAGGTCGGCGGCCTTCATGAGGTCGGAGTCGACGGTCACCGAGCCGACGTAGTGCAGCTCGGCCTGGGTGACGGTGGCGCGGTGGATCTTCGACTTCATCAGGGTGCGGTACATGCGGATTCCTCACGTGTGGTGGGGCGTGTGGTGGTGGGGCGTGTGGTGGTGGGGTGCGGCCGCGGGTGGGACCGGCCGGAGGCACGTGGCCGCGGGTGGGGCCGGCCGGTGGGGCGCGGCCCGGTCAGGCCGGCCAGGTGGCGTAGCGGCGCATGCCGTACAGCAGCGGCGGCTCTTCGCCGGCCGGGGCGTGGGTCTGGGTGTGCAGCACCTCGCCGATCACGATGGTGTGGTCGGCGGCCGGGACGAGCCGGGTGACCCGGCACTCGGCGGTGGCGTGCGCGTCCTGTATCAGGGCCGGTAGGCCGGTGGTGGGCGCGGGCTGCCAGGGGACGGTGCGAAACCGTTCGGCGGCCGGCCCGGCGAACGCCTCGGCGGCACGCCGCCCGGCGCTGTGCAGGAGGTTGACGGTGAAGGCGCCACGAGCGGCGAGGACCGGGAGGGTGCTCCCGTTGTTGCCCGCGCAGACCAGCAGCTGCGGCGGGTCGAGGGAGAGCGAGCACAGGGCGGTGCAGGTGAAACCGTACGGCGTGCCCTGCGCGTCGGCGGTGGCGATGACGGCGACGCCGCTGGGGTGGGAGCCCATCAGGGCCCGGAAGGCGTCGCGGGTCACCGCGCGTTCGTCCTGGAGGGGGGTCACCATGCGAACGCCCGGGCGTCGTAGAGGTTGACGCCGACCGCGGCCTTGCCCAGGTATTCCAGGCACTCCTGCGGCTTGGCGGGCATCACATGGGCGAACTGGACCTCGCGGATCAGCCGCTCCAGCGGGTGGCTGCGGCTGACGGCGGCCGAGCCGCACAGCCTCAGCGCGTCCTGGGCGAGCTGGGGGCCGACCTCGCCGACGACGTACTTGGCGGCGTGCACCATGGCGTTGGCCTCCAGGCTGCCGCGTTCGGCGGTGACGAGGTCACCGGCCTCGTGCACCAGGGCGCGGGCGGCCCGCAGCCGGGCGGACATCCGGCCCAGCTCCTGCTGCACGACGGGCGAGTCGGCGCGGGCGGGAGAGGCGGTGACATGGTCGACGGTGTGCCGGAAGAGGGCCTCGGCGATGCCGAGGTAGGCGCCGGTGTAGCCGGCGACCATCCAGTGCGGTTCGCGCACGACCTTGAACAGGGACATGCCCTCGACGCCGAGGTAGAGCCGGGAGCGGGGCACCCGGACCTCGTCCAGCGTCATCGGGGCGGTGCTGGTGCCGTACATCGCCGACATGTGCTGCACGGTGCCGAAGCTCACGCCGGGGTCGTCGGCGGCGACGACGAAGTGCGAGGCCTCGCCGGTGTCCTCGGCGCCGCCCTCGGCACAGGCCGCGACGACGTAGTAGTCGGCGGCGCCGGCCAGCGACACGAAGGACTTCTGGCCGCTCAGGAGGTAGTGCGTGCCGTCGTCGGAGAGCCGGTAACGGGTCTGCATCCCGCGGAGTTTGGCGCCGCGGCCCGCCTCGGAGGTGGCGGAGGCGAACAGCTTGCGCCCGTTCACGACCTCGTCCAGCATCCAGGCGCGGAACGTCTCGGCGGCCGGGGGCAGCCGGGTGCCGGCGGCATCGGCGAGCGCGCCGATGACGACGTGGTGCATGTTGAAGCCGAGGGCGGCGGCGCCGTTGTGCGCGCCGAGTTCGGCGAGCACCCGCCAGTAGTCGCCGAAGCCCAGGCCTGCGCCGCCTGCTTCCCGGGGGACGAGCAGGGCGAGCAGACCGGACTCGCGCAGGATGCGGTAGGTCTCGTGGCCGTTGTCGCGTCCGGCGTCGGTGCCGGCGGCGAGCGGGGCGAGCCGGTCGCCCGTCTCCGCGGCGAGTTTGAGGAGGTCGTCGAGTGGGGTCGGCAGCGTCATCGAAGTCCTTGGAGTCGGTGGGCGGCCGGTCGGGTCTCGACCGGTCAGTTCTCGACGGGCAGGCCGAGTTGCCGTGCGACACCCACGCGCAGCAGGTCGTTCGGACCGGCGTAGGTGAGGGCCGCCATGGGGCCGGCCAGGTCGGCGGCGAGTTCGGAGGCGGGGAGGAAGGCGCGGACGCCGGACAGCGCGGTGGCGTGCTCGGTCATCCGTACGTAGTCCTCGGAGACGGAGATCTTGGTGAGGGCCGCCTCGGTGGCCAGCTGCCGGGCGGGCGTACCGGTGTCGAGCCGGGCGGCCATCGCGTAGAGCTGGACGCGGGAGCGGTGCAGCGCCAGGGCCATGTCGCTGACCCGGGCCGCGACCTGGTGACTCGCTCCCATACGGCGGCCGAAGTGGTCGCGGTCCGCGGCCCAGTCGACGGTGCGGGCCAGGATGCGCTGCATCGGGCCGAGGGCGTAGCCGAGGATGACGGAGCGTTCCCAGGCGGTGGTGGAGGCCATCACTGCCAGTCCGGAGCCCTCCTCGCCGAGCAGTGCGCTCCCCGGCAGCCGGGCGCCCTCGAAGAGGAGCTCCCCCATCGGCACGGTGGGCAGCGCGGTCTTGGTGAAGGTCTCGCCGCGGCGGATCCCCGGCAGGTCGAGCGGGAAGAGGAACGCGGACAGCGCGAACGGCGAGCGTCCCTCGGCGGTACGGGCGAAGACGATCGCCCGGTCGGCCACGGGGGCGGCGGTGATGAACGTCTTGGCGCCGTCGAGCACGAAGCCGTCTCCGTCGCGCCGGGCGCGGGTCCGCATGGAGAACGGGTCGCTGCCGCCGCCGCGTTCGGTCAGCGCGTGGCACAGCAGCACCCGGCCCTGCTGGACGTCGGCGACCGCGCGCCAGGCGTCGGCGCCGAGGGCGTCCCGGAGCGGGAACTGCATCCCGAAGATCTGCGAGGCCAGCGCGTAGCACAGCCCCGGGTCGGCGCCGGCCAGACCGATGCCCTCGATCATGGCGAGCGAGCGGGTGACCGGGCCGGGTGCCGTGGCGTCCGGCGGGGCGAGCCGGAGCACACCGAGGTCGGCCATGGCCTGCCACTGGGCGGTGAAGTCCTTCTCGGCGATCCGCTCGGCCACCGGTGCGGCGAGGTCACGGTAGGTGTCGACGAGCTGTTCGGTCTCCGGTGCGCCGGTGCGCAGCGCCGCGGTGGCCGCCGGACTCATGCGCGGACCTCGCCGGAGAGGTTCTCGATGGCGTCCCAAAGGGCCCTGGGGCTGCGGAAGTTGGCGGCGACGATCTCGGTGTCGGGCAGGGTGATGCCGGCTTCCTTGTGGAGCGCCGCGACGATCTCCATGATCGCCAGCGAGTCGAGGAGGCCCATCTCCAGCAGCGGGGTGTCGGCGTCGAGGGAGCCGGCGTCCTCGCCGCGTCCCCAGGTGATGCGGCTGCCGATGAGGGTGCAGAGTTCTTCGACGCTGTTCATACGGTGATCTCCTTCAGGAGTGCGGGGCCGGAGGTGCGGTCGTCGGTATCGCCTGGAAGGGCAGGGCCGGCGGTGTGCTCGTCGCTGTCGCGCAGGGCACGGCGGTCGACCTTCCCGCTGGTGGTCGTGGGCAGGGCGGTGAGCGGAACCACCCGGTCGGGGAGCATCCGTTTGGGCAGCACGTCGCGCAGAGCGGCCAGGACCTCCCGCTCGTCGGCGTCGGTCTGTGCGTAGGCCCAGATCTGGCCCAGGTACGGGCCGTCCTTGGCGACGACCGCGGCGGTGGCCACCTGCGGCAGCTCCAGGACGGCGTTCTCCACGTCCATCAGGTCGATGCGGTGGCCCCGCCGCTTGACCTGGTTGTCGCGCCGGCCACGCAGGAAGACGCGGCCGTCGGACGTGATCCGGCCGAGGTCGCCGCTGGCGTAGGCGCGGCGGGCCACGCCGTCGCGGCAGGTGACGGTGACGGTGGGGTCGTCGAGTGCGCCGCCGCGCAGATAGCCCTGGAAGACGACGGGTCCGGCGATGTGGATCTCGCCTTCGCCGTCGGTGTGCCGGCCGTCCCCGTCGAGCACGTCGATGTGGACGCCGCCGATACCGCGGCCGATGGGCAGCTCCTGGTCGGCCGTCCAGTCGGCCGGAACCCGGTAGTAGGTGCAGGCGTTCGTCTCGGTGGGCCCGTACAGGTTGTAGAAGGGCACCCCTTCCAGCAGCCGCAGGTACCGTTCCAGCAGGTCGGGGGCGAACGCCTCGCCGCCGAAGGCCGCGAGGCGCAGGGCGGGCGGCGGGGCGTCGGCGATGCCGCCCTGCTGGAGCATGGTGTGGTAGAGGGACGGCACGGCCATGAAGGCGGTGATGCGCTGCTCGGTCAGCCATCCGACGACATCGCGCGGGAAGGTCCGCAGCACGTCCGGCATCAGGACCGTGCAGGCTCCTGCTGCGGCGGCGCTGAACAGGTCGAAGGTGGTCAGGTCGAAGGTGAGGGCGGCCTGTGAGCCGATCCGGTCCTCGGGGGTGAGGCCGAACTCGCCGGCGGCCCACAGCGCGTAGTGCATGACGTTCTCGTGCGAGAGCAGAACGCCCTTGGGCCAGCCGGTGCTGCCGGAGGTGAAGAGGATGTAGCCGCCGGAGTCGGTGGGCGCGGGCAGCGGCGCGGGCCGCTCCTCGGGGGCGAGGATCCGCACGCAGTGCAGGCCGTGCTCCAGGGGGCCCTCGTCGGCCGGCGCACCATCGCGGGCTCGGGTGGCGGCGCGGTGGGCCCCGGCCAGGGCTCGGTCGCAGGTCAGCAGCAGGGACAGCCCTGCGTTGCGGATCATGCGGGCAGTACGTTCGGGCGGGTCGGCCACGTCGAGAGGCGCGGTCACCGCGCCGGCCCGCAGCGCCGCGTACAGGGCGATGACGGTGGCCGGGTTCTTGGGGGCGTAGACGCCGACCCGGTCGCCCGGTGCGACGCCGGTGGCGGTCAGCCGGTCCGCCAGCGCATCGACGGCGCGGTCGAGCTGGGCGTACGTCCAGCTCTCGCCGGCCCCCTCCAGGGCGGTGCGGTCGGGGTGTGCCTGCGCGGAGCGGGCCAGCAGGGCGTCGAGGCGTACGGGGGCCTGCGCGGTCATCGGGCGGCCTCCGCGGACCGAACGTGCCCGGCGTGCCCGGCATGCTCGGCGAGGAAGTCGCGGACGGTGTCGGTGACCAGGTCCGGGCGGACCAGATGGGGGTAGTGGTCGCACCCCTCGGGGACCAGGCGCCGGAAGGGGCCCTCGACCGCGCGCTCGACGGCGTCGACCTGGGCCAGGGAGCCGTACTCGTCCGCGTCCCCCTGGATCATCAGCACGGGCGCGACGACGTCGAGGTCGTTCTCGATGGACCAGGTGCGGAAGCCGGACGAGAGCCAGACCCCGCTCCAGCGGTCGAAGACCCCCCGGGGGTCGTCGTGCACCATGGCCATCTTCCGTGCGAGCGGGCCCGCGTCGTAGGAGGCGCGGGCGTTCTCGATGCCGATGCGGTTCTCGTCCTCGAAGTACATGTGCGGGCCCATCCCGACGACCGCTTCGACGGGGTGCACCGAGGCGTACAGCAGGGCGATGGAGGCGCCGTCGCTGTGGCCGACCAGGACGGGGCGGTGCAGGCCCAGCGCATCCAGCAGTTCGGGCAGCACGTCCTGGGCGTGTTCATGCATGTAGCGCGGGGTACGGGGCAGCGGGTCGGGACCGCTGCCGCCGTGGCCGTGGCGTGAGTAGACCAGCGCGCGGCGCCCGGTGGCGGCGGCCAGACGGGCGGGAAAGCGCCCCCAGGCCGCGAGGCAGCCGAGTCCGCCGTGCAGGAAGACCAGGGGTGCCAGGTCCGGGTCTCCGTCGATGACGACATGTTCAAGGGGACCGTTGCTCGTATTGATTACAGGCACAGCAAAAATCCTTCTCAGTGATCTACGGCAGCAGGACGGGAATTTCCGGAAAGCCCGACCAGAATCACCCCGCGACGGCCTGTCGCGGCGCGGGACAGAGTTGATGGACAGGCCGGAAAGTCGTCGGCGAAAGTAGTTGAGGGGATAACTTTCGAGAGGATGGCGGCCGTCGACATGAAATCGACACAAAGCCAGCACATCGCATTACATCGAATCACCCGTGCCATACCCCGCACCACCAAAGGGCAGCGCGGTCGGCAACCGGTCTACGAAGGGTCCGCAGAGGCCACGACGAAAGCAGATTCGGGAACGGGCACCTTTCTGGCAGCCCGACCGGCCACGGGTCCCTTGACCTTCCCTTTGGCCGATTCTTGCGCTCTGCCGATTGACGGCGCGCACCAACGCTCCAGCGCTTCCTGCATGTTACCCCCGTAACAATGACTGCACACCGGCGGCGTCGGCTATCGGCCCATGCTTCCCGGGCACTCCGTCCGCTCGGCTACACCCAGAACACTAGACACTGGGCAGGGGGTGGAGAAATTACTTTACTGCACCACCTATACACTCGACGAATGAACATCGACCTGCGTCACCTGCGTTGCTTTCTGGCGGTAGCCGAGGAAGGAGGCTTCACGGCCGCCGGCCGCCGCCTGCATCTCACCCAGCCGACCCTGACCCGCAACATCAGGACTCTTGAGGACTCCCTGGGCGTGAGGCTTTTCGAACGCAGCACCCGCAGAACGGAGCTGACCGACAAAGGAAAGACCCTGCAGGAGGCCGTCGCCCCGCTGATACGCCAGCTCGACTCGACGCTGGTGGATTTACAGAAAGGGGAGAAACTGCGCATCGGGTTCAGCTGGGGACTGCCCGAGGGACTGTCGCGGCTGGCCGCCCGGTTCGGCGAGGAGACCGGAGTCGGAGTCGAGTTCATCCGCTGTGACACCCCCCAGGCCGGACTCGACACGGGCGAAGCGCATCTGGCCCTGCTGCGCAGCGCGCCCCTGCCGAAGGGACTGCGCGGCGTCCTCCTCTACGAGGAGCCCCGTATCGCGGCGGTCCCCGCGAGCTGGCGCCTCGCCGAGCGCACCGAACTCGACTGGGCGGAACTCTCCGAACTGCCGCTGATCGTCAACACCGTCAGCGGCACCACGTTCCCCGACATGTGGCCCGCCGGCAGCCGGCCAGTGGTCGGCGCCGAGTGCCGCAACTTCGACGAATGGCTGGAACAGGTGGCCGTCGGCCTCGGTGTGGGCACTGCACCGGTCTCCGCCGCCCGCCGCTACACGCACCCCGGCGTCCACCTCGTCCCGCTGACCGGCGCACCCACCGTGCGTGCCTACCTCGCCCACCCCTCGCACGGTGCCCACCCCCAGGCCGCGCGCTTCGCCGACCAGGCCTGGCGAGCGGTCGACGAACCACTGGTGTAGGAGGCACCGGCCGGGCAGGGCGCTGCCCCAAAGCCCTGCGGACACGGGCCTGCACGGACGTCCGCCGGCACCGCCGTGTGTTCCCGCCAGCACGGGAAACCGGAAGAAAAAGACCCCTCCAACTGCGTTTCCGCAGGTCAGAGGGGTCTTCGGTGTGGAGCCTAGGGGAGTCGAACCCCTGACATCCGCCATGCAAAGACGGCGCTCTACCAACTGAGCTAAGGCCCCGGAAGGGAAGCCACGGCCGAAGGTACCGCGTACCCCGGCGCGTGCCGCAGACCAGACTACCGGGTCACCCCCCGTATCCCGCAAAAAGATTGGGGGTCCCCGCAGATGACCACTCTCCGTAAGATGCTCGACATGGTTCGCTACAGCGAACCGCGGTTTTAGGGGAAGCGATGGGGAGACGCAATGGACGCCGCACAGCAGGAAGCCACCGCGAGAGCGCGAGAGCTGCAGCGCAACTGGTACGGGGAGCCGCTGGGGGCGCTCTTCCGTAAGCTCATCGACGATCTCGGGCTCAACCAGGCCCGTCTCGCGGCGGTCCTGGGCCTGTCGGCTCCGATGCTGTCGCAGCTGATGAGCGGCCAGCGCGCCAAGATCGGCAATCCTGCCGTCGTCCAGCGGGTGCAGCTGCTGCAGGAGCTGGCGGCGCAGGTCGCGGACGGCAGCGTCAGCGCGGCCGAGGCCACCGACCGCATGGACGAGATCAAGAAGTCGCAGGGGGGATCCGTGCTCAACAACACCACGCACACGACGAGCAGTTCGGGGGCGCCGACGGTCAAGCGCGTGGTGCGCGAGATCCAGTCGCTGCTGCGTTCGGTGGCTGCCGCGGGCGACATCATCGACGCCGCCGACTCCCTCGCCCCGAGCCACCCGGAGCTGGCAGAGTTCCTCCGGGTCTACGGTGCCGGCCGCACCTCCGACGCGGTCGCGCACTACCAGTCCCACCAGAACTGACCCGAGGGCCCGGCTCCGCGGAGGGGGTCCGCGGGGCCGGGTCCAGGGGTCAGCCGTCCGGGGCACGGGGGAGGGGTCGTATCTCTCGTCCCGGGGGGAAGAGGGGGAACGAGGGGCTAGGGGGAGGAGCGGCGGACTGTCATGGGTGAGGTCTTCGCCGGCCGGTACGAGCTGGCCGACCCGATCGGGCGTGGCGGCGCGGGTGCCGTGTGGCGCGCCTGGGACCACCGCAGGCGGCGCTATGTGGCCGCGAAGGTGCTCCAGCAGCGCGACGCGCACTCGCTGTTGCGCTTCGTGCGGGAACAGGCTCTGCGCATCGACCATCCCCATGTCCTGGCCCCGGCCAGCTGGGCCGCCGACGACGACAAGGTCCTGTTCACCATGGACCTGGTCGGGGGCGGCTCGCTGGTCCATCTCGTCGGCGACTACGGCCCGCTGCCGCCGGCGTACGTGTGCACCCTGCTCGACCAGCTCCTGTCGGGTCTGGCCGCGGTCCACGCGGAAGGCGTCGTGCACCGCGACGTCAAGCCCGCCAACGTGCTGCTCGAAGCCACCGGCACGGGCCGGCCGCGGCTCAGGCTGTCCGATTTCGGCATCGCCATGCGGTTCGGCGAGCCCCGCCTGACGGAGACCAACCTCGTGGTGGGCACGCCCGGCTATCTGGCGCCCGAGCAGCTGCTGGGGTCCGAACCGGACTTCCCCGCCGACCTGTTCGCCGTGGGCCTGGTCGCCCTGTATCTGCTGGAGGGCGCCAAGCCCGACGCCAAGTCACTCGTCCAGTACTTCCTGGAGCACGGGACTCCCGGGCCGCCCAAGGGCGTTCCCGAACCGCTGTGGCAGGTGGTCGCCACCCTGCTCCAGCCCGATCCGGCGGCCCGCTTCCGCACGGCCACGGGAGCGCGCAAGGCACTCGCCTCGGCCACGGAGCTCCTGCCGGAGCCCGGCCCCGACGACGAGCTGATCGAGATCTTCGACCAACTCGGGCCGCTGCCGCCCGGGTTCGCTCCCGACGGCCCGCTCAAGCCCGCCTCCGGCGTACGGGAGGGACGGCCCGCCACGGGCAGACACGGCACCGGCACCGAGGCCGGCGACGACGCCTACGCCGACGCCAACAGCACGGGGAGCACGGCGGGCCGCTCCTCCGCCGCCGACCCCGTCGATCCACGCCTGGGCGGGGACGGGGCGCAGCACTTCGCACAGCCCTCCATGTCGGACACCGGAAGCTTCCACCTGCCGCCTCCGCAGCCGACCCCCAGCCCCCAGCCGCACGCCCCCCGGCACCCGCACGAGGAGAGCCGGCAGGCACAGCACGGCGCCCGGCCGGGCCGGTACGCCGCGGAGCAGCCGCCCACTCCCGCCACCGCCGCTTCCGCCCGTTCCCCGCACGCCCCCACGCCCACGCCCCCGCCCGCGCAGTCCTCCCCCGAGCCGTACGCCGCCCGGCACCCCGCCCCCGCTGCCCCGCCGCCGACGGCGCAGCCGCGCGGTGACGCGTCCACCGCCGTGTACACCGCCCGGGACGTGCAGGTCCCCGCTCCGGCGCGGCACTCTTCGGCGCGGCAGCCTTCGGCGCGGCACCCTTCGGCGCGGCACCGCGAGCCGGGCCCCGCGCACGGCCGCAGGGCCCGGCGCGGGGGCCGCCGCCCCGGCCCTCCGGCGAAGGCCGCGATCCCGATCCTGCTTCTGGCGCTGGTCTGCTACGCCGTGGGCTTCTGGGCGCTGGCCCGCGTCTGAGCCCGCCGGGCCACCAGCGTCCACCCGCCCAGCACGAGCAGCAGTGCGGTCCCGCCGCCGATCCCCCCGACCGCCAGGGCCTTCATCGCGGTGCCGCCGCCCCCGGTGCTCCCGGTGACCGCCGCCTCCCGGTCCTCGTCCGTGACCGTGAAGACGCCGCCCGGCACGGGCCGTCCGGCGTACGAGGGCCCGCCGTGCGCCCGCCCGTCGACGCGCACCCGCAGCGTCACCGTGAACGGCCCGGTCCCGAACGTCCGGGCCAGCTGCTCGCTGAGGTGCACGACCAGGTAGTAGTCGCCGGCGAAGCGCACCGCACTCTGCGCGCTGAGCACGGTGTACCGGTTGGTGTACTCCACGGGCGGCAGCGGGCCCAGGGCCGCGGGTTTCCCGGTGCCGGTGTAGCCGAGGGACGCGTCGTCGACGAGTCCCCGGACGGGGTTGTACAGCGACAGGTTCAGGGCGCCGCCGACATATCCCCGGCCCTGGGCGGAAGGGCCGAGTTCGGCGACGGCGTCCAGCCGGCGGCCCCAGTCGACCGGCACCTTGTAGAAGAGGGTCTGGCCGGGGGTCATGCCGGTCCGCCACACGCCCTGGCCGAGCGGGCGGGCCAGGGCGAAGCCGGCGCCGCCCGACCGACGGCGGGCCGTCCCGGGAAGGGGCTCGGGGGAGGCGGAGTCCCAGGTCCCGGGCGCGCTGGTGGTGCCGGCCCGGGCCAGGCGCGGTTCCGTGACGGGCGCGATCTCCAGGTCCCAGCCCTGCGCCGAGCCAGAGCCCGCAGCACCGGAGCCCGCCGCGGCCCCGGTTTCCACGCGCTCCACCAGGACGTAGTACGTCCCGGCCTCCTGGCACTGCGTCCCGCCGGGCTCGCGCCGCCCCAGGGCCGTGACGGGGCGGGGGCTCAGTCCGGCGCCGAAGCGTGCGGAGGCGTAGGAGCAGGCGCTGCCGTGCGCGTCCCGGACCGAGACACGGATGCCGTCGGTGGCCGTGACCGTGGTGTGGGCCGGGGGTACGGCGGTGACGGGGACGTACGCCGTGGCCGTGGCGGGGAGGTCGAGGCGGTAGTAGAGCCTGCCGTTCCTCGGGAGGGAGCTCCGGTAGGTCCGGCCGGGCTCCAGCCGTGCGGCGTCGGACATGCTGCCCGTACCCGAGACCGCGAGGGCGCCGGGGGCGAACGCGTAGGTCCCGTCCTGGACACCGGCCGCCGTCCCGCCCGGCAGGGCGGCCACGGCGCAGAGCACGGCGGTCACGACCGCGGCCCGGGTTGCGGGACCCGTCGGCCGGCGAACCCGCCACCACCACACCGTCCGCCCCCGCCCGCGCACGCGCCACTCCCTGTCGCTGCGCCCCCGCACGTGCCACCCCCTGTCGCTGCGCTGCCGACCGTGGCCCATCCTGCCCCGCGCGGCCCTGTGCCATCCGTGGAATCCGTACGGCCGTCCGAAACGCCCGTCCCGCCCGTCCCCGTGCCCGGGTCACGGCCCCGTGCGCGTACACCACCCCCCGGGAGCCGGCAACACGGGGCGCCGGTGCCCGGCGAGTGCGCCGTCCGGGCAACACAAAACCCCGACCGCAAGGGCGGTCGGGGTCTGATCAGATTCTGGATCGGTACTCACGAACCCGTGGGCACGGAGTCAGTCGCCTCCGTCCACAGGTCCTGCTCGGCGCGATCCGCCTGGATCTGGCGGTACACGAGGAGCCCGCCGATGGCGGCCAGTGCGACCAGGAGCAGCTTCTTCACCGCGCGACCTCGTCTTTCTTTGACGTAGGGGACCTCTGGCGCCCGACTATACACACCGACCGATATCGATCGGTGACCTGCTTCGGGCCCCAACTCCGGCCTCCGGCAGCGCATTAGGCGAGGTCGGAGCCGTTGCGATCGGAGGGTGATCACACCCCCACGGACCGTGACTTTGCTCCCTCTTCGCTCGTCCTCACCTTGCTTTGCGGGTTTTCCGACCTTCTTGCACCCATCCGAGTGGTGTTGATCTGAACATCGACGCGCCACGAGCGTTGGTCCACCACTTCGCAGCCCCCTTACACATCATGAACAAAGTACGCAAATCGCCCAACCTGAAAGTGAGGGGCCATGACCCAGAACAAGGTCATGAAGCTGTGGACCACCATCGTCACCGCCTTCCTCGCGCTGTTCACGGCGCTCGGCCTCGTCACCGCGACCGACGCGGCGGCCACCACCCGGCCCGAGACCCCGAGCACCCCCACCGCACAGCGCACGGCCCCGACGATCCCGGTGACGAACCACTGGGCCTGGTCCCATGCCAGGGCCCTCCTGCCCCCCACGATGAAACAGCGGATCCGGGCCGAGGCCCACGGAAAGTCCCCCAGCTGCCGGCGCAGCAGCCTCAACCGGACGGAATCCGAGACGGAAGCCGAGGACCAGTCCACCGCCCCTCTCGACTGCTGAGCACGACGGCAGCACGCAGGACCGCGGACGTTTCGACTTCACGGCGACTTGCGTACGCAGCACAGTCGACACGGAAGACCCCCGGCCGGGTTGGGCCGGGGGTCTCGCGCTTTTCGGGGGGACGCACGGGACGCCCGTCCCGACCCGCCGGGTCCGCACGCCGCTCCCGTCCGGCCCGCCAGGCCCTGACGGGACGCTTTCGTCCCGCTCGCCGGGTCCGCACGGGACGCTCCCGTCCGACTCGCCGGGTCCGCGCGGCGGGCCGTAGCCTGGACGGGTGCCCAAGCCCTACGACGAGATGGCGGACGACGGGCAGCGCGGGCGCGGCTCGTTCGTACGACGTCCTCGCACCCGGGTGGTGCGCGACAGCCGGCGACACCAGTGGGAGAAGGACCGGGCCCTCAGGTCCTTCGGCACCCGGGCCGGGACCGGCGCCACGGAGCACGACACCGGCCTGGACCCGGGCGACCTCGTCTTCTTCGCGCACTACCGCACGGTCGAGGCACCCGGCGAGCTGGCCGGGGTGTTCGGCGTACCGGTGGGCACGGCGCTCCTGGAACGCACCTACCGGACGCGGTACTCGGCGGAGACGGCCCCCTTCAGCCTCGCGACCTCGTATCTCCTGCACGCCGTGGCCGCGGCCAACCCCGATCTCCTGGACGAGTCCAAGGAGCCCTGGCCCGGCGGCACACCCCACCAGCTCTCCACCGTGGGCATCGAGATCGACCGCGTGGAGGAACGGTTCACCGCGCGGGAGCCGACCCCGCAGGAGGCGCGGGAGCTGGGGCTGCCGGCCGGGGCGGCGGTGATCCTGCTCCGCAAGACGTCGTACGACACCGGCGGCCGGGTCGTGGACGTCTCCGACGTCGTACTGCCCGGCGACCGCACGGAGTTGTTCTTCACGACATGCCTGGAACGGTGGTGAATGCCGCCGTGGGCCCCGTCACGCCGGGCGGTGTCTCATTCGCTCACGACGATGGCCTGTGAGGGGCACCTCTCGGCCGCTTCCCGCACCGCTTCGCACACCTGTGGATCGTCGTCCCACACCTGTGGATCGCCTTCCCGCACCTGTGGATCGTCCGCGGCCCGCGTCCGGCCGGGCCGGACGACCCCGTATCCGTCCTCGAACGCGAACACGGACGGCGCCCGGTGCGCGCACTCGGCGGAGCCGTAGCACGCGCTGCGGTCGACGGACACCTTCATACGCCCTCCAGTCGTAGGCGACTTCCAGGACGTGCCTGCCCGGCGGACCGCGCACCGAACCGGGACGCGCCGTCAACGGCCCGTCAGCGGTACCTGTCCGGTCGTGGGCGGTCGTGGGCGGTCGGTGGTGGGCCGCGAGCGGTCCGACGACGAGCGCGGCGCCCCGCCGCAGACGTCACCGGCCGCCGGGCTGCCCGCGTCGGCGTCACCGACGGCGAAGGCACCCGCCTTCGGCCTCACCGGCGGCCGCCGCCTCAGCCCCCGGCGGACGAGAGCCAGTGGGCGACGCGGCGGACGGTGGGTTCGTCGAGCCGTTCGACGAGGGTGCGCACCGCGTCCTCGTCCTCGGCGGCGAGGTCGTACAGACCCGCCTTGCTCAGGCCCGCCATGAGTGCCTGGTGCCGGCGGTCCGACCTGCGTTCCGCGAGCCTGGCCGGCTCCTCGGGGCACTCGGGGGACGGCTGCGCGGCAGGGGCGGCCGCCTTGCCCGCCGGGGCGTCGAACCGCTGCCAGGTACCGTCCTGCGGGCCCCACACAGCGACCGTCACCTCGTCGCCGCGCGCCCGCACCGTCTGGGCCATGTCTCCCACGGCGTACATGACCGGAGCCCGGTCGGGGGACTCCGCGCCCACGTGCCAGGAGGCCTGCGCCGGCCGGTAGAACATCGCGACCCAGCGCGGCGCACCGGACGGTTGCGGGCATTCGGGACGATTCACCATGGCACTCACCCCTTCGGGAACGGCCGGGGAGGCGACCATATCTGACGGACCGTCAGCTTTCCAGACGGCCGGTGCCCCTGGCCTCTTCACGGCCGGCGTGGCACCCTGCCCGCGCCCGGCCCCGGACACCCTCACAGGGAGACCGAAGATGAGCGGACTGGAAGAGGCAGTGACAGCGACCTCGGCACCGGCACCGGATCCGGCGGCTCTGCGCAGGACCCACGCCGACCGTGCGCGCAGCGCGTACGAGCGCGCCGCCGCCACCTGCCGGCATGCCGGAGTCGGCGAGGACGACGCCCAGCTCGTGCCGACGAGCCCCGTCGGCCGGGCCGCGGGTGCGCTGCGCCTGTCGGCCGGGGCCGTCGCCGCGCTGGCCGCCGGTGCCCCCGATCCGGCGGCCGACGCGCGCTGCGCCCGCAACGCCGCCGCCGCGGCCGCCCTGGCCGCCCAGGTGGCCGCGGCACGGGACAGCGGGACCGGGCCAGGCGCCACGGCCGGCGTCGATTCCTCCGCCCCGGCATCGGCCCTACGTGCCGCTCTGGCCGCGTCCCGGGCCGCAGCGGCCGCCGCGGGCGGCACGGCACCGGGCAGGGACGCTTCGCTGAACGCCGCCGCCGACGAGGCCGAGCGGCATGCCGCGGCGGCGGCACGCGCGGCGGGGTGGATCTCCCGGGCACCCGGGGCGTAGGTTCACCGGCCCGTCCGGCACCGGTCCCTCCCCACGTGGGGACCGGTACCGGACGGAGCAGGTGGTCTCGGACCGTGCCGCGTCGGCGGATGGGCACGGGCCAAAGAACCGGATCGACGGCGTCGCAGGGGGGCCGGTCCCGTTGCCGGTCCGGTCACCCGTCGCCGCTGTCCGTCCCGGCCCTCGTCTCTGCGATGTCGTCGGCGTCTGCGACGTCTTCGATGTCGTCGGCGGAAGTTGTCCGAGAACGTTCGGCGCCACCCGCCCTCTTCCGGGCACCCGGCCGGTGGCCTGTCCGGACGCCGTGTGACGGGCTCGCTACCGGGACGTGATCCTGCCACCTGTCGCCCCGGAGGGGGAGATTCCCGTCTCCGGTCCCGGGCTTATCCGCAGGTCAGCCGTATAGGGTGAGTTTTCCGGTCCGGACGTCGAGATGCGGGGGGAAGTAAGGGGTGGGACCTTGGGTTCCGACTCAGGGGCACGCACAGCTTTCGCCGAGCGCCTCGCACTGCTGTACAAGGAGGCCGGAAATCCTCCTCTGAAGAGCGTCTCCGAGGCGGTCGTACGGCTGCAGCGGATGGACGAGCGCGGCCGTCCCGTGCGGGTGTCCGCCCAGCGCATCAGCGACTGGCGGCGGGCCAAGAACGTGCCCGCCCAGTTCGCCGCCCTCGCGGCCGTCCTGCACATCCTGATCCCCGAGGCACGCCGTCTGCGGACCGTTCCGGTCTCCGCCGGCCTGTACGACCTCGCGCAGTGGCAGCGTCTGTGGGAGCGCGCGGTGGCCGATCCGGCCGGCGAGCGCCCGGCGGTGCCCGCCGAGGAGGAGCGGCCGCCGGCGGCCGAGGCTCCGCCGGTCGCGGGCGGTGTGTGCCCGTACCGGGGGCTGGCTCCGTACCGCGAGGAGGACGCCCGGTGGTTCTTCGGGCGGGAGCGGAGCACGGACGCCCTCGTCACCCAGCTGCGGGCCGCGGAGAAGACGGGCGGGCTGATCATGCTCGTCGGCGCCTCGGGCGCCGGGAAGTCGTCGCTGCTGAACGCCGGGCTGGTGCCCGCGGTGCAGGACGGTGCCCTCGGGGACGGGAACAACCGGCCGAGCGCCGTGCTGCAACTGGTGCCGGGCGCCGATCCGCTGGGCGAGCTGACCCGCCGGATCCCGGAACTCACCTGGCTGGCCGCCGCGGCCCGCAGGGCCGAGGAGGAAGCGGCCCAGAACCACTCGGCACCGGGGTCGGACGCCGCGCACTTCGCCCGCGGGGTGCGGGAGGCCGTCACCGTATGGGCACGGCGGGCGGGGGCCGGGGCCGGGCAGCCGTCCACCGGGGAGTCCTCCGGCGGTCCGGAGGCGGACGAGACCTCCCCCGGCGCGGCCCTCCCGACGACCGGGACACCGGCGGACGTACCCCCGGGCACCGAACCGGCACCTGCCGCCCCCCTCTCCCCGGCCACCGCCACCTCTCCGGCGACCGGCTCCGCCCCGACCGCCGATTCCGCCCAGGCCCTCGGCTCCGCCCCGGCCGGCGATTCCGTCCCCACCGCCCGGCCGGTCCTCATCGTGGACCAGTTCGAGGAGACGTTCACCCTCTGTACCGACGAGGCCGGCCGACGCACCTTCCTGCAGTTCCTGCACGCGGCCTGCACCCCGGCCGCCGACTCGGACGGTCCCGCCCCCGTGCTGGTCGTCCTCGGCATCCGCGCCGACTTCTACGAGCAGTGCCTCGGCTATCCCGAGCTGGCCGACGCGCTCCAGCACCGGCACATGGTGCTCGGGCCGCTGACCACCGCGGAGCTGCGCGAGGCGGTGACCGGCCCCGCCAAGGCCGTGGGCCTGGAGCTGGAACCGGGGCTGGCCGAGCTGATCGTGCGAGAGGTGAGCGCCGACGGCCCGCGTGGGACGCACGACGCCGGAGTGCTCCCGCTGCTCTCGCACGCCCTGCTGGCCACCTGGCAGCGCCGCAAGGCCGGCCGGCTGACGCTGGCCGGCTACCGCGCGGCGGGCGGCATCCAGGGCGCGGTGGCGGCAACCGCCGAACGCGCCTGGTCCAGCCTCGACCCCGCCGCCCGCACGGCCGCCCGGCTGCTCCTGCTGCGTCTGGTCCGGCTGGGCGAGGACACCCAGGCCACGCGCAGGCGGGGCACGCGCCGCCAGCTGGCGCAGGAGTCGTCAGACCCCGGCAAGACCGAGGAGTCCCTGGAAACCCTGGTGCGCGCCCGTCTGGTGACCCTCGACGCGGAGACCGTGGAGATCACCCACGAGGCGCTGCTGCACGCCTGGCCCCGGCTGCGCCACTGGATCGACGACAACCGCAACGACCACCTGCTGCGCCAGCGCCTGGAGGAGGACGGCCGGGCCTGGGAGGACTCGGCCCGGGACAACTCGCTCCTGTACCGCGGCTCGCGCCTGGAGCAGGCCCGCAGCTGGGCGAAGTCCGCCGGGGACACCTATCTGACCCGCAGTGCGGTGCAGTTCCTGGCCGCCTCGGTCCGGCTGCGCAGGCGCACGGTCCTGATCAGCCGCGCCGCGGTGGCGGCGCTGGTGGTGCTGGCCCTGCTGGCCGCGGGTTCTGCGGTGGTCGCGTGGCAGCAGCGGGACGACGCCCTGTTCGAACAGGTGCTCGCGGAGGCGGACCGGGCCCAGCGCACGGACCCGTCGCTGGCCGCCCAGCTCGATCTGGTGGCCCACGATCTGCGCCCGGACGACGAGGGGACGTACAGCCGCCTGATCTCGATCGTCAACGCCCCGCTGGCCACCCCGCTGCTCGGCCACACCGGCGCCGTCTACCTCACCTCCTTCAGCCCCGACGGCAAGACCCTGGCCACGGCCAGCTACGACCGCACCGTCCGGCTGTGGAACGTGGCCGACCGCGGGCATCCGAGGCCCCTGGGCAGGCCCCTGACCGGCCACACGAGCTGGGTGAGCAGCGCGGTCTTCAGCCCGGACGGCCACACCCTGGCCAGCGCGGGCGACGACGGCACGATCCGGCTGTGGGACGTCACCGATCCCGCCCACCCGTCCCCGATCGGCTCACCGCTGACCGGCCACACGGGCACGATCTACCTGGTCGCCTTCAGCCCGGACGGGCGCACCCTGGCCTCCGCGAGCGAGGACCGCACCGTGCGCCTGTGGAACGTGGCCGACCCGCACCGGCCGAAGCCGATCGCCACGCTGGACGGCCACACCGCCGCGGTGCGCTGCGTGGCGTTCAGCCCCGACGGACGCACCCTCGCGGCGGGCGGCGACGACAACACCATCCGGCTGTGGAACACGGCCGACCCGCGCCACCCCGCACCCCTGCACTCGGTGCTGACCGGCCACACGGACCTCGTGCACTCGGTGGCGTTCAGCCCCGACGGGCGCACCCTGGCCAGCGGCAGCGCGGACGACACCATCCGGCTGTGGAACGTGGCCGACCCGACGCGCGCGGCACCGCTCGGCTCGCCCCTGACGGGGCACACCGGTCCCATCTGGTCCGTGGCCTTCAGCCCCGACGGCAGACGGCTCGCCGCCGCCAGCGCGGACAGCACGGCGAGCCTGTGGAACGTCACCGATCCCACGTCCGCCTCCCAGGTCGGCGAGCCGCTCACGGGCAGCAGCGGCGAGATGTACGCCCTGGGGTTCAGCCCCGACGGGCGCACCCTCGCCACCGGCAGCGGCGACAGCAAGGTCCGTCTGTGGTCGATCCCGACGGGGGACATGACCGGCCGCAGCGGCGCGTTCCGGCCGGACGGCAAGGTGCTCGCCACGGCCGCCCGCGACGGCAGGATCCGGCTGTGGAACGCGGCGGCGCCCGGCCGGCCCGTGGAGATGGGCAGGCCGTTCATGGAGGCCGACGGCGGCCAGCGTTCGATCGTCTTCTCCCCCGACGGCCGTACCCTCGCCGTCCTGAACGGGAAGGCGAGGCTGTCGCTGTGGAACGTGAGCGACCCGGCCCGTCCGGTGCTCGCCGGACCGCCCCTCGCCCTGCGCACCCGCTTCGCGGGCACGCACGCGCTGGCGTACGGCCCGGACGGACGGACCCTGGCCACCGTCTACGGCGACCACACCATCCGGCTGTGGAACGTCACCGACCCCGCCCGAGCCGTCCCGCTCGGCACACTGCTGTCCGGGCACCGGGGCTACATCAACGCCCTCGCCTTCAGCCCGGACGGGCACACCCTCGCCAGCGGCAGCGCGGACCGCACCATCCGGCTGTGGAACGTCACCGAACCCGCCCGCGTCACCCCGCTCGGCAAGCCGCTCACCGAGCACTCCGCCCCGGTCAACGCCCTCGCCTACAGCCCTGACGGGCACACCCTCGTCAGTGGCAGCGACGACGACACCGTACGGCTGTGGGACGTCACCGATCCCCGGGCGGCGACCGCGCTCGGCTCGCCCCTGACCGGCCACACCGAGGCGGTCACCTCCCTGACGTTCACCGCGGACGGCCGGACCCTGGCGAGCGGCGGCGACGACAACACGATCCGGCTCTGGAACGTCACCCGTCCCTCCTCGGCCAAACCCATCGGCCAGTCGATGAGCCCGTACGCCAAGACCGGCAACTTCCTGTCCTTCAGCCCCAACAGCCGTGTGCTCGGGGTGTCGAGCGGCGCGGACACGGTCCGTCTGTGGCCGCTGAACGCCGACGAGGCCATCCGCCACATCTGCTCGGTCACCCGCAACGTACTGACCCCGCAGAAGTGGCACGAGTACCTGACCCGCCTGTCGTACGACCCTCCGTGCCCCCGCTGACCGATCAAGATCGGCCAACTACCCCGCCAAAACGTTCCGTTGCCTCCCCCAAGCCCCCACATCCTTGTTACCCTTGGCCATAGCCCGATCGCTGGTGCATCCCCCGTCGCCAGCGATCGGGCCTTTTTTCGTGCCGTGAAGCGGAATCCCCGCCTACGGAATCCCTGCACACGGAGTCCCTGCACACGGAGTCCCTGCGGGGGACGGAAGACCTGGTCCCGGCCATGATCGGACAAGGCCCGGTCCGGCTCTTGGCGTTCGAAGAACCGTCGCGACGTCGTGGCCGTGCTGCCGGTCACCGACGGGCCGCCCGGACCAGCCCTCGCACCGCACCGGCCGGCGTCGGCCATGAACGCCGAAGACCCCCAGTCACGATGGACTGGGGGTCTTCGTTCTGTGGGGCTAACAGGATTTGAACCTGTGGCCTCATCCTTATCAGGGATGCGCTCTAACCAACTGAGCTATAGCCCCGCCGCGCTGTGGGGTGTGTCCCGCGCGCTGACTCCTGAAGATTAGCGCACGAGGGGGGCAGTCCCAAAATCGGTTGTCGGGGCACCGTCAGCACAGGGCGGCAGGTGGGATCACTCGTCCTCGGCCAGCGTCAGCTCGATGCCGCCCACGAAGCCCGCGGACAGGTTGTAGATGAACGCGCCGAGCGTGGCGAGCGCCGTCGCGAGGACGACGTCGATCACCGCGATGATCGACGTGAACGTCAGCACGTGCGGCAGGGAGAGATAGGCCTGCAGGTCGAAGCCGTTCGCCTCGTTGGAGCCGGTCGCCTCCGAGATGGTGCCGCCGACCGTCGAGAACACGCCCATCGCGTCCATGACCATCCACAGCACCGCCGAGGCGACGATCGTGCAGATGCCGAGCGCGATGGAGAGCAGGAAACTGACCTTCATCACCGACCACGGATCGGCCTTGGCGACCCGCAGCCGGGCCTTGCGGGTGCGCGGTGCCGTCTTCGCACCGGTGCGCGGCCGGCGCACGGCGCCGGACGGTGTCTGCGCCGGATAGGCCTGCGGCGGGTGGTAGGGCCCGGCGGGCTGCTCGGCGCGCCGCTCCCCGGGCAGCGGCGAGGCCTGCCCCTCGGCCGGGCCCGGCTGGGTGTGCGCACCGCGGGTGTCCGTCACAGTTCCCCCCTGGGATCCATGCGTCTCGGGCGAGGGCGAGCCGTCCTTGCCCGCGTCGATCTTGCGCAGCTGGGTCGTGTGCGGGTCACTCGCACCCCTGGCGCTCGCGGCCGAGCCACGGCCGCCGCCGCCCGTTTCCGTACCCGTGGAGGTACCGGCCGATCCGGCGCCCGTGGCTCCGCTCACGATGACTCACTCCTCGTGCCTACTCGGCCGAGGGCGCCTCACCCTCGTCCGTGCCGGTGGTCGCGGCACCCTCGGCGGCCTCGTCCACGGCCACGTCGCCGTCGACTTCCTCCGCCTCGCGCCCCGCCTCGGCGTTACGTGCGATACCGACCACGGCATCGCGCTTGCCCAGGTTGATCAGTTGGACGCCCATGGTGTCACGGCCCGTCTCCCTGACCTCGCTGACTCGCGTACGAATCACACCGCCGGACAGGGTGATGGCGAGGATCTCGTCGCTCTCCTCGACAATCAGTGCACCGACGAGAGACCCACGGTCCTCCACGATCTTGGCGGCCTTGATGCCGAGGCCGCCGCGACCCTGGACGCGGTACTCGTCGACGCCGGTCCGCTTGGCGTACCCGCCGTCCGTCGCAGTGAACACGAACGTACCGGGTCGAACAACATTCATCGAGAGAAGTTCGTCGCTCTCGCGGAAGCTCATCCCCTTGACCCCGGAGGTGGCCCGGCCCATCGGGCGCAGGGTGTCGTCCGAGGCGGTGAACCTGATCGACTGTGCCTTCTTGCTGATCAGAAGGAGATCGTCGTCGGCCGAGACCAGCTCGGCGCCGATCAGCTCGTCGTCGGATCCGTCCTCACGCTCGCGCAGATTGATCGCGATCACGCCGCCGGAGCGGGGCGAATCGTAATCCTTCAGAGGCGTCTTCTTGACCAGACCGGACTTGGTGGCCAGCACCAGGTACGGCGCCGCCTCGTAGTCGCGGATCGCGAGGATCTCGGCGATCGCCTCGTCCGGCTGGAAGGCGAGCAGGTTCGCCACGTGCTGGCCGCGCGCGTCCCGGCCGACCTCGGGCAGCTCGTACGCCTTCGCCCGGTAGACCCGGCCCTTGTTGGTGAAGAACAGCAGCCAGTGGTGCGTGGTGGAGACGAAGAAGTGGTCGACGATGTCGTCTTCCTTCAGCTTCGTGCCGCGCACGCCCTTGCCGCCGCGCTTCTGCGCCCGGTAGTCGTCCGTCTTGGTCCGCTTGACGTAGCCGCCGCGCGTGACCGTGACGACGATGTCCTCCTCGGCGATCAGGTCCTCGATGGACATGTCGCCGTCGTAGGGCACCAGCATGGTCTTGCGGTCGTCGCCGTACTTCTCGACGATCGCCGCCAGCTCCTCGCTGACGATCCCGCGCTGGCGCACCGGCGAGGCGAGGATCGCGTTGTACTCGGTGATCTTCGCCTGGAGCTCGTCGTGCTCCTGGACGATCTTCTGGCGCTCCAGGGCGGCCAGACGGCGCAGCTGCATCTCCAGGATGGCGTTCGCCTGGATCTCGTCGATCTCCAGCAGGCCCATCAGGCCGGTGCGCGCGATCTCGACGGTCTCACTGCGCCGGATCAGCGCGATGACCTCGTCGATGGCGTCCAGGGCCTTCAGCAGACCGCGCAGGATGTGGGCGCGCTCCTCGGCCTTGCGCAGGCGGAAGCGGGTCCGGCGGACGACGACCTCGATCTGGTGCGTCACCCAGTGGCGGATGAACGCGTCCAGCGAGAGCGTGCGCGGCACCCCGTCGACCAGCGCCAGCATGTTGGCGCCGAAGTTCGACTGCAGGTCGGTGTGCTTGTACAGGTTGTTCAGGACGACCTTGGCGACCGCGTCCCGCTTGAGGACGATCACCAGACGCTGGCCCGTGCGGGACGACGTCTCGTCGCGGACGTCCGCGATGCCGCCGATCTTGCCGTCCTTCACCAGGTCGGCAATCTTCTGCGCCAGGTTGTCCGGGTTCGTCTGGTACGGCAGCTCGGTGACCACCAGGCACTGGCGGTTCTGGATCTCCTCGACCTCGACCACCGCGCGCATGGTGATCGAGCCGCGGCCGGTGCGGTACGCCTCCTCGATGCCCTTGCGGCCCACCACCAGGGCGCCGGTCGGGAAGTCCGGGCCCTTGATCCGCTCGATGAGCGCGTCCAGCAGCTCCTCGTGCGAGGCCTCCGGGTTCTCCAGGTACCACTGGGCGCCGGCCGCCACCTCGCGCAGGTTGTGCGGCGGAATGTTGGTGGCCATACCGACCGCGATACCGGCCGAGCCGTTGATCAGCAGGTTGGGGAAGCGGGAGGGCAGGACGGTCGGCTCCTGGGAGCGGCCGTCGTAGTTGTCCGTGAAGTCGACGGTCTCCTCGTCGATGTCGCGGACCATCTCCATCGACAGCGGCGCCATCTTGCACTCGGTGTAGCGCATGGCGGCTGCCGGGTCGTTGCCCGGGGAGCCGAAGTTGCCGTTGGAGTCCACCAGCGGCATCCGCATCGACCACGGCTGGGCGAGGCGCACCAGCGCGTCGTAGATGGAGGAGTCGCCGTGCGGGTGGTAGTTGCCCATGACGTCGCCGACGACACGGGCGCACTTGTAGAAGCCGCGCTCGGGGCGGTAGCCGCCGTCGTACATCGCGTACAGCACGCGGCGGTGGACGGGCTTGAGGCCGTCCCGGACGTCGGGCAGCGCACGGGACACGATGACGGACATCGCGTAGTCCAGGTACGAGCGCTGCATCTCCGTCTCGAGCCCGACGGGCTCGACACGCAGGACGGTCTCGCCGCCCTCGGTCTCAGGGGTCTGCGGAGTGTTCTCGTCGGCCATTGCTGGTGAAGATCCTTCCTGGTGCGGTCAGCTGAGACCGACTCAGATGTCGAGGAAGCGGACGTCCTTGGCGTTGCGCTGGATGAACGCGCGGCGGGCCTCGACGTCCTCGCCCATCAGGACCGAGAACAGGTCGTCGGCCTGGGCGGCGTCGTCCAGGGTGACCTGGCCGAGGACTCGCAGCTCCTGGTCCATGGTGGTCACGCGCAGCTCCTCGGCGTTCATCTCGCCGAGACCCTTGAAGCGCTGGATCGAGTCCTCCTTGACGCGCTTGCCGCGCTGGCGGCCCATCTCCAGCAGCGCGTCGCGCTCGCGGTCGGAGTACGCGTACTCGATCTCGTCACGGCCCCACTTGATCTTGAAAAGCGGGGGACGGGACAGGAACACGTGCCCGGCCTCGACCAGCGGCCGCATGAAGCGGAACAGGAACGTCAGCAGCAGGGTGTTGATGTGCTGGCCGTCGACATCGGCGTCCGCCATCAGGATGATCTTGTGATAGCGGAGCTTCTCGATGTCGAAGTCCTCGTGCACACCCGTGCCGAAGGCCGAGATCAGCGCCTGGATCTCCTGGTTCTGCAGGATCTTGTCGATCCTGGCCTTCTCCACGTTGAGGATCTTGCCGCGGATCGGGAGGATCGCCTGGTACTGCGGGTTGCGGCCGGACTTGGCCGAACCGCCGGCGGAGTCACCCTCGACGATGAAGATCTCGCACTTGGTGGGGTCGTTGGACTGGCAGTCCGACAGCTTGCCCGGCAGGGACGCCGTCTCCAGCAGGCCCTTGCGGCGGGTCAGGTCACGGGCCTTGCGGGCCGCCACGCGCGCCGTGGCCGCCTGGATGCCCTTGCGGACGATGTCCGCCGCCTCGACCGGGTAGCGGTCCAGCCAGTCGTTGAGGTGCTCGTAGACCGCCTTCTGCACGAAGGTCTTGGCCTCCGTGTTGCCCAGCTTGGTCTTCGTCTGGCCCTCGAACTGCGGCTCGCTCAGCTTCACCGAGATGATCGCGGTCAGACCCTCACGGATGTCGTCACCGGTGAGGTTGTCGTCCTTCTCGCGCAGCAGCTTCTTGTCGCGCGCGTACTTGTTGATCAGCGACGTCAGCGCGGCCCGGAAGCCCTCTTCGTGCGTACCGCCCTCATGGGTGTGGATGATGTTGGCGAACGAGTACACACCCTCGCTGTAGCCGCTGTTCCACTGCATCGCGACCTCGAGGGACAGGCTCTTGTCCTTGTCCTCGGCCTCCAGGTCGATCACGGTGGGGTGGACCGCCTCCCCCTTGCGGGAGTTGAGGTACTTGACGAAGTCGACGATGCCGCCCTCGTAGTGGTACGTGACCGACTTGACCTCGGCCTTCTCGTCCGCGCCCGCCTCGTCCGCGCCACTGGTGGCCTTCGCCGACTCACGCTCGTCGGTGAGCTTGAGGGTCAGGCCCTTGTTGAGGAACGCCATCTCCTGGAAGCGCCGCGACAGCGTCTCGAAGGAGTACTCGGTGGTCTCGAAGATGTCGCCGTCGGCCCAGAAGGTCACCGAGGTGCCCGTCTCGTCCGTCGCCTCGTGCTGGACGAGCGGCGCCGTCGGAACGCCCATCTTGTAGTCCTGCGTCCAGCGGTGCCCATCGGTCTTCACCTCGACCGACACCTTGCTGGACAGGGCGTTCACGACGGAGACGCCGACACCGTGCAGACCGCCGGAGACCGCGTAGCCGGCGCCGCCGAACTTGCCGCCCGCGTGCAGCACGGTCAGCACGACCTCCAGGGCCGGCTTGCCCTCGGAGGGCACGATGCCCACCGGGATGCCACGGCCGTTGTCGATGACACGCACGCCGCCGTCGGCGAGGATCGTCACGTCGATGGTGTCCGCGTAGCCGGCCAGCGCCTCGTCGACGGAGTTGTCGACGACCTCGTACACCAGGTGGTGCAGACCGCGCTCACCCGTGGAGCCGATGTACATGCCGGGCCGCTTGCGGACCGCGTCCAGCCCTTCGAGCACGGTGATGGCACTGGCGTCGTAGGCCGCAGAGCCCGCGGCGGACTCTGCGGCCTCGCCGTTCACGCCGGCGTCGGTGGACGGGATGTTCTCGTTGGGGTTGCCGGAATCGGCCACGAAGCGCCCTTTCTGGCACAGCACGAGCCGGGCTCGTCGGCGGGTTGCCGGAGCGGCTGCGGCATGTTGCGTTGGTAAGCCTTGATCAGCGTTGCTCAGCTTTTCCCGGGCGGTCCCCACGATTGGGGCGGGATTGGCTTCCAGTCTACCGGTAGCGCCGACAGTGATGGGGGTTTGCAGGTACCTGAGTCCGCATGTGCCGCCCTCAACCGGTCTCCGCCGGGTCCCGATATGCGGATGGGGGCTCCAAGCGGCTCACAGCGCCACTCAGCGCTTCGGGCTGTCAACCCTTGGCTACTGGGGGGTCAGGTCGCGCTCCACCCCTGCCCACAGGGGTACGACCACGGGCGCGTCGGCATCACGCAGCAGCCCCACGACGTGAGGTACGTCACCCGTAGGTGTCGCCGGGACCGGTGCTCCCCGGAGCCCGCAAGGGGCCGTAACGCCGCGCGGGACCGCCGGGGCCGTTGACCTTGAGCAGCCGGACCGTGCCGTGCCCGAGGTCCTCGTTGAGGCGGGCGACCAGCGTCGGGGCGAGCAGGCGCAGCTGGGTCGCCCACGCCGTCGAGTCGCACTGCACGGACAGCACACGCTCGTCCTCGTCGTACTTCTGCGGCACACAGTGCTTGGCCAGGTCCTCGCCGACGATCTGCGGCCAGCGCCCCATCACGCCGCCCACCGCGGCCGGGGTCTCCCAGCCACGCTCGTTGAGCAGCCGGTTGATCGCGGCGCCCAGCGCCATCGGGTCACGCCCGTCGGCCCGCGCGCCGGAACGCAGGCCACCGCCCCGCCGCGCCTGCTTCTTCTGCCGCGCCGCGTCCCCCCGCGCGCGTGCCTGTTCCTTCGCGGCGCGCAACGCCACGCGCGCGAGGTCGACACCGGAGGGTTCCGCCGCCTTGTTCGGGCTCCGCGGGTTCTTCGCGTCCTTCGGGCTCTTCGCGTCCCTGGGAGCAGGGTCGTCGGTGCTCATACGCGCTCCACCGTGCCCTCGGCCACCGCATACCGGGCGCCGGCCAGTACATGCGGCACGTCGTCGTCCACAGCGGCGGTGACCAGCACCTGCTCGCCGGGCGCGACCAGCTCGGCCAGCCGCTCACGGCGGCGGGCGTCCAGTTCGGCGAAGACGTCGTCGAGGATCAGCACCGGCTCGTTGCCCTCCGCACGCAGCAGGTCGTACGAGGCCAGGCGCAGCGCGAGCGCGTACGACCACGACTCCCCGTGGGAGGCGTATCCCTTGGCGGGCAGCTCGCCGAGCTTGAGAACCAGGTCGTCCCGGTGCGGGCCCACCAGGGTCACACCCCGCTCGATCTCCTGCTTGCGCGCCTGGGCCAGGGCCTCCATGAGCTGGGCGTAGAGATCCTCGCGCGTCTGGGCCTCGCCGGGCGCCGACGGCCTGTACTCCAGCGCGACCGGACCGCCGCCCGGGGCCAGCTGCTCGTACGCCTTGTCGGCCAGCGGCTGGAGCGCCGCGATCAGGTCCAGACGCCGGGCGAGCAGCTCGGCGCCCGCCCGCGCCAGATGCTGGTCCCACACGTCGAGGGTGGACAGGTCCGTCCCCGGGCCCGAATCCGCCCGCTCGGCAGACGCCCCCCTCCGCCCGCCGTGCCGGCGAGCCAGGGCGGCGGTCTTCAGGAGCGTGTTGCGCTGCTTGAGCACGCGCTCGTAGTCGGAGCGCACACCCGCCATCCGCGGCGAACGCGCCGTGATCAGCTCGTCCAGGAACCGGCGCCGCTCACCGGGATCGCCCTTGACCAGCGCAAGATCCTCGGGCGCGAACAGCACGGTCCGTACGATCCCCAGCACGTCCCTCGGCCTGACCTGCGAGGACCGGTTGATCCGGGCACGGTTGGCCCTGCCGGGATTCACTTCCAGCTCCACCAGCTGCTGCCGCTCGCCCTGTCTGACCTGCGCCCGGATCACGGCCCGCTCGGCGCCCATGCGGACCAGGGGGGCGTCGGAGGCCACGCGGTGGCTGCCGAGCGTGGCCAGGTAGCCGACGGCCTCGACCAGATTCGTCTTGCCCTGCCCGTTGGGGCCGACGAAGGCGGTGACGCCCGGGTCCAGCGGGACCTCGACCCGGGCGTACGAGCGGAAGTCGGCCAGCGAAAGATGCGTGACGTGCATGGTCGTTTCGCCGACCTCCCCCAGAGTAGTGACGGGTTGTGGATCGCTCGGGCGACCCTGTGGACTACTTCTTCTCCACGGCGTGACCGCCGAACTGGTTGCGCAGCGCGGCGATCATCTTCATCTGCGGCGAGTCCTCCTGGCGGGAGGCGAACCGCGCGAACAGCGACGCGGTGATCGCGGGAAGCGGCACCGCGTTGTCGATGGCGGCTTCCACAGTCCAGCGTCCCTCACCGGAGTCCTGTGCATAACCGCGCAGCCCGCCCAGGTGCTCGTCCTCGTCCAGCGCGTTCACCGCGAGGTCGAGCAGCCAGGAGCGGATGACCGTGCCCTCCTGCCAGGAGCGGAAGACCTCGCGGACGTTCTCCACGGAGTCGACCTTCTCCAGCAGCTCCCAGCCCTCGGCGTAGGCCTGCATCATCGCGTACTCGATGCCGTTGTGGACCATCTTGGCGAAGTGGCCCGCGCCGACCTTGCCGGCGTGCACCGCACCGAAGTCGCCCTCCGGCTTGAGCGCGTCGAAGACCGGCTGCACCGCGGCAACGTGCTCGGCGTCGCCGCCGTACATCAGCGCATAGCCGTTCTCCAGGCCCCAGACGCCGCCGGAGACGCCGCAGTCGACGAAACCTATGCCCTTGGCCGCCAGCTGCTCGGCGTGCTTCTCGTCGTCCGTCCAGCGGGAGTTGCCGCCGTCCACGACCACGTCACCGGGCTCCAGCAGCTCGGCCAGCTCGTCGATCGTCGACTGGGTGGGCGCGCCGGCCGGGACCATCACCCAGACCACGCGGGGCCCTGTCAGCTTGCCCACAAGCTCTTCCAGGCTGTGGACGTCCGCGAGGTCCGCGTTGCGGTCGTATCCGAGAACGGTGTGGCCCGCGCGGCGGATCCGCTCGCGCATGTTGCCGCCCATCTTGCCGAGGCCGACGAGACCGAGCTCCATCAGTTGTGTTCCTTAGGTTGCTGTGTGACGTGTGGGGCACCTGCGTACCCGGGTCCGAGCCTAGCCCCGGACCGTCACGCACAGCTGTGGGCATACGCGCTCATACGTAGCCCCTCACCTGCGGGTTCTGTCCACAGGCCGGGATGGTTTCCCACCGACCTGTGGACGATCTGTCGGTACTCGGCGCGGGGGTTCAGCCGCTCAGCCGCACCGGCATGATCAGGTACTTGTAGGCCTCGTCCGCCTCCGCGTCCAGCGCCGGCTTGCCGCTGAGCAGCGCGGGCTTGGTGGACGTCGTGAACGACAGCTGGGCCACCGGGGAGTCGATGGCGCTCAGACCGTCCAGCAGGAAGGTCGGGTTGAAGGCGATCGAGATGTCGTCGCCCTCCAGCTGCGCGTCCACCCTTTCCACAGCCTGTGCGTCGTCGCTGGAGCCGGCCTCCAGAATCAGCACGCCCTGCTCGAAGCTCAGCCGCACCGGGGTGTTGCGCTCGGCGACCAGGGCCACACGCTTGACGGCCTCCACGAAGGGGGCGGTCTCGATCACGGCGATGGAGTTGAACTCGGTCGGGAACAGCGTGCGGTACTTCGGCAGGTCGCCCTCGAGCAGACGCGTGGTCGTGCGGCGGCCCGCGCCCTCGAAACCGATCAGGCCCTCACCCGCGCCGGAGCCGGACAGCGCCAGCGTGACGGTGTCGCCCGCACCGAGCGACTTGGCGGTGTCCAGCAGCGTCTTCGCCGGGACCAGGGCGACCGCGGAGGCCTCCGGGTTCTCCGGCTTCCACAGGAACTCGCGGACCGCGAAGCGGTAGCGGTCGGTGGAGGCGAGGGTGACCGTGTCGCCCTCGATCTCGATGCGCACACCGGTGAGGACGGGCAGCGTGTCGTCGCGCCCGGCGGCGATGGCCACCTGGGACACGGCGGCCGCGAAGACCTCGCCGGGGACGGTGCCGGTCGCGTTCGGCATCTGCGGCAGCGCCGGGTACTCCTCCACAGGCAGGGTGTGGAGTGTGAACCGCGAGGAGCCGCAGACCACGGTCGCCCGTACACCGTCTGTGGAAATCTCCACCGGGCGGTTGGGCAGGGCGCGGGAGATGTCGGCGAGCAGGCGGCCGGAGACGAGGACCGTGCCCTCCTCGTCGACCTCGGCCTCGACGCTCACACGGGCGGAGACCTCGTAGTCGAAGCTCGACAGGCTCAGCTGGCCGTCCTCGGCCTTCAACAGGAGACCGGCGAGGACAGGGGCCGGCGGACGGGCCGGGAGGCTGCGTGCAGCCCACGCCACTGCCTCCGCGAGTACGTCGCGTTCCACCCGGATCTTCACGGTAAGCCGCCTCCTGCTGTTGCTACTGAGTCCTCCGACTCGGTGTCACCGCCCACTGCGAAGGGAAGGACACCGGGGACCAGTCTGACGCACCGCACTGACAGTAGGTGCCTGTCGGGGTCAAGTCGCTCCGAGGGGCAGCCGGGCTCGAGAGAGCGAGTTGTGCACAGCCCCCGCTTCAAAGCGATTGCCAGGCTCTCTCTAGTCGGGAGTAGTAGTAGGGCCTGTGGATACCGTGGATAACCTCGTTTTCCCAGCTCAGAGCCGGAATTTTGTCCACTGGTCCTGTGGGTGGAGGCGGTGGACAACCAGGTGTCTCTGTGGAGAACAGAAAGTTCTGCACACGCCGCCCACAGCCCGAGGGCAGTTCTCCCCAGCTGCGTCCCCAGGTTTACCCACGTTTCCCACACCCCAATCCGGCACCTTCGTGTGACGGCTTTCACTCGCGGCGGTGAGCGGGTGCGTCGGGTTGCCGAACAGTGGACAGCCATGTGGAGAAGCCGGCCATCGCTGGGGACAACCGGCCCCAGCCTGTGGGCTGCCCGTGGACAACTTCTTGCACAGCCTGTGGATCTCTGCTTCGTCCACAGTCTGTGGAGATCCTTCGTCCACGATTCCACAGGGTGCTGAGCTGGGCGGACGCTGTTTCCCCGGACTCCCTGTGGACGCAGTTCGGGACAACTTCGCAGTCCCCAGGATGTGGACGGAAGAAAGTCACCGAATCTGTGGAGAGTGGCCGTAACCAGGCACTTAATCGAACACCGGGTGGCCGGGGAGGGGCGGCTGCGGAGCGGTCACGGGACGGCAGTGGGGCGGGGACGGGGGCAGTGGGGCGGCGACGGAGGGGAAAACGGGGCGGGTGCAGGGTGGGGACGGGCGGGGGCGAGGGCCGGTGAGCTCTTGACAGCGGGTGGCCCGGCAGGGCGAGGACGCGCCGGGGGACGAGCGGTCGGCAGGTCGCCACCCGGGGTCCCCACCAGAGGTCGGCACCAGAGGTCGGCATGGTGGGGGGCGAGCATTTGGACGGGGTCTTGCCGAGGGCCTCCGGGCGGGCCGCGGCGGCAGGTGCCGGCGGCCGCCACGAACGCGAAGGGCGCCTCCGGGATCTCCCGGAGGCGCCCTCGGTGCCGTTCGGCGGCCGGTGTCAGCCGTTCTTGATGCGGTTCGTCAGCTCGGTCACCTGGTTGTAGATCGAGCGGCGCTCGGCCATCAGCGCGCGGATCTTGCGGTCGGCGTGCATGACGGTCGTGTGGTCGCGGCCGCCGAACTGCGCGCCGATCTTCGGCAGGGACAGATCCGTCAGCTCGCGGCACAGGTACATGGCGATCTGCCGGGCGGTGACCAGCGCGCGCCCGCGCGAGGTGCCGCACAGGTCCTCCACCGTCAGCCCGAAGTAGTCGGCGGTGGCGGCCATGATGGCCGTCGCGGTGATCTCCGGGGCGCTGTCCTCGCCGCCCGGGATCAGGTCCTTCAGGACGATCTCGGTCAGGCCCAGGTCCACCGGCTGCCGGTTGAGCGAGGCGAAGGCCGTCACCCGGATCAGCGCGCCCTCCAGCTCACGGATGTTCCGCGAGATCCGGGAGGCGATGAACTCCAGTACCTCCGGCGGGGCGTTGAGCTGCTCCTGGACCGCCTTCTTGCGCAGGATCGCGATGCGCGTCTCCAGCTCGGGCGGCTGGACGTCGGTGATCAGACCCCACTCGAAACGGTTCCGCAGCCGGTCCTCCAGCGTGACCAGCTGCTTGGGCGGCCGGTCGCTGGAGAGCACGATCTGCTTGTTCGCGTTGTGGAGCGTGTTGAAGGTGTGGAAGAACTCCTCCTGCGTCGACTCCTTGTCCGCGAGGAACTGGATGTCGTCGACGAGCAGGATGTCCATCTCGCGGTAGCGCTTGCGGAAGCTGTCGCCCTTGCCGTCGCGGATGGAGTTGATGAACTCGTTGGTGAACTCCTCCGAGCTGACGTACCGCACGCGCGTGCCCGGGTAGAGGCTGCGCGCGTAGTGCCCGATCGCATGCAGCAGATGCGTCTTGCCGAGCCCCGACTCCCCGTAGATGAACAGGGGGTTGTAGGCCTTGGCCGGCGCCTCCGCCACGGCCACCGCGGCCGCGTGCGCGAACCGGTTGGAGGCGCCGATGACGAACGTGTCGAAGAGGTACTTCGGGTTCAGCCGCGCGGTCGGCTCACCGGGGCCGCTCGCCGGCGCGGGCTTTGCGGCCGACGGACCGGGCGCGCCGCCCCCGGGGGCCGACGGCAGGTCCGGGCGGCCGGGGCCGCCGCGGTGCACCGGGCCGACACCCGAGGGCGGCTCGGGCAGTTCACGGCGGACGGGGTCGCGCTGGTCGTACTCGGTCCGGGACGGTTCGTACTCGGAGCGCGGCGAGTCGTAGTCGGGCCGGTCGTAGTCGGAGCGGTTGTACTCCGGCCGCGGGGACTTGTAGTCCTGGCGCGGGGAGTCGTACTCGGAGCGCTGCTGGTCGTAGGGCGGGCGGTCCATGCCCGGTGTGCGGTAGTCCTGGCCCGGCGAGCCGTAGGTGTCCTGCGGCGGCGAGGCGTACGGGTCGCGCTCGGGGAAGCCGAGGCGCGGCTGCTGCCAGCTGTACTCGTCCGGTGCGGACCGCGGCCAGGCACCCGGCTCGGGGCGCTGGTACTCGGACGGGTACGCGGGGCGGGCGGTGGGCAGCTGGTCCCCGCGGGAAGACGGTTCGCCGCCCGGGTGCTGGTCGCCGCCACGGTGCCGGCCGTAGCCCTCGTACGGTCCGGACGGCGGCTCCGGCTCCTCGTAGCGCGACTGCGGTTCCTCGTAGCGGGACTGCGGCTGCTGCACGGGCGGCGCCGAGGGGGCCGGCGGCTCGCCCGCGGAGTCGTCCACGGTGATCGCGATGCGGATGGGGCGTCCGCACTCGCGGCTCAGGGTCTCGCTGACGATCGGCGCGAGACGGCCCTCCAGTACGCCCTTCGCGAATTCGTTCGGCACGGCGAGCAGAGCGGTGTCCGCGACGAGCGCGAGCGGCTGGCAGCGCCGGATCCAGCGCTCGTCCTTCGTCTCGACGCCTTGTCCGCGGCCTTCTCCGAGGAGGTGCTCCAGAACTCGTGGCCACACTGCGGCAAGATCGGCAGGTACGTCAGCCACAGGGCACGCTCTCTCGCAGGTCCCACGAACGTGTGGTTCGGGGACGGGTCGGGATGAAAATCGGGTCGGGCGGGGATATGGGAACGAATCGGAGTTCAGTCACGGTAGTCAGGGCGGCGGGTGCGGTTCAAGTTGTTGTCCCCAGCCTGTGGACAGTGTCTCTCCGTGCCCCCCGGTTTGACCGGATGGCGTAGCCCCGCGTACCGTAACCAGGTCGAGTTGTCGATGGCTGCTGCCGCCTGCCTCCGATGGGCACAGATCACTTGCAGGTGATCGGGAAGCGGTGCAATCGGGCGTGACGCGAGCTACTCGTGGGCGCACGGTGACAGCCAGGACGGCACCCCGCCACTACCGATTCTTTCTGGAGCCCCCGAGTGAGCAAGCGCACCTTCCAGCCGAACAACCGTCGTCGCGCGAAGACCCACGGCTTCCGCCTGCGGATGCGTACCCGTGCCGGCCGCGCGATTCTCGCGAACCGCCGTAGCAAGGGTCGCGCGAGCCTGTCCGCCTGATCCTGATCAGGTCATGACGTCGTGCTGCCTACCGAGCATCGGCTGAGGCGGCGCGAGGACTTCGCGACCGCGGTACGACGGGGGCGTCGGGCAGGCCGCCCGACCCTCGTCGTCCACCTTCGTAGCGGTGCCACGGACCCGCACGCGCCTGGGGAGAGCGCTCCCCCGACGCGTGCGGGTTTCGTCGTGAGCAAGGCTGTGGGTGGAGCGGTCGTGCGCAACACAGTGAAGCGCAGACTGCGTCATCTGATGCGTGACCGAGTCGCCCTGTTTCCTCCCGGTAGCCTGGTAGTCGTACGAGCGCTGCCCGGAGCGGGCGACGCAGACCACGCACAGCTGGCCCGAGACCTGGATGCCGCCCTGGAGCGGCTACTGGGAGGGGGCGCGCGATGAAGTACCCGCTGCTGGCTCTGATCAAGCTGTACCAGTGGACGATCAGTCCGTTGCTGGGGCCGGTGTGCAAGTACTACCCGTCGTGCTCCCACTACGGCTACACGGCCATCGACCGGCACGGTGCGATCAAGGGCACGGCACTCACCGCCTGGCGCATCCTCCGGTGCAATCCGTGGTCGCTCGGCGGTGTGGACCATGTTCCGCCGCGCAAGCGCCCGCGGTGGCACGAAATGCTGCGCAACGCTTGGCGCGCACGCAAGGGCGGGCCCTCCGCCGCCGAACCGGCCACCGAGGAGAGGACTCGTCACGAGCTTCCTTCGAGCCCGGCCGCAGAGACTTCGTCCCATGCCCAAGGAGCATGATTAGTGGACACGATTGCCAGCCTGTTCAGCTTCATCACGACACCTGTCTCCTGGGTCATCGTCCAGTTCCACACGGTGTACGGCGCCATCTTCGGCCCCGACACCGGGTGGGCCTGGGGCCTGTCGATCGTGTCCCTCGTGATTCTGATCCGCATCTGCCTGATCCCGCTCTTCGTGAAGCAGATCAAGGCGACCCGGGCCATGCAGACGCTCCAGCCCGAGATGAAGAAGATCCAGGAGCGCTACAAGAACGACAAGCAGCGTCAGTCCGAAGAGATGATGAAGCTGTACAAGGAGTCGGGCACCAACCCGCTCTCCTCGTGCCTTCCCATCCTGGCGCAGTCCCCGTTCTTCTTCGCCCTGTACCACGTGCTCAACGGCATCGCGTCGGGCCAGACCATCGGCGTCATCAACGCGTCGCTGCTGGAGAGCGCCCGTAAGGCGCACATCTTCGGGGCCCCGCTCGCCGCGAAGTTCAAGGACAGCGCCAGCACCATCGATGCGCTGGGCGCCTCGGTCACCGACGTGCGGGTCGTGACCGTGGTCATGATCGTCATGATGTCGGCGTCGCAGTTCTACACGCAGCGTCAGCTGATGACGAAGAACGTCGACACCACGGTGAAGACGCCGTTCATGCAGCAGCAGAAGATGCTGATGTACGTCTTCCCCATCATGTTCGCCGTCTTCGGTATCAACTTCCCGGTCGGTGTCCTCATCTACTGGCTGACCACCAACGTGTGGACCATGGGCCAGCAGATGTACGTCATCCACAACAACCCGACCCCGGGTTCCAAGGCTCAGGCCGCCTACCTGGAGCGTCTCACCAAGCACGTCACGCACCACGGCAAGGTCCGTCGCCGGAGCGAGAAGACCATCGTCAAGGCGATCGTCGCCAAGGGCCGTGACCGCAACGAGTTCGAGCGCAAGTTCATCAACGGACTGAACAAGGCGGGCCTCGTGGCCCAGGCCGACGGCACCGTGGTGACGGGCGAGAGCCAGGCCGTGTCGCAGACCGAGGACGGTACGACGACGTCCACGGCGGCCGCGGCCCGGCGCCAGCAGCCCAAGCGCCAGAGCAAGGCCCAGCGCCAGTCCGGCGGGACCAAGCAGGCGGGCGAGGACACGCCGGCGGCCACCTCGCTGGAGAAGTCCGACGAGCCGCAGGACGACAAGCCCGCCGCTGCCAAGCAGCCCCAGAAGCCCGGCTCCGGCACCCGCAGCAAGGCCCAGTCAGGCCAGCGCAAGGGTGGCCCGCAGCGGCCCAAGTCCCCGTCCAAGAAGTAAGAAGGAGCCCATCCCGTGACGGAAGGCACCACCTCCGCCGCTGCCGAGGGTGCAGACACCCTGACTCGCCTTGAGCAGGAGGGCGAGATCGCGGCGGACTACCTGGAGGGTCTGCTCGACATCGCCGACCTGGACGGCGACATCGACATGGACGTCGAGGCCGACCGAGCCTCTGTGTCGATCATCAGCGACAGCGGCACCCGCGACCTCCAGAAGCTGGTCGGCCGGGACGGCGAGGTGCTGGAGGCGCTTCAGGAGCTGACCCGCCTGGCCGTGCACCGGGAGACCGGCGATCGCAGCCGGCTGATGCTGGACATCGCTGACTACCGGGCCAAGAAGCGGACGGAGCTGTCCGAGCTGGGGGCCAAGGCCGCCGCCGAGGTCAAGAGCAGCGGTGAGGCCGTGAAGCTCAAGCCGATGACCCCCTTCGAGCGCAAGGTCGTGCACGACGCGGTCAAGGCCGCAGGACTGCGCAGCGAGTCCGAGGGCGAGGAGCCGCAGCGGTTCGTCGTTGTGCTTCCCGCCTGATCGGCACCTGCGTTTCACCGGCCCCGTCTGCCTGCAGACGGGGCCGAACTTTGTCAGCCTGGTAGTTCTGGTGGCCGGTGCGCGAAGCGCCGGCACCCTACGGAAGGACGGTCCCCGTGACGGAGGCAGCGGAACTTCCCCCCGCGCCCGAGCAGGCGCGGGAAGTGTTTGGTGATCGCTTCGCCGATGCGGTCCGGTATGCGGAGCTGCTTGCCGAGGCGGGCGTGCAGCGTGGCCTGATCGGTCCCCGCGAGGTGCCTCGCCTGTGGGAGCGGCACCTGCTGAACTGTGCGGTGCTCTCGGAGGCGGTCCCCGAGGGGGTGACGGTGTGCGATGTCGGCTCGGGCGCCGGCCTGCCGGGTATTCCGCTGGCCCTGGTCCGGCCGGACCTGAACATCACTCTGCTGGAGCCGCTGCTGCGGCGCACCACGTTCCTGACCGAGGTCGTCGAGCTGCTGGGCCTGGACCACGTGACGGTGGTGCGGGGCCGGGCCGAGGAGGTCATGGGCAAGCTGCCACCCGTCCATGTGGTGACGGCCCGTGCCGTGGCTCCACTGGATCGTCTGGCCACCTGGGGGATTCCCCTGCTGCGCCCGTACGGTGAGATGCTCGCTCTGAAGGGCGACACAGCCGAGGAGGAGCTGAAGGCGGCGGCCACCGCGCTCACCAAGCTCGGGGCGGTGTCGACGTCCGTCCTGCATGTGGGAGAGGGCGTGGTGGATCCTCTGTCCACGGTCGTGCGGGTCGAGGTGGGTGAGAGCCCGGGTGGTGTGCGGTTCGCCGCCAAGCGGGCCAAGGCGGCGCGAACGGGTCGGGTACGCCGCCGTCGCTGAGGAAGGACGGGGGCGTCTCTGATCCGTCCCGGCGAAGAGACGTACTCCACACAAGCTGCCAAACCTATGCGAGTCGGAGTGTCGCGAGGACCCGGTCGCCGCGGCTGTGCATCGTGTTTCACGTGAAACGTCGCTCACTGCTGCACGGCATCATCAGTCGCGGCCGCGCTGCGGCCGAACCCCGGGACCGGAAGCCTCTTGGTTCACTCGGAGAGGTACCGGAGTTGTCCACAGAGGTGGATTTCTCCACAGAACACCAGGCCTCACTGGTTCACGACCCCGAAGGCATGGGAGGCTCTGTTCATTGCGAGCCTGAAGTCGAGGAGAGTGAATCCTTGCGGTCCGACGCCAACATCGCGGGACCGATGACCGATCCGGTCCCCGGTCCCCGTACCGAGTCAATGGGGGCGGATGTTTCACGTGAAACACCACCCCCGATGGACGACACTCCCATCGGTCGTGCTGCCCAACTGGCGGTAGAGGCTCTGGGGCGCGCCGGCGAAGGCCTGCCGCGTCCGGAGCAGACCCGAGTCATCGTGGTCGCCAACCAGAAGGGCGGTGTGGGCAAGACGACGACGACCGTCAATCTTGCCGCTTCGCTGGCTCTGCACGGTGGTCGTGTCCTGGTGATCGATCTGGATCCGCAGGGCAATGCCTCCACGGCTCTGGGGATCGATCACCACGCCGAGGTTCCCTCCATCTACGACGTCCTGGTCGAGAGCAAGCCTCTGGCGGAGGTCGTCCAGCCGGTCCCGGATGTCGAGGGGCTCTTCTGCGCTCCTGCCACGATCGATCTCGCCGGTGCAGAGATCGAGCTGGTCTCCCTGGTGGCCCGTGAGAGTCGGCTGGAGCGGGCGATCCAGGCGTACGAGCAGCCGCTGGACTACGTCCTCATCGACTGCCCGCCGTCGCTGGGCCTCTTGACGGTCAATGCGCTCGTCGCGGGCCAGGAGGTCCTCATTCCGATCCAGTGCGAGTACTACGCGCTGGAGGGCCTGGGCCAACTGCTCCGCAATGTCGACCTGGTGCGGGGGCACCTCAATCCCACCCTGCATGTGTCGACCATCCTGCTCACCATGTACGACGGCCGGACCCGCTTGGCGTCCCAGGTCGCGGACGAGGTGCGCACTCACTTCGGCGACGAGGTGCTGCGGACGAGCATTCCCCGCTCGGTCCGTATCTCCGAGGCGCCGAGCTATGGGCAGACGGTGCTGACCTACGATCCTGGATCGAGCGGTGCCCTCTCCTACCTTGAGGCCGCACGAGAAATTGCCTTGAGGGGCGTCGGTATCAGCTATGACCCGACTCAGCCCCACATCGGCGCACAGAGCAACCCGAGCATGGTGGAGGGGATCCAGTGAGCGAGCGACGGAGAGTAGGACTGGGCCGTGGTCTCGGCGCACTGATCCCTGCTGCCCCGACGGAGAAGAACCCGGCTTCGGCCGCGGTGGGGAGCGCGACGTCCACGTCCCCCGCAGCGGTGCCGGTTCTGGTGTCCGACCGAGGTGTGGCCGCCGCGAAGGTGACCAGCCTGCCGCCTGCTGCCCAGGACGTCGAGGAGGCGTCGGCGAGCGGGGTTGGGGAGGTGCCCGCGCCTCCGATGGGCGCCCACTTCGCCGAGATCCCCCTCGACTCCATCACGCCGAACCCCCGCCAGCCGCGTGAGGTCTTCGACGAGGACGCGCTGCAGGAACTGGTCACCTCCATCAAGGAGGTCGGTCTCCTCCAGCCGGTCGTCGTCCGACAGCTGGGTCCGGCCCGGTACGAGCTGATCATGGGCGAGCGCCGCTGGCGTGCCTGCCGTGAGGCCGGCCTCGAAGCCATTCCGGCGATCGTCCGGGCCACGGACGACGAGAAGCTTCTCCTCGATGCGCTGCTGGAGAACCTGCACCGCGCGCAGCTGAACCCGCTGGAAGAGGCAGCCGCCTACGACCAGCTGCTCAAGGACTTCAACTGCACGCACGACCAGCTGGCCGACCGGATCGGGCGATCCCGCCCTCAGGTCTCCAACACCCTGCGTCTGTTGAGGCTCTCGCCGGCTGTCCAGAAGCGGGTCGCCGCCGGTGTCCTGTCTGCCGGTCACGCCCGGGCCCTGCTGTCCATCGACGACTCGGAGGAGCAGGACCGGCTGGCTCACCGCATCGTGGCCGAGGGGCTCTCGGTCCGGGCCGTCGAGGAGATCGTGACCCTGATGGGTTCGCGGCCCCAGACTCCTCAGCGCTCCAAGGGCCCGCGGGCCGGCGCCCTGGTCTCCCCGGCGCTGACCGATCTGGCGAGCCGTCTGTCGGATCGTTTCGAGACCCGTGTGAAGGTCGACCTGGGACAGAAGAAGGGCAAGATCACCGTCGAGTTCGCCTCTGTGGAGGATCTTGAGCGGATCCTCGGCACGCTCGCTCCGGGTGAGGGGCCGATTCTGCAGAAGAGTGTGCAGGACGGCGAGCCCGAGCAGGACGACGTCTGATCCTCGCGTGGTTCCGCCCTGCGGGCGTCAGGGAGCGGATCGTGTCCGGTGTGTACCGGATCGCGGTCCGCTCTTTGCTTTGAGGCAGTATCAACGGAATCGCATCGTGGATACGATGCCCACGGGTATGGCGCATCCACCTGGCGGATCTCTGAGTGGGGAGACGGGGCCATGCGATCGATGAGCCGGACCGGACTGGTGAGCGCGGGCCTGGGCCTCGGAGCGGTCGGCGGTTTCGTCGGCAGTCTTCTCAGGGAACGGAGCGCTCTGGCAGCCGCTCGCGGAGCCGCGGGCGAAGGAAGCGAGGAACAGCCTTCATGGGGCGCCGGCTCGTACCGCTCACGCTGGACAACCTTCAGGACCTTCCCCAGCGCTGTCGCTCGTGTGTCTTCTGGGAGCTCGACCCCGTCAGCGGCGAGGCAGCGGTAAGGGCGGGCACGTCCTCGGTCGAGAAGGAGTCGTGGATCTCGGCCGTCCTGCTCGACTGGGGATCGTGCGGCCGGGTGGTCTACGTCGATGATGTGCCGGTGGGCTTTGTGCTCTACGCGCCGCCTGCCTATGTCCCCCGCTCGACGGCATTTCCCACGAGCCCGGTCTCGCCGGATGCCGTCCAGCTCATGACGTCGTTCATCATGCCCGGCTATCAGGGGCAGGGGTTGGGACGAGCGATGGTTCAGACCGTCGCCAAGGATCTGCTGCGCCGAGGCTTCAAGGCGATCGAGGCGTTCGGTGACGCCCGCTGGAAGGAGCCGGCCTGTCTGCTGCCGGCCGACCATCTCCTGGCTGTGGGCTTCAAGACGGTCCGGCAGCACCCCACACATCCCCGTCTGCGTCTGGAACTGCGCTCGACGCTGTCCTGGAAGGAAGACGTGGAGCTGGCCCTCGACAGGCTCCTGGGAGCCGTTCAGAAGGAGCCGGCGCTACGGCCGCTCTAGCGGCCCCGAGTCAAGCCGTGAGCCCTCATGCAAATGGGCCAACCCGGAGGGGTTGGCCCATTCGTGTTTCACGTGAAACGTCACTCGGCGATGAAGTCCGCGAGGTCGCGCTCGATGGCAGCCTTCGGCTTGGCGCCGACGATGGTCTTGGCGACCTCGCCGTTCTGGTAGACGTTCAGGGTCGGGATGGACATGACGCCGTACTTGGCCGCCGTACCCGGGTTCTCGTCGATGTTGAGCTTGACGACCTCGATCTTGTCGCCGTGCTCCTTGGCGATGGCCTCGAGCGAGGGAGCGATCTGGCGGCACGGGCCGCACCAGGCAGCCCAGAAGTCCACCAGGACGGGCTTGTCGCTCTTGAGGACCTCTTCCTCGAAGGAGGCGTCGGTCACGGTCTTCAGGTCGGCCACGGCGGGGCTCCTAACTAGGTATGCGGTGGGGGCGGAGAAGGGAATGTCGGACAGCGGCGGCCTGTGCGGCCTAGGCCTTGTCCTCGTCCGCGAGGGCGGCGAGGAAGCGCTCCGCGTCCAGAGCCGCGGAGCAACCGGTGCCGGCCGCGGTGATCGCCTGCCGGTAGGTGTGGTCGACCACATCGCCGGCCGCGAAGACACCAGTCAGGTTGGTGCGGGTGGAGGGGGAGGCGACCTTCAGGTAGCCCTCCTCGTCCAGGTCCAGCTGGCCCTTGAACAGCTCGGTGCGCGGGTCGTGGCCGATCGCGATGAACAGGCCCGTCACCGGCAGGTCCGAGAGCTCGCCGGTCTTGACGTTGCGCAGCTTCAGGCCGGAGAGCTTCTGGTCGCCCTGGACCTCGGCGACCTCACTGTCCCAGACGAACTTGATCTTCGGGTCGTTGAAGGCCCGCTCCTGCATCGCCTTGGAGGCGCGCAGGCTGTCACGGCGGTGGACGATGGCCACGGACTTGGCGAACCGGGAGAGGAAGGTGGCTTCCTCCATCGCGGTGTCGCCGCCGCCGATCACGGCGATGTCCTGGTCCTTGAAGAAGAAACCGTCACAGGTGGCACACCAGGAGACACCGCGGCCGGAAAGGGCGTCCTCGTTCGGGAGGCCGAGCTTGCGGTGCTGGGAGCCGGTGGTGACGATGACGGCCTTCGCCTGGTGTACGGTGCCCGCGGTGTCCGTGACGGTCTTGATCTCACCGGTCAGGTCGACGGAGACGATGTCGTCCGGGATCAGCTCGGCGCCGAAGCGCTCGGCCTGCGCCCGCATGTTGTCCATCAGGTCGGGGCCCATGATGCCGTCGCGGAAGCCCGGGAAGTTCTCCACCTCGGTGGTGTTCATCAGCGCGCCACCGGCGGTGACGGCACCCTCGAACACCAGGGGCTTCAGCGATGCGCGGGCGGTGTACAGCGCCGCCGTGTAGCCCGCGGGCCCCGAGCCGATGATGATCACGTTACGGACGTCGCTCACGGCTTGATTCCTCGTCTCTGGTCTGTCTCAGTCGACCGGGGGGAGCCCCTTTCGGGACTCTCACCCCACCCAACGGATCCTACGGGGCGTGCATTCCCGGTGTGTCTGGGCACACGGGGATAGCCCACGGTTCGGATGGCCGAACGGACCGAGGCGACGACCGTCCCGTCTCAGGGACGCGTGAGGGACTGCTTCAGCAGCACCTTGCCCGGCGAGGAGGGGTCCCGACCGAGGCAGGCCGCGTCGACGACATAGGCCGTGACCCGCGTGCTGTCGTCGGCGTCGCGCAGTACGACGAGATAGGCGATCTTCCCGGCGTACGTTCCCGTCTTGGCGCCGAGAACATCACCGCTGGGGGAGATCGCGTTCCGGACGCACTCGGGGACGGCGGGCTGGGTCTGGATGAACGTGTGGGCGCTCTGGCTCGACCCCGGGGTGTTCTGCTCCGAATCGACACCCGACCGCGGCCGCCCGCTGTCGGAGCCCGTGCTCCTGCCGGTGGAGAGTAGACCCTTCACCTGATTCTGGACGCTGTCCCCGGAGAAGGCGGCGACGGACGGGCTCGGTTTGCCCTGAGCCGTCGTATCGGGGCCACCGCTGCCGAGCGACTGCAGGACCAGAGATCCGGCCCCCAGTACGGCGGCGGTGAGAACGGCTCCGAGGACGACCGTCCTGCGGCGTCGGCCGCGCCCGCGCCCCTTGCGCCCCGGGCCCGTCGCCCCGTGGGGGCGTCCGACGGGACGATCCGCGGAGGGCGATGTTTCACGTGAAACACCACCGGCGGCGACCTGATCATCCGAGTCCGCGGCCCCGGAGACCGGGACTGCCGTTTCCTGGGCCATGGGCGGGGCGGCGCTCAGCAGTGCCTCGGCCGCGAGGGCGGCATCAATACGCCCGACGACGTCCGCCGGCATGCGCAGCGGGGCCGGCACGGTGCCCAGCAGCGCCTGGATCTCCTCCAGTGAGGCATGGACGTCCGCGCACAGCTCGCAGCCGTCCAGATGCCGCTGTACCTCCGTGGTCCGGTCCGGTGGGAGAAGGCCTTCGGTGAGGTCGGAGATCTCCGTGACGTCCGGGTGCCCGGCCGTGTCGGTCGTGGAAGTCACGCTCGCCCACCTCCGCCCTTCACTGCGGTTGAATCGCTCGGACCCGTGCCTCCGGGACCTCGGTGGTGCGGCCCCGTCGCTGGTGGGACGGATGTCCCGTGCACCCGGTTCCGTCCCGGCGCGGGTTCTTTTTCGACATCCGGGTTTCCTGGCCGCAGATGGGTGAGCAGGGGCAGGAGTCGCGCTCTGCCCCGGGCGCACCGGCTCTTCACCGTTCCCGTGGGCACATCGAGGATCCGAGCGGCCTCGGCCACGGGGTAGCCCTGCATGTCCACGAGCACCAGAGCGGCACGCTGCTCGTGCGGAAGCGTGCCGAGTGCTTCGATGAGCTGCCGGTGCAGATCATTGCGCTCGGCGGGAGCGGAAGCCGACTCGTGCGGCTCCAGCAGCTGCTCCAGCCGCTCGGTGTCGTCGACAGGAGAGGTCTTGCGGGTGTCGGCCTTGCGAGCCCGGTCCAGACAGGCGTTCACCGTGATCCGGTGCAGCCAGGTCGTGACGGCCGACTGTCCCCGGAAGGTATGCGCAGCCCGATAGGCCGACACCAACGCGTCCTGGACCGCGTCAGCGGCCTCCTCGCGGTCCCCGAGCGTCCGCAGAGCCACCGCCCACAGCCGGTCCCGATGCCGCCGCACAATCTCGCCGAAGGCATCGGGGTCGCCCTCTACATGGCGGGCGAGCAGATCGCGGTCGCTCACCCCGTCATGTACGGCGCCCTCTGCCATATGCCCCTCCACGGGGGGAACTTAGCTGGTCACCTTGATGTCTGCCACCCTGCCTCGCCAGTGGCCCGGATTGTCGGGGTCCGGAGGCAGCTGGGTCAGCCACACCAGCAGGTACCGCGTCTTGACCGACTTGCCGGGCTGGAGCGTCACCGTCGTGCCCGAACCTGCGGCGACCTTGCTGAAGTCGGTGAACGATGCCGGCTCCGACGCTGCGTTCTCGTCGGCGGCGCGGAGTTCGACCGAGGTCTCCCCCACGAAGGTGATTCTTGCCTTGCTGACCTGCTGGACCTTGCCGAGGTCGAGGATGACACCGACGCCTGGCTTCAGGTTGCCGAACCGCGCACCGAGGTAGAAGTCCGTCTGCCAGTAGCTGGACGGGTCGTTGTCGTAGGCCTTGCTTATGTCGGCGGGCTTCTCGGACTGGTCGCCGAACGGGTCGAAGTCCCGGGCGCTCTCAATGGGGATGGGTTTGCCCGCCGTCGGCGCCTTCGGGCCCTTGCCGCCGCCGTCCTGCGTCTGCGTGTTGTTGGTGTCGTTCGACTTGTCGCTCTGGCCCATCAGTGCGTCCGCCAGCTGCCAGCTGCCCAGGCCGAGGGCGGCGATGAGGAGGGCCGACACCGTCCACTTCAGCACCTTGCCGGTCCGGCTCTGGAGCGGGGGCGGCGGGGTGGCGACGGGCTGCGTGGCACCGGGACGCGGCGCGGTGCGGCCGTAGGTGCCCTGCTGGTACGTCGTGCGCTGGTACTCCGGCGGAGCCGTGAAAGTCGGCTCCGGCGGGCGGATGCGGGGCATCTCGCCGATCGCCTTCACCAGCTCCTCGGGCGTGGTGCACGGAGCCTCATGACGGGACGCCGTGGCCCCGTCGTTGACGAGGGCTCGCATGGCGAGTTCGGACAGGCCACGGTGGACACCGGCGCGCACCTGGTCCGGTGCGATCAGGCCGATGGTCTTGGGCAGGCCGGACAGACCGTAGGCGTCGTTCTCGTACGGCCAGCGCTGGGTCAGCGCCGCGTACAGCAGCGCACCGATCGACTCGGTGTCCGTGCGCTGGGGGGTGTCGGAGCTGATGCCGCGCAGCGCCGCGTTCACGGCCAGGCCGCGGATGCGCCACTGGCCGGTGGAGGCCCGCAGTACGGCGTTCGGGTTCAGCCGCAGATGGGCGAGGCCCTCGCGGTGTGCGGCGGCCATGGCCGAGGCGACCTGACTGACCATCTGGTAGGCGTCGTGCGGCTCCAGCGGGCCCGTCGCGAGCAGCGTGGTCAGCTCGGTGGCATCGGGCAGCCACTCGTGTACGACGTAGACGAGGTCGTTCTCCTCGACGGCGTCGAGGACCTGGACGAAGCGCGGATCGCCGAGCAGCGCCGAGGAACGGGAGGCTGCCAGCACGGAACGGGCCCGCGCATGGTCCGCGGGGAGGATGTGGACACCGACGGCGCGCCGCAGTTTCTCGTCGACCGCACGCCAGCTGCTGAATCCGTCCAGACGGGTGACGCACTCCTCCAGACGGTAACGTCTGGCGAGTTTGTGTCCGCTGTGCAGTTCGGGAGGCGAGGTCTTCATTCCGGGACCCTCCATCCCACCGCTCCCCTGGGCCTCGCTGTCCGTGTCCCGTTCCGAGTTGTTGGCCACCCCGTCGGCCGTGGCCTGGTCCGCCTTGGCGGTCAGCGGCTGCTCGCCGCTGTTGTCTGCCACGTCGACGGCAGCCGTGCTCCGTTCCGCCACCGTCGTCCCTGCCTCCCCATCCGTTGCACGCTGTCCGACGCCGAAACCAATTGTGCCCACAGTCCGCCGCTATGCACGACACGCGGCGGCGGACGATGGTTGTGCGCCTACCCCCGCCTCAGCGCCCCAGACGCCCGCGGACCATTCCCACGAGCGAGTTGAGCTCGTCGATCCGCATCCGGCGCGCGGCGACGAAGAAGACGCCGAGCAGCACCGCACCGCCGACGACGAGCGCGGCGAAGGAACCGACGACGCCCTGGCCGAGAGTGTGCCCGATTCCGTAGCAGGCCGCGCCGCTGAGCAGGGCGGCAGGCACCGAGGCGATGCCGAGCCGGGCATAGGTCCGCAGCACCCGGGTGCCGTCCAGATCGCCGCCCAGCCGCTTGGACAGCCGCTGCCAGGCGACGCCCACCCCGATCGCGTACGCGAGCCCGTACGCGGCGGCCATGCCGGCCACCGCCCAGCGGGTCGGCAGCAGGAAGTAACAGAGAGCGGAGGCCCCCGCGTTGACCGCCGCCACGATGACGGTGTTGTAGAAGGGCGTACGGGTGTCCTCGTAGGCGTAGAAGGCGCGCAGGACGACGTACTGCACCGAGTACGGGATCAGGCCGAGGCCGAAGGCCATCAGCATGTAGCCCATGTTGGTCGCCTCGCTGGTGCCCGAGGAGCCGAAGATCAGCGTGCACATCGGGATGCCCAGTGCCACGAAGCCGAAGGCGATGGGGACGATGGCGACGGCCGTCGTCCGCAGACCCTGGGAGATGTCGTCCCGCACGGCACCGCTGTCGCCCTCGGCGGCCGAGCGCGAGATGCGCGGCAGCAGCGCTGCCATCAGCGACACCGTGATGATGGCCTGCGGCAGGCCCCAGATCAGCTGGGCGTTGGCGTAGGCGGCGAAGCCGGTGCCGTCGACGTGGGAATGCTTGCCGGCGGCGGTGGACAGCTGGGTGACGACGATGGCGCCGGCCTGGTTGGCGAGCACGAAGAGGATGGTCCACTTGGCGAGCGTCGCCGCCTTGCCGAGGCCGTGGCCCTTCCAGTCGAAGCGCAGCCGCAGCCGGAATCCGGTCTCGCGCAGGTAGGGGATCATCGCCAGAGCCTGGACGACAAGACCGAGGAGGATGCCGACGCCGAGGAGGCGCTGGGCCTCCGGCGGGATGTTCGTGACCTTCATCCCGGAGTCGGCCGCGGTGCCGTACACGTAGATGAACATGCCGAGCGTCACGATGATGACGATGTTGTTCAGGACCGGGGTCCACATCATCGCGCCGAATTTCCCGCGCGCGTTGAGCACCTGCCCCATCACCACGTGGATGCCCATGAAGAAGATCGAGGGCAGGAAGTAGCGGACGAAGGTGATGCCGACCTGGTTGGCCGCCGGATCGGCCGCCACCGACGGGGACAGTGCGTGGATCAGGAGCGGCGCGGTCAGGACACCGAGCACGGTGAGCAGGCCGAGCGCCACCATCACGAGGGTCAGAAGACGGTTGGCGTAGGCCTCGCCCCCGTCCTCGTCCTCCTTCATGGAGCGCACCAGCTGCGGCACGAAGACCGAGTTGAGGCCGCCGCCGACGGTGAGGATGTAGATCATCGTCGGCAGTTGGTAGGCGACCTGGAAGGTGTCGCCGAGCACACCGACGCCCAGTGCCGAGACGATCAGCGCGGAACGGACGAAGCCGGTGAGCCGGGAGACCATCGTGCCCGCCGCCATGACGGCGCTGGACTTGAGCAGCCCGGAGGCGCGTCCGCCCTTCTTCGCGGCCGGAGCCGCGGGCGCGGCGGCCTGCGAGGGGCCGACGGGCCCGGGAGCCGCGGCCGGGACCGGCACGGGAGCCTGGGCCGCGTTTCCGGCTGCGGGGGCACCGGCCTGGTAGGGGGACTGCGCGTACTGGTTCGCGTACGGAGGGTTCGGGGCCTGGGGCGACGCCGGGTACGGGGCCGTGGGGCCCTGTCCGGCGCCCGGTGCGGCAGCGGGCCCGGGGACGGCTGGGGGACCCATCGGCGCGGGCCCACCGCCCTGCTGCTGGTCCCGGAAGAGGTGCGCGAAGGCGTCCGGCTGGTGGTACTCCTCGCCGGAGTGCGTGACCAGGTCGTCCACGCCCACGAACTGGGTCGTACGGGGGTTGTCGCCGTACGGCAGGTGGTGGCTCGATCCGTCCGGCTCAGGCGCTGGGGTCTGCGCCCACACGTGCGGATCGGGCGCGTACGGCGACTGGGCGGGCGGGGCGTAGAGCGGCTGCTGATGCTCGTACGTGCCCGGGGGCGGCGGAGGGTGCGCGGCACGGTCGTAGAGCGCCTCGGCGACCGGGTCCTGGGCGGTCAGGTCGTGCGCCCGGTAGGGGTCCTGGTCGTAGGCGTCCTGGAGGTACATGTCCGCCGGGGGCTGCGGCGGCGCCTGGCCGGGCTCGGGCGGCGGCTCGGGGTAGCCCGAGTCGGCCGCGCCCTGGCCGCGTTCACCGTCGTACGGCGCGTTCATGGTTACCCCACCTCATCGTCCCGGGCCACACCGGCCACGACATCGCTCAACGGTCCACTCTCTCACCCGTCCCGGACGGGTCGGCGCTTTCCGGTGCGGTGTCCGGTGAAGGGTCACTCTGCTGCTCCGGGGCGTCTGCCCCGGAGGAGGCATCGGACTCCTCGGGGAGACGGCCCCCGGGGCTGCCGGGGTTACCGGGCTCCTCGGGGGTGTCCTCCCCTGCCGTGTCGGGGCCGTCGTCCTCGGCCTGGCGGGCGGCCGCCCGCTTGCGCTGGGTGTACATCCGGAACCCGGCGAGGACCAGCAGGAGTACGCCGCCGCCGATGACCAGCATGACCGTGGGCGTGACCTCGGTGACCTTCACGTCGAAGGTGACGGCGTCGCCGTATTCCTGGCCGTCCTCGGTGTAGAGCTGGGCGATCACCGTGACCCGGCCGTTGGCGTTGGCCGCGGTGGTGAACTTCACGGACTGGCTGTGTCCGCCGGAGATCTCGACGGGCTGCTCTTCGTAGGCCTTGCCGCCGATCTTCAGACGGGTCGGCATGGTCGAGGTGAGCCGCAGGACCAGATGGCCGACGGGCTGGACCAGGTTGTTCTGGACGGTCACCGGGATGGTGGCGCTGCGCCCGGAGAGCTTCGTCTCGGACTTGTCGATCAGCTTGACCTGGTGGGCGAGCTCGTCGAGCCAGTCCTCGACACCGGTGCGGAAGTTGTCCGCCTCCATGCTCCGGCCCCGCCACGACGTGGACATCTCGCGGTTTATGGCTCGCCCGAACGGGGTGACCACGCGGGACTGGTCGCTGAGGACCACCTTGAAGTTGTCGAGCTTGTCCTCGGTGCGCGCGATCTGCTCGAAGGCCGTCCCCGGCAGCTCCTGCTTGCGCAGCGAGGAGGGGTACACGGACGTCGACGGGATGCGCGTGGTGGCGTCCGGGTCGGGCTTGGCCTTGGTGGCCGCGGTCAGATCCTGTGGCTGGGACCAGGTCCCGCCCTGGAGCGCCTTCAGCGCGGCTGCCATCGCCTGGGCCTGGCTGGCCGACGGCGTGCGCTGCGGGGCGACGACGATGCTGCGCTGCCCGTCCGTCTGCGCGGTCACCTCGAGGCTCTGGGCCAGGAACTGCTGCACGGCGAGCGTGGCCGAGTCCGCCTTGGTCAGATCCCCCTCGAAGGACGTGGACAGCCGGGCGTCGGCGACCACCGCGGTGGTACCGCCACCGATGGGCCGGGCGGCGGAAGGCGTGTAGGACAGCCCGCCGGTCTCCTGGAGGCTGTCGCTGCGGGCGATCACCCGGTCGGCGCCGGCGGAGGTGGCGACCTTGATGATCGACGGATCGACCGCGCCGTCCACGGGCCAGGCGAAGTCGGTGCTCGGTGTGACGTGGAGCACGGTCTTCACGGTGGTGGCGGCGACGTCGGTGGCGTCCTTGAGGTGGCTGAGCGAGCCGGTGACACGGGTGCCGTTGTGCGCCAGGGAGGCCAGGTCCGGGTCGGCGTAGGGCAGCGCGACGACCTCCTTGCCCGCCACGGCCTTCTGTAGGCTCGCCAGCCACTGCTTGGCCACCGCCTGATGGGTGCCGGCCGAGGTGGTGTCGTCGTCGTTCTGAACGCGGTAGTTGCCCGCCATCGCGTCCACCGAGGCCAGCAGGTCCGGGTCGATCACCCAGGTGACATCGAGGTCCTTGCCCAGTTCCAGCATCTGTGCCAGCCGGCCTCCGGGCGCGATCTCCTTGGCCAGGTCGTCGTTGAGGAAGACCGGCGTCTGCAGTTCACCGGCGCCCGTCCTGGCCGTCATGTGGGAAGCGGAGATCAGCGGCCACAGGAAGGTGGTCTTCGTCTTCGTGTCGGCTTCGGACGGCTGCCAGGGCAGGAACGTCCGCTGGATGCCGAGGAGCTGGTCCCAGGGCTGCGCGGACGTCTTGCCGGACAGGGAGACACCGAACTCGTAGACGCCGTCCTCGCCGAGGTCGAGCTTGTCCACGGGCACGGAGATGCTGAAGTGCTCGGCGACGCCGGGAGCCAGCGTGGGGAACTTCTCCACGTACTTGCCGCCGACCTCGGCGCCGGTGCCGCCCTGGAGACCGTCGGAGTGCCGGGCGACGCTGTCGATCGCCGAGCGAGTGGTCAGTGGGGGGCCCACACGCAGACCCACGTGGGCGCCGGTGACGGTCTGCTTGCCGTTGTTGGTCACCGTGCCGGACACCGTCACCGTGTCCCCGTCCGTGGGGGCACTGGGGGTGAGTGAGTCCAGGGCGACGGAGACGGTGTCCGAGCCTGCGGCCTGTGCGGGCCCTGCGGCGGGCAGCTGGAGCAGCCCGGCCAGCAGGGGCGCGCCGGCGAGCAGTGCTCCCGTGCGCCGGACCCACCGGCGGGCAGGTGAGGCACTGGTCCTCTGGAAGTCTGCCGCCTCGGCCACGCGCTCGTCCGTCCCTCGTCGTCAGTGGTCGTCGGAATGTGCGTCCACGCATGGTAACGATGCCCGCGGAGGGGAAGTGCCGCGGTCTGCGTCACAAGATCGGGAAGCGGCGACTGTGTGTCCCCTATATCCAGTATCAAGACGAGAGGGGATGTACGTCACAAGAGCAGCGCTTGTACAGGTATGGCGGGAAGCCTCTGCGCTCGCCTAATCGAGGCGCCTCCGGCGGCCCGGGGCACGTACCCTCTTCTGTTGTGCCGAATCCCAACGAAGACACTCCCTCTGCCCTGAGCCAGGCGCAGCAGCGCGCAGTGAGCGAGCTGCTGCGGGTGGCGCCCGTCGCCGATGACCTCGCCCGCCGATTCCAGGAGGCCGGGTTCTCGCTCGCCCTGGTCGGCGGCTCGGTCCGGGACGCGCTGCTCGGCCGGCTCGGCAACGACCTGGACTTCACCACCGACGCGCGCCCCGAGGACGTACTGAAGATCGTGCGGCCGTGGGCGGACGCCGTCTGGGAGGTCGGGATCGCCTTCGGTACGGTCGGCGCGCACAAGGGCGGCTACCAGATCGAGATCACCACGTACCGGTCGGAGGCCTACGACCGCACCTCGCGCAAGCCCGAGGTGTCCTACGGCGACTCCATCGAGGAGGACCTGGTCCGGCGTGACTTCACGGTCAACGCCATGGCCGTGGCGCTGCCGGAGAAGGAGTTCATCGACCCGCACGGCGGCCTTGAGGACCTCGCGGTCCAGGTACTGCGCACCCCCGGCACACCTGAGGAGTCGTTCTCGGACGACCCGCTGCGGATGATGCGTGCCGCCCGGTTCGCCGCCCAGCTCGACTTCACGGTCGCCCCCGAGGTTGTGGCCGCGATGTCGGACATGGCCGGGCGGATCGAGATCGTCTCGGCAGAGCGGGTCCGGGACGAGCTGAACAAGCTGGTCCTGTCCGCCCACCCGCGCAAGGGACTGACCCTGCTGGTCGACACCGGGCTCGCCGACCATGTGCTGGCCGAGCTGCCGGCCCTGCGCCTGGAACGTGACGAGCACCACCGGCACAAGGACGTCTACGAGCACACGCTGATCGTGTTGGAGCAGGCGATCGCTCTGGAGCAGGACGGCCCCGACCTCACCCTGCGTCTGGCCGCGCTGCTGCACGACATCGGCAAGCCGCGCACGCGCCGCTTCGAGAAGGACGGTCGGGTCTCGTTCCACCACCACGAGGTGGTCGGCGCGAAGATGACCAAGAAGCGTATGACCGCTTTGAAGTACTCCAACGAGCTGGTGAAGGACGTCTCACAGCTGGTGGAACTCCACCTCCGCTTCCATGGATATGGCACCGGGGAGTGGACGGACTCAGCCGTGCGCCGCTACGTGCGCGACGCGGGCCCGCTTCTGGACCGCCTCCACAAGCTGACTCGTTCCGACTGCACCACCCGGAACAAGCGCAGGGCGGCCGCGCTGTCCCGGGCCTACGACGGCCTGGAGGAGCGCATTGCCCAGCTTCAGGAGCAGGAGGAGCTGGATGCCATCCGCCCCGACCTCGACGGCAACCAGATCATGGAGATCCTGGGTGTCGGCCCCGGCCCCGTGATCGGCAAGGCGTACAAGCACCTGCTGGAGCTGCGCCTGGAGAACGGCCCGATGGAGCACGACGCTGCGGTGACGGCCCTCAAGGAGTGGTGGGCCGAACAAGGCTGAGCCCGTCGGCAGGGTCGTGTTTCACGTGAAACATGAGTCGGCAGGACGGTGACGAGGGGCGATGTTTCACGTGAAACATCGCCCCTCGTCCTGTCTCGGCTTCCGCAGGAAGCGCGCCAGTGCCACGGTGATCCCGGCATAGATCAGAGCGACGAGCAGCACGAGCACCGGCGAGCGGCCGTCCGGCGGCAGCATCAGCGCGGCCACACCGGCGGCGCTGACGAAGGCGACGTTGAAGAGGACGTCGTAGACGGAGAAGATCCGGCCGCGGAAGCCGTCCTCGACGGACGCCTGGACGATCGTGTCCGTGGCGATCTTGGCTCCCTGGGTGGTCAGACCCAGTACGAAAGCCGCTACCAGGAGGGGGCCGGTGGCGAAGGGAAGGCCGAGTGCCGGTTCCAGGACGGCGGCCGAGCCGGAGCACACCACGATCCAGTAGCCGGGCCCGAGCCGGCCCACCGCCCAGGGAGTCACCACGGCCGCCGCGAAGAATCCCGCGCCGGATGCGGCGAGCGCCAGCCCCAGCAACCGGAGCCCCTCATTGGGGCTCGTGGAGAGGGTGTACCGGCACAGCATGAGCAGCAGAACGAGGAGCGCGCCGTAGCAGAAGCGCATCAGTGTCATCGCGGCCAGCGCCCAGGCCGCTGTCCGGCGCCGGGGTGCGGCCAGATGCCGGACAGCGGCCAGAAGATCGTGCGCGGTGTCGGTGAGCGCGGTCCGCAGCCGGGGCTGTGACGGCGTCCGGTCGGGTCCGAGCAGGGCGGGCGCCATGCGGAGGGAGGCGAGCCCTGCACACAGATAGAGGAAGGCGCCGAGCAGCACCACCGCAGCATCGGATCCCGACGCCGCGAGCCGCACGGCGAAGGCGAGGCCACCGCCGGCGGTCGCCGCGAGCGTCCCGGCCGTAGGGGACAGTGCATTGGCTAGCACCAGCCGCTCGGTGTCGACCACGCGCGGCAGGGCGGCGGACAGCCCCGCGAGGACGAACCGATTGACGGCCGTGACGCACAGCGCCGAGACGTAGAACAGCCAGTCCGGAACGTGGCTGACCATCAGCGCGGCCGTGGCCGCCGCCAGCAGTGCGCGCAGCAGATTGCCGTACACGAAGACCTGACGGCGACGCCAGCGGTCCAGCAGGACGCCCGCGAAGGGGCCGACCAGCGAGTAGGGGAGCAGCAGGACGGCCATCGCCGAGGCGATTGCCGTGGCCGAGGTCTGTTTCTCCGGGGAGAAGACGACGTACGCGGCGAGCGCGACCTGGTAGACACCGTCGGCCCCCTGGGAGAGAAGCCGGACGGACAGCAGACGTCGGAAGTCCCGCAGGCGCAGCAGGACGCGCAGGTCACGGACGACGGGCATGGGGCACAGCCTCACACATGCAGAGGGTCCCCGGGCCGGAACCCGGGGACCCTCACAGCCCTGGCAGGAGCGTTCTCAGCGGCGCGCTCGGCGCACCGCATCGTGCCGCGCTAGCGCACGGCGCGTGCACCGGGTCGGCGCACGCGTCGTGTCGGCTTAGCGCTCGACGTCGCCGCGGATGAACTTCTCGACGTTCTCGCGGGCCTCGTCGTCGAAGTACTGAACCGGCGGGGACTTCATGAAGTACGAGGACGCCGACAGGATCGGGCCGCCGATGCCGCGGTCCTTGGCGATCTTGGCAGCGCGCAGGGCGTCGATGATGACACCGGCCGAGTTCGGGGAGTCCCACACCTCGAGCTTGTACTCCAGGTTCAGCGGGACGTCACCGAAGGCGCGGCCCTCGAGACGGACGTAGGCCCACTTGCGGTCGTCCAGCCAGGCCACGTAGTCGGACGGGCCGATGTGGACGTTCTTCTCACCGAGGTCCCGGTCCGGGATCTGGGAGGTGACGGCCTGCGTCTTGGAGATCTTCTTGGACTCCAGGCGCTCGCGCTCGAGCATGTTCTTGAAGTCCATGTTGCCGCCGACGTTCAGCTGCATCGTGCGGTCCAGGATGACACCCCGGTCCTCGAACAGCTTCGCCATGACGCGGTGCGTGATGGTGGCGCCGACCTGCGACTTGATGTCGTCACCGACGATCGGCACACCGGCCTCGGTGAACTTGTCCGCCCACTCCTTGGTGCCGGCGATGAAGACCGGGAGGGCGTTGACGAAGCCGACCTTGGCGTCGATGGCGCACTGGGCGTAGAACTTCGCCGCGTCCTCGGAACCGACGGGCAGGTAGCAGACCAGGACGTCGACCTGCTTGTCCTTGAGGACCTGGACGACGTCGACCGGCTCGGCCTCGGACTCCTCGATGGTCTGGCGGTAGTACTTGCCGAGGCCGTCGAGGGTGTGACCGCGCTGGACGGTGACCCCGGTGCTGGGCACGTCGCAGATCTTGATGGTGTTGTTCTCGGAGGCGCCGATGGCGTCCGCGAGGTCCAGGCCGACCTTCTTCGCGTCCACGTCGAACGCGGCGACGAACTCGACGTCACGGACGTGGTAGTCGCCGAACTGCACGTGCATCAGGCCCGGGACCTTGGACGCCGGGTCGGCGTCCTTGTAGTACTCGACGCCCTGCACCAGCGACGCGGCGCAGTTGCCCACGCCGACGATGGCTACGCGAACCGAACCCATGTGGGTTGCTCCCTGTGTGTACGAGTGAGGCCCTGAGACGGGTCTCACGTGGCGGTGTCGCCGGGCGTATCCGTCCGGGGGGTGTCCCCGGGACGGGGCAGGCCGCCCGTCGCTCCAGATGTGGTGTCCTGCTGAGCGGACCCCCCGGATGCGGAACCTCTCAGGTCCCGACCGGCCCGCTCGCTCTCGATGAGCTCGTTCAGCCAGCGCACTTCGCGCTCCACGGACTCCATCCCGTGGCGCTGGAGCTCAAGCGTGTAGTCGTCGAGGCGCTCCCGGGTGCGCGCCAGAGAGGAGCGCATCTTCTCCAGGCGCTCCTCCAGGCGGCTGCGCCGGCCCTCCAGCACGCGCATGCGCACATCGCGCGACGTCTGCCCGAAGAAGGCGAACCGTGCCGCGAAGTGCTCGTCCTCGTACGCATCGGGACCGGTCTGGGAAAGAAGCTCCTCGAAGTGCTCCTTACCTTCTGCCGTCAATCGGTACACGATCTTCGCGCGGCGTCCGGCAAGGGGAGCGGCGAGGGCGTCCTCGTGGGTGCTGCCCGGCTCCTCGATCAACCAGCCGTTGGTGACCAGCGTCTTGAGGCAGGGATACAGGGTTCCGTAGCTGAACGCCCGGAACACACCCAGTGACGTGTTGAGTCGTTTGCGCAGCTCATAGCCGTGCATCGGGGACTCGCGCAGCAGCCCGAGTACGGCGAACTCAAGGATGCCGGAACGTCGGCTCATGCTCGCCTCCTCTCGGTCCGCAGCGTCTTTATCTCGCGCTGATGTATCGACTCGATACATCACGACGATAGAACGGCCTTCCGTACGCGACAAGAGGAAGGACGGTGAACGGGATCACATCACCGATTCGTGGGAGGCGGCTTGCCTGTTTTGGGGTGAACTTCGAGCCTCGGCAGGTTTTGGTGGTGCGTAGTCTGTGCGGCATGCAGTCCACCGGGAACCAAGTGACGTCTGGGGAGCGTCATCGTCCCCGGTGCAGTACGGGTGAATGCGAAACCGACCACATCCGTACTTCGGGGGGACCGGAAACCAGCCGCCGTTCCAGGCGCGCAAGGGTGCGCCTGCCCGAGGAGTAATCGTTCGATGAGCGAGCACCGTCGCAAACCGCCGCCGCCGCAGGGAGGCGGACGTGCCGCGGCCCGACGCGGCCAGTCCGGCTCGTCCTCCGGCCGCCGTGCGGCACCGCGAGGCGCCACCGGGTCTTCAGCCGACTCCTATGGTTCCAGTTCCCATGGGTCGGACTCCTACGGCTCCGGGGGTGAAGGGCGCCCCTACAGCAGCCGTGCCGAGGCCCGCCGGGCGGCGCAGAGAGGCAACGGCCGGCGCCGGGGCCCCGACAGCGCAGGCCCGGGCGGGCCGACCGGACCCGGGCGCGGCAGAGGCCGCGCCACGACAGCACCCGACAAGAAGCGATTCATCGACTACCCCCGGGCGGGCAAGTACGGGTGGCACCGCTGGGTGCCTTCCTGGAAGCTCGTGACGGGCCTGTTCGTAGGGTTCCTCGGCAGCCTGGTCGCCATGGTCGGCATCGGCTTCGCGATGGTCCAGGTCCCCAACGAGAACATCGCCGCCCAGTCGCAGAACAACGTCTACTACTGGGCCGACAAGTCGCAGATGGTGGCCACCGGCACCGGTGTGAACCGCCAGAACGTCACCATCGACAAGATTCCCACGGCCATGCAGGACGCGGTGATCTCGGCCGAGAACAAGAGCTTCTACAAGGACTCGGGCGTCGACCCCATGGGTATCGCACGAGCCCTGGCCAACATGGCGCGAGGCGGTCAGACGCAGGGTGGTTCGACCATCACCCAGCAGTTCGTCAAGAACACGTACCTCAGCCAGGACCAGACGGTCACCCGTAAGTTCAAGGAGATGTTCATCTCCATCAAGGTGGGCACGAAGTTCAGCAAGCCCCAGATCCTGCAGGGCTACCTGAACACTTCGTACTACGGTCGTGGCGCCTACGGCATCCAGGCCGCGGCGCAGACCTACTTCGGCGTCGATGCGGTCAAGCTCCAGCCCAGCCAGTGCGCCTTCCTCGCGGCTCTGCTGAAGGGTCCGACGTACTACGACCCGGCCGGCAACGCCGATCTCGACCCGGCGGCGGACGCCAAGTCCAACCGCAAGCGGTCGGAGGAGCGCTGGCGCTGGATCCTCGGCGAGATGCACAAGGACCAGCACCTCACGGACGCCCAGTACACGGAAGCCGTCAAGAAGTACCCCGACGTCCAGGGCCGCAAGGCGACCAAGGGCATGACCGGCCAGATCAGCTACCTGGTGGACACGGCGAAGAAGTACGTCATCGCCCACTCCGACATCACGGAGGCCGAGTTCGACAAGGGCGGCTACCAGATCTACACGACCTTCGACAAGAACAAGGTCAACGCCCTGAGCACGGCCGTGAAGAAGATCCAGAAGGAGCGCCTCAACCCGAAGCGGGAGCTGGACAAGTACGTCCAGTTCGGCGCAGCGTCCGTGAAGCCGAACGACGGTGCCATCGAAGCCCTCTACGGCGGTGACGGCTACGAGAACGGCCACTTCACCAACAACGCCGACACCTCCGGTGTCCCCGTCGGTTCGACCTGGAAGCCGTTCGTACTGGCCGCGGCCATGGAGTACGGCACCTACAAGCACCCCGGCACGCCGGTCTCGCCGCTGAGCAAGTACAACGGCAACGACCATCTCAAGGTCCTGAACTCCGACGGGACGCCCTATCTCAACAAGGACAACTCGTTCTTCTTCCAGAACAACGAGAGTCCCCACAAATGGGGCTACATCACGCTGCGCAAGGCGATGGAGCAGTCCATCAACACGCCGTTCGTGCAGCTCGGCATGGACGTCGGGATGACGCATGTGCGGGACGTCGCCAAGTCGGCCGGCATACTCCCCGCCAGCATGTCGGTGAACCTCAATCCGTCGTTCGCCATCGGTACGTCCACTCCGAGCGCGATCCGCATGGCCGACGCCTACGCGACCTTCGCGGCGTCGGGCAAGCAGGCGGACCCGTACTCGGTGACCGAGGTGAAGAAGGACGGCACGGACCAGTCCGGTTTCGAGAAGCCCACGGTCAAGCGGGCCATGGACCCGGACATCGCCAACAACGTCACGGACGTCCTGCAGAACGTCATCCAGAACGGTACGGGTACGAACGCCAAGGCCCTGGGCCGTACGGCGGCGGGCAAGACCGGTACCACCGACGCGAACAAGTCGGCCTGGTTCGTCGGCTACACCCAGCAGCTGTCGACCTCGGTGGCGATGTTCCGTGAGAACCCCAAGGACCACGAGCTGCTCTCGATGAACGGCACGGCGGGCAAGGACTCGATCCACGGTGGTGACATCCCGACGCTCGTGTGGACCGAGTACATGAAGGACGCGCTGAAGAACTCGAACGACCTCGGGTTCCCGGAGGCCGCCAAGATCGGTGAGGTCCAGGACGAGGCGGGTGCGCCTTCTCCGACCCCGTCGGTCACCATCACGCCCAGCCAGAAGCCGAGCAACACGCCGAGCCCGACGCCCAGCACCTCGGCCCCGTCCTCCCCGACTCCGACGCCGAGTGACTCCTGCCAGTTCGGCTGGGGGAACAACTGCAACGACATCGGAGGCACGGACAACGGAGGTACGGGCAACGGGGGCACGGACGGTGGGACGACGCCCACGCCGACAGCCACCGACACCACCGGCCCCGGCACCACCAGAGGCAATGGCAACGGAGGCATCTTCGCAGGCCAGAACGGTTAGCAAGTCGATCTGACCGGTTTGCGGTCAGATCGCCCGCCAAGGCTGTTTCACGTGAAACATGGGCCGCCGCACCCGCGAGGTGCGGCGGCCCTCGGCGTATTCCTAGACAGGTACGGCAGGATGTGGCCCATGCCCAGTGCAGAGATGACGCCCGCGAGCAAGCACGAGCCCGAGCCCGTGCGGTCCGCCCCGGCGGAACCGGTGCGGCCGACTCGGGAGGACGAGATCGCCGCGGTCGGCAGTGAGCTGATCGGTGGCCCCATCGGGCGCCAGGCCCTGCTCGGGACGTCCTGGTGGACTCCCGTCCGGGTGATCGCGCTCGTCGCGATCGGCATGTTCGCCCTCGGCCTGATCCAGAAGGCGCCCTGCTACCACAGCGCCTGGTTCTTCGGAGCGAGCTCGCAGTACACCCACGCCTGCTACTCGGACATCCCGCACCTGTACCAGGGGCGAGGCTTCGCCGACGGGCTGGTGCCGTACTTCGACAAGCTGCCGGGCGACATGGACTACCTCGAGTACCCGGTACTGACCGGCGTGTTCATGGAGGTGGCCGCCTGGCTCACGCCCGGCAGCGGCAGCATCCAGCACCAGGAGCAGTGGTACTGGTTCGTCAACGCCGGAATGCTGATGGTGTGCGCGGCCGTCATCGCCGTCTGTGTGACCCGCACCCACCGCCGCCGCCCCTGGGACGGCCTGCTGGTCGCCCTGGCGCCCGCCCTCGCGCTCACCGCCACGATCAACTGGGATCTGCTCGCAGTGGCCCTGACGGCCGCCGCGATGCTCATGTGGTCGCGCGGACGTGCCCTGGCCTTCGGAGTCCTGCTGGGGCTCGCCACGGCCGCCAAGCTTTACCCGGTCTTTCTGCTCGGTCCGCTGCTCGTGCTGTGCTGGAGGGCCGGCAAATGGCGCGAGTTCTTCCAGGCAGCCGGCGGCGCAGTGGTCGCATGGCTGGTCGTGAACCTGCCGGTGATGCTGTTCGCCTTCCAAGGCTGGTCGAAGTTCTACACGTTCAGCCATGACCGGGGCGTCGATTTCGGATCCTTCTGGCTGATCTGGGCACAGAACTCCACCAACCCGCCCACCACCGACTTCGTGAACACCACGGCCACCGCGCTGGTGGTGCTCTGCTTCCTCGGTATCGCGGCACTCACGCTCACCGCCCCGCGCCGGCCGCGCTTCGCCCAGCTCGCCTTCCTGATGGTGGCGGCCTTCATCCTCACCAACAAGGTCTACTCCCCGCAGTACGTGCTGTGGCTGGTGCCGCTCGCGGTCCTCGCCCGGCCCAAGTGGCGGGACTTCCTGATCTGGCAGGCGTGCGAGGTGGCGTACTTCCTGGGCATCTGGATGTACCTCGCCTACACGACCAGCGGAGACGCGCACAAGGGACTGCCGACGCAGGGGTATCACTGGGCGATCGCGATGCATCTGCTCGGCACCCTGTACCTGTGCGCCGTCGTGGTCCGGGACATCCTCATGCCCGAGCGGGACGTGGTGCGCCGGTCGGGGGACGACGATCCGTCCGGCGGGGTGCTCGACGGCGCGGAGGACGCCTTCGTCCTCGGCGCGGCGGGCCATCCCCCCCGGCACGCCGCCCACCTCGACGGGCCTCAGGTGGACTGGGGAAAGCCGGAGCCGTCACCGCACGGGGAGCGTTCGCTCTGAGCGAACAGCCTTTCGGCGGGCCCCTGTCGGCGCATGAAGAAGGCCGTACACGAGCGATGCGTGTACGGCCTTCGCGCTTCAGCAGCCCGGACGGGCCCTAGCGGTCGACGATCCGGTCGAACTGCGTGGTGGTGTGCCGCAGATGGGCGACCAGCTCGTCGCCGACCTTCGGCTCGGGCGCGTCCGAGGGGACGAACAGGATCGACACCTGCATGTGCGGCGGCTCGGCGAACCAGCGCTGCTTGCCGCCCCAGACGAACGGAGAAAGGTTCCGGTTGACGGTGGCGAGGCCGGCCCGTGCGACGCCCTTGGCGCGCGGCATGACCCCGTGCAGGGCCTTCGGGGCCTCCAGGCCCACCCCGTGCGACGTACCGCCCGCCACGACCACCAGGAAGCCGTCGGAGGCCGCCTTCTGCTGCCGGTAGCCGAAACGGTCGCCCTTGGTCACGCGTGTGACGTCCAGGACGGCGCCGTGGTACTCGGTGGCCTCGTGGTCCCCCAGCCACAGCCGCGTGCCGATGCGGGCGCGGAAGCGGGTCTGCGGGAACTGCTGCTGGAGCCGGACGAGTTCCTCGGCCTTGAGGTGGCTGACGAACATGGTGTGCAGCGGCAGCCGGGCCGCGCGCAGCCGGTCCATCCAGCCGATGACCTCCTCGACGGCGTCCGAGCCGTCGGTGCGGTCCAGCGGCAGATGGATGGCGAAGCCCTCCAGCCGGACGTTCTCGATGGCGGCGTGCAGCTGCGGCAGGTCCTGCTCGCTGATGCCGTGCCGCTTCATCGAGGACATCACCTCGATGACGACACGGGCGCCCACGAGGCCGTACACGCCGTCGATCGACGACACCGAGCGGATCACCCGGTCCGGCAGCGGGACGGGTTCCTCACCGCGCCGGTACGGCGTCAGCACCAGCAGGTCCCCGCCGAAGTAGTCCTTGATGCGCGCCGCCTCGTACGTGGTGCCGACGGCGAGGACGTCCGCGCCCAGACGCGTGGCCTCTTCCGCCAGCCGTTCGTGTCCGAAGCCGTAGCCGTTGCCCTTGCAGACCGGGACGAGGCCCGGGAACTGCTCCTGCACGTGCTTGTGATGCGCCCGCCAGCGCGCGGTGTCGACGTAGAGCGTGAGCGCCATGGCCGGACCTGGAACCTTTCTGGTGGCTGCCGTGTGTCAGAGGTGTGAAGGCTGCAAAGCCTATGGAATCAAACGCCCGCGGCTCAGCGGCGCGACATGTAGATGTCGAGCGCCTTGTGGAGCAGCTTGTTCAGCGGGAAGTCCCACTCGCCCAGGTACTCGGCGGCCTGCCCGCCCGTGCCGACCTTGAACTGGATCAGGCCGAACAGGTGATCCGTCTCGTCCAGCGAGTCGGAGATGCCGCGCAGGTCGTAGACGGTGCCGCCGAGCGCATACGCGTCGCGCAGCATCCGCCACTGCATCGCGTTCGAGGGCCGCACCTCGCGGCCGATGTTGTCGGAGGCGCCGTAGGAGTACCAGACGTGGCCGCCGACGATCAGCATGGTGGCGGCCGACAGGTTCACGCCGTTGTGGCGGGCGAAGTACAGCCGCATGCGGTTGGGGTCCTCGGTGTTGAGGGCCGTCCACATGCGCTGGAAGTACGACAGCGGGCGGGGCCGGAAGTGGTCGCGCACGGCCGTGATCTCGTACAGCCGCTGCCACTCGGCGAGGTCCTGGTAGCCGCCCTGGACGACCTCGACACCGGCCTTCTCGGCCTTCTTGATGTTGCGGCGCCACAGCTGGTTGAAGTTCTTGTGGACCTCTTCCAGGGAGCGGTTGGCCAGCGGCACCTGGAAGACATAGCGGGGCTGCACGTCGCCGAAGCCGGCGCCGCCGTCCTCGCCCTGCTGCCAGCCCATGCGGCGCAGCTTGTCGGCGACCTCGAAGGCGCGCGGCTCGATGAAGTCGGCCTCCATGTCGCGCAGGCGCTTCACATCGGGGCTCTGGATGCCCCGCTTGATCGTCTCTGCACTCCAGCGGCGGATGATCACCGGAGGGCCCATCTTCACCGAGAAGGCGCCCTGCTGCTTGAGGTGCGCCAGCATCGGCTGGATCCAGTCGTCCAGGTTCGGCGCGAACCAGTTGATGACCGGGCCCTCGGGCAGGTAGGCGAGGTAGCGCTTGATCTTGGGCAACTGGCGGTAGAGGACCAGGCCCGCGCCGACCATCTCGCCCGTGCGCTCGTCGAACCAGCCGAGGCTCTCGGAGCGCCACTCCGCCTTCACGTCGGCCCAGGCCGGGACCTGCATGTGGCTCGCCGCCGGCAGGCTCTGGATGTAGGCCAGATGCTGCTCGCGGCTGATGGTCCTCAGGGTCAGGCTCATGTCGGGGCGCTCCTCGGGCTGGTGTGTCCCCATGGGTACAGGGGCTCCGGCTCTCGCGCCGAAGCCTACTGCGCCTGGCAAGCGCCCCGACTGGGCGTACGGCACCCACGTCCCGGCCGTGGGCTGCCGGGGCGCTTTCGCGGTGTCCGGGAAAGGTGCCGGACACCGGGCGTCCGGGAGGTGCCGGACCGCCGTACGGGAGGGTCAGCCGATGAGCCCGCCGAAGAGCCCGCCGTGCGCCATGCCGAGCATGAAGCCGACTCCGGAGGCACCGAGACCCAGGATCAGACCGAAGCGCTGGCGCGTGGTCACCGAGATCCACTGTCCGTACATGCCGGTGAGGATCCCGAGCAGCCCGGCCCAGGACGTGAGCAGATGAAGGCCGTGGAAGAAGGATGTGGCGAAGGCCAGCACCCCGAGGACGAGCGTGGCGACCGCCAGGGTGTCCTGGAGGGGATGGGGTTTGCCGTCGGTGGCGAAGAGGGATCCGGCGGTGTTGGGTCGCAATGCCTGCTGTTGTGCCATGAGGCACCTCCTGCGGATCGCGGCGCACTGTAGCGCCTTACACACCCGATGTGTACAGATTGGCGGCCCCCACCGCCGGATTTCAACCGGAAGCCGGTGTGCAGGTAGTCTGTACCGTCTGCACCGGTGTCTGCCCAGGCCTTTCCAGGTCACTGCGGGGATTCCCAGCGGAGCCCCCCCGATTGTCAGTGGTGGCCGATACCGTTGCGTACGCATCACAACCCTCCTGCCACGGAACGACCGTGGCCGCTGAGTCCAAAGGAGGTGGGTTCCACATGCGTCACTACGAGGTGATGGTCATCCTCGACCCCGATCTGGAGGAGCGCGCTGTCGCCCCCCTGATCGAGAACTTCCTCTCCGTCGTCCGTGAGGGCAACGGCAAGGTCGAGAAGGTCGACACCTGGGGCCGTCGTCGTCTCTCGTACGAGATCAAGAAGAAGCCCGAGGGCATCTACTCGGTCATCGACCTGCAGGCCGAGCCTGCGGTCGTGAAGGAGCTCGACCGCCAGATGAACCTGAACGAGTCGGTCCTCCGGACCAAGGTCCTCCGCCCCGAGACCCACTGAGCTCTCCCGCTCAGCTGATCTCGGGTTTCGAGTAGCAGCAAGCAGCCAGCAGCAAACCCGCCGAGAGGTTCCCCCATGGCAGGCGAGACCGTCATCACGGTCGTCGGCAATCTTGTCGACGACCCCGAGCTGCGCTTCACCCCGTCCGGTGCGGCGGTCGCGAAGTTCCGCGTCGCGTCCACTCCCCGCACCTTCGACCGTCAGACCAACGAGTGGAAGGACGGCGAAAGCCTCTTCCTGACCTGCTCGGTCTGGCGTCAGGCGGCGGAGAACGTCGCCGAGTCGCTCCAGCGAGGCATGCGCGTCATCGTGCAGGGCCGGCTGAAGCAGCGGTCCTACGAGGACCGTGAGGGTGTCAAGCGCACGGTCTACGAGCTGGACGTCGAGGAAGTCGGCGCCAGCCTCCGCAACGCCACGGCCAAGGTCACCAAGACCGCCGGTGGCGCCCGCGGTGGCCAGGGTGGTTACGGCGGCGGTGGCGGCCAGGGTGGCGGCGGCTGGGGCGGCGGCTCCGGTGGCGGCCAGCAGGGCGGCGGCGCTCCGGCTGACGACCCGTGGGCCTCCGGCGCTCCCGCCGGCGGAAACCAGGGTGGCGGCGGCTGGGGTGGAAACTCCGGCGGCGGCAGCGGCGGTGGCGGCGGCTACTCGGACGAGCCCCCCTTCTAGGTCTTCGGACCGAGGGCGGGTCGTACCCACACTTCTTGATCACACAGGAGAAACCCCATGGCGAAGCCGCCTGTGCGCAAGCCTAAGAAGAAGGTCTGCGCTTTCTGCAAGGACAAGGTCACGTACGTGGACTACAAGGACACGAACATGCTGCGGAAGTTCATTTCCGACCGCGGCAAGATCCGTGCCCGCCGCGTGACCGGCAACTGCACGCAGCACCAGCGTGACGTCGCCACGGCCGTGAAGAACAGCCGTGAGATGGCGCTGCTGCCCTACACCTCCACTGCGCGCTAAGGGAAGGGTGACAGACACATGAAGATCATCCTCACCCACGAGGTCTCCGGCCTCGGTGCCGCTGGCGACGTCATCGACGTCAAGGACGGTTACGCTCGCAACTACCTCATCCCGCGGAAGTTCGCTATCCGCTGGACCAAGGGTGGCGAGAAGGACGTCGAGCAGATCCGCCGCGCCCGTAAGATCCACGAGATCCAGACCATCGAGCAGGCCAACCAGATCAAGGCCCAGCTCGAGGGCGTGAAGGTCCGCCTGGCCGTCCGCTCCGGCGACTCCGGCCGTCTCTTCGGTTCCGTCACCCCGGCCGACATCGCTTCCGCGATCAAGGCTTCCGGTGGCCCCGAGGTCGACAAGCGCCGCGTCGAGCTGTCCGCTCCGATCAAGACCCTGGGCGCCCACGAGACGTCCGTGCGTCTGCACCCCGAGGTTGCCGCCAAGGTCAACATCGAGGTCGTCGCGGGCTGATCGCCGCGTGATTGCTGCGCTCGCTTGAGCCAGTGAAAGGGGCCGCACCCTTGAGGGGTGCGGCCCCTTTCCCATCCCTGAGATGAACGCCTCCGATGCCCGAGGCGCACACCGCTCCGACGCCGTAGGCGGCGCTCCGCTCATGTTTCACGTGAAACGGTCACCGTGTCGCACCCGTCACGATCCAGCGGCCCGATCGGGCGCGCAGCCACAGGGTTGCCCACCTCACCGTCATCATGAGTGTCATGGCTGCCCACAGTGCGGTGAGGCCTCCGCCCAGCGCGGGGACGAGCAGTGCCACAGGGGCGAACACCGCCAAGGTGATCACCATGGCCCGGGCCAGGTACGGTCCGTCGCCGGCGCCCATCAGTACACCGTCCAGGACGAAGACGATCCCGCAGACGGGCTGCGAGAGGGCCACCATCAGCAGAGCAGGCAACGCGGTGTCCTTGACCGCGGAGTCGCCGGTGAACAGTGGGAGGAACAGCGGCCGGGCCGCCACCACGAGCAGGCCGAGTACGACACCGGTCGCGATGCCCCACTGGACCATGCGGCGGCAGGCCTCACGGGCGCCTTGGGTATCGTCGGCGCCCAGATAGCGGCCGATGATGGCCTGCCCGGCGATGGCGATCGCGTCGAGCGCGAAGGCCAGCAGGCTCCACAGGGACAGGATGATCTGGTGAGCGGCGATGTCGGCGTCGCCGAGACGTGCCGCGACAGCCGTGGCGATCACAAGGATCGCCCGCAGGGACAGCGTGCGCACAAGCAGGGGGACTCCGGCCTGCGCCGAGGCTCGGATGCCTGCGGCGTCAGGGCGCAGGGAGGCGCCGTGGCGCCGGGCTCCACGGACGACCACGGTCAGGTAGACGGCTGCCATGCCGCACTGGGCGATCACGGTGCCCCAGGCGGAGCCGGCGATGCCGAGTCCGGCACCATAGACGAGTCCCACATTGAGCGCGGCGTTGGCGACGAAGCCGGCGACGGCGACGTACAGCGGGGTCCTGGTGTCCTGCAGGCCGCGGAGCACACCGGTGGCGGCGAGGACCACCAGCATGGCCGGGATACCGAGTGCGGAGATGCGCAGATACGTCGTGGCGTAGGGAGCCGCTGTGGCGGATGCGCCGAAGAGTTCCATGATGCCCGGGGCCAGTGGGAGGACGAGGGCGATGACCGCCCCGCCGAGGAGGAGGGCCAGCCAGATGCCGTCCACGCCCTGGCGGATGGCCGCTTGAAGGTCACCGGCGCCGACCCGTCGGGCCACGGCGGCCGTGGTGGCGTAGGCGAGGAAGACGAAGACGCTCACGGCCGTGGTGAGAAGCGCTGAAGCCACACCGAGACCGGCGAGCTGGGCGGTCCCGAGGTGGCCGATGATTGCACTGTCCGCCATGACGAACAGAGGCTCGGCGACGAGTGCGCCGAAGGCCGGAACGGCAAGCGTGACGATCTCTCGGTCGTGCCGCCGTCGGGTGGCCTGGGGTATCGCGGGAGCCTGTGTCATGAGCACCAATCTAATCGTCCACAGGTAAGAGATGCAATGAGGATGTGACCCTTACGTCCAGTCTCGACCCGTGCGCTTTCGCGCACCGTTCGAAGGGATCTTGGGCCGACTGGGGAAGTTTTTCTTCTGCACAGCCGGTGGATGGCAAAGATGCAGGTCAGTAGGGTCTTCTTGGTGAGATGGAGGGCTTGTTCACAGCGCTGTCCACCGAGTCGTGCACAGGTTTCGGCAGGTTCTCCACAGCATCGGGGCCGTCGTCCACATGGCCTGTGGATAACCAGATTGGCTGACGGTGCCGAGGGGCCTAACGTGGTCCGGCGCCCGCTCCCGCCCTCGACCCGGGAAACGTCACAAAACCGACGCGTCAGAACCGGAGTTGGGCCTCTCGAATTGTCAGTGTCGTGCCGTACAAAAGAGGGCACGGCGAGGTCCGCCGTGCGGACGGGAGGAGGTGGCTTGGTGAGCATTTCCGAGCCCTTGGACGATCCGTGGGCGGACAGTGGGCCCAGCGATCGTCTGCCGACCGCCCGTCGGAGGAGTGATGGCGGCCGGGGTCGTGACGAGCAGCACGACCGGGGCCGGGAGAACGGCGACTGGGACGGCTCAGGCTCTTCCTTCGAGCGGGTGCCCCCCCAGGACCTGGACGCTGAGCAGTCCGTTCTGGGCGGCATGCTGCTGTCCAAGGACGCCATCGCCGACGTGGTCGAGATCCTCAAGGGCCACGACTTCTACAAGCCCGCGCACGAGACGATCTACCAGGCGATCCTGGACATCTACGCGAAGGGAGAGCCGGCCGACCCCATCACCATCGCCGCCGAACTCACCAAGCGCGGAGAGATCAACAAGGTCGGCGGCGCGTCGTACCTGCACACCCTCGTCCAGACGGTGCCCACGGCGGCGAACGCCGAGTACTACGCGGAGATCGTCCACGAACGAGCCGTCCTGCGCCGCCTGGTCGAGGCCGGCACCCGCATCACGCAGATGGGATACGCGGCCGACGACGACGTCGACGAGATCGTCAACCGAGCCCAGGCCGAGATCTACGCCGTCACGGAGCAGCGCACCAGCGAGGACTACCTGCCGCTCGGCGACATCATGGAGGGCGCCCTCGACGAGATCGAGGCGATCGGCTCGCGCAGCGGCGAGATGACCGGTGTGCCCACCGGATTCACGGACTTCGACTCGTTGACGAACGGCCTGCACCCCGGCCAGATGATCGTCATCGCGGCCCGTCCCGCCATGGGTAAGTCGACCCTCGCGCTGGACTTCACGCGGGCGGCCTCGATCAAGCACAACCTCCCCAGCGTCATCTTCTCCCTGGAAATGGGCCGCAACGAGATCGCCATGCGTCTGCTGTCGGCGGAGGCCCGCGTCGCCCTGCACCACATGCGGTCCGGCACGATGACCGACGACGACTGGACCCGGCTCGCCCGTCGCATGCCGGACGTCTCCGCCGCCCCCCTCTACATCGACGACTCCCCGAACCTGTCGATGATGGAGATCCGGGCCAAGTGCCGGCGTCTGAAGCAGCGCAACGACCTGAGGCTGGTCGTCATCGACTACCTCCAGCTGATGCAGTCCGGCGGCTCCAAGCGTGCCGAGAGCCGCCAGCAGGAGGTCTCGGACATGTCCCGTAACCTCAAGCTGCTCGCCAAGGAGCTGGAGCTCCCGGTCATCGCGCTCTCCCAGCTGAACCGTGGTCCCGAGCAGCGCACCGACAAGAAGCCGATGGTCTCCGACCTGCGTGAGTCCGGCTCCATCGAGCAGGACGCCGACATGGTCATCCTGCTGCACCGCGAGGACGCCTACGAGAAGGAGTCACCGCGCGCCGGCGAGGCCGACCTGATCGTCGCCAAGCACCGAAACGGTCCGACGGCGACGATCACGGTCGCCTTCCAGGGCCACTACTCCCGTTTCGTGGACATGGCACAGACCTGACCCGGCAGGTTGTGGGATCTCGGGCTCCGTGTCATTTTCGCCGCGGTCGTGTCATGACGACGGCAGACCTGACACTCTGGCTCACTCCGCCAGGGGCAGGCACTCGGCGAGCAGGCCGACGATGTCGCGCCAGGCTCGCTGCATGCGGGCCGCCTCGCCCGGTCGGCCCGTGGTCAGTGCGTTGACCGTCCCGATCGCCCGCAGGTCGACGCCGTCGCGCCCGAGTTCCAGCACGATTGCGCCCCCGGTGCCATAGCCGACGGCAGCGATCCGGGCGGGGTCGGTCCGCGGTTCGGCACGCAGCACATCGAGTGCCGCATGGCCGATACCCCGCATCCGGTCGGGGTCGGCGAGCAGCGGGGTCACGCGCGCCAGCATCTCCTGCGGGTCGGTGAACCAGCGCCCGCCACGGAGGTCGAAGGCCAGCGCCACGTACCCCAGTTCGGCGAGGGCGTCGGCCCGGCGGCGCTGGAAGTCGTTCAGGCCCGGCCCTTCGGGCCCGATCAGGACTGCGGGCCGGCGGTCGACGCCGGCGGCAGTGTGAGGTGCCCGATCATCATCAGGCCGTCAGCCGGGTATTCGACCGTGCGTGTGGTGACCGTCGTCATGAGACGGGACCGTAGTGACGGTCCCGCCCGGGCGGGCCGTTCTTCACCGTCGGCGGAACAGCGCGGGTGCGGGCCAGTGGGTGGGCCCCGTGGAAGGCTCTGGCTTCTGGTGGAGCAGGTCGACGCCGCTGCGCACAGGCCGCTGCCGTCGCCATGTCATTGCGGGAGCCCTGTCCGACCACAGCCACTCCGCCTGAGGCGGCCCTGCCGGCCGCAGGTGCAGGAGCTCCCTGTGACAGCTTGGCGGCACGACCTGAGGCAACGAGAAGAACGGCAGGTCACTGCACCGTCACCTGAAGGTGGAGCCTCAGAACCTCTAGCCGGGGAGCCGGTGAAATGAACTCGACGCAGGGGCCGTCAGCGGATGGACTGGGCTCATGACGACATATGAGGAAGAGCTGCTCCCGGGGACCCGCCGGGCGCTGCTGCACCGGATCGCTGTCGCCCAGGCCGAAGGGCGGGCGCCGTCGCTGGTCGCTGCGGTAGTACGCGGAGGGAAGACCGTCTGGCAGGGCGCCCGGAGTTCGGTGGACGGGCATGCCCCCGACGACACCGTGCAGTACCGGATCGGGTCGATCACCAAGACGTTCACCGCCGTGCTGGTGCTGCGGCTGCGTGACGAGGGCCTGCTCGATCTCGGTGATCCCCTGGAGAAGCATCTGCCGGGCACCGGGGCCGGTGAGGCGACGATCGCCGAACTGCTCGCGCACACCGGCGGCCTGGCGGCGGAGTCCCCCGGGCCCTGGTGGGAGCGGACTCCGGGCTCGTTGCGTCCTGAGCTGAGCGATGTCCTCGGCGAGCAGCCCCTCCTGCACCCCGTGGGCCGGCGCCACCACTACTCCAATCCGGGCTACACGTTGCTCGGCGCGCTGGTCGAGGAGGTCCGGGGCGCACCCTGGGACGAGGTGCTGCGCCGTGAAGTACTCGAACCGCTGGGCCTCCACCGCACCAGCGCCCAGCCGCAGGCACCGCACGCGGGTGGCTGGGCCGTGCACCCCTGGGCGGATGCGCTGCTGCCCGAGCCGCTGGAGGATCTCGGCCGGATGGCGCCCGCCGGTCAGCTGTGGTCCACCACCGGCGACCTCGCGCGGTTCGCCGTCTTTCTGGCCGGGGGAGACGACCGGGTGCTGAGCGCGGAATCGGTGCGTGAGATGCGGACACCGGCAGCGCCCGCCGAAACCGCCGATGTGGCGGACGGGGCCACCTACGGGCTCGGGATGCAGCTTCAGCACCGTGACGGCAGGCTCCTCGTGGGCCACTCCGGCTCGCTCCCGGGCTTCCTGGCGAACCTCACCATCAGCGTGGACGACGACGTGGCGGCGGTGGTGCTGGCCAACTGCACCAGCGGCCCGCTGCTGGCAACGGTGGGGGCTGACCTGGTTCGTATCGTCGCCGAGGCGGAACCGCGCATCCCCGAGCCCTGGCGTCCGCTGCGTGCAGTGGATTCGGCGGTACTGGAGCTGGCCGGGCAGTGGTACTGGGGGACCCATTCCTTCGCCCTGCGGGTGGGGGCCGACGGGCTGCTCGCCCTGGGACCGCTGGCCGGTGGCGGTCGCCGGGCGCGTTTGCGCTCGAACGGAGACGGGACATGGACGGGCCTGGAGGGCTACTACGCCGGTGAACTGCTCCGTCCCGTACGCCGCGCGGACGGGTCCCTGAGCCATCTCGACCTCGGGTCGTTCGTCTTCACCCGGCAGCCCTATGAAGAGGGCGCCGGGGTGCCCGGCGGCGTGGACCCGGAGGGCTGGCGAGGGATCGCGGACTAGCCGGTCGGGCGGGGCGGGTGTTTCACGTGAAACACCCGCCCCGCCCATCGTCAGAGCTGAAACTTGAATCCCACATGCGAGGCGGTGAAGCCGAGCCGCTCGTAGAAACGATGGGCGTCCGTGCGGCTGTGGTCCGAGGTGAGCTGCACCAACTGGCAGCCCTGGCGCCGGGATTCCTCGATCGCCCACTCGATGAGCTGTGTGCCCAGGCCACTGCCGCGCTCGTCGGCATGGATGCGGACGGCTTCGATGATCGAGCGGGTCGCTCCCTTGCGAGAGAGCCCTGGGATGATCGTGAGCTGGAGAGTGCCGATCACTCGGCCTTCGCGGACGGCGACCACAACATGCTGATGCGGATCCGCGTTCAGCCGCTCCAGCGCTGCCAGGTACGGCGTCAGGTCGTCGAGCGACTCGCGCTGGGCGCCCAGGTGATCGTCGGCCAGCATGGCGACGATCACCGGCAGGTCGTCCGCAGTCGCACGGCGTATTTCGAGATCTCCCATGGTGGCACCCTATGCGGGCACGTTGAGGGACTCCACGACCCGCACCAGCGGGGCCAGCTCGGGGGTACGGGCCGCCTCGTCCAGGGCCTCGCGCAGCGCGGCGTCATTGGTGGGCCGTGCCTCTTCCAGCAGATGCAGGCCCGCAGCGGTGACGTTGGTGTAGATGCCGCGACGGTCGGTGGGGCACAGATAGCGCTCCAGCAGTCCGCGGTCCTCCAGCCGGGTCACCAGCCGGGTGGTGGCGCTCTGGCTGAGGACGACCGCATCGGCGACCTGCTTCATCTGGAGATGGCCGCCCTCACCGTCGTGCTGCCGGCTGAGCACGTCGAGCAGGGAGTACTCGCGCACGCTCAGGTCGTGCCTGGCCTGCAGGGCGCGTTCGATGTGCGCCTCGATCCTCCCGTGCAGCAGTGAGAGGGCGCACCAGCCCTGGGCGAGGGCGGTGAGCGCGGGGTTCGTCGCTGTCATTGTCGTTTTCCTCCGTCCCGGGGCGGCTGCATCCAGGGTAGAGCACCTCCGCAATAGTCCGCGCTTGCAATTAACCCGCGTCTGCAACTATTGTGAACGCACGCAAAGCGCTCCTGCAATCGTCTGGGAAGGTGTACCCCTCCATGCCTCTCGCGCTTCTGGCCCTCGCGATCGGGGCCTTCGGAATCGGAACGACGGAGTTCGTGATCATGGGCCTGCTGCCCGAGGTGGCGGGTGACTTCGGGGTCTCCATCCCCGCGGCGGGCCTGCTCGTGACCGGATACGCCCTCGGAGTGGTGATCGGCGCCCCGCTGATGACCGTGCTCGGCACCAAGGTCCCGCGCAAGCGCATGCTGATGCTGCTGATGGGTCTGTTCATCGCCGGAAACCTGCTCTCCGCCGTGGCTCCCACCTTCGCGGTCATGCTGATCGGACGGGTGGTCGCCTCCCTCGCCCACGGAGCCTTCTTCGGCATCGGTTCCGTCGTCGCGGCCGAGCTGGTGGCTCCCGAGAAGAAGGCTGGCGCCATCGCCATGATGTTCACGGGCCTGACCGTCGCCAATGTCGTCGGTGTCCCGCTGGGCACACTCATCGGGCAGAACATCGGCTGGCGGGTCACCTTCGGCATCGTCGCCGCACTCGGTGTCGTGGGGCTGGCCGGCATCGCCAAGCTGGTGCCCGAGATGCCGAGGCCGCAGGGTGTGCACGTGCGTCACGAACTCGCTGCCTTCAAGAACGCCCAGGTGCTGCTCGCCATGGCGATGACCGTCCTCGGCTTCGGCGGTGTCTTCGCGGCCATCACCTACATCGCCCCGATGATGACCCACATCGCCGGCTTCACCGACGGATCGGTCACCTGGCTGCTGGTCCTGTTCGGCCTCGGCATGGTCGGCGGCAATCTCATCGGCGGCAAGTTCGCCGACCGCGCGCTGATGCCGATGCTGTACGTCTCGCTGGGCGGCCTGGCCGTCGTCCTCGCGCTCTTCACGCTCACCGCCCACAACAAGATCGCCGCTGCCGTGACCATCGCCCTGATCGGCGCCCTCGGCTTCGCCACCGTCCCGCCGCTGCAGAAGCGCGTCCTCGACCAGGCGCACGGCGCCCCGACGCTGGCGTCGGCCGTGAACATCGGCGCCTTCAACCTGGGCAACGCCCTGTCCGCCTGGCTCGGCGGCATCGTGATCGCGGCCGGCTTCGGCTACACGGCCCCCAACTGGGTCGGCGCGGCCCTCGCCGCGGCCGCCCTGGTCCTCGCCGTCCTCTCGGCCGCCCTGGAGCGCCGCGACGGCACAGGCAGCGCTGTGGTGGCCGCCGCAACGCCCACTGCGCAGAGGACCCCCGTCCACCACTGAGCACGTCCGGTCCGGCCATGGGACGCGCCCCGCCCCGGCCCCTGCGGCACGACCCCACCACACGCACCACCGTACCGAGGAGAACGCTCCATGAGCACCACCACCGTCGCCCCGCTCACCATCGAGGACGCCGAACGGCTCGTCGTCGCCGCCCGGCAAGCGGCCGAGGAGGCCGGGGTCACCGTCAGCGTCACCGTCCTGGACGCCGGCGGTCACCTGCTCGCCTTCCGCCGGGACGACCGGGCCGTACTCATCTCCGGCGAGACCAGCACCCGCAAGGCCTACACGGCCCTCCAGCTGAACGCGGCCACCGCCGACCTGGTCGATGCCGTACAGCCCGGTGGCCTCTTCCACACCCTGCCCACGGCCCTCGACCGGCCCCTGCTGTTCATCGCGGGCGGTATCCCCGTGCACCGGGACGGCCGTCTGATCGGCGCGATCGGCGTCGGCGGCGGGGCGCCGGACCAGGACCACGGCTTCGCCACCGCGGCCGTCCGGGCGCTCGCCTGATCGGACTCCCCGAGCGCGACGACGCCGGCCCCCCCGCTCCGCAGCGGTGTGCCGGCGTCTGCCGTGCGTGCCCTCAGCCCGCGGCCACCGTCAGCGGTGCGAACCGTCGCGTCCAGTCCCCCGGAAGGTCCGTGATGCCGTAGGCCATGACGGCGTTGAAGGCCACCGACGCGAGCCCGCGTGCCTTCGCCCAGTCCAGGAGCTCCTCGTGGCGTACGTCGATGTCGGTGCGCAGCGGGCGGTCCGTGTGGGCCGCGAGCGAGGTGATGAGGGCCTGGGCCGTACGGGTGTCCCGGGCGATCAGCGGACCGACGACATGGGTGTCCATGTTGGGCCAGGCGGCCGTGTAGCCGATGATCCGGCCGCCGTCCTCGGCCACGCGCAACTGATTGGCGAAGGCGGGCAGGCGCGTGATGAGGGGAGTGCGGTCGGCACCGAACACCTCCTCGTCGAGCCGGACGAGTGACGGCAGGTCCTCCGCGGTGGCAGCACGTGTCGTCACCCCGGATTCCGGTCCGCCGGGGGTGAAGCGGCCGCACAGCATCTCTGCCCGGCCGATGACCTTGAACCCCAGCTCTTCGTAGAGCGGGCGCCCGTTGGGGGTGGCGTGCAGAGTCAGCGGCGTGGTGCCCATGGCCGACACGACATGCCGCATCAGGCGGCGTCCGACGCCCCGCCGCGCATGGCGCTCGGCCACCAGGACCATGCCGATGGCGCCCAGTTCCGATCGCTTCCAGGAGCCGTACTCCGTGACGACGCAGGCAGCGACGAGTCCGCCCTCGGGGTCGTCGATGCCGTAGCCCGTGCCGGCCGTGAGGAGGAAGCCCCACTTGTGCTCCTCGCGTGGCCACCCCCGGTCCTCGGACAAGTCGGCGCAGGCGGGGAGATCCCGGAGCGTCAGTCGGCGGATGGGAAGAGCGGGGAGGGAAGGAGTCGCCACGCAGGTCAGGCTGTCCGACGGGCACCCCTGACGTCCACCTGTTTCGATGGAGACGCAGGCGCTTTTGGCCATGTCGTGGCCAATCCCACAGGCCGTGGACCTGCGTGAGCGTTTCACGTGAAACAACGGCAGCCCGTTAGCCTCGGGCTCCATGCCGAGACTTCATCTCTTCGACCTTGACGGCACTTTGCTGCACGGCACCACCGCGCCGGTGGAGATTTCACGCCAGGTGGGCAGGGAGGCAGAGACGGTGGCGCTGGACCGCGCGATCGCCGAGGGGAGGATCGGCCCGCCGGAGTATGCCGCCCGGGTCTACGACCTCTGGCTAGACCTCACCGAGGCGCATGTGAGCGCGGCTTTCGCGGCAGCTCCTTGGCTGACCCGGATCCGCGAGGTCTGGGCGGAGATCAGGGGCGTGGGCGACTACTGCGCCGTTGTGTCGCTCTCGCCGTCCTTCTTCGTGGAACGGCTCCTCGGCTGGGGTGTGCACGCGGCCCATGGATCGCGCTTCCCCGCCGTGCCGTTCACCGAGCCCGTCGACCCGGCCGGAGCGCTCAGCGCCGCGGCCAAGGTGACCGTGGCCGAGCGGCTCTGCAAGCAGTTCGGGGTGTCGCGTGCGGACTGTGTCGCGTACGGCGATTCGCTCTCGGACAGGGATCTCTTTGCTTCTGTACCGGTTTCCGTGGCGGTCAATGCCGACGGCCACCTGGCCGGGCTCGCCACGCACTCGTACACGGGGCGCGACCTGTGGGATGCCTATGAATTGGTTCGGTCCATGCCCTAGTTGAAGGACGTAACGGTGCGCGCCTCGTGCGCGCCTCGTTCGTCTCGTGAGCGCCGAAGACGGGACTTGTCTGCGTGGCCACGGCCGGTAGGGTCGACTCCGGTTCACGTCCGGGATGGAGTGCACGCATCCCGTGCGGGCCGAGAGCAGGGCAGGCAGCCTAGCGGGACGAAGAGATCGAGCACCCGCGTTTTGAGGTGTACGGCCGCGGTATCCGCTCGGGACGGGATGCTGCGGAACGAGTGCTAAGGCTGGCCGCCCGCCGGGGGAAAGCATGCACCTTCCCGGAGGAGGTGCGCAGACCGACCGAAAGATGTTCGAGGCGAGGGCACACCATGGACGCGCCGACCACCACATCGGGGGAGAACGGCATAGCGGGCGGTGGCGGCTGGTTCACGCCGCGCACGACGCCGGCGGACCTGCCGCCGGACGGTGATCAGGAAACGGCCGAAGGTCACGGACCCACCGTGATACCCCCCGCAGGCCGACCGCCCGCAGCAGGCGCTGCCCACCCCGCGACCGGCGTCCCCGGGGCATCTGCCCCACCGCTCGCCGGGCCCCTCCCGCCGGGTGCACCCGCACCCCAACGCGTGCCCGTCCAGCGCGCCGCCCCGCCCTCCGGCGAGGCCTCCCCGGACGCGCTCGTCATCCGGCGCACGATGGCCGAGATCGCTCCCGTGGCCGACAAGGTCACCTCCTATTTCTACGCCCTTCTCTTCATCCGTCACCCCGAGGTACGGCCGCTCTTCCCGGCCGCCATGGACGTCCAGCGGGAGCGGCTGCTGAGGGCGCTGCTCACCGCGGCCGAGCACATCGACGACACACCCGTCCTCGTCGACTACCTGCAGAACCTGGGCCGCGGGCACCGTAAGTACGGCACCCGGCCCGAGCACTACCCGGCCGTGGGCGAATGCCTGATCGGTGCCCTGAGCCAGTACGCCGCCGTCTGGAACCCGGAGACCGAGGCGGCCTGGGTACGGGCCTACACGACGATCTCCCAGGTGATGATCGACGCCGCCGCGGCGGACGGACTCCGTTCCCCCGCCTGGTGGCACGCCGAGGTCGTCACCCATGACCTCAGGACCTCCGACGTCGCGGTCCTCACCGTCCGCCCCGACCAGCCCTATCCGTTCCTCGCCGGGCAGTACACCAGCGTGGAGACGCCCTGGTGGCCCCGGGTCTGGCGGCACTACTCCTTTGCCTCGGCGCCCCGCTCGGACGGCCTGCTGACCTTCCATGTGAAGGCGGTTCCGGCAGGCTGGGTCTCCAACGCGCTGGTCCACCGCGCCCGGCCCGGGGACGTCATACGTCTCGGCCCGCCGACCGGCTCGATGACAGTCGACCACACCACCGCCGACGGGCTGCTGTGCCTGGGCGGCGGCACGGGCATAGCGCCCATCAAGGCTCTGGTCGAGGATGTCGCCGAGCACGGCGAGCGCCGTCCGGTCGAGGTGTTCTACGGCGCCCGGTCCGACCATGACCTCTACGACATCGACACCATGCTCAGGCTCCGGCAGAGCCATCCGTGGCTCTCGGTCCACGCCGTCGTCGACCAGCGGCCCCACCCCCAGCTTCCCGACGCCATACGGGAGTACGGCCCCTGGAACGAATACGACGCCTATCTCTCGGGCCCGCCCGGAATGATCCGCAGCGGGGTCGACGCCCTGCGCCACAGCGGGATCCCCTCGGACCGCATACGGCACGACTCTGTCGACGAACTGGTCGTCGTCGGCTACTGAGCGGCTGCCCGTCTATCCGAGGTCGGGGGCGTGCATGGCACGGACCCCCTCGATGTTGCCGTCGAGATAGTGCCGCAGCGACAGCGGGACGAGGTGGACGGAAGCGATGCCGACCCGGGTGAACGGCACACGGACGATCTCGTACTCACCGGTCGGCTCCTCCACTTCAGGGCCGTGACGCAACGAGGGGTCCATGGACCCCAGCCGGCAGACGAAGAAGTGCTGCACCTTCACACCGGTCGCGCCGCCGTCCTCGCCGATGTGCTCCACGGTGTCCACGAAGCAGGGCACGACATCGGTGATCTTGGCGCCGAGTTCCTCGTACACCTCACGGTGCAGGGCGTCGACGACGGTCGGGTCGCCGGGTTCGACCCCGCCACCGGGAGTGACCCAGTAGGGATCGACACCGGGCTTGGTGCGCTTGATCAGGATCAGGTCGTCGCCGTCCAGGAGAACGGCACGCGCGGTGCGCTTGACCACGGGTCGGACGGTCATGGGAGAAATGTGGCCCGGCTGGTTCCACGTGAAACATCGCACGGCGCCACCGGCCGAGCGCACCACGTGAACTCCCCGGGGGAGAAGCTCAGCACCAGCTCGTGGCCGCCCTCTGGAGCCACTCGTAGGCACGTGCGACATGGGGCATGGCGAGCGTGCCGGTCCGCACAACCAGGAAATACGTGCGCAGCGGTGGCACCGCCGGGTCGTGCAGGGTGACGACCTCGCCGCGGTCGAGGCTTGTCGCGCACAGATAGCGGGGCAGCACCGCCAGCCCGGCGCCCGCGATCGCGCAGGCGAGGACCGCGCGCAGATCGGGGACGATGACCGCGCCCGAGGCGGCGGGGCGCGAGTCGAAGACGGAGGCCCAGTAGCGGGAGACGAAGGGCAGCGACTCGTGGACCTCGACGACGGGCAGGTTCTCCAGGGCGGGCGCCCCCTTGCGGCGCAGCGCTCCCGGCCCGATCCGGTCGGCCCAGCGCGGAGCCGCGACCAGCACATGCTCCTCGTCGCAGAGCGGTGTGGCGGTCAGCAGGGCGCCGCGGGGCCTGGCTGTACTGATGGCCAGGTCATGGTGTCCGGCGGCCAGCCCTTCCAGTGTTTCTTCCGCGGTGCCGAAGGAGGTGCGCAGCGCGAAGCCCTGGCCGTCGTCGCCGGTCAGTTCCGTCAGGGCGGGAAGGGCGCGTTCGGCGGTGAACTCAGGGGGACCGGCCAGGTGCAGCGTCCGCAGCGAGGACTCGTCGTCCAGCCCGCTCTCGGCTATCTCCACCAGGGCATCGAGGTGGGGCGCCGCCTTGTGGGCCAGTTCGTCGCCGATGGTCGTGGGGGTCACCCCGCGGGCCTGCCGCAGGAACAGGGGGCGGCCCAGCTGGCGTTCGAGGGTGCGGATCTGCGAGGTCACCGCCGGTTGGGAGAGGCCCAGCAGGGCGGCGGCGCGGGTGAAGGAACCGGCCCGGTGCACGGTGACGAAGGTGCGCAGCAAGGCCAGATCCATGGCGTGCTCTCCCCTTTTCCCTGCCCTCCTCCGGCCCCCAGGCAGGCACCAACTATAAATAAGTCGATAGGTCTCTGTCGCTACCGTGATTGGACTCTGACAGAGAGTCAACTAGCCTTGTTCGCGCGGTTCTTCGCGCGCGGAACCGCAGGCGGTCCGAGCCACGAGGGGGGAGGCTCGGACCGCCCAGGAAGGCTCACCGGCAGGTCCCCGGTCACTCCGCGGACGCGTCCAGGGCACGCAGGACGTCCGCCACCAGGTCCTCGGGGTCCTCGGCGCCGACGGACATGCGGATGAAGCCCTCCGGGACCGCGTCTCCGCCCCAGCGGCCGCGGCGTTCGGCGGTGGAGCGGACGCCGCCGAAGCTCGTTGCGTCCTCGACCAGCCGCAGCGCCGCCAGGAAGCGCTCGGCCCGTGCTCGCGTGGGCAGCGTGAAGGAGACCACGCAGCCGTAGCGGCGCATCTGCTGCGAGGCGACCTTGTGCGAGGGGTCGTCGGGCAGCCCCGGATAGCGCAGCCCCGAGATCTCGGGCCGCTGCCGCAGGGCCTCGGCGAGCGTGAGCGCGGTGGCGTTCTGCCGGTCCACACGCAGCGGCAGCGTGGCGATGGAGCGGTGCGCGAGCCAGGCCTCCATGGGCCCCAGGATCGCGCCGACGATCTTGCGCCAGCGGCGCACGGCGGCCATCGCATCGCCGTCGCGCCCGGTGACGTAGCCCAGCAGGAGGTCACCGTGCCCGGTCAGCTGTTTGGTGCCGCTGGCCACGGAGAAGTCGGCACCCAGGTCCAGCGGGCGCTGCCCGAGCGGGGTGGCAAGGGTGTTGTCGACGGCCACGAGGGCGCCCCGCGCATGTGCCGCCTCCACCAGCCTCCGGATGTCGCACACGTCGAGCCCCGGGTTCGACGGCGACTCGATCCACAGCAGGCGTGCGCCGTCGAGGACCTCCAGCTGGGCGTCACCGCCGGTGGGCGCGGTGCGCACCTCGATGCCGTACGCCTCCAGCTGGGTGCGGACCAGGGGCAGCACCTGGTAGCCGTCGGAGGGCAGCACGACCGCGTCACCGGCGCGCAGCTGGGAGAACAGCACCGCGGAGATCGCCGCCATGCCCGAGGCGAACACCAGCGTCTCGGCGTCGTCCCGCCCCGGTGCCTCCAGTTCGCCGATGGCACGCTCCAGCAGTGTCCAGGTGGGGTTGTCGTCACGGCCGTAGGAGTACGGTCCCGTCACCTCGCCCGGCAGATGGAAGTGCGCGGCGAACACCGGTCCGGGCAGGGTCGGCTCGTGCTTGACCGCCTCGGGCAGTCCTGCCCGGACCGCGCGCGTGCCGTCGCCCGTCTGGTCCGCGTCGTGGGTGGCCTCGCTCATGCGGCCCGTCCCTCCAGTCGTTCCCGTACGGCAGCGAGCAGACCGGTGCTCGCCGCCTCCACCATCTCAAGGCACTCCTCGAAGCCGTCCCGGCCGCCGTAGTACGGGTCGGGCACGTCGAGGTCGTCGCCGGCCGCGGGGTCGTACGAACGCAGCAGACGCACTTTGTGCGCGTCCTCCTCGGTGGGCGCGAGACGGCGCAGGGCCTTGAGATGACCGGCGTCGAGGGCGATCACGAGGTCGAGGCGGGCGAACCGGGAAGCCTCGAAGCGGCGTGCCGTGTGGTCGGTCCCGTAGCCGTGTTCCTCCAGGACCGACACGGTGCGCGGGTCGGCGGCCTCCCCCTCGTGCCAGCCGCCGGTGCCGGCGCTGTCGATCTCCACCCGGCCGTCGAGACCGGCCTCCTCCACGCGCGCGCGGAAGACGGATTCGGCCATCGGGGAGCGGCAGATGTTGCCCGTGCACACGAAACAGACGCGGTACGTCATGGCCTGCTCAGTCCTCGTCGGGCAGGACGACATGCAGCGCCCAGGAGACGACGGAGATGATCAGGCCGCCGAGCACGGCCGTCCAGAAGCCCTCCACGTGGAAGCTCAGGTCGAGCTTGCCGCACACCCACGACGTCAGCAGCAGCATCAGCGCGTTGACGATCAGGGTGATCAGCCCGAGGGTCAGAATGAACAGCGGGAAAGTGAGCACCTTCACGATCGGCTTGACCAGGAAGTTCACCAGGCCGAAGATCAGCGCGACGACGATCAGCGTGCCGATCTTCTTGCCCGTGCTGTCACCGGTCAGGGTGATCTTGTCGAGCAGCCACACGGCCACTGCCAGGGCGCCTGCGTTTGCGATCGTCTTGACTACGAAATTCTTCATGTGTCTGATCGTGGCAGACCAGATCTACGGTGAGCAGTGGGGCGAGGGCGGACGACGAAGATGAAGGCATTCCGACTGGATGAACTGGATGCGCAGCGCGCCGCCAACGAGGGGGCCTACCTTCAGTTTCTGCGGGAGCGGAACATGTCGGTCGGCCTCTACGCCCTGAACGCCGGCGAGCACGACCCGCAGCAGCCGCACCACCAGGACGAGGTGTACTTCGTCGTCAGCGGCCGGGCGTCGATCACGGTCGGCCTGGAGACGACCCAGGTGGCGAGGGGCAGCGTGGTGTACGTGCCGGCCGGGGTCGCCCACAAGTTCCACCACATCAGCGAGGACCTGAGGGTTCTGGTCGTCTTCTCTCCGCCTGAGGCCTGAGTCCGGACCCCGGGATTCCCTAGGGGGCGGGTCAGGGGAGGACAAGGGACGCGAGGCCCCCGCGGCACCCCCTGGTGGCCCTAGCATCGAGTGCAGACATCGAGAACTGCTTCCACGAGAGCGTGCAGCACGCCGTGGACGCACCGGAACGCAAAGGACGAGGGCAATGCGAGAGATCTTCGCTGGGCTGCCGTGGTGGGTGAAGTGGGTCGCGGTGCCGGTCATCGCCCTGGTCGTGTTCGGCGGCCTGATAGCGAGCGTGGTGGGCTTCGTGATCGGCCTGCTCTTCAAGGCGCTGGTCTTCGTCGCCCTGGTCGGCGGACTGATCTACATCGTGCGGAAGTTCATGTCGAACTCCTCGTCGCGCAGCGACTGGTGAGGGTCGCGGGAGCCGGTGAGCGGTAACGGAAGTCACCGGTTCCCTCGGGGGAGGGAAGTTTCCCCGGCGGGCCGTCTGCATGCGGTGGCGGGCGGTTAGAGTCCGGAACCCCACGCGGGGCCCGGGCCTCGCAGGGCGGCGTACACCCCCACCCGTGTGCCCCCGCACGGGCTGTCCCACCCTCGCGCTTCGGGAGTGCCCCTTGGCCACGGTCGACACCGCACCGGCAGAACCACACGCCCCCCTCACCCGGCCGCGTTCCTGCACCCCTCCCGTGCAGCGGCCCCCTTCTGCGGCTGTCCCCGGACAACCGGACTCCGGCGACGCACCGGGACAAGCGTCGGCCGCGACGCTGATCGGATCCGTCCAGCGCGCGATGCGCCTGCTGGAGACCGTCGCGGCACACGAGTACGGCGCTCCCGCCAAACAACTGGCGCGCGAGACCGGCCTCGCCCTGCCCACGACCTATCACCTGCTGCGCACCCTTGTGCACGAGGGCTATCTGCGCCGTGAGAAAGGGCTGTTCTTCCTCGGTGACGCGGCCGAGCGGCTGAGTAGCAGCGGAGCGCAGCAGAAACGTCGCAGCACGGTGGCCGACACCCTCGCGCACTGGCGCGATTCCATCGGAGTACCGGTGTACTACGCGATGTACCGGGACGGCGAGATCGAGGTCATCTGTGTCTCCGACTCGCCGGAGACACCGGCGGTCGAGGAGTGGGCCGACTTCCGTGAGACCGGGCATGCGCACGCGATCGGGCAGTGCCTGCTCTCCCAGCTGGACGAGGAGGCCCGCCGCGACCACCTGGCCCGCTATCCCGTGCAGTCCCTCACCCCGTACACCGTGCGTGACAACCACGCCCTGCTGCGCCGCCTCGCCAGAATCTCGCGGATGGAGCCGGTGGTCGAGCGTCAGGAGTACGCGCTCGGGACGGTCTGCGCGGCGATCCCGGTCACCATCGGCACCACGGCGGCCACGGTGGCCCTTTCGCTCCCCTTCCACCAGAGCGACCGGCTGCTGCCCGCCGCCCACCGGCTCCAGGCCGACATCGGGCGCCATCTGGGCTCGCTGGCGCTCTCTATCAGTATCTGAAAACTCACTCCTTGTGATCTGTCGTGTACGTTGAGCAAGATTTGACCACGGTCGAAGGGTTTTAATCCCGGCCAATCGATGTCATACGACGGGGTAGGCGATGCGTGAATCCGTACAGGCAGAGGTCATGATGAGCTTTCTTGTGTCCGAAGAGCTCTCCTTCCGCATTCCGGTGGAGCTGCGGTACGAGACCTGTGATCCCTATGCCGTGCGGCTGACCTTCCATCTGCCCGGTGACGCCCCGGTGACCTGGGCCTTCGGCCGTGAGCTGCTGATCGACGGGGTCGGGCGGCCGTGCGGCGAGGGGGACGTGCACATCGCGCCCGCCGACTCCGAGCTGCTGGGCGAGGTGCTGATCCGGCTTCAGGTCGGCGGCGACCAGGCCCTGTTCCGCTCCTCGGCGCCGCCCCTCGTGGCCTTCCTCGACCGTACGGACAAGCTGGTGCCGCTCGGCCAGGAGGGTGCACTGGCCGACTTCGACGCGCACCTCGACGAGGCCTTGGACAGGATCCTGGCCGAGGAGCAGAGCGCAGGCTGAAAGGTCACGGCAACGGGGCGCCGGTCGCTCCGCCGCGCCGCACGAGATTGTGCAGTAACGCTTCTCCTGTCGGTTCCCGGGCCTGTGGGGCCCAGGTCACCGCTTCCGGCGCCGGCCCCTGCCGCCGCGCGCCGGAGCGAGCTGGGCCCCCGCGGGGTCCGCGCCCGGTCCTGGCCGGTCCGCCGAGACCACCAGGGCGGCGAGCGCGGTGGTGACCGGGACCGAGGCCACCAGGCCGATGGACCCGACCAGCGTGCGCACGATCTCCTCGGCGACCAGCTCGCTGTTGGCGACCGTGCCCACGCTGCTCTGCGCGATCGAGAACAGCAGCAGCAGCGGCAGCGCGGCTCCGGCGTAGGCGAGGACGAGGGTGTTGACCACGGAGGCGATGTGGTCGCGGCCGATGCGGATGCCTGCCCGGTACAGCCCGCGCCAGCCCATCGCGGGGTTGGCCTCGTGCAGCTCCCAGACCGCCGACGTCTGGGTCACCGTCACATCGTCCAGGACGCCCAGCGAACCGATGATGACGCCGGCCAGCAGCAGACCGCTCATGTCGATCGACGGATACAGGCCGTGGATCAGACCGGTGTTGTCGTCCGTGTTGCCGGTGAGCGCGGCCCAGTCGATGAACTCCGAGCCGAGAATGCCGATCAGCAGCAGGGACACCAGGGTGCCGAGCACTGCGACCGACGTACGGGCCGACAGCCCATGGCACATGTACAGCGCGATGAGCATGATCGCGCTCGCCCCGACGACGGCCACCAGCAGCGGGTTCGAGCCCTGCAGGATCGCGGGCAGGATGAAGAGCGTCAGCACCCCGAAGCTCACGGCCAGGGCGACCAGCGCCATGACACCGCGCATCCGGCCCACCACCACGACCGCGAGCGCGAAGATCCCCGCCAGCAGCGCCATCGGGAACTTCCGGTCCACATCCGTGACGGAGTACTGCAGGTCCTTCGGCGCCGAGGGCTCGTAGGCGACCACGACCTTCTCGCCCTGGCGCAGCTGCCGCGACTGGTCCGGCTGCACGATCTCGGTGAAGGTACGGCCCTTGTCCTTGCCCGTGTCGACCCGGACCGTCGCCTTTTTGCAGGTGCCCTTCGGCTCCTGCTGCGCCGGGTTGCCCTCGGCGCTGGAGGTGTCACCGGTCGAGGTGCCCCCCGAGGCGTTCACCGACTTGCAGCTCACCTCGACCACCTGGGAGACCGTGGCCCGCTGCGTCTGACGGTCGAAGCCGACGCCGGTGCGCTCGTGCGGAGGTGCTCCCCCGGGCCAGAGCACCACCAGGCCGACGACGACCGCCGCGGTGAACGGGATCAGGATCGCCGCGATGACCTTGCGCAGATGCTTGGAGACGGGTGCGGCGGGTCCGTGGCTGTGACTGTGCCCGTGCGAGTGGCCGTGGCCGCCGCTCGGTGCCGGGGCATCCGGGTGCTCATGTCCGTGCCCATGTCCGTGCCCGGCCCTGGCCTCTTGGCGCTGTCCGTCGCCGGTCGCGTGGCCGTCATGGCTGTGTCCGCCGCCCTCTCCGGAGCCGCCTCGATGCGGCGGCTCCGGAGGCGGATACGGGTACTGCTCCATCGTGGTCACCGACCGATCATCGCAAGAACGACAGGGGCCCTCTGTTCACCGCGCCCGAATTGACGCTAGCGTGGAGGCACCTTTGCACACGCGGGAGCTCGGAGCACCGGGCTGAGAGGGCGCTGACCTCCGTATTCGCGATGTTTCACGTGGAACGAGCTTTCACGGGACACATCGACAGACGGAAACCGCTGCGTCGACCGCCGAACCTGTTACCGGGTAATGCCGGCGTAGGGAGTAGGTCTCATGACCAACAAGGACGCACGCACGCCTGCCTCCGTCCAGGACGAGAAGTCCCAGGAGGCCGGGAAGTCCATCGGCTGGCACAAGGCGTATGTCGAGGGCACCCGCCCCGACCTGCGCGTGCCGGTCCGCCAGGTGCACCTCACCAACGGGAAGTCGGTCACGCTCTACGACACATCGGGCCCGTACACCGATCCACTCGTCGACACCGACGTCCGCAGGGGCCTGCCGCCCCTGCGGGAGAACTGGATCATCGGCCGCGGCGACACCGAGGAGTACGCGGGCCGTCCCGTCCGCCCCGAGGACGACGGGATCAAGCACACCTCGCCGCGCGGCGGGCTGCGCAACCTGGATGCGGTCTTCCCGGGACGTCCGCGCCAGCCGCGCCGCGGCCGGGACGGCAAGGCGGTCACGCAGCTCGCGTACGCCCGCCGGGGTGAGATCACGCCGGAGATGGAGTACGTGGCCCTCCGGGAGAACGTGTCGCCCGAGGTGGTTCGTGAGGAGATCGCGGCAGGCCGCGCGGTCCTGCCGGCCAACGTCAACCACCCGGAGATCGAGCCGATGATCATCGGCAAGCGGTTCCTGGTGAAGGTCAACGCCAACATCGGCAACTCCGCCGTGACGTCCTCCATCGAGGAGGAGGTGGAGAAGATGACCTGGGCGACCCGCTGGGGCGCCGACACGGTCATGGACCTCTCCACCGGCCGCAACATCCACACCACCCGCGAATGGGTACTGCGCAACTCCCCCGTCCCCATCGGCACCGTGCCGCTCTACCAGGCACTGGAGAAGGTCGACGGCAGGGCCGAGGACCTGACCTGGGAGATCTACAAGGACACGGTCATCGAGCAGGCCGAGCAGGGCGTGGACTACATGACCGTCCACGCGGGCGTACGCCTGCCGTACGTCCCGCTCACCGCCAACCGCAAGACCGGCATCGTCTCGCGCGGCGGCTCGATCATGGCGGCCTGGTGCCTGGCGCACCACAAGGAGTCGTTCCTGTACGAGAACTTCGAGGAACTCTGCGAGATCCTCGCCGCCTACGACGTCACGTACTCGCTGGGCGACGGCCTGAGGCCGGGTTCGATCGCGGACGCCAACGACGAGGCGCAGTTCGCGGAGTTGCGCACCCTCGGGGAACTCAACCGGATCGCCAAGCGTTTCCACGTACAGACGATGATCGAGGGCCCCGGGCACGTCCCGATGCACAAGATCAAGGAGAACATCGACCTTCAGCAGGAGATCTGCGATGAAGCTCCGTTCTATACGCTCGGCCCGCTGACCACGGACGTCGCACCGGCGTACGACCACATCACCTCCGGTATCGGCGCCGCGATGATCGCCTGGTGGGGCACGGCGATGCTCTGCTACGTCACGCCCAAGGAGCACTTGGGCCTGCCCAACCGTGACGACGTCAAGACCGGCGTCATCACCTACAAGATCGCGGCGCACGCGGCCGACCTCGCCAAGGGGCACCCGGGTGCTCAGGAGTGGGACGACGCGCTGTCCGACGCCCGCTTCGAGTTCCGGTGGGAGGACCAGTTCAACCTCGCGCTGGACCCCGACACGGCACGGGAGTTCCACGACGAGACGCTGCCGGCCGAGCCTGCCAAGACGGCCCACTTCTGCTCCATGTGCGGGCCGAAGTTCTGCAGCATGAAGATCTCGCAGGACATCCGGCGCGAACACGGTGGCAGCCGGGCCGAGATCGAGGAGGGCATGGCCCAGAAGTCGAAGGAGTTCGCCGAGGCGGGGAACCGGGTGTACCTGCCGATCGCGGACTGACGCATCCGGACCGGCGCTGCTCCTTGGCGCCCACGGCCTCGGGAGCAGCGCCATCAGTGACCGGCGATGAGGGGGGGCGGGCCGTGGGTCCCGTGGTGTTGCAAGCGGTGTCGGCTCCGGTCCGGTCCCTTGTCTGGCAGGGCGACGATCTGGTTGATCCCGTGGGAGGTCGCGCCTGGAATCCAGCCGGCGTGGAGCGCCGGATCTCTTCCGGTCACGGTCCCGGGTTCGACACATGCATGGTCTCTCCCTCCGGCCGCTACAGCGTTGTCCGCGCCGAGCGCGGGACGAAGGCTCTGCTGCTGGAGGGAAAGCGCGTCGTCCGGGAGCTCACGCGCAGCCCGCACCACGCCGAGGACTTCGACTACCCCGTGGCACTGGGAGCGTTGCGGGACGGCCGGGAGATCCTGGTTCACTGCCCGGAGGACTATGCCGTCCTCCAGGTCGAGGACGTCGCGTCGGGACAGCGACTCACCACAGGACACGTCAGGCCAAGGATGTCCTTCATTCCCGGTTGTCGGTGAGCCGGGACTGGATGCCGAAGTGGTGTCGGCGTGCTGGCTCGACCAGGACCGCCTGGCTGTGGCGACCGGTGACTACGTCCTCGATGACGAGGAGGTGCCCACTATGGGCCCTCAGCAACTCGGCGTGTGGTCCCTCTCCCGGCGCCGGTGGCTGCACCGGAATCGCACCACTTTCGAGGTCGGCACCCTGATGGCAGAGGGCAGCCGAGTCGTCTCCTTGCACGGGCACCCCCGACTGATCGACGTCACGACCGGTTCGGTTCTGGCGGAGTGGCCCGAGCTGGACGTATCGAGGCGAGACGGGGCCTACGGCGTCACCCATGTCCGGGGCCCGGTTGCGGCGTTGCACCCCGACGGTACGCGCCTGGCGGTTGCTCAGGCCGAGGGCATCGCGCTCGTCGAACTGCCCGCTCTCGACGCGTGACCACGAGTGACTCCGGCTCGAACGTGCCGTCTGCACGGGCAATCGGGTCCGTTCGCCGATCGCAGGCGCAGGCGCGTGCGCGTGTGGTGCATTGCGCCGCGGGGTGCGGCCCGCCGCGGGCACTCGGCGGTCGGCCGCACGTCCGGCCCCGTTCGGCGGTGTCCCTCGGCGGGCGCGGGCCGTGGGCTATTCCGGCTGGTGCTCCGGGCCGCCGAAGTCGGGGCTCGTGTAGTCCGGGCTGGAGAAGCTCGGGCGGCCGGAGGCCGAGCCGTCGTCGGGGCTGCTGAACCCGGGCCGGTCGTAGCCGAGGCGTGGCATGCGGCCGGTGGAGGCGGGCGGGACCGTGGGGTGCAGGGCCGCCGTGTCGGGCTGGGCGAGTGCGTCCCGCAGGAACGGCACCATGCCGTGCTCCAGCAGGGCGTCCCGCCAGGCCTCTCTGGCTCTGGCCACCGCCTCGCTCGCCGCGTCGTGGCCTTGGGCGTCCGCCGCGGCGCTGTTGCGCAGGGCGGTGAGCAGCAGCCCGATCGCGGCGACCAGGATCGCGGCCGCGGCCACGCCACCGAAGACCCAGCCCGCGGTGAGCATGGTCTGGGCAAAGCCCTGGCCCGGGTCCAGCATCTTCAGGATGTAGCCGACGAGCAGGAAGATCGCGGCGGCGGTTCCGGCGAGGACGGGGGCCAGCACCGCGATCACGGCGACGGCGCCCGCTCCGGCGCTCTCGGCGGCCTCGCCGAGCGTGGTGGCGAGGCCTGTCGTGCCCGAAGCCGCGTCCGGATCCGCGTGAGCGGAGTCGCGGGCGGCCGAGGGGGCGGACGGTGCCGGGTGACGCAGGTCCTCGCGGACCCTCACGTAGTGCTGGTACTCGCTCGCCGCGGCCGCCGCTATGAGTGCGGTGGCGTTGAGCGCCATGGTGCGCAGCTGCTCGGGGTTGAGCCGCTGTCCGACAGCGGCCAGCTCCGGCCGGTGTGCTGCGGAGCGCAGCGCCTCATCGAGGATCCGCTCGAATTCCTGGCGGTCCTCGCTCAGCAGGTGCTGCGGAACGCTGTTCATGTGCATCCCCCGGTGCTCCGTAGGGCTTGGGGCTCGCACACCGGCGAGCCGTCGGGCAGAAACGGAGGGGAGCCTGCTACGGATAAGCCGATGGTAGAGCCGTGACGGCACGCGGTGACAGGGGGTTGCCGGAATTCGCGTGCCTGGCTGGGCGCATCCGTTCGTGGGCGCGCCCGACGGGCGGATGCCCCGGAAACGCTCAGGTCTCCAGAGGAAGTTGCTGGACCAGCAGTTTTCCGGCCATGGTCACGCCACCATCCATGGCGATGGCGAGCCCGTCGGCGTAGACGTGGGGGCCCTCGACCACCGGCCCGCCGTCCTCTTCGCCGTCCTCCGAGCCGACCTCGCCCAGCAGGTAGGGAATGGGGCTGTGGCCGTGAACGACGCGGGTGCCGCCGTACATGTCGAGGAGGGAGCGCACGGCGTCGGCGCCGCCCTCGTCGCGGAAGGAGAAGCGCTTGGTGAACTTGCGGAACAGGTCCCAGCACTCGTCCGCGTCGTTACGGGTGAGCGTTTCGCGGACGGTGTCGTTGACCGCCTCGATCGAGTCGCCGTAGTCGAGGTAGGCGGTGGTGTCGGAGTGGAGGAGGAGATACCCGTCGACCTCCTCGACCGCGTCGAGGCGGGCCATCCACTGCAGGTGGTGGTCCTGGAGGCGGTCCATGTCGGTCTTCTGCCCGCCGTTGAGCAGCCAGGCCGCCTGGAAGGTGGCGGTGCCCGCACCGGAGTTGACGGGGGTGTCGGCGAACCGCTTGGCGCCGAGCAGCAGCAGCTCGTGGTTGCCCATGAGGGCCTTGCAGTAGCCGCCGGCCGCAGCGGCCTCGGCGGAGAGCCGCATCACCAGGTCGATGACGCCGATGCCGTCCGGGCCGCGGTCGGTGAAGTCGCCGAGGAACCACAGCCGGGCGGTGCCCGCGCACCACTGGCCGGCGGTGTCGATCAGGCCCTTCTCCTGCAGGGCGGCCACCAGTTCGTCGAGGTAGCCGTGGACGTCGCCGACGACGTACAGCGGTCCGGGGCCCGCCGCAGGCCGGGGCGCCGGTGCGGCGGGGGCAGGGAGTGGGTCGACGGAGACCTGGAGTGTGTCGCCGCGGTTGATGACGGGCAGGTCGCGCTGGGTGGGCGTGTACCCCTCGGGGTAGCCCTCGGCCGCGGACGGGACGGTGTCGGCGGGGTGGCTGGCGACGTACGGACCGGTCTCGTTGACGTACGCGGGTACCCGGAAGTCGCGCAGCGTCGCCGTACGCTCCACTTCGGGTCCCTGACCGGCCCCCTGAGTCATCCGACCCCTCCACCATCGCGCCGCATCTGCACCGCTTCGGACTGCCTGGTCGCAGCGGCCCGCGGTGTCGTGGGCCCATCATAGGAATGCCCGTCGCGCCGTGTGATGACCCAGGGGTGGTGAATCGGAGCAAGACTCCAGTTCACCGCGGCTTTCGCCCCGTTTGGGCAGGGCTTCGCCCGGCCGTGGGTCACCTTGCGGCTGCCCGGCGGGTCGCTCGGTCGGTTTTTTTGCGGCTCGCGCCGGACCGTGCGAACCGGGGCGGCTGACCCGTGCGGGCCGAGCCGCCGATCCGTGTGCGCCGAGCGGTTGCCCCGTGTGCGCAGAGCCGCCGAGCCGTCGTCGTACGCCGAGCGGCTGAGCCGTCTGTGCGAGGGGCCGATCCGGGTGGACCGGGCGGCGCCCTCGTGCACGCCGGGACGCGAGCGCCCGTGCCCGGGGCGGCCGGGCCGGGCACGGCGGGCGCCCGGACATTTCCGCCGGGCGCCCCGGCCGCGTGTCGGCCCCGTGATCGGCCGCGTGGCGGCGCGCCCTACCCCTCCTCCGGAGCCCGTGGCGGGCTGACGGTCGTGCGCGGGGGACGTCGCTGGGACGAGGTACGCACGATCAGTTCGGTCGGTATCACCTGCTCGACGGGGTGGTCCGACTCGACGCCCTCGATGGCGTCGATGAGGAGCTGGACCACGGCCGTGCCGATCCGGCGCGGCTTGAGGGAGAGTGTGGTGATGGGCGGCTCGGTGTTGGCGTACACCGTGGACTCGCTGCAGCACACGAGCAGCAGGTCGTCCGGGACGCGCAGGCCGTAGCGGCGGGCGGCGGCGAGCAGGTCGGTGCCGTTGGGGTCGAAGAGGCCGTAGACGGCGTCCGGCCGGTCGGGCCGGGCGAGCAGCCGGTCGGCCGCGACGGCGCCCGCGCACGGGTCGTGGGCCGGGTAGGCCTCGTAGACCGGGTCCTGGCCCACGCGCTCGCACCAGCGCAGGTAGGCGGTGGTCGACAGGTGGGTGTACGTGTCCGTCGTCGTGCCTGTGAGCAGACCGATCCGGCGGGCGCCCGCGTCGGCGAGGTGGTCGAGGATGCCGAGGACGGCGGCCTCGTGGTCGTTGTCGACCCACGCGGTGACCGGGAGCGAGCCGGCCGGGCGGCCGTCGGAGACGACCGGTAAACCCTGGCGGACCAGTTCGCTGACGACCGGGTCCTGGTCGGAGGGGTCGATGACGACCGTGCCGTCCAGGGCCACGTTGGACCACACGTCGTGGCGGGAGGTCGCGGGCAGGATGACGAGGGCGTAGCCGCGGGCGAGCGCGGCCGAGGTGGCGGCCCGGGCCATCTCGGCGAAGTACGCGAACTCCGTGAAGGTGAAAGGTTCATCCCCGTACGTCGTCACGGTCAGGCCGATCAGTCCCGACTTGCCGGTACGGAGGGTGCGGGCGGCGGCCGAGGGGCGGTACCCCAGCCGGTCGGCGACCTCGCGGACATGGCGTCGGGTGGCATCCGGGAGCCGGCCCTTGCCGTTGAGGGCATCGGAGACGGTCGTGATGGAGACCCCGGCGGCGGCGGCCACGTCTCTGATGCCCGCCCGGCCCGGCCGACTGCCTCGACGTGAGGTTTCCGCGCGGCTCACCTGGTGCTTCCCTGCTGCTGTCATGGCGAGCCGATAGTAGGGCTCATGCGGTGGGGTAGTGCGGACGCATATGCACGCGTTGACAGACACGTTTCTGCATGGTCATTTCTAGGCAACTGCCTTAGATAGAAAGTCAGTTAAGCGCTCTCATGCCAAGACGTGACTTGTCGACGCGCATGGGCCTGCCAAGTGTCCGATGTCTCGAAGAGGTCTCAACTCACCTTCACGAGGGATGCGCGCCACGGCGTGAGCTACCGGCGCATAGATATATGTACGGCGCGCCCCCCGATACGTACGCCTTCGTGTGACGATGCCCCTGTTGCCTGTGGAGACGATGAGGTTCGCCTCTTGCTGTCCCGCATCTGTACGCATCGGCGCCGAATCCTCATATGGTGAGGAGTATTGGAACCCGGCGGCGTCGACGGTCCGCCGGTGGTCGCGAGGAGGACTGCGGTGAGCGAGACGAGCCCCAAGCTGCGCGCGGAGCTGGAGGGTATCCCCACCTACAAGCCGGGCAGGCCCGCTGCGACCGGCGGGCCGGTCGCCTACAAGCTGTCCTCCAACGAGAACCCCTATCCGCCGTTGCCCGGCGTGATGGAGAGCGTGACCGCGGCCGCCGCCGGCTTCAACCGCTACCCGGACATGGCCTGCACCGGGCTGATGAACGAGCTGTCGGAGCGCTTCGGTGTCCCGCTCTCCCACCTGGCCACCGGCACCGGTTCCGTGGGTGTCGCCCAGCAGCTGATCCAGGCCACCAGCGGGCCCGGCGACGAGGTGATCTACGCCTGGCGCTCCTTCGAGGCCTACCCGATCATCACGCAGATCAGCGGGGCCCGGTCGGTGCAGGTACCGCTCACGCCGGGCGATGTGCACGACCTGGACGCGATGGCGGCCGCGATCACCGACCGGACGCGTCTGATCTTCGTCTGCAACCCCAACAACCCGACCGGCACGGTGGTGCGACGGGAGGAGCTGGAGCGGTTCCTCGACCGGGTGCCCGCTGATGTGCTGGTGGTGCTCGACGAGGCCTATCGGGAGTTCATCCGCGACCCCGAGGTGCCCGACGGTGTCGAGCTGTACCGGAGCAGGCCGAACGTCTGCGTCCTGCGCACGTTCTCCAAGGCCTACGGCCTGGCCGGACTGCGGGTGGGTTTCGCGATCGGCCATGATCCGGTGGCGGCGGCGCTGCGCAAGACGGCGGTGCCCTTCGGTGTCAGCCAGCTCGCTCAGGAGGCGGCGATCGCCTCGCTGCGGGCCGAGGACGAGCTGCTGGGCCGGGTCGGCTCACTGGTCTGCGAGCGCACGCGCGTGGTCGACGCGCTGCGCGCCCAGGGGTGGACGGTGCCGGAGACCCAGGCCAACTTCGTGTGGCTGCGGCTGGGGGAGCACACGGTCGCGTTCGCGGCGGCCTGTGAGCAGCACGGCGTGGTGGTCCGGCCGTTCCCGGGCGAGGGTGTGCGGGTGACGATCGGGGAGACCGAGGCGAACGACATCTTCCTGAAGGTGACGGAAGGGTTCCGCAAGGAGCTGTAGCTCCCGGCGTGAGGCGGTGGCCCTAGGCGTCGATCAGTTCCACGCGTACGGGGTCGCCGTCCCGCACGGTCGCCAGCACGGCGGCGTCCCCGTCCAGGCTTCCGAGGATGTTGCAGGGGCTCGCGAGGCGGCACTCGTCGCCTCGCGAGATCGGTGTGGGGCCGTAGGGGAGGGCGAGCGCATCGCCGTCCGTCCAGAAGGCCACGGTGCCCGGCTCCACGACCTGCCGTGCATCCGTTTCACGTGAAACAGACACACCTGTATCGAAATAGACCTCCTCGCCCCAGGTGTGGGCGGTGGAGGCCAGCGGCAGCGCCTTGCCCAGCGCTTGTGCGGTCGGGGTGTTCTCAAGGGTCGCGGTGAGGTGGCCGGCGGGCCACGAGATCCGTATCTGCATGAGCCGCAATTCAACAAGATGTTGAAGTCACTGCCAAGGTCTTGACGCCGAGGCGAAGGAGGGACCCCCCTTCGATTGGCGAAAATCAGTGCGTCATAATGGCTTGTGAATGTGAACGCGTTCACAAGCGTGCCCGATTGCTCCCGTGATGTACGCGACAAAAGGGGCAAGCTGCCGCTACCACGGCGAAGTGTAAGGAGCTGACGACGTGGATTTGGCTTTGGCGCCGGAGACTCTGGCGCGATGGCAGTTCGGCATCACCACCGTCTACCACTTCCTGTTCGTCCCGCTGACGATCTCCCTGGCCGCCCTCACGGCCGGGTTGCAGACGGCCTGGGTGCGCACGGAGAACGAGAGGTACCTCAGGGCGACGAAGTTCTGGGGCAAGCTCTTTCTGATCAACATCGCGATGGGTGTGGTCACCGGCATCGTGCAGGAGTTCCAGTTCGGCATGAACTGGTCGGACTACTCGCGCTTCGTCGGTGACATCTTCGGCGCCCCGCTCGCCTTCGAGGCCCTGATCGCGTTCTTCTTCGAGTCCACCTTCATCGGCCTGTGGATCTTCGGCTGGGACAAGCTGCCGAAGAAGATCCATCTCGCCTGCATCTGGATGGTCTCGATCGGCACGATCCTGTCGGCGTACTTCATCCTCGCGGCCAACTCCTGGATGCAGCACCCTGTCGGCTACAAGATCGACAAGGTGAAGGGGCGCGCCGAGCTGACCGACTTCTGGGCCGTGCTGACCCAGAACACCGCGCTCAGCCAGGCCTTCCACACCCTCTCCGCGGCCTTCCTGACCGGCGGCGCCTTCATGGTGGGCATCTCGGCCTACCACCTGGCCCGCAGGAAGCACATCCGCGAGATGAAGACCTCGCTGCGGCTGGGCCTGGTCACCGTGGTCATAGCCGGCCTGCTCACCTCGGTCAGCGGTGATGTGCTCGGCAAGGTCATGTTCAAGCAGCAGCCGATGAAGATGGCGTCCGCCGAGGCACTGTGGGACGGCCAGAAGCCGGCGCCGTTCTCGATCTTCGCCTACGGCGATGTCGAGAAGGGCCACAACACCGTCGCGATCGAGATACCGGGCCTGCTGTCCTTCCTCGCCGACGACGACTTCACCTCGTACGTCCCGGGCATCAACGACGTCAACAAGGCCGAGCAGCAGAAGTTCGGGCCCGGCGACTACCGGCCCAACATCCCCGTCGCCTTCTGGGGCTTCCGCTGGATGATCGGCTTCGGCATGGCCTCCTTCGCCATCGGCCTCGCCGGGCTGTGGCTGACCCGCAGGAAGTTCCTGCTGCCGCAGCATCTGCGGGTCGGCGACGACGAGGTGCCGCACCTGGTCCTGTTCAAGAACAAGGCACTCAGCCCGAAGCTGACTTCCTGGTACTGGCGCATCGCGACCTGGACCATGGCCTTCCCGCTGATCGCCAACTCCTGGGGCTGGATCTTCACCGAGATGGGCCGCCAGCCGTGGGCCGTCTACGGCGTGCTGCAGACCCGGGACGCGGTCTCCCCCGGTGTCTCCCAGGGTGAAGTCCTCACCTCGATGATCGTCTTCACCTCGCTCTACGCCATCCTCGCGGTCGTCGAGGTCAAGCTGCTCGAGAAGTACGTCAAGGCCGGCCCGCCCGAACTGACGGAGGCCGACCTCAACCCGCCCACGAAGATCGGCGGCGACACCCGTGACGCCGACAAGCCGATGGCCTTCTCGTACTAGGCCGAGGGGACAGTCATGGAACTTCACGACGTCTGGTTCGTCCTGATCGCCGTCCTGTGGACCGGCTACTTCTTCCTGGAGGGCTTCGACTTCGGGGTCGGCATCCTCACCAAGCTGCTCGCCCGGAACCGGCCCGAACGGCGGGTGCTGATCAACACCATCGGGCCCGTCTGGGACGGCAATGAGGTGTGGCTGCTCACGGCGGGCGGTGCCACCTTCGCCGCCTTCCCCGAGTGGTACGCCACTCTCTTCTCCGGCTTCTATCTGCCCCTGCTGGCCATCCTGGTCTGTCTGATCGTCCGCGGTGTCGCCTTCGAGTACCGGGCGAAGCGGCCCGAGGAGAACTGGCAGCGCAACTGGGAGACGGCCATCTTCTGGACCTCGCTCATCCCGGCGTTCCTGTGGGGCGTGGCCTTCGGGAACATCGTGCGGGGCGTGAAGATCGACCGGGACTTCGAGTACGTCGGCACCCTCGGGGACCTGTTCAACCCCTACGCCCTGCTCGGCGGCCTGGTGACACTCACCCTCTTCACCTTCCACGGAACGGTGTTCACCGCGCTCAAGACGGTCGGTGACATACGGCTGCGCGCACGCAGGCTGGCGCTGTGGGTCGGTCTCCTCACCGCCGTTCTGGCGACCGCCTTCCTGCTGTGGACGCAGGCCGACAGCGGCGACGGCAAGAGCCTGGTGGCCCTGATCGTGGCGGTCGTGGCTCTGGTGGCCGCGCTGGTGGCCAATCAGGCGGGTCGCGAGGGATGGTCGTTCGCGCTGTCCGGAGTGACCATCGTGGCGTCGGTGGCGATGCTCTTCCTGTCGCTCTTCCCGAACGTCATGCCGTCCACGCTCAACGGGGACTGGAGTCTCACCGTCACCAACGCCTCGTCGAGCCCGTACACCCTGAAGATCATGACGTGGTGCGCGGCCATCGCCACGCCGCTCGTCCTGCTGTACCAGAGCTGGACCTACTGGGTGTTCCGCAAGCGGATCGGTACGCAGCACATCGCTCCTGACACTGCCGCCGGCGCCGCACACTGAGTCCACCGAGGGTGTGTTTCACGTGAAACACACCCTCTGGGCCGAAGGGCATGTTTCACGTGAAACCGATCGATCCTCGCCTCCTGCGATACGCCCGCGCCACCCGTGTCTTTCTGGTGGCGGTCGTCGGCCTGGGGGCCGTCGGGGCCGGTCTGGTCATTGCCCAGGCGATGTTCATCGCCGAGGTGGTGGTCGGAGCGTTCCAGCACGGGCAGTCGGTATCTGAACTGCGCACCCCGCTCCTGCTGTTGGCTGCCGTGGCCGCAGGGCGGTCGGTTGTCGCGTGGCTCACCGAACTCGCAGCACACCGCGCCAGTGCCGCGGTGAAATCCGAGCTGCGCGGGCGGTTGCTGGAGCGCGCCGCCCACTTGGGCCCCGGGTGGCTGAGCGGCCAGCGGACCGGCTCGCTGGTCACCCTGGCCACGCGCGGGGCGGACGCTCTGGACGACTACTTCTCGCGCTATCTCCCCCAGCTGGGGCTCGCGGTGGTCGTCCCGGCGGCCGTCCTCGCGCGGATCGTCACCGAGGACTGGGTGTCGGCGGCGATCATCGTCGGCACCCTGCCTCTGATCCCCCTCTTCATGATGCTGATCGGCTGGGCCACGCAGTCCCGGATGGACCGTCAGTGGCGGCTGCTGTCCCGGCTCTCCGGCCACTTCCTGGACGTGGTCGCCGGCCTGCCCACGCTGAAGGTGTTCGGCCGGGCCAAGGCCCAGGCCGACTCCATCCGGCGGATCACCGGCGAGTACCGCCAGGCCACCCTGAGGACCCTGCGGATCGCCTTCCTCTCCTCGTTCGCACTGGAGTTGCTCGCCACGCTGTCGGTGGCGCTGGTCGCCGTGACGATCGGCATGCGCCTGGTGCACGGCGACATGGACCTGTACATCGGTCTGGTCATCCTGGTGCTCGCGCCCGAGGCGTATCTGCCGCTGCGCCAGGTGGGCGCGCAGTACCACGCGGCGGCAGAGGGTCTTGCCGCGGCCGAGGAGATCTTCGCCGTCCTGGAGACACCGGTCCCGGCGCCGGGAACCGCTGAGGTACCTGCGGGCCCCGTGACCTTCGACGGCGTGACGGCCCGCTACCCCGGACGGTCGGCGGATGCCGTGACCGATGCGTCCTTCACCGTGCAGTCCGGCGAGACCGTGGCTCTCGTCGGAGAGAGCGGGGCGGGCAAGTCGACGCTGCTCAACGTGCTGCTGGGGTTCGTACGGCCTGCCGAGGGCCGGGTGTGCGTCGGGGGCGTCGATCTCGCCGAGGCCGACCTGGAGCAGTGGCGGTCGCGGATCGCCTGGGTGCCGCAACGACCGCACCTGTACGCCGGGACCATCGCGGAGAACGTACGGCTGGCCCGGCCCGACGCGGACGACGCCGCCGTTCGCGAGGCACTGCGGGACGCCGGTGCGCTGGAGTTCGTGGACGCGCTGCCCGAGGGGGCCGACACCGTGCTCGGGGAGGACGGCGCCGGGTTGTCCGCCGGCCAGCGGCAGCGGCTCGCGCTGGCCCGGGCCTTCCTCGCGGACCGGCCCGTACTGCTGCTGGACGAGCCGACGGCCGCGCTGGACGGGGCGACGGAGGCCGAGGTCGTGGCGGCGGTGCGCAGGCTTGCAGCGGGCCGCACGGTGCTGCTGGTGGTACACCGGCCGGCGCTGCTGGACGTGGCGGACCGGGTGGTGCGGCTGGAGGGCGCGCAAGCGCTGACGGCCCGGAGCGACAGCCGGCCTCCCAGGAGGCTCCGCCCCCAGGACCTTCGCGCCCAAGACTCTCGCCCCCAGGACCTTCGCGCCCAAGACTCCCGCCCCCAGGACCTTCGCCCTCAAGACTCCCGTCTCCTGGGCGCTCGTCCCCAGGACCTCAGCCCCCAAGACACCCGTCCTCCGGACTCTTGCCTTCTGCCGGCCTCCCCCGCGCTCGACTCCGCTCGTGCGGAGGGACCCTCGCCCCGACTCGACGGCCTCGCACGCGGCCCGGCGGAGCAGTCCCCGGCGGGTTCTCGGAGCGTGCTCGCCCGGGTCCGGAGACTTGCCGGACCCCGGCGCGGCCGGCTGGTCCTCGCGCTGCTGCTGGGGAGCCTGGCGTTCGGGAGTGCCGTCGGGCTGATGGCCACCTCCGGCTGGCTCATCTCGCGGGCCTCGCAGCAGCCGCCGGTGCTCTATCTGATGGTGGCCGTGACGGCGACGCGGGCCTTCGGGATCGGGCGGGCCGTCTTCCGGTACGCCGAGCGGCTGGTGTCGCACGACGCCGTGCTGCGGATGCTGGCCGACACCCGGGTCGCCGTCTACCGGCGCCTGGAGCGGCTGGCGCCCGCGGGGCTGCGGACGGCCCGCCGCGGCGATCTGCTCACCCGGCTGGTCGCCGACGTGGACGCGTTCCAGGACTACTGGCTGCGCTGGCTGCTGCCCGCCGGGGTCGCGGTGGCCGTCTCGACCGCCTCGGTCGCCTTCACGGTCTGGCTCCTGCCGCAGGCCGGGGCCGCGCTCGCGGCCGGCCTCCTGGTGGCCGGCGTCGGGGTCCCCCTGATCACCGCGGCCGCAGCCCGGCACGCCGAGCTGCGGCTGGCGCCCGCCCGGAGCGTGCTCGCGACCCGTGTGACCGACCTGCTCACCGGCACTGCCGAGCTGACCGTCGCCGGGGCCCTGCCGGCCCGTACGGCCGCGGCCCGGCAGGCCGACGGCACGCTCACCCGGATCGCCTCGCGCGCCGCGGCGGTCACCGCGCTCGGTGACGGGCTCACCGCGCTGGTCTCCGGGCTGACCGTCACCGCCACCGCGCTGCTGGGCGCGCAAGCGGTGGCCGCGGGCCGGCTCGGCGGTGTGGCGATGGCCGTGGTGGTCCTCACTCCGCTGGCCGCCTTCGAGGCCGTACTGGGGCTGCCTCTCGCCGTGCGCTTCCGGCAGCGGGTGCGGCGGAGCGCGGAGCGCGTGTTCGAGGTGCTGGACGCGCCCGAACCCGTACGGGAGCCGGAGCGGCCCCGCCAGGCGCCCGCCGTGCCCTTCCCGGTGGTGCTCAGGGGCCTGACCGCCCGGCACCCGGGGCAGCACCGCGACGCGCTCGTCGGGCTCGATCTCACCCTGGACCAGGGGCGCCGGATCGCCGTGGTCGGAACGTCCGGCTCGGGCAAGACGACGCTCGCCCAGGTCCTGCTGCGCTTCCTCGACCCGGGGGCCGGCTCTTACACCCTCGCCGGTGTGGACGCACACGCGCTGGCCGGCGACGACGTCCGCAGGCTCGTCGGGCTGTGCGCCCAGGACGCGCACCTCTTCGACAGCACGGTGCGCGAGAACCTGCTGCTCGCCCGGAAGGACGCCACCGAGAGCGATCTGCGCGACGCGCTGGCCCGCGCCCGGCTGCTGGACTGGGTGGACGAGCTGCCCGACGGCCTGGACACGCTCGTCGGCGAGCACGGTGCGCGGCTGTCCGGCGGGCAGCGCCAGCGCCTCGCGCTGGCCCGGGCGCTGCTCGCCGACTTCCCCGTCCTCGTCCTGGACGAGCCCGCCGAGCATCTGGACCTGCCGACGGCGGACGCGCTCACCGCGGATCTGCTGGCCGCCACCGAGGGCCGTACGACGCTGCTGATCACGCATCGGCTGGCGGGGCTCGACGCCGTGGACGAGGTGGTCGTGCTCGACGGGGGCCGGGTGGTGCAGCGGGGGCCGTACGCGGAACTGGCCTTCGTGAACGGGCCGTTGCGTGCCATGGTGCACCGGGAGGCCACGGCAGGGGTGGCGGCCGAGGTGGCGGTAGCGGCGAAGACAGCGACCAAGACAGCGACCTAGGCAGCGACCAAGACAGTGGTGAGGACAGTGGCGGAGGTGTCTGCGGAGGCTCGGTGAACGGGCGCCCACCCATCGCTCCGGTTTCCGTCACAGACGGGACTAATCGCTCTCGGGGCATGTCCGCCGTGCCCTCGCCCGATCTTTCGCCGGCCGCCCGGGCCGCCCGGGCCGCCCGGGCCGCCCGGGCCGCCCGGACAGCCCTGCGGGTGCCGCAGCTGCTGGAGTCGCGCCTGCCGGAGGCCGGCACCGGAAACACCCACTGGATGTCCTCGACCGCGTGACCCGCCCGAGGCCGCACAGCCCGGGGCGGGGCAGGTGGGTCAGACGCGTTCGGCGAGCAGTTGCTCGATCACGACGGCCACGCCGTCCTCGTTGTTGGCGACCGTACGGCCCGAGGCCGCGGCGACGACGTCCGGGTGGGCGTTGCCCATCGCGTACGACCGGCCGGCCCAGGTCAGCATCTCGACGTCGTTGGGCATGTCCCCGAAGGCGACGACCTCCTCGGGCGAGATGCCGCGCTCGGCGCAGCACAGGGAGAGTGTGCTGGCCTTGGAGACGCCGGGGCCGCTGAGTTCCAGCAGGGCGCTGGGGCTGGAACGGGTGACATTGGCTCGCTCGCCGACCGCGAGGCGGGCCAGGGCGAGGAAGGCGTCCGGGTCGAGGTCGGGGTGGTAGGCGAGGATCTTGAGCACCGGCTGGTCGTGGTCCGGGCCGTCGGCGGCGAGGAGGGCCTCGGCGGGCAGGAGGTTGTCCGGTGTCTCCATGTGCAGCTTGGGATAGGCCGGTTCCTGGTGGAAGCCGTAGGTCTGCTCGACCGCGAACACCGTGCCGGGAGCCGCGTCGCGCAGCTGCCGTACGGCGTCCAGCGCGTTCTGCCGGGCCAGCTCGCGCACCTTGACGAACCGGTGGGAGCCGGGGCCGCCGTGCAGGTCGACGACGGCGGCACCGTTGCCGCAGATCGCCAGGCCGTGGCCGTGGACGTGGTCACTGACGACGTCCATCCAGCGGGCCGGGCGGCCGGTGACGAAGAACACCTCGATGCCCGCCTCCTCGGCGGCGGCCAGCGCGGCGACCGTCCTCGGGGAGACCGACTTGTCGTCGCGCAGCAGAGTGCCGTCGAGGTCGGTGGCGATCAGCCGCGGCCGTAGGGCGGCGGCCGGGGTCCCGGGCTGTCTGGTCGCTGAGGTCACCCGGCCATTCTCGCGCATATGCCCGCACGGCCGTGCGGGAGTCCGCACAGATGAGTTCACAGACACATCGCAGATGGCCGACGGGCGACGTCTGTCACCGGGTCAGGCCGGCTGGGCGCGCGCCTCAGTGGCTGTCGCCGGGTGAAGCCGGCCGGGCGTGCGCCTGCATGGCTGTGACCGGGTCAGGCCGACCGGGCAGGCGCCTCCACGGCTGTCGCCGGGGCGGGACCCGGCATCGCTGTTGCCGGGTCAGGCCAGCTGGGCGGGTGCCTCCATGGCGATCCGCTCGAAGACCTTCTCCTCCGCGGCGAAGTCCGAGTCCGGGATGGGCCAGTGGATCACGATCTCGGTGAAGCCCAGCTCCTGGTGGCGGCCGGCGAAGTCCACGAAGGCGTCCAGGGACTGCAGCGGGCGCCCGCGGTCCGGGGTGAATCCGGTGAGCAGGACCTTGTCCAGTCCGGCCATGTCCCGGCCGGCCGTGGCGCACACCTCGGACAGCTTCTCCATCTGACCGCGCAGCGCCTCGACGGACTGCTCCGGGGTGCCGTTCTCGTACAGCTTCGGGTCGCCGGTGGTGACCCACGCCTGTCCGTAGCCCGCGGCGAGCTTCAGCCCGCGCGGGCCGGTGGCCGCCACCGCGAAGGGCAGCCGGGGTCGCTGGACGCAGCCGGGGATGTTGCGCGCCTCGTGCGCCGAGTAGAACCGGCCCTGCGACGACACGGCGTCCTCGGTGAGCAGCCGGTCGAGCAGCGGCACGAACTCGGCGAGCCGGTCGGCGCGCTCGCGCGGCGTCCACGGCTCCTGGCCGAGGGCGGTGGCGTCGAAGCCCGTGCCGCCCGCGCCGATGCCCAGGGTGATGCGGCCGCCGGAGATGTCGTCCAGGGAGATCAGCTCCTTGGCGAGGGTCACCGGGTGCCGGAAGTTCGGTGAGGTGACCAGCGTGCCCAGGCGGAGCCGGTCGGTGGAGGCGGCCGCGGCGGTCAGCGTCGGGATCGCGCCGAACCACGGGCCGTCGCGGAAGCTGCGCCAGGACAGGTGGTCGTAGGTGTACGCGGTGTGGAAACCGAGCTGCTCGGCCCGCACCCAGGCCGAACGGCCGCCCTCGTTCCAGCGGCGGTACGGGAGGATCACGGTGCTCAGACGCAGACTCATGGGTCCGAGGGTAAGGGGACCCGCTGCCATGGCCGAAAGCCGTCACCGTATGTGCCGGTAAGGCCACGAGGTGAGCAGGACCCACGGGCGTGCGCTCACGGGCGTGCGGCCCTCGGGGGTGCGGCCCATGGGCGTGCGGCCCACGGGGGTGCGGTCCGCGAGGGTGCGTTTCGCGTGTGCGCGGGGTCGCGGGCCGTCAGGGCCGGCCGGGAAAGCGCAGGTAGTGGGGCGGTACGGCCTGGGTGAGCCACACTCCGTTCGCGCTGCGGTGGAAGACGTGGCCGTCGCGGTGCATGGCGCCGGCGTCCACGGAGAGCACGACGGGGCGGCCGCGGCGGGCGCCGACCCGGGTCGCGGTCTCGCGGTCCGCCGACAGGTGGACGTCATGCCGGTTCATGGGCCTGAGACCCTCGGCACGGATCGCGTCCAGGTGGGCGGCGACGGTCCCGTGGTAGAGGTACGACGGTGGGGTCGCCGGGGGCAGGCCGAGGTCGATGTCGATGCTGTGGCCCTGGCTGGCGCGGATCCTGGTGCCCTCGACCGCGAAGCGCTGCTTGTCGTTGGCGGCCACGACGTGGTCGAGCTCCTCGCGCGAGAAGCGGAAACCGTGAGCGCCGGCCGCGGCGATCAGCGTGTCGATCTCGACCCAGCCGGCCTCGTCGAGGGTGAGTCCGATGCGCTCGGGCTGGTGGCGCAGGTGTTTGGAGAGGTATTTCGACACCTTCACGGTGCGCTTTTCATCCATGCCTTCAGGGTGCGGGAGAGACGCGGATCACGCAGGTTATTTTCGCTCCGGGGTTTGATCCACAGCCAAGTGAGTTTATCCACAGGGGAATTGAAGGAGTTGTGGACAACTGACGGGCGGTTCAGGGTGATTCGCCAAGATCATTGCGGGAGCGTCCCGGTGGGGTGAGATCGTCCAAGATCCGTGCCCTTACCTCCCGTTCCGCTGCCAGGGCGATGAAGGTGGATGCGTGCTCGCGGCCAACAAGGCGTTCCACGGCGCTGATCGTCTCCGCGGGAAGAGCGACGGAACGCGTCCCCCGGCGTGTGTGCGGCGGGCTCTCGGTGCCCAGGCTGGTGCGAAGGTGCTGGACCGCGAACACCCGCATGGCGCGGGCCAGTTCCGCGTCCACGGTCTGCTGGGCCAGGGGGCGAAGCCGCCGCACCCACGAGGCCGCTTCCGCCGCATGCGCGTCCGTGCGGTGACCGGGATCGTCCAGATAGCGGGCGAAGACGTATTCGGTGGTGAACTCCAGGAAACGGGCGGCTATGTGCTCGACCTGGATCCTCAACTCCCTGAGATGGCCCGAGATCGCGGCGAGCGGCACCCCTGCCGCGTGCAACTCGGCCGCCACGGACAGCTCTTGGGGGCTCGGCACGAGAAAGGTGTCCTGATCGCCCTCGACCGGTTCCAGCACGCCGAGTTCGACGGCCTCGGCCACGGCGTCGTCGTCGGGGGCGCCGCCGAAGCGGGCGTTCAGTTCGTCGCGCGTGATGCGGGCCGGTTCCTCGTCGGTCCACGGGCCCTCCACCTCGGTGACCAGGCCCAGGACGCCGCCCAGGCCGCGGCCGGTGTCCCAGGCGTCCAGGAGTTCCTTGATGGAGGCCAGGGTGTAGCCGCGGTCGAGGAGGTGGACGATCTGGCCGAGGCGGGTGAGGTGGATGCCGGAGTAGAGGTTGGCCCGGCCCCGGCGTTCGGGACGGGGGAGGAGGCCCTTGTCCTGGTAGGCGCGGATGGTTCGTACGGTGGTGCGGGTGTGGTGGGCCAGGTCTTCGATGCTGTAGGTCCGGGAGGCCGGGAGGTCGGTCATGCGGGGTCCTTTGCGGTGACCGGAGTGGGGGCGGGGCCGCCATGAGGCGCCGTGACCTGAAGCCGGCCTGGTCCGAAAGGAAGACCCTAGGCGGGCAGGACGGCGCGCGGCTGCACGGACGTGCCGCTCACAGCTTCGGCTCCACCCGGGCGAGCCTGCGCAGCATCCCCGGCATGAACCGCGACAGCAGGTGTGCGCCGCGGGCCTCCGGTGTCACCGGCACCACCGCTCTGTTGTGGGTCACCGCCTCCAGGACCGCGTCGGCGACCTTCTCCGGTGGGTAGTTGCGCTTCCCGTACAGGCGGGCGGAGTGCTTCTGGCGGCGGCGTTCCTCGGCCTCGTCGACCCCGGTGAAGCGGGCCGTGGCGGTGATGTTCGTGTTGACGAAGCCCGGGCAGATCGCCGTGACTCCGATGTCCTGCGAGGCCAGCTCGGCGCGCAGGCACTCGGAGAGCATCAGGACCGCCGCCTTGGAGGTGCTGTAGGCGGGCAGGGCCCGGGAGGGCTGGTACGCGGCCGCCGAGGCGATGTTGACGATGTGGCCGCCCTGGCCGCGCTCGGCCATCCGCGCCCCGAAGAGACGGCAGCCGTGGATCACGCCCCACAGGTTGACGTCCAGGACCTTGCGCCAGTCGTCGGTGGTCGTGGTGAAGAACGAGCCCGACAGGCCGATGCCCGCGTTGTTGACCAGCACGTCCAGCACGCCGTAGGCGCGGTGCACCTTTTCGGCGAGCTTCTCCATGGCCTGCTCGTCGGAGACGTCCGCGGTCTCCGCCCAGGCCTCGGGCGCGCCGATCAGCCGGGACAGCTCGGCGGTGCGGGCGGCGGCCTCGGCGTCGCGGTCGACGGCCACGACGCGTGCGCCGGCCTCCGCGAACGCGAACGCGGTGGCCCGTCCGATGCCGCTGCCCGCGCCGGTGATCAGGACCAGCTGCCCGCTGAACCGGTCGGCATGGCGGCCGGTCGCGGACGGCTCGGTGCGGCCGCCCTCCACGGACGTCACGAACTCATCGATCCACGCCGCCAGGTGGTCGGGGCGCGTGCGTGGGACCCAGTGTTTGGCCGGAAGGGTGCGCCGGGTCAGCTGGGGCACCCACCGGTCGAGGTCGTCGTAGAGCCGCTCGGACAGGAACGCGTCCCCCTGGGGCGTGATGAGCTGCACGGGTGCGTGCGCGTATGCGTCGGGGCGCGGTCTGCGCAGCCGGGCCCGGACGTTGTCCCGGTACAGCCAGGCGCCGTGTGCCGCGTCGGAGGGCAGGGACGCGGTCGGGTAGCCGTCGGCGGGGACCTTCTCGACCCGCTGGAGGATCTTGGGCCAGCGTTTGCCGAGCGGTCCGCGCCAGGCCAGTTCCGGCAGGGCGGGTGTGTGCAGCAGGTAGACGTACCAGGACTTGGCGCCCTGGCCGAGGAGCTGGCCCACGCGGCGCGGCGTGGGGCGCTTCACGCGCGCGTTGATCCAGTGACCGAAGTGGTCCAGGGACGGCCCGGACATCGACGTGAAGGAGGCGATACGGCCCTCCGTGCGCCCCACCGTGACGAACTCCCAGGACTGCACCGAGCCCCAGTCGTGGCCGACGACGTGCACCGGCCGGTCCGGGCTCACCGTGTCCACGACCGCCAGGAAGTCGTCCGTGAGCTTCGCCAGGGTGAAGCCGCCGCGCAGTGGCTGCGGTGCCGTGGAGCGGCCGTGGCCCCGGACGTCGTACAGGACGACGTGGAAGTGGTCCGCGAGGCGTGCGGCGACCTCCGACCAGACCTCCTTGCTGTCCGGGTAGCCGTGCACCAGCACCACGGTCGGCTGTCCCGGATCGCCCAGCTCGGCCACGCACAGGTCGACCCCGCCGGTCTGTACCCGGCGTTCACGCGCGCCCTTCAGCGTCACTTCTCCTCCGCCCAGCGCCGCACGTGCGGCAGATCGTCGTCCAGCCAGAACGCGCTCTGCTCGGGGTCCCGGGAGTCGGTGACGACCAGGATCTCCTCGAACTTCGCGCCCGTACCCCGGAAGCCGAGATGCGGTTCGACCGCCCACAGGCCCGGCCGCGGCGGGTGGTCGGAGAAGCGGTACGGCGACCACAGGGGCGACCAGCCCTCGCGGTGGCCGTGCAGGGCGTCGGCGGCCAGGCCCTTCAGGGACTGGGTGCCGAACCCGAACAGGTGCGGGGACCAGCGGCGCTGCTTCACCCGGTCCACCTTGTGGGCGATCACGCCGAAGGGGTACGCCCGGTGCCGGTTGGCGTAGCCCTGGCGGACCATGAGCCGGTCCACGTCCTCGTAGATCTCGCGCAGGGGCCGTCGCTCGCGCACCTCGCGCAGGATCAGCTCGCGGTGCGCCTCCAGGTCGGCCATCAGCCGGTCCTGCACCGGGTTGACGCCGAGGGAGCCCGAGTAGCCGATGTCGGCGGTGTGTCCCTCGTAGACCGGGGCCATGTCCAGGATGAACGGCATGCCGGGCTCCAGCGCCCTGTCGGTCGGGAAGAACTGCAGCGGGATGCGGAAGTCCACGAACGCCGTGCGGTCGCCGAACCAGGCGAAGGGGAGGTGGAACCAGTCCCGCACCCCCCGCTCGCGCAGCCACTCGCGCTGCATCCGTGCCGCCTCGCGCTCGGTCACGCCCGGTTCGAGGCGTGCCGCGACCGCCTCCGCGCACTCGTACGCGAGGCGCTGCACCCGCCTGAATCCCTGCAACTCCACGGAGAGTTCGCTGCTCACTGCCGTCGCCATGCCGCCCCGTCCCGTCGACTGCGGTACGCGTCCGTAACTTGACACTGGTGAATGTGACAGTTGTTAGAGGCGGCGTCAATAGGCGGGATCAAGGCCTGTGGACGACGCTCCGTGAGCGTCTGTGGATAACTCTCAGGCAGGGGATCCCTTAAGGCCCCGTAATACTGGAGGCTGACGCCAAGACGGCTCTGAGGTCTGACGCCCCGCGTGGTCTGCGTCACTACTGTCGACGACGTGACTGTGATCGCGACCGAAAGCCTGAGCAAGCGGTACCCACGGGTGACCGCGCTCGACCGGCTGTCCGTGGACATCGGACCCGGTGTGACCGGACTCGTCGGAGCCAACGGCGCCGGCAAGTCCACGCTCATCAAGATCCTGCTGGGTCTGTCCCCCGCCACGGAGGGCCGCGCCAAGGTGCTCGGCCTCGACGTCGCCACCGAGGGCGCCGCCATCCGTGAGCGCGTGGGCTACATGCCGGAGCACGACTGCCTGCCGCCCGACGTCTCGGCGACCGAGTTCGTCGTGCACATGGCGCGCATGTCCGGCCTGCCGCCCACCGCCGCGCGCGAGCGCACCGCGGACACCCTGCGCCATGTCGGCCTGTACGAGGAGCGCTACCGCCCCATCGGCGGCTACTCGACCGGCATGAAGCAGCGGGTCAAGCTCGCCCAGGCCCTGGTGCACGACCCGCAGCTGGTCTTCCTGGACGAGCCGACCAACGGCCTCGACCCGGTCGGCCGCGACGAGATGCTCGGCCTGATCCGCCGCATCCACACCGACTTCGGCATCTCGGTCCTGGTCACCTCCCACCTGCTGGGCGAACTGGAGCGCACCTGCGACCACGTCGTCGTCGTGGACGGCGGCAAGCTGCTGCGCTCCAGCTCCACCACGGACTTCACGCAGACCACGACCACCCTCGCGATCGAGGTCACCGACACCGACGAGCACCCGGACGGCACCCGCGCGGTGCGCGAGGCGCTGCACGCGCGCGGGGTGAGCGTCGAGGCCGGCAGCGGTCTGCCGGGCGCCGGCCACATCCTGCTGCTGACCGCGCAGGGCGAGCAGACGTACGACCTGGTGCGCGACGTCGTCGCCGACCTGGGGCTCGGCCTGGTGCGGATGGAGCAGCGACGGCACCACATCTCGGAGGTCTTCACGAGCGAGGACGAGCAGCAGAAGGAGGCGGTCGGCCATGGCGGTTGAGCAGCCCATGCGGACACCGGTCGCACCGCAGGGCGACCAGACCCGCATCCACAACATCGGCTACCGCAACTACGACGGCCCCCGCCTCGGCCGTTCCTACGCCACCCGCTCGCTCTACTCGCAGTCGCTGCGCGGCGCCTACGGCCTCGGTCGCTCGATCAAGTCCAAGGTGCTGCCGATGCTGCTGTTCGTGGTGATGTGCGTGCCGGCGGCCATCATGGTCGCCGTCGCGGTCGCCACGAAGGCGAAGGACCTGCCCGTCGACTACACGCGCTACGCGATCATCATGCAAGCCGTCATCAGCCTGTACGTCGCCTCGCAGGCTCCCCAGTCCGTCTCGCGCGACCTGCGCTTCAAGACCGTGCCGCTGTACTTCTCGCGGCCGATCGAGACCGCCGACTACGTGCGCGCGAAGTTCGCGGCGCTGGCCTCCGCGCTGTTCGTCCTCACCGGTGCCCCGCTGATCGTGCTCTACGTCGGCGCGCTGCTGGCGAAGCTCGACTTCGCCCACCAGACCGAGGGGTTCGCCCAGGGACTCGTCTCCGTGACACTGCTCTCGCTGCTCTTCGCCGGGATCGGCCTGGTCATCGCCTCGGTCACCCCGCGGCGCGGCTTCGGCATCGCGGCCGTCATCGCCGTCATGACCATTTCCTACGGCGCGGTCTCCACGCTCCAGGCCATCGCGCAGACGCAGGGCAGCAGCACCGCCATCCCGTGGATCGGCCTCTTCTCGCCCGTCACGCTGATCGACGGACTCCAGTCCGCGTTCCTCGGTGCGACCTCGGCGTTCCCCGGCGGGATCGGCCCCACGAAGGGGGAGGGCGTGGTCTACGTGCTCGTCGTCCTCGGTCTCATCGCCGCGAGCTACGGCCTCCTCGTGCGCCGGTACAAGAAGGTGGGACTGTGATCACGCCCAGCCCGTCGCCCGCCATCACCCCTTCAAGGAATGGGCTGCGCCCATGAGCACTCTCACCATCGACCACGTCTCCCGCTGGTTCGGCAACGTGGTCGCCGTCAACGACATCACGATGACCATCGGCCCCGGCGTCACGGGCCTGCTCGGCCCCAACGGCGCCGGCAAGTCCACCCTCATCAACATGATGGGCGGCTTCCTGGCCCCCTCCACCGGCACGGTGACCCTGGACGGGCAGCCGGTGTGGCGCAACGAGTCGATCTACCAGCACATCGGCATCGTCCCCGAGCGCGAGGCGATGTACGACTTCCTCACCGGCCGCGAATTCGTCGTCGCCAACGCCGAGTTGCACGGCCTGGGCGCGAAGGCGGCCCAGAAGGCCCTCGCGACGGTCGAGATGGAGTACGCGCAGGACCGCAAGATCGCGACGTACTCCAAGGGCATGCGCCAGCGCGTGAAGATGGCGTCCGCGCTGGTCCACAACCCGTCCCTGCTCCTGCTCGACGAGCCCTTCAACGGCATGGACCCGCGCCAGCGCATGCAGCTCATGGACCTGCTGCGGCGCATGGGGGACGAGGGCCGCACGGTGCTGTTCTCGTCGCACATCCTCGAAGAGGTCGAGCAACTCGCCTGGCACATCGAGGTCGTCGTCGCCGGGCGGCACGCGGCCAGTGGCGACTTCCGCAAGATCCGCCGTCTGATGACCGACCGGCCGCACCGCTACCTGGTGCGCTCCAGCGACGACCGCGCGCTCGCGGCCGCGCTGATCGCGGACCCGTCGACGGCCGGCATCGAGGTCGACCTCGCCGAAGGCGCGCTGCGCATCCAGGCCGTCGACTTCGGCCGCTTCACGGCCCTGCTGCCCCGGGTCGCCCGTGACCACGGCATCCGGCTGCTCACGGTCTCGCCGTCCGACGAGTCCCTCGAGTCCGTCTTCTCGTATCTGGTCGCGGCGTAGGAGGCCAAGATGTACGACCCCACAGTCGCCCGGCTCACCTACCGGGCCCTGCTCGGCCGCCGCCGGGCCCTCATCCTGGGCGCCCTGCCCCTGCTGCTCATCGCGATCTCCGTCGTCGTCCGCGGCCTCGCGGGCGCCGACGACCAGACGGCCGCCGACCTGCTGGGCGGGCTCGGGCTCGCCACGATGGTGCCGATCATCGGCGTCATCGCGGGCACGGGCGCGATCGGCCCGGAGATCGACGACGGCTCCGTCGTCTATCTGCTGTCCAAGCCGGTGAAGCGTCCGACGATCATCTTCACCAAGCTGATCGTGGCGATCGCCGTGACGATGGTGTTCTCGGCCCTGCCGACGCTCATCGCGGGCTTCATCCTCAACGGCAACGGCCAGCAGATCGCCGTCGCCTACACGGTGGCCGCGCTGGTCGCCTCGATCGCCTACGCGGCGATGTTCCTGCTGCTCGGCACGGTGTCCCGGCACGCGGTGGTCTTCGGCCTCGTCTACGCGCTCGTCTGGGAGGCCCTGTTCGGCTCCCTGGTGTCGGGCGCACGCACCCTGAGCGTCCAGCAGTGGGCGCTCGCCGTGGCTCACAAGGTGGCCGGCGGGGACATGGTGACGTCGGACGTAGGACTGCCGACGGCGACGGTCCTGCTGGTCGTGGTCACCGTGCTCGCCACCTGGTACGCCGGCCAGAAGCTGCGGTCGCTGACGCTCGCCGGCGAGGAGTGACGGGTTCCTGGTCCTGACGGGGGCTTCACGCCGGTCCGGGCACACTGGGCCCAGCGGATGTACGGCTAGGAGGCCGAGATGGCAGAGGAGACACCGCAGCACGACGCCCTGGGGCGGGCCGCCGACGACGTCTGGGACGAGCTGGTCCTGGACGAGAGCTTCATACGGGCCGCCGGGACGTCCGAGCCGTCCGCCCGGGCCCGGATGCTCGGCGCCCGCTGGCGCGCCGAGGAGCCGGAGCCGCAGCCCTGGCGGTCCGACGAGCCGCCGGCGGGCTGGTTCTTCAGCAAGGCGCGTCGGCGCAGGTGGCGGCGCCGGTAGGACGGTCCCCGGCAGGCCGGTTTGCGGTTAATTCGGTGGCGTCCAACTCGGCGGCGGGGCACAGTGGTTGTGCCCCTTCCGCCGGGAGTGTCCCGGCGTCACGAACTGGGAGTGGAGGTGGGCGATGTCCATGCACGGCAGTACGCCCAGCTCCCGCCAGGGCAGCCCGAGGCCGGCTCCGGAGTAGCCATTACCTCTCCGTGAAGCCACGGGAGCTGCCCGGGGCGGCCGCTTCGAGCACGCGATGTCGCTCTCGCGTGGGCCGCCCACCCGGAGGATTGGCCGAGTGGTAAGGCACCGGCTTGCTAAGCCGTGGTCGGGGGCAACCCCGCGCACGTTCGATCCGTGCATCCTCCGCAAGATGTTGTCACTGGGGTTCGGCCGGCAGCAGTAGCCGGTAGTGGTTCTTGGCTTTGCGCGGCGTTGGCAGTGGATGGCTGCGCACGCCGGTCGCAGCGCCCTGAAGGGGCGCGGGGAACTGCGCGAGCGACCACGGCGGACCCGCACTCGGGGACGATCCTCAAGTTTCGCGGCGCGGCGGAAGATGGCTGCCCACTCCGGCCGCAGCATGCCGAAGGGGCGCGGGGAACTGCGCGAGCAACTACGGCGGACCCGCACTCGGCGACGAACGCCGGACCCCATGGCGCGACCGTCCACGACGGACCTTCGCATCCGGCGACCGACCGCAGGTCCTTGCGGTGTGGCCCGTGGCTAGCCCAGCATCCGCTCCAGCACCACCGCGATGCCGTCCTCCTCGTTGGAGGCCGTCACCTCGTCGGCCACCGCCCTCAACTCCTCATGGGCGTTGGCCATGGCCACCCCGCGGGCGGCCCAGGCGAACATCGGGATGTCGTTCGGCATGTCGCCGAAGGCGATCGTGTCGGCCGCCTTCAGACCCAGGCGGCGGGCCGCGAGGGACAGGCCCGTGGCCTTGGACAGGCCGAGCGGCAGCAGCTCCACTATGCCCTCGCCCGCCATGGCGACGGTGACGAAGCCCCCGGCCGCCCGGCGGGCCGCCTGCGCCAGCTCGTCGTCGCTCAGCGTCGGATGCTGGATGTAGATCTTGTTCAGCGGGGCGGTCCAGAGGTCGGACGCGTCCTGCAAGGGGATCGCGGGGAGCGTCCCGGTGACTGCGTACCCCGGCCCGACCAGCACCTCGCCGTCCAGGCCGTCCCGGCTCGCCGCCAGGTACAGCGGCCCCACCTCGGCCTCGATCTTGGCCAGGGCGACGCCCGCCAGTTGCCGGTCCAGCGTCACGGACGTCAGCAGGCGGTGCTGCCCGGCGTCGTACACCTGCGCCCCCTGGCCGCAGACGGCGAGACCCTCGTAGCCGAGGTCGTCGAGGATGTGCCGGGTCCAGGGGACCGCGCGGCCGGTGACGACGATGTGTGCCGCGCCCGCCGCGGTGGCCGCGGCGAGCGCTTCACGGGTGCGCTGCGAGACCGACTCGTCGGAACGCAGAAGCGTTCCGTCGAGGTCGGTGGCGATGAGGCGGAAGGGGAATCCGGCGCTCACTTGGCGACCGGCTCCAGGACCTCCCGGCCGCCGAGGAACGGGCGCAGCACCTCGGGTACGTAGACGGAGCCGTCGGCCTGCTGGTGGTTCTCCAGGATCGCCACGATCGTGCGCGGTACGGCGCACAGCGTGCCGTTGAGCGTGGCCAGCGGGCGGACCTGCTTGCCCTCACGGACGCGGATCGACAGACGGCGGGACTGGAACTCGGTGCAGTCCGAGGTCGAGGTCAGCTCGCGGTACTTGCCCTGGGTCGGGATCCACGCCTCGCAGTCGTACTTGCGCGAGGCCGAGGAGCCGAGGTCGGCGGAGGCGACGTCGATGACGCGGAACGGCAGCTCCAGCGAGGTCAGCCACTGCTTCTCCCACTCCAGAAGGCGCTTGTGCTCCTCCTGCGAGTCCTCGGGAGTGACATAGGTGAACATCTCGACCTTGTCGAACTGGTGCACGCGGAAGATGCCACGTGTGTCCTTGCCGTGCGAGCCGGCCTCGCGGCGGAAGCACGGGGAGAAGCCGGCGTAGCGCAGCGGCAGCTTGTCCGCGTCGATGATCTCGTCCATGTGGTAGGCCGCCAGCGGGACCTCGGACGTGCCGACCAGGTACAGGTCGTCCTTGTCGAGGTGGTAGACGTCCTGGGCCGCCTGGCCGAGGAAGCCGGTGCCGGCCATGGACTGTGGGCGCACCAGCGCCGGGGTCAGCATCGGCGTGAAGCCGGCCGCGGTGGCCTGCGCGATCGCCGCGTTCACCAGGGCCAGCTCCAGCAGGGCGCCGACACCGGTGAGGAAGTAGAAGCGGGAGCCGGAGACCTTGGCGCCGCGCTCGACGTCGATGGCGCCGAGGATCTGGCCCAGCTCCAGGTGGTCCTTGGGCTCGAAGCCCTCGGCACCGAAGTCCCGGATGGTGCCGTGCGTCTCCAGCGTGACGAAGTCCTCCTCGCCGCCGACGGGCACGTCGGGGTGGACGAGGTTGCCGAGCCGGAGCAGCAGCTGCTGGGTCTCGGCGTCGGCCGCGTCGCGCTCGGCGTCGGCGGCCTTGACGTCCGCCTTCAGCTGCTCGGCGCGCTTGAGCAGCTCGGCCTTCTCGTCACCGCCGGCCTTGGGGATCAGCTTGCCGAGCTGCTTCTGTTCGGCGCGCAGTTCGTCGAAGCGGACGCCGGAGGACCTGCGCCGCTCGTCGGCAGACAGGAGGGAGTCGACGAGCGCGACGTCCTCTCCACGGGCGCGCTGGGACGCGCGCACACGGTCGGGGTCCTCACGGAGCAGGCGAAGGTCAATCACGTGGCCAAGGCTACCGGTGCGAGCTCGCGGGCCACGACTCACTATTGCGACTCACGGCATACATGCCGTTATGGGGTAATTGCGCAGAGTGCCGGAGTCGGTCAATAGACCCGTCTCATTCCCTGGAACGTAGCAGTAGGTGAACGGCAGGTTGACTGGATTCCCTTGTGGAGAACGGCACTTGGGGGTGCCGTTGTCCACAGGGGTCCACACCCCGGAGAGAGTTATCCACAGGCTGTGCGGAAAGTCTGTGGACTTCGGAATTGATCACTCCGGAACTGTCGACCGGACCGAAGAATTCCCCGTCCAAACAGGGGCGACACCCACTTTCGGGTGGAATGGGGTCGCTCCAAAAGATGAATCAAAGGAAACGAGTGGACGAAGGGTGACTTGCGGGGCGGCGACCCCAACAAGGACTTCCAGGGCGATTTGTCGACTGGGTCGCCTACCTCTGTCGACTTGTCCCCAGGTCGAGAAGCGGACCTGTGGATAACTTCTGTGGATAACGAAGATATGCAGGTAGGACTGGCTCGGAGCAGTCTACGACCTGGCTAGAACCGGCCGTCCTGGCAGCGCGCCACCCAGTCGGCCGCCCCGACGAACTCCTCGTCCGAGGTCCCCGGCAGGGTGGGCCGGGCCTCGCCCGGCTGGATGTCGGCGCGTGGATAGGACCCGAGAAAGCGCACCTGGAGACAGATCCGCTTCAGCCCCATCAGCGTCTCGGCCACTCGCCGGTCGGAGATATGGCCCTCGGCGTCGATGCAGAAGCAGTAGTTGCCGATGCCCGCGCCGGTCGGCCGGGACTGCAGCAGCATGAGGTTGATGCCCCGGGTGGCGAACTCGCCGAGCAGATCGCGCAGGGCACCGGGATGGTCGTCCCGCTGCCACAGCACCACCGAGGTCTTGTCGGCGCCGGTCGGGGCGGCGGGCCGGGCCGGACGCCCGACCAGCACGAACCGGGTCTGTGCGTTCTCCGCGTCGTGGATCCCGGTCTCCAGGGCCCTGAGGCCGTACCGGGCGGCGGCGAACTCGCCCGCGAAGGCGGCGTCGTACTGGCCCTCCTGGACCAGCCGCGCGGCGTCGGCGTTGGAGGCGGCCGACTCCCAGTGGGCGTCCGGGAGGTTCTTCTTGAGCCAGTTGCGGACCTGCGGCTGGGCGGCCGGATGCGCGGAGACCGTCTTGATGTCCGACAGGTCGGTGCCCGGCCGGACCAGCAGCGCGAAGGTGATCGACAGCAGCACCTCGCGGTAGATCATCAGCGGCGCGCCCGCGACCAGCTCGTCCAGGGTGGTGGTGATGCCGCCCTCGACGGAGTTCTCGATCGGGACGAACGCTGCCTCGGCCTCGCCGCTGCGTACCGCGTCCAGTGCGGACTGCACCGACACGTACGGGATCAGCTCACGGGTGGCCGCCTCGGGAAGCGTGCGCAGGGCGACTTCGGTGAAGGTGCCTTCGGGACCGAGATACGCATAGCTCGCTGGCATGTCCCTCACCCTAATGGCCGCGATGACGCGCGTCGCCCGCGTCTCACGGACGCCACCCGACCGGGTGGTTTCAAGCGCTGAATCACCCTTCCAGCAGCCGCTGGCCCACGTACTCTCCCTCGGCCGCACCCCCGGGCACCGCGAACAGACCGCTCGACTCGTGCCGGATGAACTGCGACAGCGCGTCCCCGCGGTCGAGCTTGCGCTGCACGGGGACGAAGCCGCGCAGCGGGTCCGCCTGCCAGCAGACGAACAGCAGACCGGCGTCCGGCGTCCCGTCCGCGTCGATGCCGTCGTGGTAGGAGAACGGGCGCCGCAGCATGGCCGCGCCGCCGTTGCGGTCGGGCCGGGTGATCCGGGCGTGCGCATTGACCGGTACGACGTAGGCGCCCTTGGCGTCGGCCTTCTCCAGGTCCATCGGGGTCGTCTCGGTGCCTCCGGACAGCGGCGCCCCGTCGGCCTTGCGGCGCCCTATGACCGCCTCCTGGGCCGGGAGCGACAGCTTCTCCCAGTCGTCCAGCAGCATGCGGATACGGCGTACGACGGCGTAGGAGCCGTTCGCCATCCACGCGGGCCGTCCCGAGGAGGGCACGAAGATCCGCTCGTCGAAGTCGGGCTCGGCTGGTTTCGGATTGCGGGTGCCGTCCAGCTGGCCCATGAGATTGCGGGCGGTCATCGGGTGGGCGGTGGCGCCCGGCGTGCGGTTGAAGCCGTTCATCTGCCAGCGGACCCGAGCCGCGCCGCCGGCGTCCTTCTGGACCGCACGCAGGGCGTGGAAGGCGACCAGGGCGTCGTCGGCGCCGATCTGCACCCACAGGTCGCCGTCGCTGCGCGTCCTGTCGAGGTGGTCGGAGGAGAAGTCGGGCAGGGGATCGAGGGCGCCCGGCCGCTGCTTCTCCAGGCCGGTCCTCGCGAAGAAGCTGTGGCCGAACCCGAAGGTGACCGTCAGCGAGGACGGGCCCGCGTCCCGGGCCACGTCGGTGTCGTCGTGCGGGGCGGCCTCGCCCGCCATCAGCCGTTCGGCCGTCGCCGACCAGCGGCGCAGCAGGGCCGCCGCCTCTTTGCGGCCCGCTCCCGCCGCCAGGTCGAAGGCGACCAGATGGCCGCGGGCCTGCAGACCCTCGGTGATGCCGGGCTGATGTTTCCCGTGAAACATCGCCCGGCCGTTGCCCACCGCGGTCAGCGGGGTGGCCCGGGCGGGCGCCGACGCGTAGCCCACGGCCCCGCCGGCCGCGCCGAGCACGAGCCCGGTGGCGCCGGCGGTACCGAGCAGCGCACGCCGGGAGACGCCCTGGACGCTGCCGGAGGAAGCGGGCTCCCGCACCGGCGAGTCGGACGTACGGGCCTGGGGGATGGACTGGTCGGGCATGGTGGGGTTCAGCCGATCTGCGCGTTCTTGGAGACGGTCGCCTGGTCGATGTCGGAGGTCCGCACGGTCACGGCGATCTTCCAGTCGCCGGCCATGGGGATCTGCACGCTGCTCGCCGACCAGTGGCCGGTGGTGATGTGGTCGGGTGTCACGGGAAGCGGACCGATCTTCTTCTCCGTGAGGGTGAAGGCGACCTTCACCTCGGGGACGTCGAAGGCGCGGCCGTTGGGCCGTTGTACGTAGACGTGCATCTCGTTGCCGCCCACGCGCGCGGGGTCGAGGTCGATCCGGACGAGGCCCTTGCCGTCGGTGCCGCCGGTGTCGAAGGGCATGTCCAGCGTCAGAGCACCGGACGAGGACGACGAGGCCGAGGAGGAGCTGGCGGACGACGAGGTCGCGGCCCTGGCCTCCTGCTCGGTGCGGCCCGGCTCGGTCTGGGTCAGCCAGGTGGTCACGGCGAGCAGCACGACCGCGACGCCCGCCTCGGCGAGCACCGAGCGGCGCAGGCCGAAGCGGTTCGGGTCGGCGTCCCGCAGCTGCTTGTTCCGGGCGGCGTCCACCGCGGCCCGCTGCCGGGCGAGCTGGGCGGCCCGCTTGCCGTCACCCGAGGCGCTCCCCCTGCCGCCACCGGAGGCGCTCCTCTCGGCGTCACCGGAGGTGCTTTCCCTGCCCTCGCCGGAGGTGATCCCCTTGGCGGTGCCGGAATTCTTGCCGCTCTTCGCCGCGGAGACGTGCTCCTTCTCTCGCTGCTTCGCCTTCTTGGCGGTGACGACCGTGTCCGTGAGCCGTCCGGTCCAGCGCCGCGAGATCCACGCGATGCCCACCAGCAGCGCCACCAGTCCGATCTTGACCAGCAGCAGTCGGCCGTACTCGGTATCGGTGAACGCCGACCAGGAGCCGAGCTGGCGCCAGGACTGGTAGGTGCCGGTGGCGACCAGGGCGAGGACGGAGCCGAACGCGAGGCGGGAGAACCGCTGGACGGCGGCGGCCTCGACCGGCGTGTCCACGGGTGCCCGGTACAGAGCGACGAGCAGGGCGGTGAGGCCGCCCAGCCAGGTGGCCACGGCCAGCAGATGGATCACGTCGACGGGCATGGCGATGGCCGGCTGGAGCCCGGTGGAGGCGTGCTCGGCCATGGCCCAGCTCGCCGCGAGCCCGGCGGCCACGACCACACCGCCGATCGAGAGCCCGAAGGTCAGGTCGCTCTTCTCGTCGGCCTCCTCGCGCCGGTTGTAGGCGCCGAAGAGAACGGCGATGAACAGCGCGGCGGCGGCGAGCAGCAGCAGCCGGGAGACCAGCGCGGCGCCGGTCTTGGTCTGCAGCACCTGCCCGAGCAGGTTCAGGTCGAAGATGTCGCCGGCCTTGCCCGAGCTCGTGTAGGAGCCGCGCAGGAGCAGCAGCCACAGGGTGGCGGCGGTGAGCGTGAGCCAGCCGCCCACCACGAGCCGCTGCATGGCCCGCACGCCGGAGCCGCGCCGCCAGCAGGCCAGCACGAAGGCGGCGCCGCCCGCCAGCACGATGAACCCGGCGTAGGAGACGTACCGTCCGATCGAGTAGAGCCAGCCGACGACTCCGCCGCCCGCCGCGGTCCCTACGCCGGAGACGACGGTCTGCGAGGGCGCCCCGATGGAGAAGGTGTAGGCGCCGGAGACGGGGTGGCTGTCCGCCGAGACGACCTGGTAGGCGACCGTGTAGGTGCCCTTGGCCAGGCCGCTCCTGAGCCGCACGGCGTACGTCGTCCCGCTCACGTTGGCGGGCGAGCCGACCTCGACCTTCTTGCCCTTGGGGTCGAGGACCTGCAGCGAGTCGTCGTTCATCGCCACCTTCTCGGAGAAGGTGAGCGACACCTGGGTGGGCGCCTTGTCGACCACCACCCCCTGTGCGGGGTCGCTGCCGGTGAGCGCGGCATGCGCGGAGGCCGGTCCGGCGGCCGCGAGCAGCGCGCCGGTGACGGCGAGGAGCAGCAGCACCAGGGTCCGCAGGCGGGGGGTGATGGTCCGCGTCAAGGTGGTCCCTCCCTCAGTGGCCGGTCGACGGGTTGTACGTGGCGGACCTCACCGGCATCTCGACGGTGAGGGGCCCGGACTTGGCAAAGGTGAGCTTCAGGGTGACCTTCTGGCCCTGTTCGGGCTTGCGCCTCAGCTTTTCGAACATCAGATGGTTGCCACCGCTCTTGAACACGAGTCGACCATGGGCCGGGATGGCGAAGGAGGTCTTCTCCTCCATGGCCCCGCCGACGGTGCTGTGCATGGTGACCTGGCCGGCTATGTCGCTGGTGACCGAGGTCAGCTCGTCCTTCGCGCCGCTCTTGTTGGCGATGGTCAGGAATCCGGCGGCCATGTCGGCGGAGACCGGCTGGGGCATGTAGGACGCGCTCACGGACAGTTCGGCCTTCGAGGCGTCCGCGGAGTCGGTGGAGCCCGGTGAGCCGGAGGAGCCGCAGCCCGCGAGGGCTGTTGCAGCGGCGAGCGCGGCCACCGGCAGGGCGGCCCGCCTCATGGCACGGTTCGCCCGCCTCACGGCCTGGCCCCCTTCACGAGTTTCGGCAGGTCCTTCGTGTAGTCGTCGACCGTGGCGTCCTCGCCGTAGAGGACGTACCCCCCGTCGGTCTTCGGCGAGAAGGCGATGACCTGGGTGCCGTGCACCGAGACGAGCTTGCCGTTCTTGTCCTTCGTCGTCGGCTCGATGGAGATGCCCAGGGAGCGGGCGCCGGCCTGGACGGTGGCGAAGTCGCCGGTCAGACCGATGAACTGCGGGTCGATGCCCTTGAGCCACTTGCCCAGTTCGGCGGGGGTGTCGCGGGCGGGGTCGGTGGTGACGAACACGACCCTGAGGTTGTCCTGCTCGGTCTTGGGCAGCGCCTTCTTGGCGACGGCGATGTTGCTCATCGTCGTGGGGCAGATGTCGGGGCAGTGCGTGTAGCCGAAGTAGACCAGGGTCGGGTGGCCCTTGGTCTGGGCGCGCAGGTCGTACTTCTTGCCGTGTGTGTCGGTGAGGACCAGGTCCGGCTTGGCGAACGGCTGGTCGAGGATGGTCGCAGCCTTGCCCGAGTCGGTCTCCTCGGAGACCACGGCGACGGGAGACTTGCCGTCGTTGCCGCTGCCACAGGCGGAGAGGGTCAGGGTGGCGGCGGCGAGCAGCGCGGCCGCGGCGAACGTCTTCTTGCGCATAGAGAAATGTCCCAGATGTGAGAACTCCGGCGCGCACCGGGGTCGTACGACAGGGTCGCACGACCCCGGGTGCGCGTGCGGAACGGTGGGGTCAGGCGGTCCGGCGGCGGCCGGCGAGGACGCCGTAGGCCACACCCGCGGCGCCGACGACGATGCCGACCACACCGAGCACGCGCGCGGTGGTGTCGCTGCCGCCCTTCGAGTCCTCGGCGGCGGCCGTCTTCCCGGTCTTGCCGTCGGCCTTGTCGGAGGCGTCCTCGGCCGCGGAGCCACCGTGGTGGTCGCCGGTGGCGGCGGACAGCTCCAGCACCGGAGCCGGGTTCTCCGGCTCGGCCCCGCCGTCCTGCGGCACCTCGATCCAGCGCACGACCTCCTTGTTGGAGTACGTCTGGATCGCCTTGAAGACGAGCTGGTCGGCGTCCTCGGGCAGGGCGCCGACGGAGAGCGGGAACTTCTGGAAGTAGCCGGGCTCGATGCCCTTGCCGTCGGCGGTCCAGGTGACCTTGGTGACGGCCTCGTCGATCTTCTCGCCGTGCATCGTGAGCGGCTTGTCCAGCTTGGACTTGGTGACCTTCACGCTCCAGCCGGGGAGCGGCTGCGGCATGACCGAGGCCAGCGGGTGGTCGGCCGGGAGGTTCACCTCGATCTTGGTGGTCGAGGCGTCGTCGCGCTCGTTGGGGACCTTGAAGTCGACCACCGCGTAGCCGCCCTTGGCCGCGGGGCCCTCGGGCTGCACGGTGACGTGCGCGAAGGCGGGGGCGGACAGGGCGAGGACGGCCGAGCCCGCGACGGCGGTGGCGGCGGCGATACGAGAAGCCTTCATGGCAGGGAGCACTCCACTCCGAGTGAGTTCCGGTGGTGATCAGGAGTACGCGTGCGCGTGGCGGGACCACTCGTGGGGCCGCTTGCCGCGGTGCCCGTCGTGGTGTCGCCGACAGGGATGCAGGGATGCGCACGCGCGCGTGCCGCGCGACGGCGGCCCCTCCCGTCCGGTTCTCCGTTTCCGGCTCCGGTGGAGTGCGCTCGCCTCGCGTCAGGCGGCGAGAAGGAACGCGGCGGCGGGCGGCCCGCGCCGGATCACCGTGTGCTGGAGTGCGGTGGTGTGCGGGGCGGGCGCCTCGTCCCGGGCGGTACGACGGCAGCACGGGCCGGACTCGGCCGCGGGGAGCAGCCCCGCGCACAGGGCGCGCGCCAGCGCGAGCGCGGCGCGCAGGGATCGCACGAGCGCCCCCTCTGTGACCCCATGCACCGATAGCTCGATCAGCCGCAGCACGGCCACGTCGCCGCGGCGCAGCAGCCATCCGGCGGCGACGGCCGCGAGGACGTGCCCGAGCAGCATCGGCAGGGTGGGCAGCAGCGACGCCGAGGAGCCGGTGGCGTCGGCCATGTGCCGCATGGCGGGCGTGGTGCCCGCGGCCCGGCCCGAGGCGTCGACGAGGTGCGCGTCGAGAAGGAGCCGGTAGGCGTGCCCGGGGGTGAGCGCCGACGGACTGGACCCGCACAGAAGCCGCGCGGCCCGTTCCACGAGCGCGCCGCTGTTCTGGGACCCGTCCGCCGGGCCCATCGGCATCGTGGCGGCGGCCCCGTGCGCGCCGAGTCCGAACAGCGTGTGCAGCACGCTCTGGCCGAGCGCGAGGAGCGCGGCGATGCCCGGCAGCGAGCGCTGCCGGCCGGTGAGCGGTGCCACGAGCAGCAGGGAGCCCAGGAACCCCGCGCCGAGCGTCCACAGGGGCACGCGCGCGCAGGAAGCCAGTGTGTGCCCGGCCGCGGCCAGCGCGACACAGGCCGCGGCGAACACCGCGGCCCGCAGCATCCGGAGTCCGGCTCCGGGGCGCGCCGTGCGCGGGTGGGGGGCAGTCATGGCGGGCTCATCATCGCACTGGCCTTACCCGCGCCCTACGGCAGGTCGCGGGATTCCGCCACCGCACGGTGGATCGCCGGCGCCGCCGAAAGATCGCCGAAACGGCTGGAAGATCGTCCTCCGCCCCACATTCATGCCCTCATACACCGATTCCTTCCGGGGCGCATCGCCTGAATGGGCGGCGGCACGTCAAGGGTGTGCTTACGGCCGCGCGCGGGCGGCAATACGTATCGGTATGTCGAGCCGCGGCCAGGAGGCTGGAGCATGAGCATCTGGTGGTCACTCCATCTACGCCGCGAGGCTGCGAGCGTCCCGCTCGCCCGGCGGCTGCTGATCGGCACGATGGAGACGGCGGGCGTCGACCCGGACGTCTCCTTCGACCTGTCCGTCGCGCTCAGCGAGGCCTGCGCGAACGCCGTCGAGCACGGCGGGGGCACCACGCGCGGAGGCTGCTCGGAGGCCTATCGGGTGACCGCGTATCTCGACGGCGAGAAGTGCCGGATCGAGGTGGCCGACGCCGGGCCCGGATTCATCCGCATGCAGGACGTCCGGCCCGCCCGAACGGACGCCGAGCACGGCCGCGGGCTGTGTCTGATCAGAGAACTCGCCGACCATGTCCACATCGGGGCCAAACCGGGCCGGGGCGGAACGGTGGTGAGCTTCGACAAGATTCTCAAGTGGAAGAAAGATCCTTCCCTGCTTACGGCATGACGGTCCCCCTGCAGAGCGCGCGCGGTTAAAGTGCGCCCATGCTCACCGACCGCAGAACAATCGGAGACGAGGAAATAGCGGGCGGCGTGATCCTGCGCCCGCTCGCATCGGGCGACGCTTTCACGCTCGCCTCCGCCTATACAGAGAACCGAAAACACCTTGAACCGTGGGAGCCGGTCAGGCCGGATTCCTTCTTCACCGCCGAGGGACAGGCCGAGCGCATCGACGGGCTGTTGCGGCAGTCCGCCGAGGGTGCCGTGGTGCCGTGGGTGTTCGAGGCTCCGGACGGGCGGATCGTGGGGGCGATCACCCTGTCCGGGATTTCCCGCGGCCCTTTCTGCAGCTCCTACCTCGGGTACTGGGTCGCCGCCGACCACCAGAACAGGGGGCTGGCCAGCGCGGCGGTGCGGCAGGTCTGCCGTATCGCCCGGGACCGGCTGGGACTGCACCGGATCGAGGCGTCCACGCTGACCGAGAACACCGGTTCACAGCGGGTTCTTCAGAAATCAGGTTTCGAACCGATCGGGCTGGCCCAGAATTATCTGCACATCAACGGGAAATGGCGGGACTGCCGACTCTTCCAGCGGGTACTGCACGACCACGCCCCGGTGATGTGAGAGCGCCTTTTGGGCCTTTTGCTCGGTAGTGCCGGCCGCACCGCGCTTTGCCGGGGCACGCCCCTCGGACCGGCGAGCTGCGTTCCCGGCTTTGCGGGCCGTGACGGAAACGCAGAAAACACCTCGGTCACCCGGCCGTCCGGGACGGCGCCCCCGCGGAACCACTCACGGGGCGCCGTTCCCGGACGCCTCACCGCTCAGCTCACCGCCACCGGCAGCGGCTTCGGCTCCAGCTTCGACTTCGACTCCGACGTCAACCCCAAGTTCGACTCCGGCTCCGGCTCGGTGGCCGTCTTCCGGGCGCGCCCGGCGGCCCGGCGTGCCGCCGGACCCATCGCGCAGGCCGCCACCGGCATCAGCGCGCCCAGCAGGAGCCAGCCCGGCGTGCCCCAGCCGAGCAGCAGCGAGGTCACCACCAGCGGCCCGAGCGTGCGGGCCACCGTCACACCCGTGCCGAAGAAGCCCTGGTACTCGCCCATCCGGTCGGCGGGGGCCAGGTCGAAGGACAGCTGCCAGGAGCCCGCCGACTGCTGCATCTCCGCGATCACCTGCAACACCGCGCCGGCCACCAGGAGCAGGGCCGCGGGCCACGCGGACCGGCCCGCCGACAGCGCGAACACCGCGCAGGACGCGAGCATCACGACCCCGGACCGGCGCAGCGCCCGTACGGCCGTCGGGATTCCGGTGACGGCCCGGGCCGCCCGCACCTGGAACAGCATGACGATGCCGGTGTTGAGGACGAACAGCGCGGAGGCCAGCCAGGCCGGCGCCGCCGTCCGCTCGGTGATCCACAACGGCAGGGCGAGGCTGAGCAGGGGCATCCGCAGCAGCAGCACCGCGTTGAGCAGCGCGACGAGCGCATACGGCCGGTCGCGCAGCACGGCGAACCGCTGCTCGCGCCGCTCGCCGCCGACGGGACGCGTGCGCCGCTCACCGGGGGCCGGATGCATGCGCCGCTCGTCGGTGGCCGCCGCCGGCGTCATCGCCGGCAGCCGCAGCAGGATCAGTGCGCACACCAGGAAGCACACCACGTCCAGAGCGAACACCGCCCGGTATGCCGTCGCCGTGCCGGCGTTCAGCGCGAGCCCGCCCGCCGCCGCGCCGATCGCGAGTCCGCCGTTCAGCGTGGACTGCAGGCGCGCCAGCATGCCGGTCCGCTCACCGGGCGTCACCAGCCCCGCCAGCAGGGCCTGCCGGGCCGCCGCCAGGCCCGACTGCGCGCAGGCATAGGCACAGGCGGCGAGGACGAACGGCACGAACCCCCGCACCAGGAGGAACGAGCCGACCGCCGCCCCCGTTCCCAGTGCCAGCAGCACGGACGTCCCGCGTGCTCCGCGCCGGTCCGCGAGTCTCCCGAGCACCACCCCGACCAGCGAGCCCACCGCCCAGGCGAGGGTCAGCCCGAGGCCCACGCGCTCCGGGCCGAGACCGGCGACGCGCGTGAAGTACAGCGCCGAGGTGACGTAGAAGGCGCCGTCACCAACGGAGTTGGCGAGCTGGGCGAGGGCCAGGAAGCGCTGCGGACGAGTCTTCATACCGTTGACGGTAGGGGCCCGGTGGACCCCGGAGCAGACCCAATCAGCCACTGCTTCAGTGGCCCACTTTCAGGCGTCCAGCACCTTCGCCAGCACCTCCAGCGCCTGCGGATACGCGCGCTCGCGCGGGGTGCCGTAGCCGACGACCAGGCCCTGCGGCCGGCCCTCGCCGGGCGCGTCCCAGTGGTCGCCGAGCGCGCCGAGCGCCAGCCCCTGTGCCTCGGCACGGGCCAGCACCCCGGCCTCGTCGGGCACGTCGACCAGCGCGTGCAGCCCGGCGGCGATGCCGCGTACGCGCTGCCGCGCCCCGAGCCGGTCCAGCAGCTGGTCCCGGCGGCGCCGGTACCGCAGCCGGCACGCGCGTACGTGCCGGTCGTAGGCGTGACTGTCGATCAGCTCGGCGAGCGCCAGCTGGCCGATGGTCTCGGTGTGGTGGTCGCTGTGCAGCTTGGCGTCGGCGACCGCGTCGACCAGGTGCGGCGGCAGCACCATCCAGCCGAGCCGCAGCGCGGGGCCGAGGGTCTTGGAGGCGGTGCCCAGGTACACCACCTGACCCGGGGCCATGCCCTGCAGCGCGCCGACGGGCTGGCGGTCGTAACGGAACTCGCCGTCGTAGTCGTCCTCGATGATGAGCCCGCCACGCGCGCGTGCCCAGTCGGTGAGCGCGCGCCGCCGCTCCGGGTGCAGGGTGACACCCGTCGGGTACTGGTGGGCCGGGGTGACCACCACGGCGGCCGCCTCGCCCAGCTCCCCGGCGCGGACCCCGCGTTCGTCCACCCGCACCGGCAGCACGGTCCCGCCGTTGCGCCGCACCACCTCCCGGTGGAAGGGCAGACCGGGGTCCTCCATGGCGAGCGAGGCGCCCTCCAGCACGCGTGTGAGGAGTGCGAGCCCCTGGACGTAGCCCGAGGTGATCACGATCCGCTCCGGTGGCGCGAGCACCCCGCGCGCCCGCCCCAGGTAGCCCGAGAGCGCGGTGCGCAGTTCGATGCGCCCGCGCGGGTCGCCGTAGTCGTACGCCAGTGAGGGCGCCGTGGCTATGGCGCGGCGCAGGGCGCGCAGCCAGGCCGCCGCGGGGAACGCGCCCACGTCGGGGCTGCCGGGCCGCAGGTCGAAACGCGGTGCACGCGTGCGTGCGTGCGCCTGTGGTGTCTCGGAGCCCAGGGAGGGCAGCGGGGCGACCCGGGTGCCCGAGCCCTGCCGTGCCATCAGGTACCCCTCGGCGACCAGCTGGTCGTAGGCGGCCTTGGCCGTTCCCCGCGAGATGCCGAGTTCGGTGGCGAGCCGCCGGGTGGCCGGCAGCCGGGTGCCGGGCGCGAGCCGCCCGTCGCGTACGGCGTCCCGCAGCGCGCGCTCCAGACCGACCCGGCGGCCGTCCGCCGCGTCGGGTTCGAGATGCAGGTCGACACCGATTCCGGTCCAGAAGTCGTTCACGTTCCCCCCACGTGAGACCCGCGCCCCTCACGGGGCAGCGTTCGACAGGCGGCCCGGCCGCGCGGGGCGCGGCCGGGCACGACGTACGTACACACGAAATGGCCGGGTACCCACCGGTACCCGGCCATTCAGTGTGACGTCAGCCCTGCAAAGATGCCATCCATTCCTCGACCGCGTCCGACCTCCGGGGCAGCCCTGCGCTCAGGTTCCGATTGCCGTCCTCGGTGACGAGGATGTCGTCCTCGATGCGGACGCCGATGCCCCGGTACTCCTCGGGCACCGTCAGGTCGTCGGCCTGGAAGTACAGGCCGGGCTCGACGGTGAGCACCATGCCGGGCTCCAGCGTGCCGTCCACGTACGTCTCGGTGCGCGCGGCCGCGCAGTCGTGGACGTCCATGCCGAGCATGTGGCCGGTGCCGTGCAGGGTCCAGCGGCGCTGCAGGCCGAGCTCCAGGACCCGCTCGACCGGGCCCTCGACCAGGCCCCACTCGACGAGCCTCTCGGCGAGCACACGCTGGGCGGCGTCGTGGAAGTCGCGGTACTTGGCGCCGGGCTTCACGGCCGCGATACCGGCCTCCTGGGCCTCGTACACGGCGTCGTAGATCTTCTTCTGGATCTCGCTGTACGTGCCGTTGACCGGCAGCGTGCGCGTGACGTCGGCGGTGTACAGCGTGTGCGTCTCCACGCCCGCGTCCAGCAGGAGCAGGTCGCCGGAGCGGACCGGGCCGTCGTTGCGCACCCAGTGCAGCGTGCAGGCGTGCGGGCCGGACGCGCAGATCGAGCCGTAACCGATGTCGTTGCCCTCCACGCGCGCGCGGAGGAAGAACGTGCCCTCGATGTAGCGCTCGCTGGTGGCCTCGGCCCTGTCGAGGACCTTCACGACGTCCTCGAAGCCGCGCACGGTGGAGTCGACGGCCTTCTGCAGCTCGCCGATCTCGAACTCGTCCTTGACCAGGCGCATCTCGGAGAGGAAGACGCGCAGCTGCTCGTCGCGCTCGGCGGTGACCTTGTCGGTCAGGGCCGCCTCGATGCCGGCGTCGTGGCCGCGCACCACGCGGACCGGGCCGGTGGCCTCGCGCAGCTTGTCGGCCAGCTCGCGCACGTCCGCGGCCGGGATGCCGTAGAGCGCCTCGGACTCGGTGAGGGAGTGGCGGCGGCCCACCCACAGCTCGCCCTGGCCGGAGAGCCAGAACTCGCCGTTCTCGCGGTCCGAGCGGGGCAGGAGGTAGATCGTCTCCCGGTGGCCCTCGGCGTGCGGCTCCAGGACGAGGACGCCGTCCTCGGTCTGGTTGCCGGTGAGGTAGGCGTACTCGACCGAGGCGCGGAAGGCGTACTCGGTGTCGTTCGAGCGGGTCTTCAGGTTGCCTGCGGGGACGACCAGGCGCTCGCCGGGGAAGCGCGCGGAGAGCGCGGCGCGGCGGCGGGCGGTCTCGGTGGCCTGCGCGATGGGTTCCAGGTCACGCAGTTCCGTGTCGGCCCAGCCGGACTGCATGTTCTCGGCCAGCTCGTCGGAGACGCCCGGGTACAGGCCGTTCTTCCGCTGCTTGATGGGCTCCTCGGACTCGGTCTCCGGGTCGGCCGCGGTGGCGGCGGCATCGGAAAGAGCCGGGTTGAGCTCGTCGGACACGTGATCCTCCTCGGTACGGCAGGTGATCTCCCCCGGGCCCGCGACGCTCACGCTTGTGGCCGAGCGGGGGGACCTCCATCATCGTACGGTCGCACCGGGAGCGGCCCGGGACCGGAAGACCTGTTATGGCCGCCCATGTCAGGCAGTGTGAGAGCGCTCTCATGCGCTCTCGTCCGCTCTCAGTCGAAGCGGGCCGCCAGCAGGACCACGTCCTCCTCGCTGTCGGCCGTGTCCAGGCCGTCCGGCAGCACGGTGTGCAGCACGTGGTCGGCGACCGCTCCGGGATCGCGGCGCAGCGTGCGCGGGATGCTCGCGGCGGCCGCGTGCAGGCGGGCGAAGGCGCGGTCCATCGGGTCGCCGGTACGGTGCAGCAGCCCGTCGGTGTAGAGCAGGACGGTCTCTCCCGCCTCCGCCTGGATCTCCACGCTGGGCGCCTCCCAGCAGGCGAGCATGCCGAGTGGCGCGGAGACGGAGGTCTCGGCGAACTCGGTGCGCCGCTCGCCGATCAGCAGCGGCGGGCTGTGCCCGGCGCCGGCCAGGGTGATCTTGCGCAGGGCGGGCTCGCAGTAGGCGAACAGGGCGGTGGCCGAGCGGGCGGGCTCGGTCAGCCGCAGCAGCAGCTCCAGGTCGGACAGGACGGCGACCGGGTCCTCGCCCTCCATCACGGCGTAGGCCCGCAGGGAGGCGCGCAGCCGGCCCATGGCGGCGACCGCGCTGGGGCCGGAGCCGGTGACCGAGCCGACCGAGAGCCCGAGGGCGGCGTCGGGCAGCGGCAGCGCGTCGTACCAGTCGCCGCCGCCGCGCGGGCCGGTGCGGTGCCGGGCGGCGAGCTGGACGCCGGCCACGCGGGGCAGCCGGGAGGGGAGCAGTTCCTCGGCGATCGTCGCCAGGCGCGCGCGTGTGCGCTTGACCTCCAGCAGCCGTGCGAGGTGCTCGGCGGCATGGCGGACGTACAGGCCGACGAGGTGGCGGCGGCGCTCGTCCGGTTCGGCGGGCTCGTCGTACAGCCAGACGACGGCGCCCAGGCGGGCGGCGGACTCGGTGACCAGGGGGAGGGCGTAGCTGGCGGCGTAGCCGAGGCGGGCGGCCACCTCGCGATGGCGGGGGTCGAGGCCGTCCTCGGCGAACAGGTCGGCGTGCACGGTCTCGGTGCCCGCGCCGGTGTCGAGGAGGGCGCCGTGGAGCGAGCCGCGCGGCACGGTCTCGATGTGGCCGAGATCGGCGCGGCCGAGGCCGAGGCCGATGGTGGTGCAGGGGCCGAGTCCGTCGCCCGGTTCCAGGACGACCAGGCCGCGACGGGCGCCGACGAGGGCGGATCCGGCACGCAGCAGTTCCTGCAGGGCGGGTTCGAGGGCGTCCGTGCGGGACAGGCGTTCGGTGAGTTCGTGGAGGGTCGTGAGGTCCGAGACCCAGCCGGCCAGCCGGTCCTGGAGGACGGTCCCGGGGGCGGGGCCGGTGGGGACGGGCAGGGCGGGAGTGGCGTCCGGGGAGGGGTCGGCGCCGGGGGACGGGGGTGCGGGCGCGACAGTGTGTGCAGGCGTGGGAACCGCTGGATCGATTCCGGCCACTTTCGGAGGGTGCGGGGCGCTCATGGCGTCCGGCCTTCAGACCGGTGCGTATTGCTCAGAAGCATCGCAAACCCCCATGTCATTCTGCGCCGCCGGCGGTGTCTCCACATGTACACGCACTCGTAAGGGGATGTCCAGCATTGTCCTGCAGGGATTCCTGGTGTCCATGGGTCCGATGTGGGTTTCTTCCGAAACCCTTGCCTTACTGTCAAGTTGGCTTAAAACTGCCTCGGGTATCGGTTCATTGCGGTCGACTGGGCTTGCTCCACAGAGCGTCACAGCGGTCGTGATGGGTACGTACTCGGAGAAGGCCAGGGGTGGTTGGGGGCCACCCGGAACCTGGCGACGGACCCGGGCGTCATAGCCACCGACGACCGAGCCCCATCCTCCCGTGGCGGAGGCGGAGAGAAATACGCGCGACGGCAAAACGCCATGCTTCGCCACCCCCGCGCCGCAGCCGTGCTTTTGACAGACGCGCCATGGAAGCGGACGCGGCCAACGCTCGACCCCCTGGGGTTCCCCCTGTCATGCGCAGGGATGTGATGCGCCAACAGGTACGCACAGTGAAGTGATCGACACATGGTGTGATGTGGTCCACGGTGTTGCCAGCGGTGCAACGGAAAGGACGAGCGCTGATGCGCGAGATCCTCAAAAGGCGACGCAGGCTCCTGTCCAGGCGGAACGACGGGAGGCCTGAGCTGATCAGCGCGGCCCTGACCTTCGCGACGGAATGGCAGTGGCCCGTACTCCCGGGCGTGGCCCCGGACCCGCAGGGACGGGCCCGCTGCGGCTGCCCCGACCCGGAGTGCACGGTGCCCGGTGCACACCCCTTCGACCCCGGTCTGCTCGCCGCCACCACCGACGCGCGCATGGTGCGCTGGTGGTGGACCAACCGGCCGGACGCGCCCATCGTCCTCGCCACCGGGGCCGCCGCCCGCCCGGGCGGAGCCGAGAGCGGGGGAGGCCGGGCGCCCTGCGCGATCAGCCTGCCGGCGCCCGCCGCGCCCCACGCCCTCGACCTGCTCGACCGGCGGGGCATGCGCCTCGGCCCGGTGATCGCCGCGCCCACCCGCTGGGCGGTGCTCGTCAGGCCGTACTCCATGGAGCAACTGGGCGAACTGCTCTACGCCAAGGATTTCGTGCCCGGCTCGCTGCGTTTCCACGGCGAGGGCGGCTACCTCGCCCTGCCGCCGTCCGAGACCGGCCAGGGCGCGGTCCGCTGGGAGCGCGCGCCGCTGCCCGGCTCGGCCTCGCCCTGGGTGCCGGACGTGGAGGCCGTCGTGGACGCCGTGGTCGACGCCCTCACTCGTACGGGTGTGAGCGCGCCCGAGTTGTAGGGGTGTCGGGCGCGGTCGGGCGGTTTGCCCGCCCGCGGTCGTTATCTTCCGTTACATGCTGCGTTTTTCTGGGGATCATGGCACTCATTCGTCGCACCGCGGCGGGCCGGATCCCCGCAGACTTCGTCTGCTCGCCCTCGTGGGCGTCGTGGCGGCCGCGGTCGCGCTGCCGCTGGCCGTGGCGTCCGCGGGGCAGGTGGGCGACGTATCGCGACCCGACGGGCAGGGGTCCGACGGGCAGGGGGCCGAAGGCCAGCGCGGCGGCACCGCCGTCACCGCCTCCCCCGACGACGCGAAGCTGCCCTCCGCCGCCCCTTCCCGCTCCCCGCTCCTGCTCGGGCTGGGTCTGGCCACCGCCGCCCGCTGCGGGCCCGAACTCACCTCTCCGGACGGGGTCGAGGCGCAGACCTGTGTGCTGACCCAGGGCGAGGACACCTGGGCGCGCACCTACTACCGCAACACCACCGGCCGGGCCGTGGATTCGGTGCTGAGCCTGATGGAGCCGGGCGGCCGGACCGTGCAGGCGCGCTGCCCGGCGGGCGCCGACGACCAGCCCGCCACCTGTGACACGCCCCGCGAGCACACCCGGGGTGCGCTGGACGGCTATACGGCCGTCAGTGAGTTCGCCTCGCCCGGGGCCGAGGGGCCTCTGCTGCTGCGCTCGGCCAGCAACTCCCAGGATCCGAAGGGGAGTTGACGCTCCGCGGGCTGGTGTACACCGCAGGCGGACATGGAAAGACCCGGTTGCTGGCGACGGGGGATGCACCAGCAACCGGGCTACTCGAACCGTAACAAGAGATCGGCGGTTCGCAAATTCGATCTCGGCTATTCGGACACGGATTTCCCTGCGAAGACGGGGAGTTGTGACAGGAGTCACCCCGTCCGGTGCCGACATCACGGCTGAACGGTCGGTCAGCCGTGATGCGTGTGCGAGAGCGACTCAGCTGAGCGTGACCTGCCGGTTGGTCAGTCCGCCGCGCGCGCGGCGCTCGTCGGCCGTGAGCGGCTCCTCGGCGGCGAGAGCGGTGGCGAGCCGCTCGGCGAACTCGGCGGCCGGCTTCTCCACGTCCTCGGCCGTGACACCGCTCGGCAGGTCCCAGACCGGCACCGTGAGGCCGTGAGCACGGAAGGAACCCACCAGCCGGGTGCCCTCGCCGAGGCTGGAGCGGCCCGCCGCGTGCAGCCGGGCGAGAGCGTCCAGAAGCTGCTCCTCGGGATACGGCATGACCCAGCGCAGGTGGTTCTTCTCCGGGGTCTCGCACCAGTAGGCGGCATCCACGCCGGACAGCTTCACGGTCGGGATGGCAGCGGCGTTGGCCCGCTCCAGGGACGCGGCCACCTCCGGGGTGGCGTTCTCCGCGTCCGGCACCCAGAACTCGAAGCCGCTGTGCACGACTGGCTCGAACGTGCCTTCCGGGGCGAGCAGGTCCTGCAGCCGCGGGCCGTCGGCGGGGGCGCGGCGGCCCTCCACCGGCGTGCCGGGCTCGGCCGCGAGCGCGCGCTGGAGGGTGTCGGCGAGGTCGCGGCTGATGTCGCCGGAGGGCGTGTCGTTCTGCAGGCCGAGCAGCACCGAGCCGTCGTCGCGGCGCAGGGCGGGCCAGGCCATCGGCAGCACCGTGGCGAGCACGACCGACGGGACGCCCTCGGGCAGGCCGTCCTTGAGGGGCAGTTCGACCGTCGCGGCCGGCACCAGTTCGCGCAGCGCGACCCAGTCGCATTCGCCCGGCAGCCCTTCGAACGGGCGGCGCACCAGCTCGGTCACGGCGTGTGCGGCAGCCCGGCCGTGGCAGGCCTTGTAGCGCCGCCCGCTGCCGCACGGGCAGGGCTCGCGGGCGCCGACAACCGGGATCTCTCCGTCCGTGATCTGCGGCTTGGCCTTCGTCTGGGGTCGCTTCTTGGCCATCGTGGGTGTCTCCCGGTTACGGCTCGTCTCGTACGGGCGGGAGCCTAGCCGTTCCCGCCACGACCGACGGGAACCTGTGGACAACGGACACGTGGACGAGGCCGACGGTGTGAACCTGCGCGTGGCCTCCGCGTCCTCGTGGGGGCGGCACGGGCCGCGGGCCTTCCTCGTCCCGGCGGGCCCGGAGCAGTTCGGCTTCCCGCAGGGCGCGCCCGGGCCGGTTGCCGTCGGGGCTCGGCCCGGGCCGGCTTCCCGCGGGGCTCAGTCCAAGTCGTCGAACGCGTCCGCGAAGTCCAGCTCCGCCATGGCCGGAACCGTGGAGGAGGTGACGCGCGTAGCGAAATCGCCGCGACGGTACCCGGCGTCCGGATCGTGCACGTCCTCGTGGACCACGACCCAGACCGTGACCTCGCCCTGGGTGTCGTCCCGGACGCCCCAGTCGTCGGCGAGGGCCGTGATGATGTTCAGCCCGCGGCCGCCGTGCGCGGTGACCGACGGGGTCGCCGGAGCCGGGCGGGTCGGGCCGCCGCCGTCCGTCACCTCGACTATGAGCCGCCCGCGCGTGTCCACCCGCCAGGCGGCACGCACGTCGCCGTCCCCGGCCATGGCGTTGCCCAGAGGGCGCCCGTGTTTGCAGGCATTGCTCAAGAGTTCGGAAAGGATCAGTACGGCATCGTCGATGACCGGTTCCGATACGCCCCCGCTGCGCAGTTGCGACCGCATCCTGTGCCGAGCCGTTCCCACGCCCGCAGGGCCATGGGGTACGGCCATGCTCGACGACGTGGGCACCTCCTGTGCCACCACCAACGCCACCCCCGAGACCTCCTTTGCCCCACGCCACGGTGTGGATGCCCCATTGGCCTGTACCGGAAACCGGCCAGTCCCCTTCCGGTGACGCATTCGCAACGACCGAACACGGACCGAACGCGCCGGAGCACTCCCTGTGACGGGTCTGTCGTCGTGTGGCTTGATTTCAATGGTGTGGCCGAGAAGGGAGGATGCTGCAGCCCGGCGTCCGGGTCAAGAGGTGCGGAGCCCTCCTTACCCGGCTCTTGGGAGTTGCCTTACCCGGCACTTGGGGGTGCTCTCCCGCGACCGGCCTCCCGGCGGTTCTCTCCGTCGTGACCGGCTCTCGCGCGACCGGCGGCCCTGCGGCCGGCGACCCGGTCGTGCGGTCGTGCGGTCGTCGGGTCGTCGGGTCGTCGGGTCGTCGGTCGTCCGGGTCGGGTCGGGTCGTCGGGTCGTCCTGAGGCGTTGCGGCGGTCAGCGGCCCAGCTGGCGCAGCACCGCGTGCGGGCGGTTGGTGATGAGGGCGTCGACGCCCAGCTCGACACAGAGGTCCACGTCCTCGGGCTCGTTCACGGTCCACACATGGACCTGGTGGCCGGCTCGCTTCAGCCGCTCCACGTACCCCGGGTGGTTGCGCACGATGCGGATCGAGGGGCCCGCGATCCGCACCCCCGCGGGCAGCCGCCCGTCGCGCAGCCGGGGCGACAGGAACTGGACCAGGTAGACCGTCGGCATCGTCGGCGAGGCGGCACGCACGCGGTGCAGCGAGCGCGCCGAGAAGCTCATGATCCGCACCGGCGATGCGGCGGCCGAGACCGGCGCGTCCAGCCCGAACCGCTTCAGCAGAAGCAGCAGCCGCTCCTCGACCTGCCCCGCCCAGCGGGTGGGGTGCTTGGTCTCGATGGCCAGTTCCACCCGTCGCCCGGCGTCCGCGACCAGCTCCAGCAGCCGCTCCAGAGTGAGGACGGAGGTCTCCTCGCGGTCCTCGGGCCGGTGCTCCCAGTCGGGCTCCTCGTCGCGTCCGCGCCAGGCCTCGCGCGTCTTCCAGGAGCCGAAGTCCAGGGTGGCCAGTTCGGCCAGTTCCAGGGCGGAGACGGCCCCGCGGCCGTTGGAGGTGCGGTTCACCCGCCGGTCGTGGACGCAGACCAGGTGGCCGTCGGCGGTCAGTCGTACGTCGCACTCCAGGGCGTCCGCCCCGTCCTCGATGGCCTTCTTGTACGCGGCCAGAGTGTGTTCGGGGGCGTCCTCGGAGGCCCCCCGGTGGGCGACGACCTGGATGTGGTGCTGTGGTGCGTGGGTCACCGAGTCATGGTCCCACCGCCGTGGGATACGCGGGGCGGCGCGGGCACGTCCGCGGAGCGAACGAGGTCATACACCCTACTGGTTTGTATAATTTTCGCCGTAAAGATCCTATATAAAGAATGGTCCCGGACCCACAGTCACCGCTTATGGTGCTCTGACGGCCCATGGGAAAAGCTGACTGCATACAAGCGCCACACTGGACCATGCACGGCCGCTTCGCGCCGGACCGACGGCAGCGTGCATGCGTGTTACCGAATGCGACCGAGTGTGACTGAGTGCAACCTATGACGACAGCCGTGGATCGAGGAGAAGAGCTGTGAGCACCGAGAACGAGGGCAACGCGGTACCCCCTGCGCCGTCCGCACCTCCCGTGCCGATGGCATCTCCCGCCGCCTCCCCGCAGGGCCCCGCGCCCGAGGGGAACGCACCGACGGCTCCGCTCCCGCCCGTGCCCCCCGGCACCCCGGGCGCGGCCGAGCAGGACACGGCGGCGGCCGCACACGCCCAGCAGGGCCCGACCGATCCGTACCAGCCACCGGCCGGCCACCCCGGCCCCGCCCCCGACGGCTCCTGGCCGCCCCCGCCCCCGGCCACGCCCTCCTACGGCGACGGCGGCCCCGGTGCCCCGGGCGCCGGCTGGGGTGCGTCGTACCAGCAGCCCGCCCCCAAGCCCCGTAGCGGGCGCGGCGGGCTGGTCGCGGCGGTCCTGGTGGCCGCGCTGGTCGCGGGCGGCCTCGGCGGCGGCCTCGGCTACACCCTGGCCAAGGACAACGACAGCAACGGCTCCACCACCGTCTCGGCCTCCGACGGCAGCGCCGCCCAGGTCAAGCGTGCCCCCGGCACGATCGCCAACGTGGCCGGCAAGGCGCTGCCGAGCACGGTCACCATCGAGGCGGAGAGCACCAACGGCGAGGGCGGCACGGGCACCGGGTTCGTCTTCGACACCCAGGGCCACATCGTCACCAACAACCACGTGGTGGCGGACGCGGTGAACGGCGGCAAGCTCACGGCCACCTTCCCCAACGGGAAGAAGTACGACGCCGAGATCGTCGGCCATGCCCAGGGCTACGACGTGGCGGTCGTCAAGCTCAAGAACGCCCCCTCGGACCTCAAGCCGCTGGCCCTCGGTGACTCCGACAAGGTGGCGGTCGGCGACGAGACCATCGCCATCGGCGCCCCCTTCGGCCTGTCCAACACGGTCACCACGGGCATCATCAGCGCCAAGAACCGCCCGGTGGCCTCCAGCGACGGCAGCGCCAGCAGCAAGGCGTCCTACATGAGCGCCCTGCAGACCGACGCGTCCATCAACCCCGGCAACTCGGGCGGTCCGCTGCTGGACGCCTCCGGCGCGGTCATCGGCATCAACTCGGCGATCCAGTCCAGCAGCAGCGGCGGATTCGGCTCGGGACAGTCCGGTTCGATCGGCCTCGGCTTCGCGATCCCGATCAACCAGGCCAAGTACGTCGCCCAGCAGCTGATCAAGACCGGCAAGCCGGTGTACGCCAAGATCGGTGCCTCCGTCTCGCTGGAGGAGTCCACCAACGGCGCGAAGATCACCGACCAGGGCGCGGGCGGCTCCTCCGCCGTCGAGTCGGGCGGCCCGGCCGACAAGGCCGGCCTCAAGCCCGGGGACGTCATCACCAAGCTCGACGACAACGTGATCGACAGCGGACCGACACTGATCGGCGAGATCTGGACCCACAAGCCCGGCGACAAGGTGACGGTCACCTACCAGCGGGGCGGCCAGGAGCACACGGTCGACCTCACGCTGGCGGGGCGGACGGGCGACAACTGACCCACCGGCGACCCGGGAAGAACACGGGAAGCGAACACGCGGGAAGAAGGGGGCACCTCTCTGAGGAGGGGCGCCCCCTTCCTCATGCCCCTGACGGCCTCACGGGTCCATGGAATCCGCCGGTCCATGGAATCCGCCGGGTCCATCGATTCCGGGGGGTCCACGGTTTGCGCCGGGTCCGTGGGCGCCGCTGAATCTGCTGATGCCGTCGGGGCTGCCCGGACCTCCTCGGCGGGAAGCGGAGTCACCCCGCTGCCGGGGTACTTGGTGCCCGTGCAGCGGTCCCGTCAACGGCCCCCGGTGTCCCGCAGGCGACCCGCCATCGTGCCTCCGGCACCGAGACCTCCGCGTCCCCGGCACGGAGACCTGCGTGCCTCCGGCACGGAGACCTGCGTGCCTCCGGCACCGAGCCCTCCGTGCCGTTCTCCCCGGCGTCCTCCGGCCCGCCGAAGTTCCGTCCGGCTTCTGCCATACCGGTGTCTCCCCCGTGAGCCCTCGTGTGGCGCACGGGTCCGGGGCAACCCCGCCTCCATGCTTGATCCGTACGGCAGTGCGCGCCCGCCCGATGCCCACCGGCTGTGGCGGTCGCGGTGGTTGGACCGCCACGGCATCTCCACAAGGGGCCCGGGCGGCACCGCCGGTGGGCCCCATGACGGCCACGCCCCCACGACCCGGCAGCGTGCCGGTAATCTGTACCCGCGCCGCCGGTCTCCGGCGGGAGCGGGGAGGCGTGCCCGAGCGGCCGAAGGGAACGGTCTTGAAAACCGTCGTGGCAGCGATGTCACCGTGGGTTCAAATCCCACCGCCTCCGCAGTGGCCATGAGCCTTGCAGGTCAGAAGGGGTGTCTCTCGGGGAGGGGCACCCCTTCTGCGTGGAGCCTGTCTCACCCTTTCTCGCCCGTATCTCACCTTTGACCAGTGCGTATGGGCCATCCGTGGGCCAGGGTCAGGGCGTGTCTCCCTCGTCGAGCGCGCGGGAGATCAGGTCGTTGGAATGCTTTTGACCGCCCTTGAGGATCTTCGCGTAGAAGCGGTACAGCACGGCGATGCTGTGGCCGGCACGAGCGGCGACCTCCGCCGGGTCCACTCCCGATTTGATCCAGAGGGAAACGCCTGCGTGGCGCAGGGAATACGGCACGGCCGCAAGGTCCGACCTGACCTCGCGCGGGGCCAGCACCGCCTTTCGCGCTCTCTCCCAGATGTCGCAGTACTCGGTGGAGGGGACTCGTCCGCCCCGAGCAGCCCGGAACAGCCGGCCGTCATCGGCCGTGCCGTAGCGCGCGATGTGCTCCCGGAGCAGGTGCACGAGAACGGGCGGGATGGGCACTGTTCGCGTCGCGCCACGCTTTCGCCGCTTGAGTCCGCGCGTCTCGTACGACGTCCCGTCATCTGTCCATCCGCCGCCCACTTCCGGGCGACTCTCCCCAAGCAACAGCTCGCCCCACTCCTTCACGGTCGCAGGCGAGCTGGGAGGCAAGGTGCAGTCCGCTTCCTTGAGCGCGACGATCTCACCTGGCCGCATGGACGCGTAGTAGAGGCACCCGAAGAACGCGTGTAGGTGCTGACCTCGCGCCCCGGAGTCTCGGACAGCCCCGAGCAACGACCGAGCCAGAGCCGGATCCGGCACGTACCGGAAATCGATCTCGTCATCGCTCTCAGGAGGCGTCCAGTCCACGCGCGGCAGGGGGTTGGCGGAGAGTAGCCCTTTCTCCTCCACCGTGTAGCGCAGCACGTTGCTCAGCACCATGCGCTTGCGCCGGGCCGTGTTCTCAGCAGCTTTGCCCCCGTCCAAACGGAGCGACAGAGCCTCCAGAGCCGGCCGCAGTAGTGCGGGGTCCTCCAGATCCTTGACCTTGATGGAGTGCGCGGCGATCCACTCCAGCGCGACGCGGACGTCTTCTGGAGGCTCCTCCACCGTGTGGCGCGGCACCCAGGTCCCCTCAGGGGAGCGGACCGCCCGGAAAGCCCACTGGTACAGGGCAGCGCGCAGAATTGCCGGGAGCGGCGCTCCCCTCTTGCTGGTGACGAGCGTGGGGGTGACAACGGCAAGCGACTCCGCGATGCTCGCGCGGTGCTTGGCGGCAGCCCGCGGCCACTTCATGAGTACGTATCCCGTGACGTGCTCGTACCAGGTAGGAGAGGTGCGCGCCGCCAGTTCGCTCGCGGGGAGCCCCGTCTCCTCGTCGAATTGCTGGCGATCGCGCAGCGCGGCCATCAACTCCGCCCGCCGACCGTCAGCCTGCGGTTTGAGTTTGAAGCTGCGGGAATGCGGACGCTCGCCGACCCGCCAGCGCAGCTCCCATGGTTTGGGGCGACCGGCACGCTTGCGGATGGACCAGATATCGACGTCATACGTGAGCATGTCTCTCCAGACAGAGCGAGGGGCCCGCGCTGAGCGCGGGCCCCGGTGAAGCGGTCGGATCTATGCAGCGTGCTGCTCGCACCGCTCCCACCACGTGTCCAGGTCGGTGCGGCTGACGCGGACTTGACCGTTGGGGAGCTTGCGGAGGCGAGGGGCTTGGCCGCGGGCGCGCATGCGGTAAAAGGCGGCGCGGCTCACGCCGATTTCGTCGAGGACTTCGGGGAGTTTGAGCATCTGGGGGCGGGCCATTCGATGGCTCCTCAGCAGTCGGAGTGGGTGAGGCGGGTTGGTCTCGGTCTCCTCGGGGGCCGCGTCTGTCCGAGGTGGGGATTTCTGCGTCATCGCGTCACGCACGTCATTTGGGGCTCTGAGCTGCGGTTATGTGGTGACGCGGGCCGCTCGGGGCGTGTCACAGGGCGGGGCGGGGTTCTGTCACCCGTGACGAGGGTGACGCGGGATGACGCAGGTTTCGGCCGTCTGCGTCACCGGCCTAGCCGCAGGTCAGGGGCCGTTTTCTGGTCCGTGGTGACGTGGGTGACGCAGCGTCTCTTCTCTTAGGAAAAAGAAGAGGGGGGTGGTGTCTGTGGTGGTGCGGTGCGGCTCAGGACGTGAAGAAGGAGCCGCCTTGCGGCGCGACTTGTGCAGCGGCGGCAAGCCGCCGGAACAGCAAGAGGAGCACGCCAGTCGCGGGGTGCTCCTCTTGCTTGTTCGGTGCGGCGCCGTGGTGGCGCGGGTCAGAACGCCGCTTCCTGCTCGTGCAGGGACGGGAGGGGCGGGCGGGTCATCTCGATGTAGCGGGCGGCGCTGGTGCGGCCCCAGTCGATGAGGACGCCGCGTGCGGCGAGGGTCGGCTGCAGCCGCTTGAGCCGGTCGGAGAGGACCTTGCCGGTGGTGGGCCAGCCCTTGGGCAGGGGACGGCACTCCTCGCCGCTGTAGAGGGTGGTGAGGCAGTGCAGCCACTCCGATGAGGTCATACGGACTTCTGCGCCCGCGTCGAGCCCGGCAGCGTGCTTCAGGACCGTCTGAGCCAGCAGGTCTCCTTCGATGACGTCGTCATTGAGGTCATCGAGGCTGGCCCGGTAGGCGCTCAGCGAGCCGAAGCCGGTAGCCGCATCGAGCTGTGCGCACAGGTGGGCGAAGTCGGCCATCCGCAGGTCGGTGGGGGTGTCGGCCTGGGCGGCCCGCACCCTCACTGTCAGGTCCAGCAGGGAGCCGAGAACGACCGGCAGGATCTCCGTGTACTCGGCCCACAGCTCTGCCTCGGTGCGCCGTACCCGGGGCCGCACGAGGCGGAGCGGGAGGAGGCGTTCGGCGAGGTCCGGGCGGATGACGCCGACATCGATGCCGGTCAGGAGCATGGGGCGCCGATAGCGGGAGCGGACGACGTCGCCGTCGGTGAAGAGCGCGCGCTTGATGCTCTCGGCGCCGGTCACGATGCAGCACATGAGGTCGGACAGGTCAGGGGGCAGGTGGGAGAGGTTGTCCAGGGCGGTGACCCATCCGGCGGCGACGGCCGTGATCATGTTCTCTTCGTCCTTCGGTGCCCTGCGCAGGTCGCCGCTCATCCCTTCGATGATCCGCACGAGCATCCGGCCGCCGGTGGACTTGCCCGCGCCTTGGGGTCCGGTGAGGAACGGTGCGGGGACGGGCACGGACGGCTCCAGGCAGCCGATGAGCCAGGCGAGGGCCAGGCACTCGGTCTCGGCACTGGCGAAGTTGCACAGGCGGAGCAGGAGGTCGATGCCCTTGCCGTTGGTGTCCCGGGCGGGCAGGGGGAGTTCCCCGGTGAGCTGGGTGCGCCGCCAGCAGACTTCCTGCGGGTCGGGGGTGAGGATGTCCCAGCCGGTGGGGTGGATACGGACGCACTGGCCGTCGTCGCGGCCCAGGTCGAGCCAGGTCGCACCGTCAAATCCCGGGGCGACGCGGATGTGGGTGGGCTGTACGCCCTCGGTCAGGGCGAGTGCTTCGATCAAGTCCAGCGCCTCCTTGAGTGCCGTGCCGTTGAACACGCCGACCCCGTCTTTGAAGAGGCCGACCATGAGTTCCTGCCGGTGGCTCCCGGTCGTGCCCTGGGAGCGGATGGGCCGGGCGACGGGGTGGCCGTTCTTCTGCGCGTAGACGGTGCCGTCGATGGTGCGGAAGTACCGGAAGTGCGCTTGTGCGTAGTCGGTGATGATCTGGCGGGCCGGAGTCTTCTCGTCCTCGGACATGACTCACATCCCCAGTGCGGTGCGGGCGTTGGTCCACGCGTCGGTGCAGTGCCGGGGTGATTCGCCCTTGGTCTGCGCGGCGGTGAACAGCCGCGCGACGTGGGCATCGGTGAGGCAGCCGCACCGGCCGTGGGCGGACAGCACGGCGAGGAAGGTGCGGTAGACCGTGGTGTGGATGGCGCTGCGGGCCTCGGTGATGCGCTGTTCGGCCATGGTGATGCCGCGTTCCAGGTAGGCGGGTGTGCGGTGACGGCACTCCCCGTCCCCGACCCGTGCGGGCACGGTAGGGGCATGCGGCGCTGGCCGGACCGTGGAGGGTTCCTTCACGGCCAGTGCGCGCACTTCCGCCGGCAGTGTCGTCATGGTGCCGGTGCCGGGGCCGAGCCATCGGGCGTAGGCCATCGTGGACTTGATGTCCACGCCGGGCCGGACGGCATTCACGGACCGCATTGGCCCCAGGTAGACCCAGTGCTCACCACGGGTTGTAGGCACGGTTTGAGTGGCTGGCAGGTTCTCGCGTGCCCACGTGACCGCGTCGGCGTTGTCCAGGTCCACGACCGTCAGCCACGCCCCGCCCGGGTGGTAGGCGACCGCAGTAGCCCGCACCCATGCGCGGCGCCAAACGCCAGACTGGATGACGTCCAGGTCGGTCGTTGCGGCGGCCCATGCGTGGCAGGGGCCAGGGCAGGCGCAGGGCCCGGCGTTCCTCATGTTCGGCCGGCCCCCGCAGGCGTTGTCGGCGCACCTGCGGCAGTTGCCGAACGGCACCTTCCCCGCCCGCAGAGGCAGCACCGGGACGCCGGCCGCCGCGAGGTGCAGCGCGGTGCACAGGTGGCTGTTCGGGGCGCTCACGCGGCCACCCCCAGACCGGCCGTGGCACGCGCGGTGAGGAAGGCCCGGCCGATCCACTCGGTGTAGGCCGGCGGCAGTGCCTCACGCAGGCGCAGGTGATCGGTGGACCAGTCGATTCCCTTCGCCTGCCGGATCTCCTCCACGGTGGCCTTCCCGCCGCCCTTGCCGTACGCGGCCACGTAGGGGCCGTCGTGGTACTGGCCGTGCCGCCAGCCACGGACCCGACCGCGGTGTTTGGGGTGTGCGGGCTGAGGGGCGGTCCAGTGGCCGAGTTCGAAGTAGCGGTGCATGAGCACGGCGAGGCCGAACTGTTCGCCGCACAGGCGGATGTCCTTGCGGACCTCGGAGCCGGCCACGTTCTCGATCACGTACGGCCGGCCGGTCCCCTCCAGAGCGGCGCGCGTCGGCACGATCAGCCGCGGGTAGGTCCGGCCGATCGCAGCGTTGCGGGCCTTGTTGGTGCCCTTGGTGGGAGCGCCCTCCCCCTGGCAGGGGCAGGAGGCATGGATGAAGTCGAATTCGTCGCCGTGGGCGTGGATGAACTCCACAGCGTCGCCCTGATGGAAGGCGTCGCCGCGGTAGTCCGGCTGGGGTTCGATGTCCACGCCGGTGATGTGGCAGCCGGGGAAGGCACGGCGGTAGCCCTCGGTGCCGCCGCCGATGCAGCAGTAGGCGTCCAAGACCCTTAAGGGCCGGTCCAGGGCGAACGCTCGCCCGATGTCGGTTGGATGGGTCATGCTGGGTGTCTCCAGTTCCTTGTTGGGGTGCTGGTTGGTCAGGGCGGCCCGGGTTCTTGGCGGAATTGGGGGCCGCCCTTGGCGTTGCTAGTGGTTGTTGGCCCACTGGGCGTACTGCTGGCGGACGTAGGCCCGCGGGTTGCAGCCGACGACGGCGCCGTCCAGGGCCATCAGGTGGCAGGCCAGGTCGAATGCGTTGCTGGTGCTGGCGAAGTGGCCGGGAGTCATGCCGGAGGCCATGCGGTCGGTGAGGGCGGCGCGGCGCAGCCACCACTCACGCCCCCGCTCCTTGGCGGCCAGGAGCCAGGCCAGTTCGCTGCCGGCGTCGGGCGCACAGGCGTAGGCCTCGGTGCGGCCGGGCCACTCGTCAGGGGTGTTCGTCCGGGGTGCGTGCTTGTGGTCGGCGCGGACGTAGAGGCGGTTCTTCTCGCCGTCGCGGCTGGGGTAGACGGTCACGGTCCCGGCGTTGAACGCGCCGTCGAGCGCGGCGACGACGTGATCGGTGTCGGCGGGGTCGCAGATGATCCGGATGTCGAACACGAGGGCTCCTGTCAGCCGTGGAAGTGGTTGCGCTTGAACGTGGCCTTACGGATGTGGACCGTGGCGCCGCCCTTGTGGCCGTGGGTGCTGAGGACCTGGACGGCGATGAACCCGCCGAACACGACCGCGACGAGCGTGATGAGCTGGGTGATCAGCGCGGTCAGGGCGGTGATGAAGGTGGTGAGCAGCAGCAGTCCGCCGCACACCGCGAGGAACCCGACCCCGCCGAGGGCGACGTTCACCGCCGCGCGGGAGACGACCGGCTTGGCCGTGACTGGTTCGGGTTGGGTCGGGTTGATGGCGTAGCCGGTGACGATGCGTCCGTCCGGCAGGACGATGCTCGCGACCGTCGGAACGGTGCCCGGCTGGAGCGGAACGAGAGGTGCCGGGGTGACGACGGCCGGCGTGATGGGGCTGGGCTGGTGGACTTCGATAGGCCGTCCGCGGCCCGTGGCGGGGGTGTGCTCGGGGTACATGCGGAATCCCTTCCGGTGCTCGGTCAGGGAGGCGGGGGCACCCCCTTCGGGGTGCCGTGCGGAGGGGGTTTTCGGGGTGCTGACCTGCGGGCCTCCCTGCCTCCCTGGTGGATCATTTGGGCTGGTCAGGGCCAGGGAGGCGGGGCAGGGAGGGGTTGAGGGAGTTCTCCCTGCCTCCCTGCCCCGGGAGGGGTCGGCTCCCTGCTATCCGGCGGCGGAAGCGGAACCGTCCGCGTCGCGCTCGGCGAGGGCGCGGGCGAGGCGGTCACGGCTGACGACCATCACGCCGTCGGACTTGTACGGCTCGGCCCCGGTGCCCTCCAGCACGCGGGTGAGGTTGAGGAACGACCAGCCGCCGTACGCCTCCGGATTCAGCGCGGCGAGGCGCGGGAGAACGTCCTTCGTCCGCATCCGCGCCGCGTCGCCGACGACGGCGGCGATGTCGGCGAGCGGGTCGCGCTCCTCGCCCCGCTCGATGGCGTGCACGGTGGCCACACCGTCCCGGAGGGCCTTGGCACGGTCGGCGATGGCGGCGGCCGTGTCGTTGTCGATGTAGTGCGTGCGCACGGTGATGGACGCCTGGCCCTTGGGGATCTCGATGCCGTCGGAGGAGACGACAAGGGTTCCCTTGTCCAGGCCGGGGCGGAGCAGGTGCGGGGCGGCGCCACCGTTGACGGCCTTCTCCCCGAGTGCCATGACGGCCTGCGACTCGGTGCCCAGAGCGAGAGAGGCGCGGGTGTGGGCGCCCTCACGGACCAGCTTGGGAAGGTTCTGGTCGGTGGGGTCCTGCGTGCCCTGCCACAGCAGGACATTGACCGCACGGCCCTGGTTGTGGATCTTCCGGCAGGCCATGAAGTAGCGGGAGGTCTGGCTGCTGCCGCCATAGGGCCGCTTCTCGTCGTCCTTGACCGGGCACATGAACGCCACCTGTGCTTCGTCCACCAGCAGGATCAGCGGCGGGAACGCGGTGCCGGGCGGGGCCTGGAGACGCCGGTTCATCTCCTGAACGCCGTCCTCGACCATCTCCGTCGCCTGGATGACGTGGTCGTCGGTCGGCCCCTGGATGAGCACGCTGGCCAGGCCATCGAACATCGCCCAGTCCCCCACGCCCTTCAGGTCAGCAATCCGGAACTCCACCGTGCGGTCCAGGGCCAGCCACAAGGCGAGCGCGCGCAGCGCGGCGGTCTTGCCCTGGTTGGACATGCCGGTGACCAACACCATCCGCTGGAACACGCTCAGCAGGGCAGCATCCCCGCGCAGGTCCTGGCCCCAAGGGGCGCGGCCCTTGGTGTAGTCGGCGGTCAGGGTCTCGTCGGTGACCAGCGGCGAGGGGCCGATCGGTTCGTCCAGCGCGCCGGAGTCAGCGACCCACAGGCGCACGGTGCGGGCCGCTTGCGGGATGGTGATGAACACCTCGTGCTCGTGCCGGGACAGGTTCTCGGCGAGCTTGCGCCGCTTGTTCTGCACTTCGATGGTCGACACCCCGGACGGCAAGCTGACGTCGACTTCCACACCGCACCCGGCGATCACGATCGGGGACAGCATGGAAGCACCGGCGTCGCCCATCTCCGTGATGGCCTTGCGCAGCGCGGGCACCCCGAGGTCACGCAAGGCCTTGACCACGATCGAGGGCGTGATCGGCTCGCCCTCACCCGTGCGGATGCTGGCCGGCAGCGCCCATTGCGGTGCGGCCTGCTGGTGGGCACCGACCGACCACAGCGCGAGCAGCGCCAAGAAGGGGCCGATCGTCAGGGCCGGGCCCCACACCACCCGAACAATCGTGATCATCAGGTTGATGAACCCGATCACGGCCATCAGCGGCGTGACGACGTCGGTGGCGTCCTTGGTGGCTATGGCCATGGCGATCCCGAGCAGGACCAGACCGCCGATGCCCATACCAGCGCTCACGGCGGCGCCCTTGGCCACGTCCAGCGGGGAGTGAATCAGGTCCATGCGGCGGCGGTGACGGGCCTCCCGGTAGCGCTGCCCCCGCTCCTCCCACTCGGCGGCAGCCTCGTGATTTCCCGCAGCTTCCGCCGCACGGAGCATGCGTTCGTAGCGGGCCGCGGTGCGGCCGTCCCATGCACGGCGACCGACGATCTTCGCGCCGCCGAAGACGTAGAGGGAGTGCCGGGCGACCCCCCGGGCGGCGGCTTTGGTGGTCTCGTGGGTGACGGCCGTCTTGATGGCGCGGCCGGAGCGCACCCACACCGGAACGGTCGCGGCCGGTGCCGGGTCGGGGACCACGGTCAGCCGGGTCACCGTGGCCGGTTCGGCAGGCGGTTCGGGGCTCTTGTGCAGGTGAACGACGGTGTCTCCCATGACGGGAACTCCTGACTGCCCCAGGGCAGGGGCGGAACGCTGAGGAAGGTTGGGGAGCGGCCCCGCCCGGCGTTGGCGCGGGCGGGGCTTGACGGGCTCAGCGGCCGTTGCGGGCGCGGTTCTCGGCGTGGCTGAGCTGGGACGGGTCGATGCGCGGGCCGTCGAGCCAGCAGAAGGGGCGGATGCCGTCGGCGGCCGTGAAGACGCGGATGGCGGCGCCGGGCGGGGCGTCGGGGAGGGGGTAGACGCGGCCACCGTCGAGGGAGGCCAGCAGGCGGGCGCCGTGGTGCTCGCACCCGGCGGCCCCGGCGTTGACCTTGTCCAGCACGGTCACCACGACCGGACCGACGCAGGGGGTGGGGTCTTCCGGGTGCGCGGCGGGGCACCGGCGGTCCATGCTCACCACCACGTCGACTCCTTCTTGGGCACGATGTAGGGGTGGCCGTTGCGCATGTGGTCCACGCACTGCGGGCAGTCCTCGCGGGGGCCGAGGTGGCGGTGTGCGCGCCGGTCGTGGGCGTGCTCCCAGCACTGCGGGCACTCACCGGGAGGCGTGGGCTTGCCAGCCATGGTCACCACCACCCGGAGGACTTCTTGGCGGCCTTGGCGGTCGCGTGCTCGGTCACGATTCGCTGCCGGGCCTTCTGCAACGCGGCGATCTCGGCGGTCAGCCGGATCTGCACCGCCTCCCACACGGTGTCCAGCTTCTGTTCGGCGCGGGCGGTGTTCTTGCCACGCATGACCCGGTAGGAGCCGCCGGCCAGAGCGGCGAGGACCTGGCGCCGCTCGGAGCCGGTCAGCGGCCACATCTCCTGGTTGCGGACCGCTTCGAGCTTGCGGGTGGTCTGCAGAATCTCGCGGTCCAGGCGACGGGTGTCGGGCTTGCCCATGTCAGGTACTCCTCGGGGCGTCGGAGTGGTCGGGGTAGGCGCAGGGCGCGCAGGCGCCGAGGGAGGGCGGGATGACGTATCCGGCGTCCCGGCGGCAGTGGGGGCAGGTGCGGCGGGCGCGCATCATCGCTGCGTGCGCGTGCCATCGGGCCGGGGTCATCGGTCTCACCGGGCGGGCGAGGCTGACCCGGTACAGGTACGCGGTCAGCGGCTCGCGGCGGCGACGCGGCCGCAGCAGTTGTGCCGCGACGTCCTGACCGCCCGGCCGCAGGCCCCGCGCTCGGAGTTGGCGGCGGGTGGCCAACCCATCCGGGGCCAGACGCCACGGGTAGGTCGGGACGCCGAACCGCTCGCCGGTGGGATCGAAGCAGTCGGCGAGCGTCAGCCGCGTCACGCGGCCACCGGCCCGGCGCTGGTGTCGGTGCCGTGCTCAGCGCGTTCGGCCTTGAGCGTGTCGCGCAGCGTACGGGCCTTGGCCGGTGCGGTACGGACCGCCTTGCGGATCGCTTCCGCGGTCAGTTCCTCATCCGCCCAGTCGGCCGTCGCCTTGCGCGCCTCGGTGAGGAGTTCGTCCGCCGTGCGAGTCGGTCGGGACGATCGAGCTGCCGCCGGAACCCGACCGGTCGGCCTACGGCGCGGCCGGGCCGGGACAGAGGCGGGAGGCTCGATCGGCAGCACTTGCTCACCCGCGACCGCTTCCGAACTGGCCCGTTCGCCGTCGACCGGGGCCGGGTCGGCGGGGGCCGATTCCCGCAGGTCAGGGGTGGACTGATTTGCATTGACCTGCGATATTTCATCCTGGTTTGCGGTCACGGTGGGAGCCTCCGGGGTCGCCGTCTCGATCGAGTCGACCGGGGGGCTGTCCGGGAGTGCGGTCGGGGTGGCGAACATCGCGGCCAAGGCCGCGTCCGCCCCGCTGGTGAACCGCTCGCGCTGCACGTCCAGCAACCGCAGGCTGAGCGCGTGATCCCCGTGCCCGACCTTGGCCGCGAGCTTCCACGACGCCTTATCCGCCCTCTCGCGGGCCTTGGAGGCGGGGTGGTTGGCCGCGACCGCGCACTGATAGGCCAGTTCCCGGACCACGGCCGCCGCGCGGGCCTCGGCTTCCGCGTCGCGGCCGTCGGTGTGGACGACGATCCGGCGGGCGAGAAACGCCATCCCCTCGGCCGAGACGCACATGCCCATCGGGGTCACGGCGTAGATGACGGTCCGGCCCGGGTCGGGGCCGGCCATCGCGGCCATGACGGACGCGGCGACGGGCAGGGCCCACAGCCCGATGCGGATGATCCGGGGCGAGGACTGCCCCAGCATGGTCAGCCCGAGCAGCACGATCGCCAGCACCGCCGTCGCACCCTCGCCGGCAGCGAGCGCACCGAGGGCGGTTCCCCGGCCGTAGGCGCGGCCGATGTTGCTGTAGGTGCCGATGCCGCCGATCACGCCGGTGGCCACCATCGGCGAGAACGCGGCCGTCAGAACGGTCTTCTGGGCCTTGGACAGCGGCTTGCGCTCGCTCATCACGCCTCCCCCTTGCGGGTGCCCGGCCGGCCGTGGCGGCGGCCGTTCACGGTGGGCAGCGCGGGCGCCGTCTCATGCCGGGGGGCGATGCTGACGCCCCCGCCCTCCTGCTTGATGCGGTACATCTGCTCGTCGGCCAGCCGCAGCAGGGCCGACAGGTCGGCGGGCGCGCGCCAGTAGCGGGCGGCCCCGATCGAGACGTGCACGTCGATGTCCCCGCCCGGGAACGGCACCGGCCGCTCAAGGCCGTGGAGCAGATCCAGGAGCTTCCCGTTCAGGTTCTCGGTGACGGTGGCGGCCGCACCGCACACGTCGGTGACGGCGGCGAACTCGTCCCCGCCCAACCGGCCGGCCACGCCGTGGTGCCCGGCCGCCCACGCGCCCAGCCGCATGCCGGTCGCGCGGATCACCGCGTCTCCGGCCGCGTGGCCGCGGGTGTCGTTGATCTGCTTGAACCAGTTCAGGTCCAGCACGAGAACGGCCCGCTGCTGCCCCTTGGACAGGATCTTGCGGGCGCGCTCCTCGAACGCGTCCCGGGTCCACAGCCCGGACAGCGGGTCGTGGCGGGCGGTCTCGATCCGGCGGGTCAGCCGCAGCGCGTGAACGGACCAGCCGGCCGCTAAGGGCAGGCCCGCGGCGGCAGCAAACATCAGCTCACTCATGCCGCACCCCCCGGCAGGCTCGCCGCGGTGCTGCGGTTGGCCAGCGCCACCCGCTCGGCCAGCACCCGGGCCAGCGCGCGGCGCGTGCGCCGGGTGTCCAGCTCGGTCGGCGTGCGGTCCAAGGTGATGATCTGTGCGTCGAGCAGGTCGACCTCCGCCAGGATCAGCGGCATCTCCTGCTCGATCGCGTCCAGTTCCGCGTCCGTCGGCTCCATGAAGTCGGCGAACGCGGTAACAGCGTCCTGAACAGTGACGATGTGTTCCACGGGTCGTGGTTCCTCTCAAAGGTGGAACGGCCCAAACAGCACCCCCGGAGCTGCAACTCCGGGGGTGCACGCCGTTAAGGGGGGATGGTCAGACGGAGCGGGAGATACCGGCGATGCTGTCGCGGGCGTAGTCCTGGCTAGTAGCCGCCGTTGACCTCGCGGATCTTGACGTTCTTGCCGTGTCCGTCGCGGAGGCGGACGAGCGTGAAATAGTTGCCGCCGACGTCGGTGATCCGGTGCGGCTCGCCCTCGTGCTCGACGTCGGTGCCGACCTGGTGGACGTTCGGGTGCTTGGGGTTCGTGATGCGGCGCATGGGATCCCCTTCGAGGGTCGTTGGACGGGAAGGAGTGGGGCCCGGCTTCATAGGAGGTGCGGGAGGGGCCTCATCAAACGGGCAGGCCACCGATATGAAGCCGGCGCCCTGCCCGCATGACGAGTGACGGGCAAGCCCGTCACTGTCATCTCGCGGCTCCGTACGCGCCTCGCTCCCTTTCGCTAGCGACGGGCTTCCCCGTCTGGCCGGCGCGTGGTCACCGCGCCACTCAGTCGTCACTCGCTGAGTGGAAGCGCCCATCCCTTGCGGGTGTCATGGACCGGGTGCAGCCCAATCACCGGGATCCCCGCGATCCGGTCCCTGGGTCTACGCCCGAGGGTCAGACCAACGGCTTAGCCGATGACACCGATCGATCCGTGAAGACGACGGACTTCTACGTCTCCCCTGCCGCTCGAACCGCGTGTAAGCAGGTCCGGCGGGATCCCTCTTGGTGCGAACGTGCAGGCCAAAAGCGCCTTAGCTGAAGCGACCTAGGTCGCTTTCCGTTGCCATGAAAGCTACCTAGGTCGCTTTGGGTCGTCAAGCGCTCCCCGCGACCTGATTGCAAACGACCTAGGTCAAGTACGCTTTCGGGGTGGACTCACAGCCGAAGAGGAAGCCCAACGCTCGCGAAATCGCAGCCAGGATCAGAGGCGAGATCGCCGCAGGGACGTTCGGACCGGGGGATCGCCTCCCTGGCGCGCGGGCCTACGCCAAAAAGCTCGGTGTGGCCCTGATGACCGTGCAAAACGCCTACGCGCAACTCCAGGAAGATGGGTTGGCCGAAGGGGTCGCAGGGAGCGGCACCTACGTCCGCGACCCCGCCTCCGGCGAGCAGGGGCCCCGCGAGGCCGCGCAGCGCCTGACCGAGCTGCAGGCTGAGGTCGTGCGCGTCTCGACCGAACTCGCCGGCCTCGTCGAGCGCGTCAAGCAGCTTGAGGCGGTCGTGGGCCCCACCGAGGGGGAGCCTGGCGCTTAGCGTCTCTCGCGGTCCGTTCGTCATCATGCTCTTAGCGTGTCCCGCCGAGCGCCCCGTGAGTACGTACTCCCGCCGCCCCTGCACCGAACTAATCCGAACTTTGGCTGTCTAACAGGGTGTTGGTGGCCCGTCAGTGACTGCAAGACTGGCCGCATGGCTGAACTGAACGGAAAACCGGTCACCCTCGACGAACTCCAGAGCCTCGCCCTGACGAACTACGGGCACTTCACGTCCATGCGCATGGAGGACGGCACCATCCGGGGCCTGTCGCTTCATCTGGACCGGTTGGTACGCGACTGCCGAATCGTCTTCGGCGTCGAGTTGGACCGCGAGCAAACGCTGAGCTACATCCGTAAGGCAGCCGAGGGCGTTGCCGGGATCGCTGGTCTCCGCGTCACAGTCTTTGATCCCGCGATCGACATGGGACGTCCCAGCGATGCCAAGGAGCCCCACGTTCTGGTGAACTTGCGGCCGGCGGGAGCCATGCCCCCGCCCCCGCTCACCGCCAAGTCCTTCACCTTTACGCGCGACAGCGCGGCCGTGAAGCACATCGGTCTCTACTCGCAGCTTCGGATTCGGCGTGACGCACAGCTCGCCGGGTTCGACGATGCGGTGTTCGTCGAACCGGACGGCCGTATCTCGGAGGGCGGCACGTGGAACCTCGGTTTCGTCAACCAGGACGGGACGGTTATTTGGCCAGATGCCCCCGTTCTCCCCGGTACGACCATGCTCCTGCTCCAGGGCCTGGACGCTCCCAAGCAGGTGACGGCCCCGGTACGGCTTGCCGATGTCCCGAACATGGCCGCCGCATTCGCCACGAACACGACGATCGGCGTGCGCTCCGTGAGCGCACTCGACGACGTGCAGTTCCCTCAGGACCACCCCGTGCTCGATGCACTGCGCGACGGGTACGCCGGGATCCCCGGCGACCGGCTGTAGCCGAGTGCCGCTGCCCCCGCCAGGGCGGCGATTCACGACAGAGGTAGCCCATGCCACTCGTTACGAAATGGACCGGACGTGAAGTTAAGGCACTGCGTGAAGCCGTACGAATGAGTCTCATGGAGTTTTCCGAGAAGCTCGGGGTGTCCGATCGCATCGTCTCACGGTGGGAGGGAGACGGCGAACAAGCCAGCCTGCGCATGGTGAACCAAGCGGCTTTGGACACCCTGCTCGCCAAGGCCGACCAGGATGCTCAGGGACGCTTCGTTGGCATCCTTGCGGCGGACGACATTCCCACCCAAGCAGTCATCGAACCTGATGAAGATCAGACGAGCAGCGGCGAGTACGTGAAGCATCCCGGTGACGGGAAGCTAATGGCGCATGTTCCAGAAGGGATCTTTCTGTCAGGGGAGGACGACGATCCGGTGTGGGTGGACGAATTCCACATCGACACCTTCCCGACGACGAACGCGGACTACGCACGGTTCTGCGCGGCCACTCGGCACCCGGTTCCTGAGCACTGGGCGAACGGTCGATGCCCGCGTGAGTTGTATGACCACCCGGTTGTGCACGTGACATGGCGCGACGCCAATGCGTACGCGACATGGGCAGGGAAGTCGTTGCCAACAGCTGAACAGTGGGAGAAGGCGGCGCGCGGTACCTCCGGCAGGATTTTCCCGTGGGGGGACCAGAAGACTGCCGCGAAGTGCAACGTTCGAGAGACCGGCGTGGAGCGTACAACGTCCGTCTCTCGATACCACAGCGGCGTTTCGCCTTACGGGGTCTACGACATGGTAGGCAACGTGTGGGAATGGCTTGCAACGCCAACCGTGCCAGGGCGATACGAACTCCGTGGGAGCGCCTTCACGAGTCCGTTGTTCCGGGGTGTACCTGCCGTTCCCAACGATGCCGACGACACAATGCATGATGATGACACCGGGTTTCGTTGTGTCGGCGGTCTCTGACCAGATGTCCGTCCGTTCGGCATGACTGGTGAGAATCTCTAGGCTGCGGCCAATTAGTCGCTGGTCTCAGCCTATGACGTTATTCGCTGGATGCGTGGCCGACCTATGTTGCGACCGGTGTCCCTGACTACTCAGGCGGAGCCCCCAGGCTGCCACCTTTGTTATTTCACCAGGGGAATCGTTTGTCTTCTGTAACGAATCGCCGGAATTCCCTAAGCGTGTTTGGTGAGGCTTGATAAAGAAGATCGAGCCCTAGGTGGGCTAAGATATGGAGGCTAATGGCCACTCCTACAGACTCGACCGTAGAGCGGTCAAAGTCTACTTCAATATTTTGGCGAGACCTGGGCCATCGAAGCTCGACAGCCATGACCCGAGCGAACTCCCCGAGCGCCTCGGAAAGCGCCTGCATGTCCATGGAATCGCGCAGGCCTTCAGTAGTGCTGCTCCGAATCCGAGTTTTGCTTCCAGGGGAGGTGAATTCGATGCCTTCAATTCCGTACTGATCAAGGCGATGCTCAATTTCGAACCAGCGAGGAGCGATTCCCAGTTCGGTCCGGTGGGCAATTTTGCGTCGGTCGTCGACGAACTTGAAGTCCACCTCGCCGCATCGTAGATGCAAGTGGGAGTCCATGACTTCCCAGTAAGGAGGCCATTCAAGGTTATCGAACAAGTTGGGCTGGCTTCTGTCGACTGCCGCACCGCGCGCATTGATGCGGTCTAGATTTGCGTTGACCAGTAGGTCAAGATTCCTGCTGCGTTGCCAGTGCTCCAGCTCCTGCAAGTGCCCTAGCGTCAGATTCTCTCCGAGATTCCGCCAGAAGTCATTATTGATCACGCCTTCCAGTGAGAGCAGAAAAGGAAGAATCTGCGTTAACTCTCCCGAGGATAGGGACGTCACTGTTTCGTGAGTCCCGGGAAAGTTGTCCGCGTCGCCACCCTGGCTAACCCACATGACTTGCATGACGCGCTCGATGCGCGAAGAGAAGGCCGGTGAGAGGTGGTCGTTCATCGCCCTGACGCTAGCCGAGACCTGAGGCCTGTCTAGCCTTGAGAGCGCAGAGTCAGCGAAAGAGACAGCGCGCTGTACCGCCACGGCTGAATCGCCAACCAGATATCCCTTTCCGCCCTGCAGCAAGGATGCTTTGAGCATCTGAGTTACAGGGGTGCGGGCGTCTTCCCTGGAAATCGACTCTAGCGTCGATGTGCTTGACAGAAGGCATTCATCGTACTCATAGGTCGCGGGTTCTGACTCGTGAGGGGCGCGCCCCCCAGCGGCAATGGCGATGAATGCTGGAGAGTCTTCGTGAAGACTTTTCAAGTCCCTTTGAATCAAGGGCGTATCGACGCTGAATCTCAGATAAATGTCACGAGTGGGTCGCTGCCCACCGGAACCCCAAGTTAATACGAAGTCGGGGATGAAGGTGTGATTGAAGTAATCCGTGGACTTGATTTCGGTTTTTGGGTCCAAGGATTGAAGTTCGCGGGCGACCGCATGCTTAACGTCTCGCATCGCCGCTTCGGGAGACGCCTGGTGGAGTGCATTCTGAATCTGGGCGTCAATCGTCTGCATGCTTTACGCCCCCCTCGTAATGAAAGAGCGAATGTGGCCCAGGTACTCCCGTTTCATCATCAGCTCTTCTTGTCGTTCCGATAAGACAATGAGCCATAGTCGGTTGGCTAGCAGCTTGCCGATTTCCGGGTCGTAGTCATCCTCTCCGAGTTTAGCGGGGTAGTCCTTAACTGCTTCCTGGATCGTAGCCTCGTCGCACAATTTGGTCCACGCCCCCATGGCGAATGGATGCCATGTTATCCACATGAACTCACACTCTCGATCAAGGCCGTCTTTTATCATCCTGGCCGTAGCCGAGTAGCAATCGGTCAAGTACTCGCGATACTTGGGTCCTTGATTGTCGCTCGTGTAAGCTTTAATTTCCGCATAAAACGGGTTCTTCTTTTCGTTCTCGAAATAGCCAGCTACGTCCCAGGATTCGTGCTTCCCGTTCAGTAGTGTCAATGTCGTCATCTGCGGCGCTTCGTAAACAATCCAAGGGGCGTTCACGCGCGTGGTGCTCTCCAGCCACGCTTGCGCGAAGTAGGCGCCCTCACGGCCCCGTTCCTGCTGCTGTTCACCTGCCGCCATGGAGTAAGTATGGGGACGCCGGCGCCACTGTCACCAGGGCGATCTAGAAGTTGCTTTGAGTAATGCTCGGGCCAGCGATCGTGTTCCTGTCGCGACAGTCGACATGGCCGTGCCGATCACGCGCTAACCCTACTGGTGGGCCATGTGTGGGACAGGCGGCCCCTCTTGGGAGCTGAAACAGTGCATGACCAGGGCATTCGTTCTGCACGCTTGACGGTCTTGAAAACCGTCGTGGCAGCGATGTCACCGTGGGTTCAAATCCCACCGCCTCCGCAAAGGTCATGAGCCTTGCAGGTCAGAAGGGGTGTCTCTCGGGGAGGGGCACCCCATCTGCATGGAACCTGTCTCACCGTGGCTCGCCGGTATCCCACCTCTGATCAGCGCGTGCGGCCAAGCTGCGGCCAAGAATCAAGAGCCCTCGGCCCCCTCGCCGTGCTCTGCCAGTCCCTGCTCGATCAGCGCGTTCATCTTGGCTTCTTCGCCATCCAGGACTTTGGCGTAGTACCGCTGGAGCACGGCGACGCTCTGCCCCGCGCGGCGGGCTGTCTCGGCGAGGCTCACCCCGGAGCGGAGCCAGAACGACACACACGCATGCCGCAGGTCATAGGGGATGGCAGCGAGCGGAGACGCCACCTGCGGGGCAGTGAGCGCCTTCCTACGAGCCTCCTTCCAGACCGCGCCGTACTCCTGCGATCGGATCGGCCCGCCTCGCACGGCGCTGAACAGTTGCCCCTCAGCCGAGGTCCCGAACGCATCCAGGTGGGAGCGCAGGATGGAAACAAGAACCGGCGGGATGGGCACCGGACGGACTGCCCTGCGTGCCCGGTGCTTCAGCTGCCGCTCCTCGTACGGCTTGCCATCGTCCGTCCACGCAGAGCCCACCTGCGGGCGGGCTCCAACGAGCAGGAGCCGCCCCCATCCCTCGGCGGGTAGCTCGCACTGATCGGCGCTCAGCATGGACACCTCCTCTGGCCGCATGGCCGCGTAGTAGATACACGCGAAGAACGCGACCAAATGGGCGCCCCGCGGACCCTGAGCGTGCACGGCATCCAGCAAGGCCCGCGCCTGTGTAGGAGTGGCGACGCTACGCACATCCAGCGCCTCTACCGCCTTGGGGGTCTCCCAGTGCACGCGGTGCAAGGGGTTGCCGGGCAACAGCTCGTGTTCCACGGCAAGACGCAGGCAGTTACTCAGCACCGCACGGCGCCGCCGAAAGGTGTTCGCGGCGGCCGGCTTGCCGTCTTGCCGCTGCGCCAGGTGTTCCAGCACCGCGCGCATCCGTTTGGCGCTGTCCAGGTCGACCACGGCCGGCGCGTTGCGCTCCACCCACGTCAGCGCCCTAGCCTCAGCTTCCGGTGGAGCCTGGTCGTGCCTACCGGCGTTGAAGGCCCACTGATAGAGGGCTCGACGCAACACGTCATTGTCCGGACGCCCCTTCCCTGGCGGGCAAAGAGCCATCGTGGCGATAGTCAGGCTTTCGGCGATGCTCGCCCGGTGCTTCGCTGCCGCAGTCGGCCACTTCCGCGCAGCGTGCGAGCGGGCGTGGGCGTACCAGCTCGTGCGGTTCCGCTCACGCAGCTCCGAGACAGGAAGACCGGTCTCCGTGTCGAAAGGCTCGCCTTTGCGAGTCGCGGTCAGTAGCTCCGCGCGGCGGGCGTCCGCGAGCGTCTTGGTAGCGAATTTTTCCTGGAACTCCTCTCCAGCAACCAGCCAACGAAGCTGGAAAGGTGCGGCCTTGCTGGCGCGCTTACGGATGCTCCAAATGCGCACGTCATAGCTGTGCATCGTGCTCCCTCATGGGCAGGGGCGCCGCCACCGCGGCGCCCCTCGTATGCGGTCAGGTCAGGCAGCGATCTCGTGTTCGGCCCACCACGCGTCCAGGTCCCTGCGGCGGCAGCGGATCTGACCGTTCGGCAGCTTGATCAGCTTTGGCGCCTTGCCGCGGGCGCGCAGGCGGTAGAAGGCAGCGCGGCTCATATCGATCTCTTCGAGGACTTCGCGGAGCTTGAGCTTCTCGGTGCCAGCCAAGGCGGTAACTCCTTTGTCGTCTCTCTTCTGGGGGATCCGCCACGTCCGCCACGCCGCCACATCGCAGGTCAGAGCCTTGATCGTGTGGCGGATAGCGATTTTGTGGCGGATAGGTGCCGCCACACCCCTGGGTGGGTGTGGCGGCCAGGGGCGGCCAGCCGGTCAGCCGGTGAGGGTGGGCTGTGTGGCGGTTTCCGCGGGCGTGTGGCGGATGCTGGTGGCGTTATCCGCCACGGATTCACCCCCGTTGACCTGCGGTGTGGCGGACGTGGCGGACGTGGCGGATTTCTCGGGGGGTGGGGGGCAGTAACGCTTCCACGCGTCCGCGAGATCTTCCGCGTAGTAGCCCTTGGGGAAGCCTGAGGGGGTCCTGATGCCGCGCGGCTTGATGGGCTTGTTGTTCGGCGTGACGTACTGGCCCAGCAGCCGGGCAAGGATGCGCGCGTTGACCGGCTTTTCGTCCAAGTCGCCCCATGGGCCGTCGTCCATGCGGAGAAGGCCTTCGATGATGGCGGCAGTGGGCATGCGGTCGGCGCCGCAGAACACCTTGTCGCGCAAGTCGGTCAGCAGCCGAACCCCCAGGGAGGCCTCGTCGCCTTCCTGCGCGGCGTGGACCAGCTCCAGGCAGGCAACGCGGGCCCGCTCCGGCCAGTGCCCGCCGGCCGCGTCCGCGACCGCGAGTAGGGGTTCCCATACGTCGGCGGGCCGGTCGGACACGCCCTCGGGCATCTCGGGCCAGGCTTCGGCGACGGCTTCGCGGACGGTGTCGGCCCACTTGGCGAGCCGGTCGCGCAGTGCGTGGCCCTGCCTCTCGTGCGTACGGCGGCGGTAGGGCTCGACCTTCTCGTTCGGGGCCCGCTTGCGCATGCGGATGATGACCGAGCGGGTGAGGATCGTGTCGGGCAGGGAGCCGAGTCCGGCCATGGCGACGGCGCAGAACGAGGAGAACCAACCGGCGTTCTGGTTGGATCCGTCCCCGACACACCGCAGCGAGTTGCCGCCGCGCCGGTAGCCGGAGTTGAGGAACCCTCGTACCTCTTCGTTGCCGCCGGCCTTGGGTCCGAACACGGTGTCGATCTCATCGAAGAGCAGCGTCGGCATGCCCTCGGTGGCCTCCACCAGCCGGAACAGGGCGTTGGCGGACGCGTTGACAGTGATCGACGCGTTCGGGGTGAGGGTTTCCACGATCTCCAAGGCCCGGGACTTGCCCGACCCCGGTTCGGGGCTGAGGAATGCCAGGCGGGCGGTGCCGTCGAAGGCGTCGATCAGGTGGGCGTGTGCGTCCCACAGGGCGACGGCGACGTAGGCGGCTTCGGTGGGGAAGACGTTGAAGCGGCGATGGAAGGCTTCCACCTCGTCCAGCAGGGCGGCCCCGTTGATGGACGGTTTGGTGGGCGGGGTGCCGGTCATGCGAGGGTCCTCCCTTTCTGGGGGATCCGGGACGTACCGAGGTATCGGGAGGCGGGGGGAAGAGATGAAAGGACGCCTTCGGCGTCGTTCTTTCGGGCGCCCACCGGCCGTTCAGGGCCCGGCTGTTCGGCGCTGTACGGGCCGTCCAGGGGCCGCGGGAGGCAATCCAGGTGGGGGGAGGCGGGGCTGGTCATACGGCTTCCCGTGGTGTGGCGTGGGCGAGGATCCATTCCATGGCGCTGCGGATGGTCGTGCGGCACTCGGCCGCGGACAGTCCCGTCGATTCCCCCGCCGCCTGGATTGCTTCTTCGACCGTGTGGCGGGTGATGTGGCCCCAGGCGACGAACCGGGCCACCTTGCAGGTGCTGTTGTGCAGCGTGTTGTTCCGCCCGTCCGGGCCGCCCTCGGTTGCGGCCCTGATGACGTCGCACTCCCGCTCCAGCGCGGTGCGGGCGGCCTTGGTGCCGTCCCCCACCCTGGTGTGCGCGGCCGCGGCCGCGGGTTTGGCCGGCTCGGTGAGCAGGGCGGTGAGCCAGTCGGGCAGCGAGGCGACGGGGGCCGCCTCGGCGACCTCGTAGGCGCCCTGCGGGGTGGTGCTGCCAGCAGCGACGACGTAGCCGCCCCACGCGCGGGTGTCGATGTGCGGGGCGAGCCGCTTGACGCTGCACTTCAGCCGTGTGCCGGGCGGGGTGGTGTAGTACAGGTGCTGTCCCCCGCTGGGGGTCCGCACCTGGTAGGTGAGCGGGGTGGGCTGTCCGGCGCGCTCGCAGAGCGCCTTGAAGGAAGTGGCGCCGTCAGGCGCTCCTTCTTGCTCTTCCGTCTTCGGCACGTCCAAGTCGACCACCAGCAGTCCGGCCGGTCCGGTGGCGATAGCGACGTTGTAGGGCCGGTTCGCCCACGCCAGTTGGATCAGTTCGGGGTCGGTGGTGGCCCGCTGCTCCGGGGTGCGGTGCCCACCGGTGCAGCGTCCGGTGGCGGGGCAGGAGCGTTCGGGGTGGCCGGCCGCCCGCTTGGTGCCGGGGTGCAGGGGGATGACGGGCCAGCCGCGCTCTGCGGAGCACAGAGCGGCGGCCAACAGGTGCAGGTGCTCCAGGACCACGGTCGTCGGCTCGCTCATGCCGCCGCCTGGAGGTTCTGGGAGGCGAGGAAGGCGCGGCCGATCCACTCGGTGTAGGCCGGGGGCAGGGCCTCCCGCAGGCGCAGGTGGTCCGTGGACCAGTTGATGCCCTTCGCCTGGCGGATCTCCTCCACGGTGGCCTTGCCGCCGCCCTGGCCGTACGCGGCCACGTAGGGACCGTCGTGGTACTCGCCGTGCCTCCACCCGCGGACCCGGCCCCGGTGCTTGGGGTGTGCGGGCCTGAGGGCGGTCCAGCGGCCGAGTTCGAAGTAGCGGTGCATGAGCACGGCGAGGCCGAACTGTTCCCCGCACAGGCGGATGTCCTTGCGGACCTCGGAGCCGGCCACGTTCTCGATGACGTACGGGCGGCCCGTCGCCTCCAGCGCCGCCCTCACGGGTTTGATGAGCCGGGGGTAGGTGCGGCCGATGGCGGCATTGCGGGCCTTGTTGGTGCCCTTGGTCGGGGCGCCCTCGCCCTGGCAGGGCGGGGACACGTGGATGAAGTCGAATTCGTGGCCGTGGGCGCGGACGAACTCCACCACGTCGCCCTGGTGGAAGGCGTCGCCGCAGTAGTCGGGCTGTGGTTCCTTGTCGACGCCGGTGATGTGACAGCCGGGGAAGGCGCGCCGGTAGCCTTCGGTGCCGCCGCCGATGCAGCAGCAGCCGTCCAGGACCTGTAACGGCCGGTTCAGGGCGAACGCTCGCCCGATGAGGATGGATTGGGTCATGCTGGGAGACCTCCACAGGTCTGTTGATGGCTGGTGGACAAGGGCGGCCCCGCATTCATTGGCGTGAGGTGGGGGCCGCCCTTGGCGTAGCTAGAACGGGGGTTCGTCGCCCGGTTCCGCGGGGTTGCCTGCGGTGTTCCACGGGTCGTTGGCGGCCGGGCCGGACTGCGTGGCGCGCCGGGGGTTGATGGTCACGGTGGTGAAGCGGACGGATGCGCCGATGTCGTCGATCTCGACGGCGAGCATGGAGCGCTTCTCGCCTTCCGGGGTGGTCCAGTCGTGCTGTCGCATCCGCCCGTTGGCCACCACCCGGGAGCCCTTCTTCAGGCTGTCGGCGACGTGTTCGGCCAGGGTGCGCCAGGCGGCGCAGCGGTAGAACGCGGTGGTGCCGTCCTTCCACTGATTCGCGGTGCGGTCGAAGGTGCGCGGGGTGACGGCGATCGTGAACTTCGCGAGGGCGGCGCCGCCCTCGGTGAACTTCATCTCGGGGTCGTCGGTCAGGTTGCCGATGAGGGTGATCGGGGTCTCTCCGAACGACATGCTGATATCTCCCTGCGTTCGTCAGCCGTGGAAGTGGCTGCGCTTGATGACGGCCTTGCGGATGTTGACCGTGGTCTCGGCCGCGCCGGAGGTGGCGGCGCGGGCGGGGGTGCGGAGGGCGAGGGCGATGACGGCGAGCCAGAACAGGACGCCCGAGCCGAAGCCGGCCGCGGCGTTGATGACCTCCCCGGCGCCGTAGCCGATGCCGGCCGCGAGGGCGCCGCCGCCGATGCCCGCGGCGACGAGCCGTTGGGCGAGTGGGTCGAGCAGCGGCAGCGGAGTCAGGTCGCGCGGCTGAGGCATGGGTATCGGGGGCGGGGCGAGGTGTTTGGGCATGGGGACCATGCGGCCGTAGGCGTCGGGCACCCACACCACCGGACCGCGCTCCGCGGACAGCTCCACCGCGGCCGGCATCGTGTACGGGACGGGTTCCAGGACCATGTCCTGGGCGGGGGTCTGGTAGGGCTGAAGGGGATGGTTCACGGGTCCTCCAGGGCAGGCAGAGGCCGCCCCCACGCCTGAATGCGTGGTGACGGTGCGTGATTGTCACGGGGGAATGTCACGGCCGCTCGTGACTGTCACGAGGGCGATGTCACGGCGTTTCCGCGTGACTTTCCTATAGGCCCCCGCCCGCCGTGACAGTGACAGTCACGGCGGGCGCGACAGTGACATTCGTGACGATGCGTGATGGCTAGGCGGCGTCGGCGACCGGGCGGACGATGGTGTACTCGCCGTGGGCGTCGTGGCGGAGCACGCCCTGGCGGACGAGTTCGTTCAGCTCCTTGTGGAGCCAGCCCCGCTTGCGGCCCGCGGCCACGGCGACGGGGATCAGGTCGCCGGTCTCGAAGGCGAGACGGTCGGTTGCGGCCCACTGATCGATCTGGCCGTGGAGGATGGCGCGGGCCTCTTCGGTGGAGGGCCGGTCCTGCTGCTCGAAGGCGAGCGGGGTGTCGGGGTCGGCGTCGGGGACGTCGTCCTCCAGGCGGAGGCGGGCGTAGCCGGCGTCGGGTTCCGGGTCGGCGGGGATGTGGCCCATCACCTCCTCGTAGACGTCCTGCAGTTCCATCGCGGCGGCCTCCTCCACTGCCGGATCCACGGCGTCCATCTCGTCGTCCGTGTCGTCCATGGCGTCCTCCGGTTCGTCCCAGTCCTCCAGCTCCGGCGGCGGAACGGTGTGCAGTCGGGCGGGGGCCGCTGCGGGCGTGTGGTCGGGGGCGTTGGTGCGGTTGGTGCCGTGGTGGGTGCGTTGTTCGTATGCCAGGCCGGCGGCTCGTGCGGAGATCTCGTCCAGCGGATCCCGGTATGCGGCGGCGGCCAGGATCATGTCGCGGATCTGGTCGCGGACCGTCTTGGTCAGGGCGCCGCGTACCTCGGTCGTCCACCGCTTGGAGGGGATGCCCATGCCGGTGGCGTAGGCGTAGCCGGGCCGGTCGGAGCCCCAGTCGGGGATCGCGCCGGATTCGGTGACCCGGTCGGGCAGGCAGAACGCGGCGTCGGAGGCTTCATCGACGCCGAAGCAGGCGGCGGCCTGCAGGTTTGCGCGGACGTCGGTGTCCAGGTTTTTCCAGGTGGCGCGCTGGAGGCTGATGACCAGCCACATCCCGACCGACCGGGCGGTGCGTGCGATCTTGGAGATGACGTCGAAGTCGGCGACGTCCGCGGCCTCTTCGATCCACACCAGCATCGCGTTGAGCTTGGAGGCCGGGGTCCACTGGTCCAGCCCTTCCTCGGCGAGTTCGTCGCCGCGGGCGGCGATGACGCCGGGCAGGCAGCGGAGCATGGCCTTGGCTTCCTTGGTGCTGCCCTTCTTGCGTGTGACGAGCCAGTCGAAGCCTTCTTCCATGTGCCCGATGGTCTGCGCGCCCTTGGACAGGTCGATCAGCCACACCGACATCTGCCGGCGGGTGAGCAGGTGGGCGAGGACGGCGCGGGCGAACTCCGACTTCCCGGAGCCGGTCACCCCCATGACGAGCAGGTGCTGGAGGATCTCGGCCAGGAAGGGGTTGATCCACCAGACTTCCCCGTCCGCGTAGAGGCCGGCCGGGATCGGCTCGGTGGGCAGGAGCCCCAGTTCCTGCGGGGGCTGGAAGGGGACACCGTCCTTGAGCAGGTCGGCGACGCGGGCGGAGAACGTGCCGCGGCCGGCGTTGTCCGGGTCGCGGGTGACCGTGATCGCGGACGGCGGCACGTGCAGCGCGGCCGCGATCTTCGGGGCGGCCGACTGCACGTCCTCCACCGTCTTGCCCGGATCGGGCCAGACCTCGGCGGTGACCATGCCCTTGCCGTTGCCCTTGGCTTTCTTGACCTGTACCTTTTCCAGGCCGATGGCTTCGGCGAGCTTGCCGAGACCGCCCTTGTCGGTCTCTTCGGTCTCGTCGTGGGCGTTGCGCATGATCTGCCGCACGTTCCATGACGCCGCGAACAGCCCGCCCCCGAGCAGCCACAGGTCGGTCATCGGGTGGCCGAAGGGGCCTGCGGAGACTGCGCAGGTCAGCCAGCCCATGCCTGCGGCGACACTGGTCGTGGCCTGCGCGCGGCGGTAGCGGCGGAACTTGTTCGTGCCGCCCGCCACGGCCCACGTGACGGCCGACAGGACGACCCCTCCGGCGCCCATGCCGGCCGACGCGAGCCCGGCCGACAGGGCACTGTTGCCCCACATCTCGTGCACGCCCCACCCCGCCAGCGGGGGCAGGACGGCGGCGCCGACCCACGGCGGCAGATACGGCGCGGCCTTGGCCGCGATGTGGCTGCCGATGGTGGAGAGGATGCCGCCCTGCCCACCGGGCAGGGCGGCGAGCGCGTAGCCGTTCTGCCCGTCCCACCCACGCAGCCCAGGGCCGTTGTCGCGGTTACGGCGGGGCATCAGTCCTCCCCGATCGTGAACGTGGGGCGGGCCGTCTTGCCGTTGCGCTTCTGCCTGGCCTCCTGCTCCGGCTTGACGAAGTGCCGGTTGAAGGAGTGCGCCATCTTCAGCGCGCCCACCCCGAGTGCCTTCGCGGCCTCCGCACTGACCTTGAGGTGGGCGGAGACGAGACGGGCCTTGATCCGGGACTGGGCGCCGAAGGTATACCACTTGCCCTTGTAGGTCGACAGCACACCGTTGAGCTCCTCGGCCCGCATGCCCAGGATCAGGTGCAGCTCACGGCCAAGGTGATTGATGGCCTTGGCCAGGGCCATGATGTCCTTGTCGTTGCGGATCTCGATCCGCTCGATCGCGTAGATCAGCCGGTCACCCTGGTGCCGGTCAGCCGCCCCACCACCGCCGGAGCCGCCGTTGGTCCCGCCGCCGGCACCGCGGTTGGTGCCGATATTGACGTTGTAGGTGCGCTCCTTGTGGGTGTGCCGGGTCCGGCCGCTGCCGGAGGACGCGCCGCCGTTGCCCTTGCTGTTGCTGCTGTTCCTGGTGCTGTTGGCCGGGCCCCAGGGCCATTGGTCGTTCGGGTTCCTGCTGGGGGGAGTGCTCACTGGTCGTCCTCCTCGAAGACGAGCGGGTCACCGAGCAGCGGTGAGGTGGCGATGAAGTCGACGCTCCAGCCGTCATCGACCGCGTCCGCGGCCTGCTCGATGAGCCGGTGGGAAGCCGCGAACCGTGCCGTGACGGCCGCGGCGTACAGGTCGGTGGGCCGCCACCGGGTCTGTCCGGAGACGGCGTGAACGAGGGCGGTCAGGGTGCGGGCCGCTCGTGAGCCGAACGCCCACGAGCGGTCCAGCAGGCTGGCACGGTGTGAGCCGAACACCACGGGTTCAGCTCTTCCGGCGGATGAACAGCCACGACGCCTGTGCCGCGAGGGTGTTGACCAGCCACAGCACCAGCAGGGGCCCGGACAGGGGCCCGAGGGCGGCGGCCAGGGCCAGCCACAGCAGCACCGATGTGGCCGCGACCGTGAGCCCGACCCGCCAGGCGAGGACGGAGCGGCCGGCCGGGCGGCGCTTCAGCGCGAAGACCAGCCAGCCCGCGGGGGCGGTCACCAGCGGGACGAGGGTCAGCCCCGACCACCACGCCCACCAGTGCAAGAGGCCGGTCAGTGGCAGAGCAGCGACCGACAGGAGGAGCGGGGCGAGACCGCGGCGCCGGTCCCAGACGCCCAGCATGAGCGCGCTGCCCAGCTCGGCCAGCAGGGAGGGGCGTTCGGGCACGACGACCACGAACGGCTGATGAGAGCGGCGGCCGCGCTGGTGCGGGATGCGGACGGTGTGGACGCCCGCGGCCGTCTTCCGGACGCGGGCACGAGTACGACTGGACACAGCAAGGCTCCTAGTCAGGAGGAATGGTTTGGGGTGCTGTGCAGGTCAGGCCGCGGCCTGCTCGTCGGGGTAGGCGCAGGGCGCGCACATCCCGAGCGAGGTGGGGATCACGTAACCGGCATCCGTGCAGCACTGCGGGCACGTGCGGCGTGCGCGGTTGGCCTTGGCCAGCGCCGCCCGCTTCGCCGGAGTCATCGGCCGCACAGGCTTAGCCAGCTCCACGCGGTACAGGTAGCCCACCAGCGGCGGCCGGCGCCGACGAGGGCGTTCGATCTGCGCGACCACGTCCTGCCCGCCGGGCCGTAGCCCCTTCGCGCGCAGCTGGCGCAGCGTGGCCAGGCCCTCAGGTGCCAGGCGCCAGGGGTAGATGGGTAAGGCGGCCATCAGCGGCTCGCGATGGCCAGCTCAGCCCCACCCGTGCCGGGGTCGCGATGCTCTGCGTACCGGGTGGAGACCCAGCCCACCGACCAGCCGCACAACTCCGCCGCGGTCCGCACCGGCAGCCCCGCGCCGAAGGCCGCGGCCACGATCTGGCGGGCCTCCTCCTCCGGCAGCTTGCCGGCGGCCGGGCCGCGCTGCAGCAGCGCCTCGCGTTCACGGCGTTCACGCTCAGCGCGCTCCCGCTCCTCGTTCTCGGCCCGCCGCGCGGCCTCCCGCTCATGCTGTTCACGCTCCCGCTCAGACTGTTCACGGTCGCGTTCACGGCGTTCACGCTCGGCCCGCTCGGCCGCCTCCCGGGCCTCCCGCTGCTCGCGCTCCCGCTGAAGGTGTCGCTCCTCGCGATCAGCCTCCTCGCGAGCCAGCCGGGCTTCGTGTTCACGCTGTTCACGCGCCAGCATCGCGGCATGCTCGCGCTCCTCCCGCTCCCGCTGCCGGGCGGCCTCCTCACGGTCGCAGGCGGCCTGCTCGGCACGCTCGCGTTCGGCCCGCTGCTGCTCCTCCAGCACGCTCACGGCGGCAGCGAGGGCGCGGCGGTAGGCAAGGCCGGTCTCGGCGGTGACGATCAGCAGCAGCGGAGCCACCGCGTGCACGGCCACGCCGACCAGGTCTTTCTTCAGTCCGGAGTCGGCCGTGTTCAGCGCCAGCGTCATCGCGCCGGTCATCCACCGCAGCGTGATCGGCCACCGGCCGCCGTGCCCACCAAGGCGGGCCAGGATCGAGTCCAAGCGGACGCAGACGACCACCGCGGCATCCACCACCAGCGGCAGAATCGGTGCCGTCCACGCCCACTCGCCCGGAGTGTGGGCGGCCATCAGCGGGGTGACGGTCAGGATCGAATACAGCATCGCGCCGCAAACGATCAGCCACGTACCCACCGACAGCGCGCGCTCGGCTGAACGGATCTGAACGCCGTTCACGCGTCCGCCCCCTCCCGTGAACGCACCCGCACGCAGGCCATCAGCCACACCGGCGAGGACGGGTCGGCGGCGTCGGTGTTGTACTCCACCCACTCCCACACCGCGTCCGGCACCGGCTCGAAGCCGAGCGAGTTGAGTGCCTGCGTGCGCTGCGTGAACGTCGGCAGCGCGGTCTGCCGGAAACTGTGCGCCGGCCACGGGGCGGGCGCGTCCCGTAAGGCCACGTACAGCAGCCACCGGCCCGGGCTCCCGGAGATCAGCTGCGCCCGGTACTCGCGCGCCATCACGCGGCCTCCCCCGGGACAGCGCGGTTGGCGAGCGCCGCCCGCTCCACCAGCACGCGGTGCCGGTCGCGGCGGGCACGCCGCTGGTCCAGCTCGGCCGGTGTCCGCTCCATCAGGGCGATCTGTACGTCCAGCGTCTCGATGTCGGCGAGGATGCGCGGCATCTCCCGCTCGATCGCGTCCAGCTCGGCGTCCGTGGGCTCCAGCCAGTCGGCGAACGCGGTAACAGCGTCCTGAACAGTGACGATGTGCTCCATGGGTCCTGTCTCCCTGCAAGATGACAACGGCCCGAACCGCGCCCCCGGTGTTCCCGCACTGGGGGCGCTTGCCGTTGAGATGAGGGCCGCACTCGTACAGTGCGGCTCGACCGCGGGAAAGGCGGTCAGAGTGCCCCGGGCGGGATTCGATCCCGCGCCCTCGCGGCAGGGTGCCGGGGCGGCGTACGTGTCTCCTTCGGGGTGCCGCGCCCGTATCAGGTAGCGCGACGTGATCCCGTTGTAGGCATGTGGAGACGTGACCTTTCGGTCTAAGCCGTCCCGAAGTGACCAGGGTCGGGTCCGCCCTCGGCCCGCTCTGTCCCGGGCCCCTTGGGGCTGCAAGAGCCCCCATTAGTCGTGCATCCATGCAGGTCAAGCGGTCGCTACGGATCTTCCCCAGCTTGCTTAGGGGGGGTTGCCGTCTCGCTTGTTAGGTACCGTAGGCAAGCGGCGGGCTGCGCGCAACCCCCTCTCGCGATAAACTCCGATAGCCCCCCTAGGCATGGATGGGAGAGTCGTGCACGACGACATGGATCAGGTCTCCGGGATCAAGGACCCCGTTGACCGCGCCAAAGCCGCAATCGACCTGATGGCGCGGTATCAGAGCCGGGTGAATGAGCTATCCCGCATTCGGCGCGAGGCGATCGAAGAGGCTCAGGCAGCAGGAATGACCCAAGCCGAGATCGCGACACGGCTAGGCGTCAGCCGGGGGCGAGTAGGGCAGCTCGCGTCTGCTGGCCCTCCGCCCGAGCGGGCGTTCTTCGGCACAGACCTGGTCACGGTGTCCGTTGCCGGCATGTACGAGGCAGGCAAAGGACCTGATCAGAACCCCAGCGAAGTGGTCACCCGGGAGGACCTCAACAACTTCGAGCATCTGCGCAAGCTGGTGGCTGGCATGAAGCTCGATGCTCAGTACGAGGTGATCCCACCCGCCGGGATCGTCAATCTCAACCGGGACAACCACGTCGTCATCTGCGGCCCCCGCCGCTCTCCGATCGTGGCGCAGGTACTTGAAGGGGACGACAACCTGCGGTTTACGAAGGACACGGCGTGGCACGTAGTGGAGCAGGTGACCGGCAAGGAATACCGGTCACCCGCCGATGAAGACGGGTCGGCTGGCGACGTCGGTTACCTGGGGCGGCTCCCGCGCCTGGACGGCAAGGGGACGTTCCTCTACATCGCCGGCATCCACGCCATCGGAGCGAGCGGGGTCGTCCACTACCTGGAGAACAACCTGGCCGAGCTTTACCGAGAAGTCCGCACCCGTCGTTTCTCCACCCTCATTTCGTGCCGTTACGACCCGAAGACGCTCGAAGTGCTGGAGAGTCGACGCGTCACCCCGCTGTACCGACACGAAGGCTGAGCATGCGCGTCGCCATTGACACCCAACCTGGTGGAGCCGCTCCCAATGAAGACTGGGTGGCCGGCACGCCGACACTCGCCGTGGTGCTGGACGGACTCAGCACAGCGGGCCTGGACACGGGATGCCGACATGGCGTCCCGTGGTACGTGGCCCACCTCGGCAGTCAGCTTGTCGCCCAGTTGGCCAACCCGGGAACCTCACTCGCCATCGGCCTGGCAGGAGCGCTGGAACAGGTGGCGGCGCTGCACCCCGAATGCGACCTGGGCAACCCCGGGACGCCCTCAGCAACTGTCGCTGTCCTCCGGGAGCGAGAAGGATTCCTCGATCATCTGGTCCTGGCGGACTCCCCGGTCGTTCTCGAAGGACACCAGAACCTCACCGTGATCACTGACCTTCGCGTGGACGACGTGCTCCCGGAGCTGAGGGCCGAAGTCGAACAGTACGAAACTCACACGGCAGACCACAGAGAGGCCCTGCGGCGATTCGTGACCGCTCAGCGGCAGACCCGCAACACCTCAGCCGGTTACTGGGTGGCGGCGGCCGGTCCAGAAGCGGCCGATCACGCGCTTGTGGGCAGCACCCCCACCGACGACGTACGCGCCGCAGCGGTCCTCTCCGACGGTGCGTCGCGTCTCGTCACTGAGTACGGCATGGCAACGTGGCCCGAAGTCTTCAAGACGCTCAGGATCGGTGGCCCGCGAGAGCTGATCAACACCGTCCGGAAGGTTGAAGCCACGGATCCGACTGGACGACGGTGGCCACGCTACAAGCCGGGTGACGATGCTTCCGCCGCCTTCTGCCAGTGGTGATAGTCGCAGGTCAGTGAGGGGCAGCCTCTAATACAGCTACTGCGCGAGGATGTTGAGGGACCCGCCGTGCGGGTCCCAGCGGCTGGCGTGATGCTGGATGCATGACTGGGAAGCGCCCCATCACCGTTCATCTGCCGTCCCCGACCGGCGGTCGGCGGGTCCGTGTCGACGGCGAGATCCTTGGCCTGGCGCACAATGTGCGAGACCTTGTGGAGTTCCTGCGCCGGGCAGGGCTGGAGATTGAGCCTGAGCAGGTCGCCGACTCACCGTTGATCGATTGGCGCGGGATGGGACCCGGTCGCTGGGAAGTTGAGACCCCAAAATGAGGCGGGCTCATGGATGGAGCCCTTCAGCCTCATCCGCTGGCCTGCCCGGAGCAAGCCGGGGCAGCCCACTGCGGCACAAACCCTGGTAGTTGTTCTAGAAAATACTGAAATGATTCAAATATGCGGCCGGGGGCGAGGATTTACTATCCTTCTTGGCGTCGTTGTGGGTAACGACGCCGAATATGATCGTTGCGACAAGGGTGAGAATTGCAATCACGGCCGCCAGTGTTTCGTTGGCCGTGAATTTCCAGTACCTCTCCGGAAGCTCATCCCGTCGGATCCAGAATTCTGCCTTTCGGGCGCGTGACACCGTACGGCCAACAATCAGCCCCATGAACCCGCCTGTCACCCAGGCGGCGATCGACACGACCAGTTCCGCCTTGGTGGAACCGGTCGTGAGCCACATGGTGATCGGTGTAGCCAGTGATGCAAAGCTGACCCCCCAACTAGCAAACGACCAGCTAGGTCCGTACCAAAATTCCCGCTTGAAAGGTCTTGTGTCCCTAATCAGGGGTTCAAGTGCGGCATGTTTGCCACGCACCCATCCTGGATCCCCATCGATTCGACAAGAGACCCTCCCATCGTCATAGACGCTCACCAGGATGACCCGGTCGGGTTCGTCTTGCGATCTTCGTTCCCTGGCATGGATCTGAAAATTATCCAGAACCTCTGGATTTCCAATCTCGGTAGATTCAGCAACCGAGTCGGCCAAATCGTCGAAATTGTCAGCCTCAAGTGTGATGATTGAGCGTTCCGTAGAGATGCGCACTCGCGCGTCTGTGGGAAAGCCATCAACGATGGCGCGCAATAGGCGATCAGCGGTGCGGCGAGACAGCTTGCATCCCCGCACGCTGAAGTGAGCCCTCGCGACAGGAGGGAAGGAGTTTCCAGAAGCCACTGGCAGTCCTTCAGTGAGCTGCAGCAAGTCACGCGCAGTTTAAGTCCAGTTGGCGAGTTGTGATGCCGGATTGGCGCATCTTGGTTCCTCATCCGGTCGCGTACAGACTGTGATCAGCAATCCTGCACGTGAACACGTCGCTGCCTGCGGTTCGCGTGCTACGCGGCCATCCTCTGGCCAGGTGGATACTCCAGGAGAGTCCCGACATGGCGAACGACCAGCTCAACTGGCAGGTGGGGCCCGTCTGATTCACGGTCTTGAAAACCGTCGTGGCAGCGATGTCACCGTGGGTTCAAATCCCACCGCCTCCGCAGTGGCCATGAGCCTTGCAGGTCAGAAGGGGTGTCTCTCGGGGAGGGGCACCCCTTCTGCATGCGGCGGGTGCGGTCCGGATGCTGATGCTGTGTGCGGCGGGTGTGGTCCGGAGTGCGGCGGTGTGATCTGCCGGCGGCGTCCAGCGTCGGCCGTGCGCGGCACGCCGGGAGTTCCTGACCAAGTGGCGGTCGTGTCCGAATATTCGATATTCGGATGGGTTATCGTGCCTTCTCGACTTCGACTGTTCGCGAACGGGAAGCAGGGAAGGGGGGCGGTCCCGCGGTGTCCGATCTTGGGCGGCTCGTCGCCGACCGGTACCTGCTGGTGGAGCGGGTGGGCAGCGGTGGCATGGGCACCGTGTGGCGTGCCGAGGACAGGCTGCTCGGCCGCCACGTCGCCGTGAAGAAGCTGCGCATACCGCCGCACCTGCACGACGACGAGATCCGGACGCTCCACGAGCGGACCCGCCGCGAGGCCCGCAGCGCCGCCCGGATCTCCCACCCGAACGTGATCGTGGTGCACGACGTCGTCGACGACGAGGGCCTGCCGTGCATCGTCATGGAGTACATACCCTCGGACACCCTGAGCGACGTCCTCAAGCGCCGCGGTGCGCTGCCGCCCGCCGAGGCGGCCCGGATCGGCGGTGCCATGGCGGCCGCCCTGCGCGCCGCCCACGGCGCCGGGGTCCTGCACCGGGACCGTCAAACCCGCCAACGTCCTGCTCGGTCACGACGGGCGGATCGTCCTCACCGACTTCGGGATCGCCATGGAGTCGGGAACGTCGTCCCTGACCAAGTCCGGCGAGTTGATCGGTTCCATCCGCTACCTGGCACCCGAACGCCTCAGGAGCGGGGACGCCGGTCCCGGTCCCGCCAGCGACCTGTGGGCCCTGGGGGCAACGCTGTACCAGGCGGTCGAGGGGCGGCACCCGTTCCAGCGTGACACCCCGATCGAGACCGCGTACGCCATCGCCACCGACTCGTACGAGCCGCTGCGCAGCGCCGGGGACCTGGCCCCGGTGATCGAGGGGCTGCTCGTCAAGGATCCCGGACAGCGGATGGACGTGCACGAGGTCGAACGCCGCCTGGGCGATGCGACCGTCACACGGACCGCTCCCCTCGACCCGCCCGCGCGGCCGGACCGTGCCGCCGATCCACAGCCTCACGCGCAGAAGGAACGAAAGGGCAGCGGCAACCGCCGCCGTACGGTGCTGCGGTCGCTCCTGGCGGTGGCACTCGCCGCCTGTGTGGCGGGCGGCGCCCTGTGGTGGCTCAGGGGCGGCGCCGAGGCGCCGGGTGCCCTCGCGAACGGGGTGAAGTCCTCCGCCCCTGCACCGAGCACCAGCTTCGCCCTGCCGCCGCTGCCCGCCGGATACCGCCTTCAGGAGGCGGACACCGGCATCTCCGTGCCGGTCCGGGACGGCTGGACCAGGAAGACGCTGCCCGGCGGCGAAGTCGCCTACATCGACGCGTCGGGCCTGGTGGGCCTCAGGGTCAATGCCGTCCGGTTCGCGGGTGCCGATCCTCTGCGGCACTGGCGCGAGACGGAAGAGGCCCAGACCCGTCGCGACAATCCCGGCTACGAACGGGTGAGGATGGCCGCGACGACCTTCCGGGGACGACCCGCCGGGTACTGGGAGTTCACCTTCGACGGCAGGGAACGGAAGTACCGGGCGGCGGAGTTGGCCTTCGCCGGCAGCGACGGCACCCAGTACGTGATCTACCTGTCCGCGCCGAACGAGCAATGGCACCGGTACCGGCCGGTCTTCGACACCGCCGCCCGTGGCGTCCGCTTGAGCGACGACGGCTGAGCCACCGGCGGAAGGCACCGCCGGTGGTCCGCCCGGGCACGTTCTGCGCGACGCGCACCCGGCACTGGTCGTCGTGCGGTGACCGCCGACGCACGTCGAGGCCCCTCTCAGGAGGCCGCACAAGCGTGAGCGCGAGCCCGGCCGCCTGCCCCCTGGTCAACCGCCCGACCACCCGGCGGGATGCGCCCCTGGTCAACCGCCCGACCACCCGGCCGCCGGCCCCTTGGCCGCCCGCCCGGCTGACCGTGCGTGCGCCGAACGGGCGCACGGGGCGTGCCGGTCGCGTGCGTGGTGTGACGGCTGTCGAAGGCTGGGGCCCGTCCGGGCCCACCGACGGCCCGTCTCCGTCACCAGGAGGTGCGCACCCCGATGCGCCGAGTCCTCAAGGCCGCGGCCGCCGCTCTGCTCACGGTGGCCTGCCTGCTCACAGCAGGCCCCGCCGCGTCGGCCGCGCCCCCCGCGTCCGCCACTTCGCCCGCTTTCCTCAGGCCCCCCGTGCCCGCCGCCTCGGCCGCCTCCCCCGCGCGTTCTGCACCGCGGTATGCCGACGCCGAGGTCGTCCGGGCGCCGGCCGAGAACGCCTTCGGGGACCTGGGGACGGTCAGCTGGGGCCTGGCGCTGCTCGCCTCCCTGCCCGATCCCGACCGCTCTCCGGCCGGTGCAAACGACTTCACCTGCAAACCCTCGGCCGCGCACCCCTACCCGGTGGTGCTGGTCCACGGCACCTTCGAGAACGCCTTCGACAACTGGAGCGGGCTCGCCCCGGTGCTGAAGAACGCCGGGTACTGCGTCTTCGCCCTCGACTTCGGCGAGAGCAAACCCCACGCGGTGATGAAGGGGACCGGCGCGATCCCCGCATCGGCCGGGCAGTTGGCCGCGTACGTCGACAAGGTGCTGGCCGCCACGGGGGCGTCGAAGGCCGACCTGGTGGGCCACTCCCAGGGCGGCGGCCTGCTGCCCCAGTGGTACCTGCGCTTCGATGGCGGTGCCGCGAAGGTGCACCACCTGGTGGGCATCAACCCCAGCAGTCACGGCACCACCGCAAGCGGTCTGGCTCATCTCGCGGACGGGGTGCTGGACGTGCTGGGGCATGCCGGCAAGCCGCTCGGCCTCGACAGCCCCGCGGCCAAGGACCAGACGATCGGCTCCGCGGTGCTCCGGCAGCTGTACGCCAAGGGGGACACCGAGCCAGGCGTCACCTACACCAACATCGTCACCCGTACCGACGCGGTCGTGACCCCGTACACCAACCAGTTCCTCGACGCCGGGCCGGACGCGACCGTGCACAACATCCTGCTGCAGCACACCTGCCCGCTGGACCTCACCGGTCACGGCGGCGGCCCGTACGACCGGAACGTGTACCGGCTGGTGCTGAACGCCCTCGACCCCGCGCACGCCGAGCCGGTGCACTGCACGGTCATGCCGGTTCCGGCGTGACGGCGGCCGGCCGGTGCGGATGCGGGCGGCTCACGGGTGGTGTCCCGTCATCCGCGCCGCCGACGCGATCGTCGCCCGGGCCTCGCGCTCGGTCAGGCCGGTGTGCAGGGCCGCCTCGACCAACGGGGTGAGCAGGGCGGGGCCGAGGCCGTTCTCGTAGGCGCGGCAGGCCGCCCAGAAGAGGCGGGTGTTGCGCTGGCCCTCGTGGGCGCAGAGCACGAAGTGCACCAGGCCCCGGCCGTGGTCGCCGGCGGGCGGCGGCGCCGGATGCGTGGCGCGTGGCGGCGGCAGGAGCAGCCGTAGCAGGGCCGGCGGGCAGGCGGCGGGCGCCAGATGTGCGGTGCCGTGCGCGGTGGTGTACTCGCCGCGTCCGGTGCGGGAGCCGGGGCCCACGAGATAGCCCCCGGCGCCCCGGATGTCGATGCCGGGGGCGAGCCGGCCGGCCGAGTTGGGGACGATCACGTCCGGTGGGCCGGTCAGCCACAGGTGGCGGCCGCCGCTCGGGGTGAGGACGACGACCGTCTCGGGGATCGTGAACAGATGCCGCAGGGCCAGTTCGCTGAGGGCGGCACAGGAGTCGGTGCCGGACTTGGTGTCCAGGTCGACGCCGATGAGGTGGTACGGGGGCAGCCCGCAGGCGATGCCGTAGCCGGTGGCCCGAGGTGCGGCGGCGAACAGCTCGCGGATGCGGAGCGGGTCGGTGGAGGCGTCGTACACGCCGTGGCCGAAGCGGCCGCACTCGCCGTGGCAGGGCGTGGGGTCGGGGTCGTCGCGGTGCGGGGAGCGCAGGGCCGGGAGCTTCGTCCGGGACAGGGGGATGACGGCCAGTCCGCGTTCGGCGGCTGACAGGGCGTGTGCGAGGGCCAGCGTCGTGGCCTGCCGGTCGGTGGTGGCCATGGATCCATGTTCGTACACACGTTCGAAAAAAGAAAGAGGAGCTGGTGGCGGCGCGCCGGGGCGGAAAGGTTGGCCGGAAAGGTGCGGGAACGATTCATCTGTTGTGGCGCTTGAAGGCTGAAGGTCCGCTCTGTCACGTGATGAGGCATGAGATGCCTAAAGATGGCGTTAGGGGTTTATCGACTTGTCATCACGCTTGCGTGCGAATCGCGGCTTCCGGGGCGGTTAGTCGGTGATTCGGGGGGCAACTCTGGAGTCGCGACGTCGTCCACAACGCCGAGGCGGTCGGCCAACTGCCTTGGAAACAGCCGTACTTCACGTAGTGCCGGCCCTAGGGCCGCACAGTGCTCGGTTCTGGAGGAACACATGGCAAGCATCCGTACCGCCCGCGTTCTCGCCGCCGTCTCCGCTCTCCCACTCGCAGCCGCCCTCTTCGCCGGTGTCGCTGCCGCGGACAACGGCGCCATCGCGGACAACGGATCGAGCGCCAACGCCGGTGTGGCAGGCATCATCGGCAGCGGTGTCGGCCACAACAACAACGGAAACTCGTCCACCACCCAGCAGAACGCGGTCGGCTCCCACGCCTCGAACCAGAGCAACACCGCCCAGGTCAACGGTTCCGCCTTCACGGGCATCCAGCAGGGGAACGGGAACATCGCCGTCCACTTCACCCCTCTGTGGGGGTGAGTCCGGACCGGGGCCCCTTGTGGTGAGGGTCCTCGGGGGGTGTGCTTCGGGGTCATGAAGCGTCTGCGCGGCGGTACTTCGGTGCCGCCGCGCAGGCGTGTCCGCCGGTGTGCGGGCGGGGCCCGCGACCTTGACAGGGACCTCTACCTGACGGACAGTCAGAAACCGTCCTGTCAGGTACGCGAGGCCGGGAGGGCCCGCCGTGCACCTCGCCCCCACCGGGCGCCAGCAGCGCCTGCGCGCCGAACTGCGCTCCTACTTCCGTACCGTGATGCCCGCGAGCGGCGAACCCGCCGACGCCCGAGCCCTGCTGCGCCGCATCGGCGCCGACGGCTGGCTGGGCCTCGGCTGGCCGGCCGAGTACGGCGGCCAGGGGCGGGGCGCGGACGAGCAGTTCGTCTTCTTCGACGAGGCGTACCGGGCCGGTGCCCCCGTCTCCATGGTCACGCTCAACACCGTCGGCCCCACCCTGATGAAGTACGGCAGCGAGCGCCAGAAGGCCCGCTTCCTGCCCCGGATCCTCAGCGGTGACCTGGTCTTCGCGATCGGCTACACGGAACCCTCGGCCGGCACCGATCTCGCCTCGCTGCGGACCCGGGCCGTCCGGGAGGGCGAGGGGTGGCGGATCGACGGGCAGAAGATCTTCACCTCCGGCGCCCAGCACGCCGACTGGATCTGGCTCGCCTGCCGCACCGACCCCGAGGCGCCCCGGCACCGCGGCATCTCGCTCCTCCTCGTGCCCACCGACGCCCCCGGGTTCTCCTGGACGCCGATCGAGACCGTCGGAGGGCAGACCACGACGGCGACGTACTACGACGGCGTCCGCGTCCCCGCGCAGAACCTGGTCGGCGCCGAGAACGACGGCTGGTCGCTGATCACCAGCCAGCTCAACCACGAACGGGTCGCCCTCGCCGCGATCGGGATGCAGGCCGAGGACTTCCTGGCGGCGGCGCTCACCGCCGCCCGCACCCCCGATCCGGTGAATGGGCGGCGCCGGATTGACGAGTCCTGGGTGCGTTTCCGGGCGGCCGAAGCACACGCCCGGCTGGCGGCGAACCGCCTGCTCAGCTGGCGTCTGGTGGCGGACGTGGGGGCGGGCCGGCTCGCCGCCGGCGAGGCGAGCGGGGTGAAATTCGCGGGAACGGAATCGGCTGTCGCGACGTATCGCATGTGTCAGGAGATCGCCGGCGAGGCGGGGCTGGTCCGCTCCGGTTCCCCGGGGGTCCTCGGCGACGGCGAGCTGGAGCGGCTGAACCGGGCGGCCCAGATCAACACGTTCGGGGGCGGGGTGAGCGAGGTGCAGCGGGAGATCGTCGCGACGATGCGGCTCGGGATGACGAGGGGGCGCAGGTGAGCGAGGAGGACGTCGGGACCGACGCGCTGGGCGCGCGGCTCAAGGAGTACGAGGGGTTGCCCGCCGCCGTTGCGGCCGCGGGCAAGGACCCGGTGAACCTGCCGATGATCCGGCACTGGTGCGAGGCGATGGGCGACACCGGCGAGGCCTATCGCGGACCCGGCGCGATCGCCCCGCCCACCATGCTCCAGGCGTGGACGATGGGCGGTCTGACGGGCCACGAGGGCCGCACCGGCGCCTACGACGAACTCCTCGGCCTGCTGGACGAGTCGGGCTGCACATCGGTCGTGGCCACCGACTGCGAACAGGAGTATCTGCGGCCCCTGCGCCCCGGCGACGAGGTCACCTTCGACGCGGTGATCGAGTCGGTCTCCGGCCGCAAGACGACCAGACTGGGCACCGGGTACTTCGTCACGACCCGCATGGACGTACGGGTGGACGGAGAGCCGGCGGGCACCCACCGCTTCCGCATCCTCAAGTACGCCCCGGCGCGCCGCACACCCCCGAAGCCGCGGCCCCGGCGCCCCCGTCCGGTGGTCAACCGGGACAACGCCGGCTTCTGGGAGGGCGTGGCCGCACACCGGCTCCTCGTCCAGCGCTGCACGGGCTGCGGCACCCTGCGCCACCCCTGGCTGCCGGGCTGCAACGCCTGCGGCTGCCCGGACTGGGACACGGCCGAGGCGAGCGGCGAGGGCACGGTCCACTCGTACGTGGTGATGCACCACCCGCCCTTCCCGGCCTTCACGGAATCCGGCGGTGCCGACGGCACCGCGGGTCCCTACGCGGTCGGCCTGATCGAACTCGCCGAGGGCGTGCGCATGGTGAGCAACGTGGTCGGGGTGCCGTACGACAAGGTGCGCATCGGCCTGCCCGTCCGGGTGGAGTTCCGCAGGTACGAGGACGAGGAGGGCGGCCTGGTCCTGCCGGTCTTCCGGGTCGTCGAGGGGGAGGGCTGACATGGACTTCACGCCCACCGAGGCCCAGGCGGAGGCCCGCGACCTGGCCGCGCGGATCTTCGGCGACCTCTCCACCCATGAGCGGCTGAAGTCCGCCGGCACCGGCAGCGACCCCGAGCTGTTCAAGGCGCTGTGCACGGCCGGCCTGGTCGGCGCGGTGGCGGAGCTGGGCCTGCTCGGCCTGGTGCTGCTCCTGGAGGAACAGGGGCGCACGACGGCCCAGGTGCCCTATGCGGCGACGTGTGTGTACGGCCTCCTGGCGGTCACCGCCCACGGCACCCCCGAGCAGCGGGAGCGGCTGCTGCCGGGCATCGAGGACGGCTCGGTGGTGGTCGGCGGGGCGCTCCGGGAGCAGGGAGGCGTACGGGCGTCGGCGCACGGTGAGCTGACCGGCTCCGTGTCCGTCGTCCCCTGGCTCCGGGACGCCACCCACGTCCTGGTCGCCGACACCGGCCGCCGTCTGTGGCTGGCCCCCCTCGGCGAGGGCACCGGGATCGCCCCGGTGGAGCTGACGGCCCCCTGGTCGGCGGCCCGCCTCACCCTGGAGCGGGCACCGGCGGAACCTCTCGGCGGCCCGGGCGCGGACGCCTGCGCCGACGTCCTCGCCACCGCGCGCACCGCCTTCGCCGGGCTCCAGGCCGGGGTGTGCGCCGGGTCGCTGGCGCGGGCGGTGGCGCACACGAACACCAGGGAGCAGTTCGGGCAGCCGCTCGCCACCCGGCAGGCCGTCCAGCTCCGGGCTGCCGACGCCCACATGGACACCGAGGCGATCCGGGTGACGGCGTACGAGGCGGCCTGGCGGCGGGACGCGGGGCTGCCGTACGCCACGCATGCGCTGACCGCCGCCTGGTGGGCCTCGGAGGCCGGGCAGCGGGTCGTCCACACCGGCCAGCATCTGCACGGCGGGACGGGAGCCGACCTCGACCATCCGGTGCACCGGCACTTCCTGTGGGGGCGGCAGCTGGACGCCCATCTGGGATGCGGTGCCGAAATACTGCAGGAACTGGGGGAGTTGATCGCGCATGGGGAGTGAGAAGCGCTCCGGGAGGCCGGAGGCGGGCACCGAGCTGCCGCCGCTGGAGATCCCGGTCACCCGCACGCTGATCGTGGCCGGGGCGATCGCCTCCCGGGACTACCAGGACGTGCACCACGACGCGGAGCTGGCCCGGCAGAAGGGTTCCCCCGACATCTTCATGAACATCCTGACGACCAACGGGCTCGTCGGCAGGTACATCACGGACCACTTCGGGCCGGCCGCGATCCTGCGCAGGGTCGCCATCCGGCTGGGGGCACCCAACTATCCCGGGGACACGATGGTGCTGACGGGCCGGATCGAGGAGGTCGACGGCGACACGGCGACGGTACGCGTGATCGGGGCCAACGCCCTGGGCCGGCACGTGACCGGCACGGTGACCGTCAGCGTCCCGGCCCCGGCAGGGACATCCGGCTCCGGTCCGGCCCTGGCAGGGACATCCGGCTCCGGTCCGGCCCTGGCAGGGACATCCGGCTCCGGTCCGTCCCCGGCAGGGACATCGGGTACCGATCCGGCCCCGGCACGCACGCCCGCATCCGCCCCGGCCCCGGCACCGATACCCGGATCCGCCCCGGACCAGACCCCCGCATCCGCCCCGGGCCCGGACCGGGAGGCCGCGTCATGAGCGTGCGTACACGGGACCGGCTCGGCGGCCGGGCGGCGATCGTCGGCATCGGGGCCACCGAGTTCTCCAAGGACTCCGGGCGCAGTGAGCTGCGGCTCGCGGTGGAGGCGGTGGGGGCCGCGCTGGCGGACGCGGGGCTCACACCGGCGGACGTGGACGGTCTGGTGACGTTCACGATGGACACCAGCCCGGAGATCACCGTCGCCCAGGCCTGCGGGATGGGCGAGCTGTCCTTCTTCTCCCGCGTCCACTACGGCGGCGGGGCGGCCTGCGCGACCCTGCAGCAGGCGGCGCTCGCGGTGGCCACGGGCGTGGCGGAGGTGGTGGTCTGTTACCGGGCCTTCAACGAGCGGTCGGGCCGCCGATTCGGCTCGGGCGTGCAGCACCGGGAGCCCTCGGCGGAGGGCGTGGCGCTCGGCTGGGTGCTGCCGTTCGGGCTGCTCACCCCGGCCTCCTGGGTGGCGATGGCGGCCCAGCGGTATCTGCACACCTACGGGCTGACCCCCGAGGCGTTCGGACACGTGGCCGTGGTCGACCGCACGTACGCGGCGACGAACCCGGCGGCCTACTTCCACGGCCGCCCCATCACCCTCGCCGACCATGCGGCCTCCCGCTGGATCGTGGAGCCGCTGCGGCTGCTGGACTGCTGCCAGGAGACCGACGGCGGGCAGGCCCTCGTGGTGACGTCCCTGGAGCGGGCCCGGGACCTGCCGCGGCCGCCCGCCGTGATCGCGGCGGCCGCCCAGGGCGCGGGCCGGGCGCAGGAGCAGATGACCAGCTTCTACCGGGACGACCTGTCCGGGCTGCCGGAGATGGGCGTGGTCGCCCGCCAGCTGTGGCGGACGTCCGGGCTGGGCCCGGCCGACATCGACGTGGGGATCCTGTACGACCACTTCACGCCGTTCGTGCTGATGCAGCTGGAGGAGTTCGGGTTCTGCGGCAGGGGGGAGGCGGCGGACTTCGTGTCCGCGGGGCGGCTGCCGCTGAACACGCACGGGGGCCAGCTCGGGGAGGCGTATCTGCACGGTATGAACGGCGTGGCGGAGGCGGTGCGCCAGCTGCGGGGCACGGCGGTGAACCAGATACCGGGCGCGACCCGCACCCTGGTGACGGCCGGTACCGGGGTGCCGACGTCCGGACTGGTCCTGACGGCCGACGGATGAGCCCGCGGGCGGTGCTCCTCAGGGGCGGACCCGCAGACGAGCCGGCCGGGTACTCCACCTTCAGGAGGTGGAGAGGACCCCACCCGTACAACCTGAGGGGGACCCGGCTTCGGGACCTGGGACCGATCCGCCGGAGCACTGTCCGCTCCTAGCGTGGAGCCATGACCACACCCGTCTGCACCAGCGCCTCGGCCGCCGCCGCACCAGCGCGGCGGACCTCTTCGTACCCGTCGTTCTCCTCGTACATGAGGGCCCGTCAGCCGGTCCTGCTGCGCACTGCGCGCTCGCTGACCGCGAACCCCTGCGATGCCGAGGACCTGCTGCAGACCGCTCTCACCAAGACCTATGTGGCCTGGGACCGGATCGAGGACCACCGGGCGCTGGACGGCTATGTGCGCCGGGCGCTGCTGAACACCCGCACCTCGCAGTGGCGCAAGCGCAGAGTGGACGAGTTCGCCTGCGACGAACTGCCCGAACCGGAGCCCGTGTCCGGCGGGGAGGACCCGGCCGAGCGGCAGGCGCTGCACGACGCCATGTGGCGGGCGATAGCCCGGCTGCCCGCACGGCAGCGCGCGATGGTCGTCCTCAGGTACTACGAGGATCTCAGCGAGGCCCAGACGGCCGAGGTGCTGGGAGTCTCGGTGGGAACGGTGAAGTCCGCGGTCTCCCGGGCCCTGGGCAAGCTGCGCGAGGACCCGGAGCTGGGGCTTGTGCGCTAGACCCCAGTTTCCGTCTGCCTAGTGACATACCGCGTGGTATGCGCGGAGAATCGGCGCAACCTCTACCCCCCGTAGGCAATGCCGCCCAGGAGGACGCCGTGCTGAGCACCATGCAGGACGTACCGCTGACCGTCACCCGTATCCTCGTGCACGGGGTGCTGGTCCACGGCCGGTCCCAGATCACCACCTGGACCGGGGAGGGCGAGCCGCAGCGGCGCAGTTTCTTCGACACCGGGGTGCGCGCGGTCCAGCTGGCGAACGCCCTCCGGGACGAACTCGGAGTCCGGGGCGACGACCGGGTCGCCACGCTGATGTGGAACAACGCCGAGCACGTCGAGGCGTACTTCGCGATCCCGTCCATGGGTGCGGTGCTGCACACGCTCAACCTGCGGCTGCCCGCCGAGCAGCTGGTGTGGATCGTCAACCACGCCGCCGACCGGGTGATCATCGTCAACGGGTCGCTGATCCCGCTGCTCGCCCCGCTGCTGTCCAAGCTGCCGACGGTGGAGCACATCGTCGTCTCCGGCCCCGGTGACCGCTCCCCGCTCGCGGGCGCGGGCGCGCGGGTGCACGAGTACGAGGAGCTGATCGCGGGCCGGCCCACCACCTACGACTGGCCCGAGCTGGACGAACGCCAGGCCGCCGCGATGTGCTACACCTCCGGCACGACCGGCGACCCCAAGGGCGTGGTGTACAGCCACCGTTCGATCTACCTGCACTCCATGCAGGTGAACATGACCCAGTCGATGGGCCTCACCGACCAGGACACCTCGCTGGTCGTGGTGCCCCAGTTCCACGTCAACGCCTGGGGCCTGCCGCACGCCACCTTCATGACCGGCGTCAACCTGCTGATGCCCGACCGTTTCCTGCAGCCCGCCCCGCTCGCCGAGATGATCGAGCAGGAGAGGCCCACGCACGCGGCCGCCGTCCCCACCATCTGGCAGGGCCTGCTCGCCGAGCTGACCGCCCGCCCCCGGGACGTCTCCTCGCTCACCCAGGTCACCATCGGCGGCGCGGCCTGTCCGCCCTCGCTGATGAAGGCCTTCGACAAGCTGGGCATGCGGGTCTGTCACGCCTGGGGCATGACCGAGACCTCCCCGCTCGGCACGGTGGCCCGCCCGCCGGCCCACGCGGTCGGCACCGAGGAGGAGTTCGCCTACCGCCTCACCCAGGGCCGCTTCCCGGCCGGCGTCGAGGCACGCCTGACCGGCCCGGGCGGCGAGCGCCTGCCCTGGGACGGCGAGTCCGCGGGCGAGCTGGAGGTGCGCGGCAACTGGATCGCGGGCGCCTACTACAACGGCCCCGACGCCGAACCGCTGCGCCCCGCCGACAAGTTCAGCGAGGACGGCTGGCTGAAGACCGGAGACGTCGGCACGATCTCCTCCGACGGCTTCCTCACCCTCACCGACCGCGCCAAGGACGTCATCAAGTCCGGCGGCGAGTGGATCTCCTCGGTCGAGCTGGAGAACGCGCTGATGTCCCACCCGGATGTCGCCGAGGCCGCCGTGGTCGCCGTACCCGACGACAAGTGGGGCGAGCGCCCGCTGGCCACGGTCGTCCTCAGGGACGGCGCGAGCACCGACTTCGAGACCCTGCGCGCCTTCCTCGCCGAGGAGGGCAAGATCGCCCGGTGGCAGCTGCCCGAGCGCTGGACCGTCGTCGAGGCGGTGCCGAAGACGAGCGTCGGCAAGTTCGACAAGAAGGTGCTGCGCCGGCGGTACGCGGAGGGCGAACTGGACGTCACGAGCCTCTGACCGCCCGGGGACGGGTGCCGCGGCGGAGCACGACGGCCCTGGGACGGCGGGTCAGCCGGTCCGGGGCCTTCGTCGCGAGACACCGGGCGGCTCCTGAAGCCCCTGGCGTCGCACCCCCGTGGTCGTCCGTCCCCGCACCCGCCCCTGGCGCCGGACCTCCCGGGTCACTCATTCCCCGCACCCGCCCCTGGCGCCGGACCCCCTGGTCACTCATCCCAGCACGCGCCCCTGGCGCCGCACCCCCGTGGTCACCCATCCCAGTACCAGCCACGTCCCCGCCACCGCGGTGACGCCGCTCCAGCCCCAGTGGCCGAAGGCCAGGCCCGCCAGGGTGGAGGCGAGGGCGCCGCCGGTGAAGCCGGCAACGACGTAGGCGGTGTTGGCGGTGGCCGGGGCGGAGGTGGTCGTCAGGGCCAGCGTCTGGTTGGCGACATGGGATGCGACCAGGGCGGCGTGGACGGCGACGGCGGCCGCGAACAGCGCGATCAGCATCCGGCCGCCGAGCCAGAACAGCGGCACGGACACGGCGGCGAGCAGATACGCGGACCGTACGACCTTCGCGGCACCGAAGCGGTCGACCAGGCCGCCGGCGAGCGGAGCCATCGCGCCGGCCGTGAGGCCGAAGAGCCCGAACAGCCCGGCGGTCGCGGTGGACAGTCCGTACGCCGGGCCGGTCAGCAGCAGGGTCAGCGACGTCCACAGGGCGCTCCAGGCGCCGAACATCCCGGCCTGTCGCACGCACGCCCGCCACAGGTCCGGCGAGCGGCGGACGAGTCCGGGCAGCGCGGTCAGGCCGGCGAAGAGCGGACCGGTCCGGCGGCGGTGCTCCTTCGGCAGGGCGCGGGCGGTGGCCAGACCCAGGACGAGGGTCAGCACACCGGCCCCGGCGAACACCCACCGCCAGCCGAAGGCCTGTCCGGCGAGGGAGCCGACGACCCGGGCCGCGACGATGCCGGTGAACAGCCCCGCGATGACGGCCGCGACATGGCGGGCGCGGTGGTGGGCGGGGGCGCGCTCGGCGACCAGCGGGACGAGCAGCTGCGGGATCACGGTCGCCGCGGCGGCCACGAAGACGGCGGCCGCGAGGGCGGCGGTGCCGGGCGCGGCCGCCCCGAGCGCCAGGGCCGCAGTCGTGGCGACGGAGAGCAGCGCGACCAGCGGGCGCCGGTCGACGCGGTCGCCGAGCGGGGCGAAGAAGAGCAGCCCGGCCGCGTAGCCGAACTGGGCGACCGAGGCGATCCAGGTCACGGCCGAGGGGGTGGTGCCGAAGTCGTGGGCGATCAGGGGGAGCAGCGGGGCCGCGAGGTAGATGTTGCCGGCCGTGACGGCGGTGCAGACGGCTATGAGCAGAAGGAAGGACCGGCCGGAGGCGCCGGCCCGGTCAGGGGCGGGACTCCCCGCCTGTGGTGCCCGGCGGGTGGTGGTCGCTGACGGCATGAGCGGGGGCACTCCTTGAAGGCGATGACGGCAACCAACTGGTTGGTTGGCTGCTTCGACAGGGTGCACCTGCGCCGGATTCCCTGTCAACCAAATGGTTGGTTGGCGGTACTCTGGCCGCATGGCAGCAGTCAGGGACCCCGAGGCCACCAAGGCACGCATCTTCGAGGCGGCGGTCGCCGAATTCGCCCGGCACGGCATCGCGGGCGCCCGCATCGACCGCATCGCGAGCGGGGCCAAGGCCAACAAGCAGCTGATCTACGCCTACTACGGCAACAAGGCGGAGCTGTTCACGCAGGTCCTGGGACGGTGCATGGTCGACCTGGCCGGGGCCGTCCCCGTCGACCCGGACGACGTCGAGGGCTGGGTGGACCAGCTGCTCGACTACCACGCCGCACACCCCGAACTGCTGCGCCTGCTGTTCTGGGAGGGCATCGAGTACGGCACGGCCGAGCTGCCCGACGAGCCCGCGCGCCAGGCCCACTTCGCCCGCAAGGTCGCAGCCCTCAGGGACGGCCAGGACCGCGGTGTCATCACGGACGCGATTCCGGCCGGCGACCTGCTCATCCTGCTGACCGCCCTGACCAACTGGATGGCCGTGGTCCCGCAGATGCGGCGCATCCTCGCGGGTGCCGAGGACACCGACCGGGAGCGCCTGCGCGCCTCGATCAAGGAGGCGGCCCGCAGGCTGTTCGCCCGCTGACCGCCGCCGAGCCGAGGGGTGCGCGCCGTCCACCGCTGCGCTGTCCGCGACCCCTGCCGACCCGCTCGCTGTCCGCCGACCCCTGCCGACCCGCTCCTTGGCCGCTGACGGCTGACGGCTGACGGCTGATCGCTGCCGAGCCCACGGGTGCCTTGCCGACGGGGGCCTAGCCGTCCGCTGACCCCTGCCGACCCGTTCGCCGGTTGGTGCCCATCAGTCGGTGCCGATCAGTCGGTGCCCATCAATTGGTGCCGATCCGCGCCAGCAGGTCGACGATCCGGGCCTGCACCTCACCGCTGGTGGAGCGCTCCGCGAGGAACAGCACCGTCTCGCCCGAGGCCAGCCGCGGCAGGTCGGCCTGATCGACCGCGGCCGTGTAGACGACGAGCGGGGTGCGGTTGAGCTGCCCGTGCGCGCGCAGCCAGTCCACGATCCCGGACTGCCGCCGGTGCACCTGCATCAGGTCCATCACCACGAGGTTCGGATGGAACTGCCCCGCCAGCGTCACCGCGTCGTTGTCGTTCGCGGCCCGCGCCACCTGCATCCCGCGCCGCTCCAGCGTCGAGGTCAGCGCCAGCGCGATCTCCGCGTGCTCCTCGATCAGCAGCACCCGCGGCGGATGCTGCTCACTGTCGCGCGGCGCCAGCGCCTTCAGCAGCACGGCGGGATCGGCACCGTACGCCGCCTCGCGCGTCGCCTGTCCGAGCCCGGCCGTGACCATCACCGGCACCTCGGCCGCGACCGCCGCCTGACGCAGCGACTGGAGCGCGGTACGGGTGATCGGCCCGGTCAGCGGGTCCACGAACAGCGCGGCGGGGAAGGCCGCGATCTGCGCGTCGACCTCCTCGCGGGAGTGCACGATGACCGGCCGGTAGCCACGGTCGCTCAGCGCCTGCTGGGTCGTCACGTCCGGCGCGGGCCACACCAGCAGCCGGCGCGGGTTGTCCAGCGGCTCCGGGGGAAGCTCGTCGTCCAGCGGCACCGGTCGCGGGGTGTCCGCGATCTCGACGGCCCCGCCGGGACCGTCCAGCGGTTCGGGTCCCTCGGCCGCGTTCGCGTCCGGAGCCCCTATGGCGTACGAGCGTCCGGCACCCTCGGTGGCCGGGGCGAGCCGGGACTGTCCCGCGAGCGAGGGCTGCGCGGGCGGCTGTTCGGCCGGCGGATGCGGACGGGCCGCCTGCTCCTGCTGCGGCTCCGGACGCGCGGCCGGGTCGGGCGGCGTGCCCAGCTTGCGCCGGCGGCCGGAACCGCCCGGCGAGTGCGGAGGCGGGGTCGCGGTCGGCTGCTGCACCTGCGCGGCCTGCCGCGAGAACGGCACACCCTGTCCCAGCGTCCGCACGCTGATGGCCCGCCCCTGGGTGGAGTTCGGGTCGACGGGTGCGGCCGCGGCCCCCGTGGCCTCGGCGGGCAGGGGCTGGGCCGCCCGCGCAGGCCGGCCACCGTTGTGCTCCGGGGAAACCGGGGTGCCGGGGGCCAAAGTGGCGGTACCGGGCTGCCGCGCCGCGGGGGGCGCCTGCGGGGCGGGCACGCCCGCGCCGGACGTGTCGTCGGCGCCGGGCCACTGCTGCGGGACAGCTGCCGAGGGGGTCCCGGCGGCCGGGGTCGAGGCGGCCTCGGCCGCCGCGGGGCCGGGGCCCGCCTCCTGCGGAAGCGGCTGGGCGGGCCGGCCCGCCGTCCGGGTGCCGGCCGCAGGGGTGTTCTCGGCCGCCGCGGTGGGCACCGGCTGTCCGGGAGCCGCCTGGGCGGGAACGGGCCGGCCGGGAGCCGCCTCGGCCGGAACCGGCTGCCCCGGCGGCACGGGCACACCCTGACCTGCGGTGCCCTGACCTGCGGTGCCCTGACCTGGGGTGCCCTGCGCGGGAACGGCGGCGTCGGGCCCGGAGGCGTGGGGTACGGAGGTGTTCGGTACGGATGCGCCGGGCGCGACTGCCTGCCGACCGGGGACGGCCTGGGCGGCGGCACCGGGCTGGGCCGTGATGCCCGGCTGGACAGGCACGCCGGGCTGAGCGGCGACACCCGCCGGAGCGGCGACGCCGGGCAGGCCCGCGGGCCCCGCCGGTACGCCCGCCTGACCCGGACCCTGGGCCTGCGCCGCCATGGGCGCGGACGCCGGTGCCGGGACACCCTGTCCGGCAGCACCCTGCGCCGGAACGCCGGCGTCCGGGGTCGGCCGACCGGAAACGGGCTGCCCCGCGGTGGCAGGAGCGGCCGACGGAACCTGGCCGGACCGACCGGCCGGCGCGGGCTGCCCGGGGGCGGCCGGTACCGGAGTCGTACCCGCCGGCTGGGCAACGGCCCGTCGGCGGCGGCCGGTCGGTGCGGTCGTGGGGTGCGGCTGGGGCGGGGTGTGGTCCTCGGACTGGTCGAGCGGTACGGCGTCGTGCCGGCCGTCGTCGCCGGGCACTCCCTCGCCGGGCACGGGCAGCCGACCGGGCACGGCCACCGGAGCCTGACCGGGCACGGCCACCGGAGCCTGAGCCTGACCGGCCAGGGGTACCTGAGCCTGACCAGGGAGCTGGGCACCCGCAGTCGTACCGCCCGGAGTCGCCGGGACCGGACCGTTCAGAGCCGCCGGAGTCGTGCCCACCGGAGCGGCCGGAGCCGGACCTGCCGGAGCCGTACCGTTACCCGGGCCCATGGCCGGACCCATGTCCGTGCCCTCGCCCTCGCCCGTGCCCGTCGCCGCGTCCGCGGAGTCGGGGGAGCGGTCGGCCTCGGCCGGCGGCAGGGCGAAGACCGTACGGGCACCCGCCTCCTGCGCCGCGGCACGCTCCGCCGCGGCGGCCAGCGCGCGCCTGCGCCGCCCGGTCGGCTGCGCGTCCTCGGCCGGGTCCTGCTGCGCCGACTCGCCACCGGCCACGGGCAGTGCGGGCGGCAGGGCGGCCTGCGGCTCGCCGGAGCCGCGCCGGGCCCGGCGTCCGGTGGGCGGTGCCGGCACACCCTGCGGCGGCACGGCGGCACCGAGTCCGCTGCCCGCGGCGGCGGTTCCCGCGGCATGCTCCGCCGCGGTCATCACGGCACCCTCGGCCACGCCCGTACCTTCACCGGCGCCACCGCCGGCATTCTCGGCGGGGCGTCCGCGCCGCCGTCCGGTCCCGGACGCGGCGGGCACGGCCTCCGCGCCCTCGCCCGGGACCGGCGCCGCGGCCTCGATCGCCGCGGCACTCGCCGCAGCACGCCTGCGGCGCCGCCCGGTCGGCACGGACGCCTCCGCGTCGCCGCCACCGGACTCACCCGGTTCACCGGACTCACCGGGAACATCGCTCTCCAGGAAGGCGTCCGTGGAGGCCCGCCGGGCCCGCCGCCGTCCACCGCTGGAACCCAGCTCGGCGAGGCCGGCGCCCTCGGTGCCGTACGCGGCCAAGTCCTCGGCGTCCGGCACCCGGTCGGCGACCGCGCCGGCTCCGCCGCCGAGCGGCACTTCGAGCACGTACGCGCTGCCGCTCATGCCCGGCACCTCGTGCGTCTGCAGCACACCGCCGTGCGCCCGCACGATCCCGCGCACGATCGGCTCGTGCACCGGGTCTCCCCCGGTGTACGGCCCGCGCACCTCGATCCGGGCGACCTCGCCGCGCTGCGCGGCCGCGACCACGACCGTGTTGTCCAGGTAACCGCCCGCGGAGACGGGCGCGTTGCCGGTGGCGTCCACGCCCGCCACGTCCGCCACGAGATGGGCGAGCGCGGTCGCCAGCCGCTGCGGGTCGACCTCGGCCTCGATGGGCGGCGCGTGCACGGCGAACTGCACACGGCCCGGCCCGATCAGCTCGACGGCCCCGTCCACACCGGCGGCCACGACGGCGTCGAGCATCACCTTCGTACGGGTGATGTCCTCGGTGCCGGCGTCCAGGAGCTGATAGCCGAGGACGTTGTCGATGAGGGTGGTGATGCGCGAGTAGCCGGCCGAGAGGTGGTGCAGCACCTGGTTGGCCTCGGGCCACAGCTGCCCCGCGTCGTCCGCGGCCAGGGCGGACAGGTCGCGCCGCAGCTCGTCCAGCGGCCCGCGCAGGGACCCGCCGAGCAGCGTGAGCAGCTGCTCGTGGCGCCCGGCGAGGGCCTCGTACCGGTCCTTCTCCCGCTCGGCGAGCGCGGCGTACCGCTCCTCGCCGGACGTCAGCTGCTCCAGGTGCCGCTCGTTCAGTTCGTCGAGTTCGGCGACGTGCTGCTGGCGCAGCGCGGTCAGGTCGGAGGCGTGCTCCTCGGAGAGCCGCTCCAGCTCCTCGGCGTGCGCCGTCTCCAGCGAGGCCTTCTCCTCGGCGAGGGCGTCGTAGGGCCGCCGGTCGGTGAAGGTCATGACGGCGCCGACGAGCTGGTCGCCGTCGCGCACGGGCGCGGTGGTCAGATCGACCGCGACCTTCTTCTCGCCCTTGGACCACATCACCTGCCCGCGCACCCGGTGCTTGCGACCGGAGCGCAGGGTGTCGGCGAGCGGCGACTCCTCGTACGGGAAGGGGGAGCCGTCGGCCCGGGAGTGCAGCACGAGGGTGTGCAGCTCCTTGCCGCCCAGCTCACCGGCCCGGTATCCCAGTATCTGGGCGGCGGCCGGGTTGACGAGCACGATCCGCCCGTCGGTGTCGGTCCCCACGACACCTTCCGCGGCCGCGCGCAGGATCATCTCGGTCTGCCGCTGCGAACGGGCCAGCTCGGCCTCGGTGTCCACGGTCCCCGACAGGTCACGGACGACGATCATCAGCAGCTCGTCGCCGGTGTAGCCGTAACCGTCGTACGCCTGCTGACCGTTCTCCAGGTTCGCGCTCGTGACCTCGACCGGGAACTCGGTGCCGTCCGTCCGGCGCGCGATCATCCGCGTCGGCTTGGTCCGGCCGCTCGGCTCCATGTGATCGGGGCGCCGCATGGAGCCCGGGATGAGCCTGGAGTCGAACTGCGGCAGCAGGTCGAGCAGGCCGCGCCCGACGAGCGCGGTCCCCGGCGCCTCGAAGGCCTCGAGGGCGATGGTGTTGGCGTTGACGACGGTTCCGTTGGCGTTGACCAGGACCAACGCGTCCGGCAGCGCGTCGAGTATGGCTGCGAGGCGAGCAGCGCCTCGGGATGGCCTGCTGCTCACGAGACGCTTCCTCCCTGTTACTGCACCTTGCCGACCGCTCGGGCCATCTTGCCAAGCGGTCCGCAGCGTGTCACGCGAGGGAGTCTAAGGGCACGGGTTGCGCTCGCGACGCCGGATGAGAGGGAGGTCGCACGAGGAAGTGAAGGCGAACGTGTGACCGTATCCGTCCGTTCCGCGGTCGGCTCCGCCCCAGCTCCGCGAGACCTTCGCCGGACCTTCGCGGGACCTGTACGGCACCGGGGGGCCCGCGGAAGCGTCCGCGACCCCGTGTCGGGTACGGCCGAAAATCGCCGATGCCCGGCCACCACCCACGCCAGGCTCACACCGGACCCCTACCGGGTCCATGCCCACCTCACCCCGAGCCGGGCCCTACCGGGCCCATGCCCGCCCTGACTACGTGCCGGGTCCCCGCCGGGCCCATGCCCGCCCTCACCTGCTGCCTTCTGCGGGGGCCCGCCGGGCCTATACGGGCGCACCGATCCTCGGCAGGTAGGGCACCATCCGGTCCCACCGCCCGATCTCGCACCCGTTGCTGCGGTCGTACGAGGCGTCGACCGGCCGCCCGGCCCAGATGCCGGTGACATGGGCGGTGGCCGGACCGCCGTAGAGCATCGTGCAGGTACTGCCCGGGGCCACCGGGGCGAAGGTGTCCCGCCCCCACCGGGTGTCGTCGTCGAGCACCCGGCAGGCGCCCGCCACGTCCGGGTGATTGCCGGCCGCGGGATGACAGGAGACGTCGTACGTCCCGTCCAGCCCGGCGCCGGCGTTGCGCACCACGACGGTGAGGTGATCTGCGGCCCGGTCCTCGGGCCGCACGGGCGGCGGGACGGCGGGCGAGGCCGCGGCGGGTACGGCGGCGAGGGCGACCAGGGACGAGACCGAGACCGCGGCGAGGGACGGGATCAGGACGCCGCGCGCGACGGCCGACAGGACAGAGACCATGCCCTGCCCAACGCCCACGGCCCCCGGACGTTGCGCCCGGCCCGCCGTCCGCCGCCTCGCCGGACGAAGCCCTTTGCCCTGTGGCCCTCGCGCCTAGTACCGTGGGGGGCGATTGGTGACACCGCGCTCGACTGTGTCATCATCTGCACGCACCAATCGCGCGCTCGCGTGAGTGGTTGTGCTGGAGGCGTCGCCTAGTCCGGTCTATGGCGCCGCACTGCTAATGCGGTTTGGGCCTTCAAGCCCATCGAGGGTTCAAATCCCTCCGCCTCCGCACTTGATCCCGAAGCCCCGGTCCTCAGGACCGGGGCTTCGGCGTTGTCACGACTCCTGCGCCTTGCCGCTCCCTCCGGGCCCCATCCCCCGCTTCATTCGCGTTTTCGCAGGTCACAAGGGGTATGCGAATCGGATTTCACATGACGGCGGCAGTCATGTAATGTTCTTCCTGTCGCCGCGAGCGGGCCGGAAGGGCCAGGAGCGGAAGGGCAAAAACAAAAGAACAAGCACTCGTAGCTTAACGGATAGAGCATCTGACTACGGATCAGAAGGTTGCAGGTTCGAATCCTGCCGAGTGCACACAGGTTGAAGGCCCCGGAGAGATCCGGGGCCTTCGGCGTTTCAGGGTCGTACAGCAGCGAAGTACAGCAACGGCATCAGCCGGCGCCGCCCATCGCATCGGAGAGCTTGCCGAGCGCGGCCCGCACCTCTTCCTCACTGGCTTCGGCGTAGACCTCCATCGTCATGGCGATCTGCGAGTGCCGCAGGATCCGCTGGGCCACCTTCGGGTGCACCTTCAGGGCGACCAAGAGCGAGCTGCAGGTGTGCCGGGTGTTCCGGAGCGGGATCACCCGGAGCCCGGCACGCCGGGCCCGCAGGGCGAACATGCGGGTGAGGTTCCCCGGCTCGATCGGCGTCCCGTACTTCGTCGTGAAGATCAGCCCGCGAGTGTCCTGCCACAGTTCACCGGCCGCCTTCCAGTCCCCGGTCTGCTGGGCACGCCGCATCCGGAGCGCCCGTAGGCAGAACTCGGGGAGCGGAAGGAAGTCGTCGGACTCCTCCGTCCTGGTCTCCCGGTGCAGGATCTGGCGGCCCGCGCGCTGGATCTGGTGATCCACGTACAGCTCACCAGCCTCGAAGTCGATCGACTGCCAGGTCAGGCCCAAGGCCTCACCACGCCGCAGGCCGAGGCAGAGCACCAGGACCCAGGCCGCGAAGAGCGGATCTTCACGTGCGACCGAATCGGCCAGGAAGCGCCCCGCCTCGACTACGGACCAGGGCTTGATCCGGCGCCGCCGGGGCTTGGGCACCTTGACCAGGGAGGCGACGTTCTTGCTGATCTCCTCCTCGGTCACGGCGTGCGTGAGAGCGGCCCGCAGGGCGTCACGGGCGGCCTGGACCACCCGCCGGGACGGATAGGCCTCACAGCACTCCCCGACCGCACAGCACCGCTGCCGCGGCTTGGCCCGCTTGGCGTCCTTGCCCTGGGCGCAGCACTGGCAGATGCCGGCCAGCTTGGTCAGCCACTCCCGCGTCCCGGACGGTCAGCTTGTCGAGCCGCTTCCCGCCGAGGTGCGGATTGATGTAGAGCCGCACCGAGCCCTCGTACGACACGTACGACAGCGGAGCGAGGTGGGGCTTCACGATCGACTCGAGCCAGTAGGACAGGAACGCCTGCACCGTGCGGTGCCGGGTCTGCACCGGGCCCCTGCTGGCTTCACTGTGGAGCTTGATCCATTTCTCGTGCGTCTCCTCGCGGGTCTTGCCGTAGACGTACTTGCGCTTGCGGTCGCCGTCCGGGGTGGTGACCCAGACGTACGCCGCGAAGCCGTTCTTGTACGGGTAGATGGACCCCTCACCATTGGCCCGCTTTCCGCTCATGCCGCCCACTCCCCGGTCTCGGAGGCGCAGCGGTTCACGTACTCGTCGACCCAGGCGGGGAGGACGCGGCGGTTGCGGCCGATCTTCCCGAGCGGATCAGGGCGGACCTCGGCGACTAGGACCCAGAGGTCACGACCGGCAGCACCCAGCTCCCTGGGAAGTCGTGATCGACCTGATAAGGATGAGGCCACAGGTCCAAATCCTGTTAACCCCACCAGCACGCAGACCCCCGGTCGGTATCGGCCGGGGGTCTTCTGCGTTTGGTCAGCGTCCGGGGCTAACGTCAGCCGACCAGTGATCTACGGCCCGCGCTGAGACTTCTAATGGGTCGGCACGTACCTGCGGCTCCCCCGGCTACGCTCGCGTAGGAACGCCCCGCAGCGCGTGGCTGCGGGGCGCCTAGCGGGGGTTTAGTCGACTTCCTGCCCGTTGAACTTGCCGCCCTTGCAGGTCGGGAGGTGGGCCGAGGACAAGTTCGACCGATCGACCGTTCCGCCGCCCTGCTCGCACTCACCCGGGGTGAGGCTGGCAGGGGTGGCGGTTGTGGCGGTGGCGGTTGTGGCGGTGGCGGTGGCGGCGCCTGCAAGGCCGACCCCGGCGAGGGCTGCCGTGGCGATGACGGCGGCGAGGATTCGTCGAATGCGCATTTGGTTCGCCTTTCACGGATTGCCTCGGTTGGGACACCACTCAGCTTGATGTTCATCCATGTGGGCGACACTTCGTGTTAGGCCGTTCGGGTGACATTGCTGTCGGGTGCGGGCCGGTGACGCGACCCGTCGGACAGGCCCTAGCGCTAGAGGTGCAGTGAGTGTCCAAAAGCCCTGTTGGCCCGTGCTATCGGCTCAGGCATCGCCTAGCGCCGCCCGGTACGCCTCGTATCTGAAATGGCGTCTCAATGAGAGCTCTGCGCACACGTGCCCGTGTTCGGGCATCACGTACCGGACGGCCGCTCGCACCTCAGTCGGCGGTACAGCAGCGCGGTACAGCAACCCAAGCAACCAGCAGCACCCCGCACTGGCCCGTCATGGTCCGCCAAGCGACTTGTACGACCGTCTACGACCCATCTCTCCAGAGCTACGGATCAGAAGGTTGCAGGTTCGAATCCTGCCGAGTGCACAACAGATCAGAGGCCCTGTGGAGTGATCCACAGGGCCTCTGGCTTTTGCTCTGACGGCGGTGTTCGACGGCAACCGCCGGGGTCGGAGAGTTTCCTAGTCGTTGAAGGGGCGGACGACGGTGTCCGGGCCCGGACTCATCAGCGTCTCGTGCCCGTCGTCGAAACGGACCCGGTAGGGAGGCCCACCATCCGTTCCAAGCACCTCAATGATCTCTGCGGTGCGATCGTGCTGCCCCACGATCCGACCGTGAACAAGAATCCTGTCACCAACACTGGCCTGCACGATGTCACCCTTCTGTCGAGCTGTCCTCCATTGCCCTTCCCCCCGAATCGCCGGGTCGCGACGACGGCCGTCATCAGTTCGACCTAACCGGTGAATGTGGGCCGATCAAACCGCTACGAGGACGCCAGCCGCGCCGTCGTCATCGTCCGGCCCGTTGCCGTCCCCCTCTGTGTGCCGGGGTCAGGAACGTCAGGGCTGTTCTGGCTCAGTGCGGGGGTTCGGGCTCAGCAATCCTCTTCCGGGTCGTTCCTGTTGAGCTTTTCCAGATACTCGTGGGCCAGGGACGTGGCGCGGGTGAACCAGTCGGTGATGACGGCCAGTTCCCCGGGGCCGTAGTCGGCGAACAGGGCCGTGAGGCGCCTGTAGTGGCCCGCGTACACCGCCTCGACGCGGGTCACGGCCGCCGGTACGGCGGCCACGCGGACCCGGCGGCGGTCGGCGGGGTCGGGCCGGCGGGTGACGTAGCCGGCGCGTTCGAGGCGGTTGAGGATGCCGGTCACCGCGCCCGTGGTGACGTGTGCGCGCGCCGCGAGGTCGCCGGCGGTGAGCAGGTTCTCGCCGGCCTCCAGGACGAAGGCGAAACAGGTGAGGTCGGTGACGCTCAGTCCCAGCCGCCGGGCCAGTTCCTGCTGTCCGATCACGTGGGCGGCGATGAGGTGGTCCATCGCCGACAGTGCCTGTGCCGGGGTGGCGGGCGGGCGGGGCGTGCCGTCCATCTGTTCAGATCCCTTAGTTCGTGAGATATTCGGTTGAGTGAATTGCTTAGTCCGTGAGGGAATCTTGTCCCTGGAGGCGGCTCCATGAGTCTGTACGACGAGGGTCACACGATCGCCGGCTGGACCGGCGCCGGTATCGCGACCGTCGGAAGCGGTGTGGTGGGTCTGGGCGTGTGCACGGTCTCCGTGCCGGACCTCGTGGGCGGGCTGGCGATCGTGGGCGTGAGCGTCCTGGTCACCTGGGCCCTTCACCTGTCCGGCTGGGGCAAGCCGCCGGGCGTGCGGCCGCGGGAACAGTGGGGCATGCGCGTGAGGGACACTCAGGCCCGGCACGGGCACGCCGGGTGTGTCGGCTGCCGGCTGGCGGGGCGGGGACGGCCCGCGGTGCACGCGGCGCGGGTTTCCGCGGTCCCGGGAGAGGCGCGCACCGAATCCGTGGCCGTGTCGTCCATCGAGTGAACGTACCGTCGGCCGCGGGCCGGAGCGAGGTTGGGGCGAGGCCGGAGCGAAGCCGGAGCAGGGCCGGAGCGGGGCTGGGGTGAGGCCGGAGCGGGGCTGGGGTGAGGTGGGGGCGAGGACGGCCCGGAAGCCGTGCGGGGACGGCGTTGTCGGACCCCCCTTCTAGGCTCACTGGTGATGGCACACGTGTGGACATGCTCGGGGCTGCGCTGGACGCCGGACGGCCCCGTGCTGCTGTGGGACGGCGGGCGGCGCAGCGCGCTGCCGTGGGGGAAGCGGGTCGCGTTCGCCGTGGCGGACGGTTCGCCGCGACGGTGTGCCGGGGCGCGGGGGCATGCCTGTCCGGTGCGGGCCGCGGTCCCGGGGCGCAGCACGGGGGCGAGGTGCGAGGAGTGCGCGCGGCTGGACCGGGCGCACTCCGTGGCCGCCGACACCCTCGCCGACGACCCGCGGCCCTACCGCGTCTATCTGGCCTGGTTCGGGCCCGGCATGGTCAAGGTCGGCATCACCGCCGTCGAGCGGGGGCCGGTGCGGCTGCTGGAGCAGGGTGCCGTCTGTTTCAGCTGGCTGGGCACCGGTCCGCTGATGGCCGCCCGCCGGACCGAGGAGCTGCTGCGGGCCGCCCTCGGGGTCCCGGACCGGATTCCGTACGCCGACAAGAGGGCCGTACGGGCGGCGCTGCCGTCGACGGAGGCCGGGCGGGCCGCCGAGGTGCGGGAGCTGCACGCGCGGGCCGTGGGACTCGGCGGATGGCCCGAGTCGTTGACCCGGGAGCCGTGCCGACCGGTCGATCACGCCGGCCGTTTCGGACTCTCCGGGGTGCCGGCCGCCGTCGGTGACGTCGTCGAGCTGGTACCGGGCGCCATCGTCAGCGGTGAGCTGGTCGCGGCCGCCGGCCCCGATCTGCACCTGGCCGTCGCCGGGCGCGGGGTCGTCGTCCTCGACACCCGGCTGATGACCGGGTGGGAGCTTGCGCCGCTGCCCGGGGCGCAGGGCGGGTTCACCGTCCCCGTGCGGGAGTTCAGACGGGAGCAGGACGGCCTGTTCTGACGCCCGGGGGCCACCGTCGGCCTGGGTGGCACCGTTGGCCCGGGGGCCACCGTTGGCCCGGGTGCCGTCGTCCGCCCGGGTGGCACCGTCCGAAGGGCGATGGTCAAGACTTGGATCCCCTACGGATCCCTTTGGGCAAGGTCCATGGACCCGTGCCGGCGCCCTCGGTCATCGTGGCTGACATGAGCGATCAGCCTGTTGCCCCTGTCGGCCCGGTCCCCAGCCCTGCCCACGAACCCCCTTACTACGCCGTCGTGTTCACCTCCACCCGTACGGGCCATGACCCCGACGGATACACCGACTGCGCCCGCCACCTGTCCGGCCTCGTGCGGGACGTCCCCGGCTTCCTCGGCGAGGACTTCGCCCACACCCCCGGCGGACTCGCCGTCTCCGTCGCCTACTTCCGGGACCTCGACGGGATCGAGGAGTGGCGCCGGCACCCCGAGCACCTCGCCGCCAAACAGCGCGGGCAGGAGCGGTGGTACGACCGGTACGTGATCCACATCGCCCGGGTCGAGCACAGCCACGGCTTCACGCGCGCGTGAAGCCGCGGTTCACACGCCTGAGTGCCTCCCAGACGTTCCCTGAGAAGCGCCTGTGTGTTTCTCAGGGAAATCACAGATACGTGAAAGGACGTTCTCAGAGGGCCCCGACAGGGTGTCCACCATGACCACGACCTCGCCCCAGGGGCGCACCGAACTGCTGAGGCCGGACGGGAGCCCCGTCCGAGTGCTGGTGGTGGACGACGAGTTGTCGATCACCGAACTGCTGAGCATGGCTCTTCGTTACGAGGGCTGGCAGATCAGAAGCGCGGGGGACGGGCAGGGGGCCATGCAGACCGCCCGGGAGTTCCGGCCCGACGCCGTCGTCCTGGACATGATGCTGCCCGACATGGACGGGCTGGCCGTCCTCGGCCGCCTGCGCCGCGAACTGCCGGACGTGCCCGTCCTCTTCCTGACCGCCAAGGACGCCGTCGAGGACCGTATCGCCGGACTCACCGCGGGCGGCGACGACTACGTCACCAAGCCCTTCAGCCTGGAAGAGGTCGTGGCCCGGCTGCGCGGACTCATCCGCCGGTCCGGGGCCGCCGACCGCCGGTCCGACTCCGTGCTCGTCGTCGGCGACCTGACCCTGGACGAGGACAGCCACGAGGTCTCGCGGGCCGGGGACTCCATCCACCTCACCGCCACCGAGTTCGAGCTGCTGCGCTTCCTCATGCGCAATCCGCGGCGGGTGCTCAGCAAGGCGCAGATCCTGGACCGCGTGTGGTCGTACGACTTCGGTGGGCAGGCCAACGTGGTCGAGCTGTACATCTCCTACCTGCGGCGGAAGATCGACGCCGGCCGGGAGCCCATGATCCACACCCGGCGCGGGGCCGGTTATCTGATCAAGCCCGCCGTCTCGTGAGCGGGCGACGACGGCCGCGCACCCTGCGGACCCGGCTCGTCGTCGCGTCCGTGGTGCTGATCGCCGTGGTGTGCGCGGTGATCGGCACCGTGACCACACTCGCGCTGCGCTCCCATCTGTACAACCAGCTCGAAGGCAAGGTGTCCGAGATCGGCGGGCGCACGGTCGGTCACATGCGGCCCCCCGGCGATGAGCCCGGTGTGGGTGCCGGCCGGCCGGACGCCTCCTCGCCGGACACGGCCACGCCGAGCCAGAAGGTCGGCAGACTGCTGACCATCGGCCCGACACCGTCCAGGACCATCGCCGCGTACGTGGACGCGGAGGACGGCTCGATCGCCTCCGCCCGTGTCTCGCACCAGCTGAACGACGGCTACGGCTTCTTCAAGAAGATGCGCGTCGACGACCTCACCGCGGCGCAGAAGGCGGCGGTCGCCGAGGTGCCGAAGGACGGTAAGGCGCACAGCACGCAGATCCCGGGGCTCGGCGGCTATCTGGTCAAGTACTTCGTCGGCAAGGACAGCACCGACGCCTACTACGTGGCCCTGCCGACGCAGGACGTCGACGACACCGTCGACACGCTGATCCTCGTCGAGATCAGCGTCACCGCCGCCGGCCTCGTCGCCGCCGTCATCGCCGGCTGTGTTCTCGTCGGCGTCGCCACCCGCCCCCTGCGCAGGGTCGCCGCCACCGCCACCCGGGTCTCCGAACTCCCCCTGCACAGCGGCGAGGTGAACCTCAGCGAGCGCGTCCCGGAGTCGGAGTGCGACCCGCACACCGAGGTCGGCCAGGTCGGTGCCGCGCTGAACCGGATGCTCGACCATGTGCACGGCGCCCTGCACGCCCGGCAGCAGAGCGAGACGCGGGTACGGCAGTTCGTCGCCGACGCCAGTCATGAGCTGCGGACTCCGCTCGCCTCCATCCGGGGCTACGCGGAGCTGACCCGGCGGGGCCGGGAACAGGTCGGGCCCGACACCCGGCACGCCCTCGGGCGGATCGAGTCCGAGGCCGGGCGGATGACCCTGCTGGTCGAGGACCTGCTGCTGCTCGCCCGGCTGGACGCCGGACGGCCGCTCCGGTTCGAGCAGACCGACCTCATCCCGCTCGTCGTGGACACCGTCAGCGACGCCCGCGCGGCCGGCATGCACCACAACTGGCGGCTCGAACTGCCCGACGAGCCCGCCCCGGTGTCCGCGGACGCGACACGCCTGCAACAGGTGCTCGTCAACCTGCTGGGCAACGCCCGCAACCACACCCCGCCCGGCACGACCGTCACCGCGCGCGTGCAGCGCCGCGGGCCCTGGATGTGCATCGACGTCGAGGACAACGGCCACGGGATCCCGCCGGACCTGCTGCCGCATGTCTTCGAGCGGTTCGCGCGCGGGGACTCCGCGCGCTCCCGCGCCACCGGCTCCACCGGCCTGGGCCTCGCCATCGTGCAGGCCGTGGCGGACGCGCACGGCGGTGCCGTGACCGTGGACAGCGTTCCGGGCCGCACGGTGTTCACCGTGCAGCTGCCCGCGCTCGCCCCGGCCCTGCCGCACCCCACGCCCGCAAGCGCCTGGCAGGCGCACTCACAGGCACAGCACAGCGCCACCACATCGGTGCGACAGGGCGCCTGAGGAGAGTCGGTTCATGCGAACCGACTCTTCTCCCGGCACCCTGCCGGCGCGGGAGCACCTCCCGGCCACAGACGCCGGTACGCCTGTCCTGGACGTAGTGATCCCCGTCTACAACGAGGAGAAGGACCTCCAGCCGTGCGTGCTCAGACTGCACGAGTACCTTGAGCGCACCTTCCCGTACACCTTCCGCATCACGATCGCGGACAACGCGTCGACGGACGCCACCCCGCGGGTGGCGGCGCGGCTGGAGGCGGAGATCCCCGAGGTCGCCGCCTTCCGGCTGGACCAGAAGGGCCGCGGGCGCGCCCTCAGGACCGTGTGGTCCGCGTCCGAGGCGCCGGTCCTCGCCTACATGGACGTCGATCTGTCCACCGACCTCAACGCCCTGCTGCCGCTGGTGGCACCGCTGATCTCGGGCCACTCGGACCTGGCGATCGGCTCCCGGCTCGCCCGCAGCTCCCGGGTCGTGCGCGGCCCCAAGCGGGAGTTCGTCAGCCGGGCCTACAACCTGATCCTGCGCGGCTCGCTGCAGGCCCGCTTCTCGGACGCGCAGTGCGGCTTCAAGGCCATACGCCGTGATGTCGCCCAGGTGCTGCTGCCGCTGGTGGAGGACACCGGCTGGTTCTTCGACACCGAGATGCTGGTGCTCGCCGAACGGGCTGGGCTCAGGATCCACGAGGTGCCGGTCGACTGGGTCGACGACCCCGACTCGACCGTGCACATCGTGAAGACCGCGACCGACGACCTCTTGGGCGTGTGGCGCATCGGCAGGGCCCTGGCCACCGGTTCACTGCCGCTGGACCGGCTCACCCGGCCCTTCGGCGACGACCCGCGCGACCGCGAGATCCAGGACGTGCCCAAGGGGCTCGCCCGTCAGCTGGTCGGGTTCTGCGTGGTCGGCGGCCTGTCGACCCTCTTCTACCTCCTCCTCTACAGCGTCTTCCGGGAGTTCTCCGGCGCGCAGGTCGCCAACGCGCTCGCGCTGCTGGTCTCGGCCGTCGCCAACACGGCCGCCAACCGCCGGCTGACCTTCGGGGTGCGCGGCCGGGGCGGCGCCGTCCGGCACCAGGCGCAGGGCCTGGTCGTCTTCGGCATCGGACTGGCCCTGACCAGCGGCTCGCTGGCCGCCCTGAACGCGGCCACCGGCAGCCCGGCGCACTCCACCGAACTGACCGTCCTCATCGCCGCCAACCTCGCGGCGACCGTCCTGCGCTTCCTGCTCTTCCGCGCCTGGGTGTTCCCGGACCGCCAGGAGCCCGGCCGGGAGCCGACGGTGGCCGTGGCGCACCGCCCCGCCGCGCCCGCCCACCGCGCGACGGCGCCGTACGCACCGCCTACCCAGCGCCCGGCGCCGCCCCAGTACTTCCAGCAGCACTACCAGCACCCGTACGAGCAGGAGCAGGACCACCGGCAGGAGTACCGGCCGGGGCACCGACAGGAGTACCGGCCGGAGCACCAGCAGCCGTACCCGACCACCGAGGTCCGCGCCGGTGAAGCCGCGGACGGCAACCGGAGGGACGCCATCATGCGGCTGCAGCCGGTGCGCCCTCACGACACCGACCCGGGGGAGCCCCGATGACCACCCACTACGACCGGCCGGCCCAGCAGGGCGACCCCGCTGCCTGGGGTCCGCCCCCCACCGCTCCCCCGCGGGCCCCCGAGCCCGCCGAACCCGGGCGGCCCTTCGTCCACAGGGTGTGGCGCGGCCGCCCCGAGGACCCCCGCTGGGCACGCCCGGCCTTCCTCGGCCTGCTCGCCGTCACCCTCGTCACCTACCTGTACAACCTCAGCGCCTCCGGTTACGCCAACTCCTTCTACTCGGCGGCCGTCCAGGCGGGCAGCACGTCCTGGAAGGCGTTCTTCTTCGGTTCGCTGGACGGCGGCAACGCCATCACCGTCGACAAGCCCTCGGCCTTCATGTGGCCGATGGAGCTGTCGGTCAGGATCTTCGGCCTGAACTCCTGGGCGATGCTCACCCCCGAGGTCCTCATGGGCGTGGGCACGGTGGCGGTCGTGTACGCGGGGGTACGGCGCCGGTTCAGTCCGGCGTCCGGTCTGATCGCGGGCGCGGTGCTCGCGCTCACCCCGGTCGCCGCGCTGATGTTCCGGTTCAACAACCCGGACGCGCTGCTGGCTCTGCTGATGGCGCTGGCCTGCTATTTCGTCGTACGGGCCGTCGAGGACGGGCGGACGAGGTGGCTGGTGTGGGCGGGTGCCGCGATCGGCTTCGCGTTCCTCGCCAAGACGCTCCAGGCGTTCCTGATCCTGCCGCCGCTGGCCCTCGTCCACGCCGTGTGCGCTCCGGTGAGGCTGCGCAAGCGGCTGGTGCAGCTGGGCCTGGCGACCGTCGCGCTCGTCGTGGCCGGCGGCTGGTGGGTCGCGATCGTCGAACTGTGGCCGGCCTCCTCCCGCCCCTACATCGGCGGTTCGCAGAACAACAGCTTCCTGGAGCTGACCTTCGGCTACAACGGCCTCGGCCGGATCAGCGGTGACGAGACCGGCAGCGTGGGCGGCGGCGGTGGCGCGGGCGGCGGCGGCCGCTGGGGTGCCACCGGCTGGGACCGGATGTTCAGCGACGAGGTCGGCAGCCAGATCTCCTGGCTGCTGCCGGCCGCACTGATCCTGCTGGCCGCGGGCCTGTGGGCGACCAGGAAGGCCCGGCGTACGTCCGTCACGCGCGCCTCGTTCCTGGTGTGGGGCGGCTCGCTGCTGATCACCATGGTGGTCTTCAGCTACATGGCGGGCATCTTCCACCAGTACTACACGGTGGCCCTCGCCCCCTACGTCGCGGCCGTCACCGGCATGGGCGCCGGACTGCTGTGGGAGAAGCGGAGGCAGGCCTGGGCGTCCGTCATGCTGGCCGCCGCCGTGGTGGCCGCGGCCGCCTGGGGCTATGTCCTGCTCAACCGCACCTTGGGCTATCTGCCCTGGCTGAAGTGGCTGGTCCTGATCGGAGGGCTCGCGGCCGCGCTCGGCCTGGTCCTCGCCGGCCGCCTGGCGCGGCGGCTCGCTCTCGGGGCGGCGGCGGTGGGCCTGCTGGCCGCGCTGGCCGGCCCGGCGGCGTACACCCTCAGCACGGTGAACTCCGCGCACACCGGCTCCATCCCCACGGCGGGCCCGGCGGGCGCGAGCACGATGGGCTTCGGCGGCGGCCGCCCGGGCGGCGGCAAGGGCGGCGCCCTGCGCGGCGGCTTCGGCGGCGGAATGCCGGGGCAGCAGGGCGGCCAGAACGGGCAGAACGGGCAGAACGGCAACGGGGCGATGCCCGGCGGCCAGGGTCAGGGTCAGGGCTTCCCGGGCGGGGGCCTCGCCGGTGGCGGCATGCCGGGCCAGAACGGCAACGGCCAAGGTCAGGGCCAAGGTCAGGGCCAAGGTCAGGGCCAAGGTCAGGGCCAGGGCCAGGGGCGGAATCCGCAGAACGGCAACGGCTTCCCCGGGGGCGGCCTGATGGGCGAAGGCGGCCGTACGGGCGGCGGTGCCGGCGGTCTGCTGAACGGCGCGGACGTCAGCTCCGCGGCCAGGAAGCTGCTGGAGAAGGACGCGGGGAAGTACACCTGGGTCGCCGCGGGCGTCGGTTCGCAGAACGCCGCGAGCTACCAGCTGGCCATCGGTGACCCGGTCATGGCGATCGGCGGCTTCAACGGCACCGACCCGTCCCCGACCCTGGCCCGGTTCAAGGAGTACGTGGCGGAAGGAAAGATCCACTACTTCATCGCCGGCGGTGGCTTCGGCGGGGGCATGGGCGGTGCCGGCAACAGCGGCACGGGGTCCGGGATCACGTCGTGGGTCGAGAGCACCTTCAAGAAGGTGACGGTCGGTTCGGCCACCTTCTACGACCTCACACGGAAGGCGAGCAGCTGACCGGACGGCCGGCCGCGTAACGGACAGAACATCGCTGTACACCGCATAGAAGCAGCTGTGCGGTGTGCAGCACGTCCACTTCCCCGGGTCACCACCCGGCGCCGGCTGGTCCTCGGAGTCACCCGGCACCTGCGGTTCGTGCTCGGGTGAGGCCCACCACGGCCATCGCGACACCGCCGAGCCGCCCTGGGCGGTTGCACGGGGACTGCCGGCCGGGCCGTTGCTGATCGGGGCGGGGGCTTCGTCGAGGCGGGGCTTTTGCGGCGAGCGGGGCGGAATGTCGCCTAAGAGCCCGGGGGCTTGGGTATGGGTGCGGCTGCGGGTCGGGTGGGGTTGATCGCGCAGTTCCCCGCACCCCTTCGAGTTGGCTGCGCGCCTGGCATCTTGGGAAGCTGCCGGAGTCTCTGGGAGGTGCCTTCATGGCCAGGAGTGATGCGCGGTCGGTGCGGGCCAGTGTGTGGCTGGCGGGGGAGGCGCGGCGCGGCGGGCGCAGTGCACAGCCCTCGGGGCTCGACCGGGAGCGGATCACCGCGGTGAGCGTGCGGCTGCTGGACGCCGAGGGGCTGGCGAAGGTCTCCATGCGGCGGCTGGCCGCCGAGCTGAACGTCACCGCGATGTCCCTGTACTGGTACGTGGACACCAAGGAGGACCTGCTCGAACTCGCCCTGGACGCGGCCTTCGGCGAGCTGCGGCTGCCTGCGGCCGGGGGCGAGGGCGACTGGCGGGAGCAGCTGCGGGAGCTGGCCGCCGAGTACCGGGCGCTGCTGGTGCGACACCCCTGGCTCTCGCCGCTGGCCGGCCGGTACCTGAACATCGGCCCCAACGCGCTCGCCTTCTCCCGCAGCGTGCAGCGCGTCATCCGGCGCGCCGGGCTGCCGGCGCACCGGGTGATGGGCGCGATCTCGGCCGTCTTCCAGTTCGTGTACGGCTACGGCACGCTGGAGGGCCAGTTCATGTCCCGGATCGCGGACTCCGGTCTGGCTCCGGACGACTACTTCCAGCAGGCCATGAGGTCGGCGCGGCAGGACCCCGAGGCCGCGGACCTTCTCCAGGAGTCCCAGGAGATCATGGACGCCCGCGGCGGGGACACGGTCGCCGAGATGATGGACCGTGACTTCACCTTCGCCCTGGACCTGCTGGTCGCGGGCATCGAGGCGATGGTGGAGCGGGGCTGACCGCCGCGCGGCCGGCCGCGCCGGAAAGCGGTCGGGAGGGACTCACTGTTCCTCGGCCAGATGTGCCGGGAAGCCGCCGGTCGCCACCGGTCCCCACCGCTCGGGTGTCACCCGGATGATGGATTTGCCCTGCTTGACCATTGCCGCGCGGTACTCGTCCCAGTCGGGGTGCTCCCCGGCGACGTTGCGGTAGTACTCCACCAGGGGCTCGACGGAGTCGGGGCTGTCGAGGACCTCGGCGGTGCCGTCGATCTGGACCCAGGGGCCGTTCCACTCGTCGCTCAGGACGATCAGGCTGACCCGCGGGTCCCGCCTGGCGTTGCGGGTCTTGGCGCGCTCGGGGTAGGTGGAGACCACGATCCGGCCCGAGTCGTCGACCCCGCAGGTCAGCGGGGAGCCTTGGGGGCTGCCGTCGGTCCGGCGGGTGAGCAGGATGGCGCGGTGGCGGGGGCGTACGAAGTCCAGCAGCTCGGCCGGCGATACACGGGTGTTCGTCGCGATGTTCGGTGCCATGGGCGCAGCCTAGAGCGAGGACGGCCCGGTGAGCCTGCCCCTGGCGGGCACAGGCTCAGACGGTCATGGCCTCGGCCGGGTCGTCGTAGACGGGGACGTCCCGGCGCACTCCGGTCAGGGTGAGCACGCGGCTCGGCAGGCCCTCCGGGCGGGCGGCCACCCGGACCTCGGTGTGCGGGCGCAGCAGCCGGCGGACGTCGTGGATCAGGTGCGCGCCCTGGGAGTCCATGAACGCGGTGCGGGTCAGGTCCAGCACCAGCAGGCGCAGCCGGCGGGCATGGGCGACCGAGACGATGCGCGCGTACAGGAGGGGTGCGCTGCACACGTCGATCTCCGGCGGAAGCGTGAGCAGGGTACGGCCGGGCAGGTCGCGGGCCGCGCACGAGAACGGGAGGAAGGTCACGGCGGCACTTTCACCTGGCGGACGGACGGGCGGACGGTGGTCTCGGGTTCCGCTTCCGACGGTCCCATTTGACCATGGCCCACCGGGCGGCGGAAGCAGCCAGGTGGGCGGGCGCCGGTCGATCGCCACTTCACCGCAATGGAGCAGGACGGTGCCCGCCCGGCGGCTCGCGGGAGTCAGACGGCGGGCAGGCGGTCGCCCTGGACGGCCTGGATGTCCAGCTCGACCCTGAGGGTCGTGCCGATGGCGGCGATGCCCGCCTGGAGGACCTGGTTGTAGTTCATCGCGAAGTCCTCGCGGTGCAGTTCGGCGGTGGCGCGGAATGCGGCGCGGGTACCGCCCCACGGGTCGGCGCCGGTGCCGAGGTAGGCGAGGTCGAGGTCGGCCGGCCGGACGACGCCGTGCATGGCCAGCTCGCCGTGGACCGTCCAGCGGTCCGGGCCGGCCTGGGTCAGGCCGGTCGAGCGGAAGGTGATCTCCGGATGCCGTTCGACGTCCAGGAAGTCCGCGGACCGCAGATGCGTGTCGCGCATCCCGTTGCCGGTGTCGACCGAGGCGGCCCGGATCACCGCTTCCACACGGGACTTGGTGACGTCGTCCGGGGCGATCTCGATGCTCCCGCCGAACTCCGTGAACCGGCCGTGCACGCTGGAGATCCCCAGGTGCTGGGCGACGGCGGCGACGGAGGAGTGCACCGGGTCGATGGTCCAGGGGCCGGGCGGGGGCAGCTCGGTGCCGCCCTGCCGGGCCAGTGTCACCGTGCCGACCTCGGCCCGCCCACTGGCGGTGACGATCGCGCTGGAGGCGGCGGGCGCGTACCCGACGGCCGTCACGATCACCGTGTACGCCCCCGGCACCAGCTCGGTGGCGTCGCGTACGGCCCCCTCGGCGTCGGTCTCGGCGCGCAGCACCTGGCTGCCGGTCATGTCGGTCACCGTGACGACCGCGTGCGACACGGCCCATCCGTCCCGGGTGCGGATCTTCGCGGTCAGTCCCATCCCGTTTCTCCCATTCAATCGCTCGTTCGCCTCCGGGCGCTCGACACCGGCGCGCCCCTCCGGCTCACTCGCAGTGCAAGAAAAGCTCAGTGGTCGTCAAGAGCCCGGCCCGTGGCACGCGCCTGGCGGTGCGCGTGCCACGGGCCGGGAGAACTACTCGCCGGGGTGGGCGAGTTCGATGTCGTGGCCGTCGGTGCCGGGGCCGGAGACGGTCAGCGCGGTGGCCACCGGCGGGTAGCCGGTCGCGATGACGGTGTACTCGCCGCCGTTCAGGTCGGCGAAGGCGTACGCCCCGTCCGGACCGGTGGTGGCCGTGCCGACCACGTTGCCCGCCTGGTCGACCAGCGTCACGCGGGCGTCGGCCAGCGCACCGTGCGGGGCCCGTACGACACCCTGCAGCCGGGCGCCGGCGTCCAGGTCGATCTCGATCCGGGTGACGCCGGTCGTCGCGACCTCGACGGGCAGGGCACGCGGCCGGAACCCGCTCGCGTTGACCGCGAGGGTCACCGCGCCCGGCACCAGCTCGGTGAAGGCGAACTCGCCCTGCTCACCGGTGGCGGCGGTGGCCAGCAGGTCCCCGCGCACATCGGTGACGATCACCATGGCGTCCTTCACCGGCAGCGCGCTGCCGCTCGCCCGCACCACACCGGTCAGACCGCTGGTGCCGCTGAGCAGGATGTCGTACGACAGCGGCTCCTCGCCGACCACGATCGTGGAGGCCTGCGGCTGGTAGCCGTCGGCGGAGGCGATCAGCACGTACGAACCCGTGCCCGGCGCGTCGAGCGAGTAGGAGCCGTCGAACTGCGCGACCGAGCGGCCCAGCTGCCGGCCGGCCAGCGAGATCAGGGTGACCGCGGCCTGCGGGACCGGGGCGCTCTCGGCGCCGCGGACGAAGCCGTGCACCGGGGTGCCGTGGCCCGCGCCGGGCTCGGCGATCGTCGCGAGGGCGGTCAGCGGCTGGGTGGCGGTCGCCGTGGCCATGGCCGGGCCGGTGGCCGCGAAGGCGGCCTCGGTGGCGGCGACGGCGGCCGGGACCGGGGTCCCGACGGCCTGGGGCCCGACGGCGGTCGGGACCTGCGTCCCGGCGTCGGCCGGAGCCGCGGCCGGGGCGTTGGCGTCGGCGGCCTGCGCGAGTGCGCCCTTGGTCTTCAGCGGAACCTCCTTGATGAACAGGGTGATCAGGAAGGCGAGGGCGGCGAGGCAGCCGGCGATGAAGAAGACATCGGCGATGCCGTGGCCGTAGGCGCTCTGCAGCAGCGTGCGGATGGGGGCCGGCAGCTTGCCCAGGTCCGGGATGCTGTCGGTGGAGCCGGAGCCGCCGGCCAGGGCGGCCTGGTACTTGGGGCTCAGGGCGGCGACGCCGTCCTGGACGTAGTGCGTGATCCGGTGGGACATCACCGCGCCCAGCGCCGAGACGCCGACCGCACCGCCGAGGGAACGGAAGAAGGTCACCGTGGAGCTGGCCGAACCGAGGTCGGAGGGCGCCACCTGGTTCTGCGTGGCCAGGACCAGGTTCTGCATCATCATGCCGATGCCGAGACCCAGCAGGGCCATCCAGATGGCCATCTTCCAGTACTCGGTGTCGTAGCGGAGGCTGCCGAGCATGAGCAGCCCGGCCGTCACCAGCACACCACCGCTGACCAGCCACGCCTTCCAGCGTCCGGTGCGGGTGATGAACTGGCCCGAGACGGTCGAGGAGATGAACAGACCGCCGATCATCGGGATGGTCATGACGCCGGACATCGTCGGCGACTTGTCGCGGGCCAGCTGGAAGTACTGGCTGAAGAACACCGTGCCGGTGAACATCGCGACACCGACGAACAGCGAGGCCAGCGAGGCCAGGGTGATGGTGCGGTTGCGGAACAGGCGCAGCGGGATGATCGGCTCGCTGGCCTTGGACTCCACCAGCACGAACAGCGCGCCGAGGGCGATCGCACCGCCGACCATGGCGTAGGTCTGCCAGGAGATCCAGTCGAACTTGTCGCCGGCGAAGGTGACCCAGATCAGCAGCAGGGAGACGGCGGCGGAGATGACGAAGGCACCGCCCCAGTCGACCTTCACGTCCCGCTTCACGACCGGCAGGTGGAGGGTCTTCTGCAGCACGATCAGCGCGATGATCGCGAAGGGGACACCGACGTAGAAGCACCAGCGCCAGCCCAGCCACGAGGTGTCGGTGATGACACCGCCGAGCAGCGGGCCGCCGACGGTGGCGACGGCGAACGTGGCGCCCAGGTAGCCGGAGTAACGGCCGCGCTCGCGCGGGGAGATCATCGCCGCCATGACGATCTGCGCCAGGGCGGACAGACCGCCGACGCCTATGCCCTGCACCACGCGGCAGGCGATGAGCATGCCGGCGTTCTGCGACAGACCGGCGGCGGCCGAGCCCAGGACGTATATGACCAGGGCTATCTGGACGAGAGCCTTCTTGTTGTACAGGTCGGCGAGCTTGCCCCACAGGGGAGTGGCCGCCGTCATCGACAGCAGGGCGGCGGTGACGACCCAGGTGTAGGCGGACTGGCCGCCGCCGAGGTCGCCGATGATGTGCGGCAGGGCGTTGGAGACGATCGTGGACGACAGGATCGCCACGAACATGCCGAGCAGGAGCCCGGACAGGGCCTCCATGATCTGCCGGTGCGTCATCGGGGCGTGGTCGGTGCCGCCTCCCCCGTGCTTGGCGTGAGCCCGCACACCGGCTGGTGTGGTCGTTGCCATGAGCTTCCTTTGCTTACGTGTTCGCGGGTGTACGGGTGGTCTCTTCGAGTACGGGGGCGGGCAGCCGCGGCGGGGCGGAGCGGCAGTCGCCGAAGGACGCGCGCAGGCGCGTCATCAGCCGGATGAGCTGGCCGACCTCGTCGTCGGTCCAGTCGCTCAGCCGGTAGGCGAGCAGCTGGGTGGTCCGCCGGGACAGCTCGTCGAGCTGCGCCAGGCCCTCGGGGGTCAGGCGCAGGATGCGTGAGCGCTTGTCCGCGGGGTCCGGTGACCGCTCGATCCAGCCGCGTGCGGCGACGTGCGCGACATGGCGGCTGGTGACCGACATGTCCACGGCGAGCAGCTCGGCGAGCTTGCTCATGCGCATGTCGCCGTGGCTGCCGAGCAGCGTCAGCACGGCGGCCGAGCCGGCCGGGCAGTCGGGCGGCAGGATCCGCCCCATGTCCCGTTTCACGGCGCCGACGGCACTGAGCTGGCGCGCCAACTCCTCGAACTGCGCGTGCTCGGCCATCCCACCTCCCGTATTCGTTGCTTGGGGCAACCATAGATCTGTTGGTTGCTGCAGGCAAACAAATCGGTATCCCAGGGCGCAAAAACTTGGCAAAGGCAAGTATTGCTACTGTAAACACCCAGGTGGGCATGGGTGAGGTGCCCCCGTCTGTCCTGGTGGCCCCGCACTTGGGCCGGTCACCTGGATTCGCTAGTGTCTCGGGCCATGGCTAACACCCAGGGCCCCCAGGGCAACCACGACCCCGCCGGCAACACCCAGATGTTCCGCGCGTTCGTCGACGAGGCCCCCCAGGGCCGCCGGCAGCAGGAAGCCGCCTCCTCCGGTCCGCGCATCGGCCTGATCATCGGCATCGTCGTCGCCGTGGCCGTCGTCGCCGCGGTGGTCGCGCTGGCGATCAAGTAGGACGGACCCCCCTGGAGGGGATCACTGGCTCCACCGGACGGCGACGTCCCGCGTCTCGATGTGCATGCCGAGCGGCACGCGCCAGGCGTCGACGCACACCGTCCAGGTGGGGCTCTCGTGCGCGCCCGCGGCGAGAGGCACCGGAAGGTCCACGGTCGAAGCGACCGTCCCCCAGTCGATGCCCAGCCCGCCGATGATGTGCGTGCCGAACGTGACCGTGCCCGAACGCACGGCGGTGCCGCCGGAGTTGTGGAAGGCGACGGTCACCTTCTCGCACCAGCGCCGGTCCGTCTCCTTGCGTGTGGGATCACCCCAGCCGAGGTCGGCGGGCGCAGCAGGCGTCGTGTGCGGGGGAGTTGGCGTGGGCGAGGGCCGCTGCGGGGCGCTCGGGCTCTGGCCGGTGGCGCTCGGCGTGCTGCCGGGCACCGGCTCGGGGGAACCGGCCGGATCCGGGGCGGTGCCGACCGGATCCGATGCGGTGCCGGCCGGACCCGGGGCGGTGCCGGCCGCCGGGGTCCGCGTCCGCGGACGGTCCGAAGAGGCCTGTGCCGACGGTGACTTGGTGCTCCCGTCCCTTCCGTCCAGCGGGACCATCCGGACCGCACCCGTCGGACCGCCCGCCGTGCCCGCGGGCCGTGGCACACCGCCCACCGCCACATATCCGTCCCGGCCCCCGCCTGAGCACGCGGCCAGGGCCGCGCCCAGACACACGACGGCCGCCGACGCTGCCGCTACGGCGCCTCGGCGGCCCTGTGTCGATGTGGTCGTACGGCGTGTGCGGGTACGAGGCATCGGGCCATGATGACTGACGTGCCGTCAGGTAGGAACCCTTGCGCGCGGGACCGCGCGGGACTCAGTCGGAGATGAGCCCCTCGCGCAGCTGCGCCAGGGTCCGGGTCAGCAGCCGGGAGACGTGCATCTGGGAGATGCCGACCTCCTCGCCGATCTGCGACTGGGTCATGTTGGCGAAGAAGCGCAGCATGATGATCCGGCGCTCGCGGGGCGGCAGTTTGGCCAGCAGCGGCTTGAGGGACTCGCGGTACTCCACGCCCTCCAGCGCACTGTCCTCGTAGCCGAGGCGGTCGGCCAGGGAGCCTTCGCCGCCGTCGTCCTCGGGGGCCGGGGAGTCGAGGGAGGAGGCCGTGTAGGCGTTGCCGACCGCGAGGCCGTCGACCACGTCCTCCTCGGAGACGCCGAGCACCGAGGCCAGTTCCGGCACCGTCGGGGAGCGGTCCAGCTTCTGGGACAGCTCGTCGCTGGCCTTGGTGAGGGCCAGGCGCAGCTCCTGGAGGCGGCGCGGGACGCGGACCGACCACGAGGTGTCGCGGAAGAAGCGCTTGATCTCGCCGACCACCGTCGGCATCGCGAACGTCGGGAACTCCACGCCCCGTTCGCAGTCGAAGCGGTCGATCGCCTTGATCAGGCCGATGGTGCCGACCTGGACGATGTCCTCCATCGGCTCGTTGCGCGAGCGGAAGCGGGCCGCCGCGTAGCGCACGAGGGGGAGGTTCAGCTCGATCAGGGTGTCCCGCACGTAGGCCCGCTCGGGGCTGTCCGCGTCGAGTGCGGCGAGCCGCAGGAACAGGGACCGGGACAGGGTCCGGGTGTCGAGGTCCGCCGTGGCCGGCGGGGCCGGGGCCGGGGCGGCGGCCTGGTCGGCCGGGGTCGGCACGGCTTCGAGCGTCGGGACGTCATCGAGCACGTCGAGCGCATCGAGCTGCTTGGGCGCTGTCTCGCTCGTGGGCGTGAGCACCTTCGAGCTGCCCTGGTCTGCGGACATGCCACCCCCTTTGGGTCGCGGGACGGTCGCGGCGGCCTCGCTTCGAGCGACGCAGCCTTCACCTGAATACCGGAGCCGGAGCCTCGGCAAACGCGCTTCCCGCAGAATGTCACATGTCGGCAACGCGCTGTAGTGACATGTCGACATGCAAGATACGAATCGGCCCTGGAAAGAAGGGGTCTGACGGCTTTTCGGGGCACAACTGTCGGGAAGAGCGCTGGTGAGCGATTCGCTCGCGCCGGTTACGAATCGATCCTGCTTGCGATCCGGTGCGATCTGGTGTGTTCCGGACCGTGCTTCCGTGCGCTGGCTATGCCTCGATCCGATTCGCGGATCGCAGCCGCTGGAAGCTACGCGCGAGTAGCCGCGAAACGTGCATCTGGGATACGCCGAGTTCCGCGCTGATCTGTGACTGGGTGAGATTGCTGTAGTAGCGCAGCAGAAGGATTCTCTGTTCCCGCTCGGGGAGTTGGACGAGGAGATGGCGGACCAGATCGCGGTGCTCCACTCCGTCCAGTGCCGGGTCCTCGTAGCCGATCCGGTCCAGCAGGCCCGGCAGTCCGTCGCCCTCCTGCGCGGCCTCCAGCGAGGTGGCGTGGTACGACCTCCCCGCCTCGATGCAGGAGAGCACCTCCTCCTCGCTGATCCGCAGCCGCCCGGCGATCTCGGCGGTCGACGGTGAGCGCCCGAAGGCGGTGGTGAGGTCCTCGGTCGCGCTGTTGACCTGCACCCACAGCTCGTGCAGCCGGCGCGGCACATGGACCGTGCGGACGTTGTCCCGGAAGTACCGCTTGATCTCGCCGACCACGGTCGGCATCGCGAAGGTCGGGAACTGCACGCCCCGGTCGGGGTCGAACCGGTCGATGGCGTTGATCAGCCCGATGGTGCCGACCTGGACCACGTCCTCCATCGGCTCGTTGCGGGAGCGGAAGCGGGCGGCCGCGTAGCGCACGAGCGGGAGATTGGCCTCGATGAGCGCCCCTCGTACCCGGTGGTGCTCCGGCGTGCCCGGCTTGAGGTCCTTGAGCTCGGCGAAGAGCACCTGGGTGAGGGCGCGGGTGTCGGCGCCGCGGCGCTTCTCCGGGGCCGGAGGGGCCGGGGCCTCGGGCGCGGGGGCGGGTGCCTCCTCCTGGGGTGGCGCAGTACTGGCCGACACGGTCAACGCCACCTCTTCATCGGTCAATCATCCGTCAAAAGCGGTCATAGCATCACAAGACATGTGCACTGTGTGCAAGCACCCGATAACGCCGTGTTGTGGCTAAACGACGGCAAGTTGGGTCGTCAAACACAGGAAAGCCCCCCGCCTTTCCGGTGGGGGGCTGGTGCCGCGAGGGCTCAGAATTCGTAGTCGGCGATCACCCACGTGGCGAACTCCCGCCACAGGGCGACGCCCGCCTGGTGGGCCGGGTGGGCCAGGTAGCGCCCCAGCGCGTCCGTGTCCTCGACCGCCGAGTTGATCGCGAAGTCGTAGGCGATCGGCCGGTCGCTGATGTTCCAGGCGCACTCCCACAGGCGCAGCTCGTCGATCTGGCCGCCGAGCGCCCGGAAGGCCTCCACGCCCGCCACGACCCGCGGATCGTCGCGCTCGACGCCCTCGTTGAGCTTGAAGAGGACCAGGTGGCGGATCATGGGATGTACCTCAGCTCTTTCCTCCGTTGGCGACCCAGGTCATGAAGTCGCCTATGGCCTTGGCCGCGTCCGAGATGCCCTCGAAGCCTATCTGGACATAGTCCGCGGCCTTGGCCGGGTCTGTGATGATCACGTACAGCGCGAAGACCACGAGCGCGTACACGGCGATCTTCTTGGCGTTCACCGCCACCGCGGCCTCCCTGTGCCTCTGCCTCGTGGGCCCCTCCTGCCGGCGGCGAGTGTAACCTTCACGCCCTGCGCCACAGCCAACGGCCCGCCCGCCGAGGTCTCTTGCCGTGCGTCCCCGCGGGGAACGGAGCGGACGGCGGAGAGGACGCACGAAGGGCCCCGTCTTGCGACGGGGCCCTTCTCAAGCGGTAGCGGAGGGATTTGAACCCTCGGTGACTTGCGCCACACTCGCTTTCGAGGCGAGCTCCTTCGGCCGCTCGGACACGCTACCGAGGGAGACCTTACAGCAAGGTGGTGCATGGTTTGAAATCGGTATTCAGCGGTCCCGGAAAAACTCCGTGAGGATCCGCGCGCAGTCCTCGGCGAGGACGCCTTCCACGACCTCGGGCCGGTGGTTGAGCCGGCGGTCGCGTAGGACGTCCCAGAGGGAGCCGGCCGCGCCCGCCTTCTCGTCCCGGGCGCCGTAGACCACCCGGTCCACCCGGGACTGGACCAGCGCGCCCGCGCACATCGTGCAGGGTTCGAGCGTGACGACCAGCGTGCAGCCGGTCAGCCGCCACTGCCCGAGCAGCGCGGCGGCCCGGCGGATCGCCAGCACCTCGGCGTGGGCCGTGGGGTCGCCGGTGGCCTCGCGCTCGTTGTGTCCGGCCGCGAGCACCGTCGTACCGTCCGGGGACAGCAGGACGGCGCCGACGGGGACGTCGCCGCCCCGGACGGCCAGGGCGGCCTCGTCCAGGGCGAGCCGCATCGCGGGCCGCCAGCGATCGCGCACCGGGTCCGTGGCCATCGGGTTCATGGCCGTCATCGGGTCCGTGGCCACCGGGTGGCGGGCCTGCTGCGGGTCCTTCGGCGCTGCGGGCCCGGGCGTGTGCGGCGCGGTCAGCGGACGGTCTCCAGCACCTCCGAGGCGCCCAGGGCGTCGGCGATGGCGCCCAGCGCGTCCTCGGCGTCCAGCGCGCGCAGCTCCTTCTCGCCGACGCCCAGGTCGTCGAGAATCTGGCTGTCGCCCACCGGGCTGTGCGGCACCGCGTCGGCGGACGGGCCGCCCTCGTCGCTCTCCTCGTCCTCGTCCTCGTCATCGCCGTCCTCTGTGCCGTCGAGGTCCAAGGAGTCGAGGTCGGAGACGTCGTCGGCGCCCGGGTCGCGGCCCAGCAGCTCGTCGGTGAGCAGCAGCTCGCCGTATGCGCTGCGGGCGGCGGCGGCCGCGTCGGAGACGTAGATGCGAGGGTCGTCCTCGCCGTCCACGCGGACGACACCGAACCAGGCGTCCTCCTGCTCGATCAGGACGAGCACCGTGTCCTCGTCGGGATTGGCCTCCCGGGCCAGGTCGGCCAGATCCGACAGGGTTTCCACATCGTCGAGCTCTGTGTCGCTCGCTTCCCACCCGTCTTCGGTGCGCGCGAGCAGTGCGGCGAAGTACACCGTGACTCTCCCACTGGTCATAGGCGTGCCGGTTGGGGGTCCCCCCGGCGGAGGTTCTTGGGCGGGGAGAGCTGTGCTCCGAGCCCCACCCACTCGGAATCGTGGCAGAAACAAGGCGTTCAGGGGACGTCTTCGGCTCCCTGTGTCTTGCTGTTTTGATCGTGCGTCCGAACTGAAGGGCAAACGACCCACCAGCGCGCTTGTTGCCGCCACCTGCGGATCGTACGCGGCTTTTCCGGGCGCTCACGCACCCCCACGGCCTGAACACCGGCGTGGGCGTCGATCTTCCTTACCGGGTTCTTTCCGGCAGGCCAGGCGAACTTGACCGTACGCCGGTTCCGCCTACCAGCGGAACGTCCGCATCCGCATGGCGTGGCGCAGCCGGGCCGCCTTGGCGCGCCGGGGCTGGACACGGGCCCGCAGCGCTCGGGCCTCGGCGAGGTCGCGCAGGAACTGGGCGCGTCGCCGCCGGCGCTCGGCGTCCGTGCCGGGCTGCTCCGCTCCGGACTGCTCCGGTCGGGCGGCGTTCTTCGCGTCGTCGGATTCGTGGTCAGGCAGGTCAGGCACAGTCACACCACCCCCGGTCCGTCCTTCCACTTTCCCTCGGACGGGCGGTTTGATGCCAGAGCGAGGGGCGGCCCGGCGCGGTTACTGTTATGGACATGCGTCTCCACGTCGTCGACCACCCCCTGGTCGCCCACAAGCTCACCACGCTGCGCGACCAGCGCACCGACTCCGCGACCTTCCGGCGGCTCGCCGACGAACTGGTCACCCTGCTCGCCTACGAGGCCACGCGGGACGTGCGCACCGAGCAGGTCGACCTCCGGACCCCGGTCGCGCAGACCACCGGCGTCAAGCTGGCCCGCCCCCGCCCGCTGGTCGTCCCGATCCTGCGGGCCGGTCTCGGCATGCTGGACGGCATGGTCCGGCTGCTGCCGACCGCCGAGGTGGGCTTCCTGGGCATGATCCGCAACGAGGAGACGCTGCAGGCCTCCACGTACGCCTCGCGCATGCCGGAGGACCTCTCGGGGCGCCAGGTGTACGTCCTGGACCCGATGCTGGCCACGGGCGGCACGCTGGTCGCGGCCATCCAGGAGCTGATCAGGCGCGGCGCGGACGACGTGACCGCCGTGGTCCTGCTCGCCGCCCCCGAGGGCGTCGAGGTCATGGAGCGCGAGCTGGCGGGCACCCCGGTGACGGTCGTGACGGCGGCCGTCGACGACCACCTCAACGAGCACGGCTACATCGTGCCGGGCCTGGGAGATGCCGGGGACCGGCTCTACGGGGCGGCGGAGTAGGCCGCAGCGCCGGGGAGCCGCAGGGGTGCGGCTGCGTCGGTGACCGCCGGTTCGTCGTGGCTCGTCGCGCAGTTCCCCGCGCCCCTTCGGCGCGCACCCTTCGGGGTGCCGCCTCAGCAGCTCTTCTTCGTCGGAGCCGTTGGCCGGGGGGCGGTCAGGGCCGTCAGGGCCTTGGTCGCGTCCGGGCGGCTGGTCAGGTTCTTGAAGCCGTCGCCGATGATCAGGTCGAGGTCGGTGCCCTTGCGGCCGGCCTCGGTGCGGCGTTCGGCGCCGGACAGCTGGGTGGCGAGCACCGGCAGCGAGGTGTCCAGCGCGGAGGCGGGGCCGAGGAGTATCCCGGTGCCCTTGACCTTCTTGTCGAAGTCCTTGCCGGCGTTGCCCACGTCACCGATCTTGAAGCCGCGCTTCTTCAGCTCGTCCGCGGTGGTCTTGGCGAGCCCGGTGCGCGTGGTGGCGTTGTAGACGTTCACCGTGATGTCGCCGGGCCCGGGCAGCGTCCTGGCCGGCGTGACGGGGTGCGTCTCGGTGCGGCAGTCCGTCTTGGTGGCCACCGCCGAGGATTTCTTGGTGCCGCCTGTGAAGACGTCGATGAGCTGCAGGGTGCCCCAGCCGATCAGGCCGAGTGCGGCGACGGACGCCACCACGGCGAACGCAAGCCTGCCGCGCCGCGGGCGTGGGCGCATCCGAGGGTATTTGTCCCCCGTGATCCGGTACTGGCCGCCCATGCCGGGTGGAGTCAGCATGCTCATGGGCGCAGCGTAGTGCGCCCGAGCGGCGATGCCTATTAGATGATCAGTAGACGCTGCTCAGCCGAACCCGAAAGGGTCAACCTCCGGGCGCAGTCGGGTCAGTCGAGTTCGAGCACGCGCGCGTGCAGCACCTGGCGCTGCTGGAGGGCGGCGCGGACCGCACGGTGGAGGCCGTCCTCCAGGTACAGATCGCCCTGCCACTTCACGACGTGCGCGAAGAGATCGCCGTAGAACGTCGAGTCCTCGGCCAGGAGGGTCTCCAGGTCGAGCTGCCCCTTGGTCGTCACGAGCTGATCGAGGCGGACCGGGCGCGGCGCGACGTCCGCCCACTGCCGGGTGCTTTCCCGGCCGTGGTCGGGGTACGGCCGGCCGTTTCCGATGCGCTTGAAGATCACACGGAAAGCCTACCGGTCAAGACGTTCCGGGCGCAGCCATGGCGACGCAGTGCGACGCTGGAAAAGCCGTAGCCAAACGGGCAAACCGGGGATTATCGGGAACAGGGGCCGGAGATGAGTGACAGCGAGACGCTCCCCGCGAAGGCTCAGGAGATCGCCGCCGGGTACGCCTTCACCGGCCCCGCCCTCGACCTCGGCGCCCTCCTCTGGGACGGGCGGTGCCACCCGGGCGCGTCGGTCCGCATCCCGCTGCCCATGCTCAACCGGCACGGGCTGGTCGCCGGCGCGACCGGCACCGGCAAGACGAAGACCCTCCAGCTGATCGCCGAGCAGCTCTCCGCGCAGGGCGTACCGGTGTTCCTCGCGGACATCAAGGGCGACCTGTCCGGCATCGCGCAGCCCGGCCGGGCGGACGACCGGGTGCAGGGGCGGGCCGCCGAGGTGGGACAGCAGTGGGCGCCGGCCGGCTTCCCGGCCGAGTTCCTCGCCCTCGGCGGACTCGGCCACGGCATCCCGGTACGGGCCACCGTCACCAGCTTCGGCCCGGTCCTGCTCTCCAAGGTGCTCAGGCTCAACCAGACCCAGGAGCAGTCCCTCGGCCTGATCTTCCACTACGCCGACACCAAGGGCCTGGAGCTGACCGACCTCAAGGACCTCCGGGCGGTCGTCGCGTTCCTGACCGCCGACGAGGGCAGGGCCGAGCTGAAGAACATCGGCGGCCTGTCCACCGCCACGGCCGGGGTGATCCTGCGCTCGCTGACCGCCTTCGAGGCGCAGGGCATGACGGACTTCTTCGGCGAGCCCGAGTTCGACACGGCCGACCTGCTGCGGACGGCGCCGGACGGGCGCGGTGTCGTCTCGGTCCTGGAACTGCCCGCCGTCCAGGACAAGCCGCTGCTCTTCTCGACGTTCCTGATGTGGCTGCTGGCCGCCCTCTTCCACGACCTGCCCGAGGTCGGCGACGTCGACAGGCCCGGGCTGGTGTTCTTCTTCGACGAGGCGCACCTGCTCTTCGACGACGCCTCCAAGGAGTTCCTGGACGCGATCACCCGGACGGTGCGCCTGATTCGCTCGAAAGGAGTGGGCGTCTTCTTCGTCACGCAGACCCCGAAGGACGTGCCGTCCGATGTCCTCGCCCAGCTCGGCAACCGGGTCCAGCACGCGCTCAGGGCCTTCACCCCGGACGACCAGAAGGCCCTGAGGGCGACGGTGAAGACCTTCCCGAACTCCGCCTACGACCTCGAAGAACTCCTCACCGGCCTCGGCATCGGCGAGGCCGTGGTGACCGTGCTCAGCGAGAAGGGCGCCCCGACGCCGGTCGCCGCCACCCGGCTGCGGGCCCCGCAGTCCCTGATGGGCCCGGTGGACGGGGCCGGACTGGACCGGGCGGTGCGGGAGTCCTCGCTCCACGAGCGTTATGCACAGGCTGTGGATCGCGAGTCGGCGTACGAGAAGCTGACGGCGGCTCAGGAGCAGGAGCAGGAGCAGGTACGGGCGCGGGTGCCTGAGCGGACGCGGGGCCGCCCGGAGAGTGTCCCCGGGCCGAAGCCGCCCGAGGAGGAGCCCTCGCTCGTCGAACAGGTGGTGAGCAGCGGGATGTTCAGGTCCCTGGCCCGCTCGGTCGGCACCCAGCTGGGCCGTGAGATCACCCGGTCGCTGTTCGGTACGGCCCGGCGGAGGCGGTAGACCGCCTCCGCCGGAGCATCAGCGGTCGTCCTTCTTCGCCGGCCGCTGCGGTTGCGGGTTCTTCTGTTCGCCCTGGGGCAGCGCGCTGCGCCTGGCCTCCGCGCGCAGCAGGGCGCGCAGGACCGCGTACGGGTCGGTGGGCATGGCTGTGTTCCTTGCGTCGGGCTGACAGGCCTGCGGAAGCGGGCGTCCGTCAGCAGCGCAGGACCACCGTGCGCAGTAGGGGCAGGGCGTGGGGCGGCCGCGGCAGGGCGGGGCACGCGCGTGCCGCCGGGCGGGCGGGCGCCGGGCCGGGCAGGGGAGCGGGGCGCTCGGCCAGGTCGGCCCGGTGGACGGCGCCGGCGGGTGGCCGTACGAGCGCGCCGGGGGCGTCGTGTTCGGCGCTCTCCGCGGTCTCGGCGGCCGCGGCGGCCGGGGGTGCCGCCTGGGCCTGCACCTGGCCGCCGGGGACCAGCAGGACGAGCAGCAGCAGCGCGAGCAGCCGCAGCCGGGCGCGGTGGCGCGGCGTGCGGCGGCGTGCGGTGCTCACACCGGTCACCTGCCCACGGAAGGGGCCGCCCGCAGCCTCCTGCCGCCGAGATCCGCTCGCTCGGCGTACCTGCGGGGCGTGGTGTTGACGGCGGCGGTCACAGCGTGCGCGGAACCTGACGGGCGCGCCCGCGGATGCGGATCGCGGTGATGATCTCGATGATGCCGACGGCCACCAGCCAGCAGCCGCCGACGAGGGTCAGCACGGCGACCGACGTGAACGGCGAGTCGATCAGCACGATCCCGGCGATGAAGGTGATGATCCCGAGCAGGATCTGCCAGCCGCGGGCGGGCATACGGCTGTCGGAGGCGGCGGCCAGGGTCTGGGTGATCCCGCGGATCAGCCAGCCGATGCCGATCCACAGCGCGAGCAGCAGGGTCGACTGCATGGGCCCGCGGAAGCAGAACAGGCCCAGCAGGATCGACAGGGCACCGCTGATGAAGGCGAGCACGCGCAGCGAGGTCGTCCTGTGCGTACCGAAGGCGGCGACGAGCTGGAGGATGCCGCTGACGACGAGGTACACGCCGAACAGGACACCCGCGACCACCAGGGAGGGCCCCGGCCAGACCAGCACCAGCACCCCGAGGACCAGCGAGGCGATGCCGGTGCCCAGGACGACCTGCCAGGCGGCCCGGGACAGGGCGTGCAGGGGGCCTTCGAGCGGCGGCTCGGGCTCATGGTGTCCGTGCGGCCCCTGTCCCGCGTGGACGCTGCGGTCGTCGTACTCCCGGCCCCAGGTGGGGCCGCTGCCGGGTGGCTCGGTCATGCCCCATGCTTGGCCCGCCCGCGCGGTTCCTGCCACCGGGGTGGGCCGGGCGGCTGAACCACCCGGCCGAGCCACCCGGACGGGTCAGGGGGTTGAGCCACTCGGCCGGGTTGCGGCATGGAGCGACGCGGGCCGGTTCCCGGGTCGGGCCGCTCGGGCCGGTTCCCGGGTCGGGCCGCTCGGGCCGGTTCCCGGGGCCGGGCCGCTCGGGTGGGTCGGGGGGTTGAGCGGCGCCGGTGGGTTGCGGGGTCGGGCCGCTCGGCCGGGGCACGGAGGTCGAGCGACCAGCGGGGGCACGGAGGTGAGCCACCGGCGGGGCGCACCCGGCGCGCAGCCCTACTTCTTCCCCGCGGTCCTGGCCGCCTTGGACGCCGTGGAGGGCTTGGCCGCCGGCGAGGACTTGGGAGTCGGGGAGGACTTGGCGGCCTTGGCGGCGGCCTTCATCTCCTGCTTGTGGGCGCGGACCTTGGCCAGCGACTCGGGCCCGGTGATGTCGGCGACGGACCGGTACGAGTGCGCCTCGCCGTACGCCCCGGCGGCCTCCCGCCAGCCCTTCGGCTGCACGCCCAGCTGCTTGCCGAGCAGGGCGAGGAAGATCTGCGCCTTCTGCTTGCCGAATCCCGGCAGGCCTTGGAGCCGTCCGAGCAGCTCGGTCCCGCTGCCGACGCCCCGCCACACCGCCTCCGCGTCCCCGTCGTAGTGCTCGACGAGGTACTGGCACAACTGCTGGATCCGCTTGGCCATCGAGCCCGGGTAGCGGTGCACCGCGGGCTTCCCGGAGAGCAGCGCGGCGAACGCCTCCGGGTCCATGGCCGCGATCTCGTGCGCGTCCAGGTCCTCGGCGCCCATCCGCCCGGCGATGGTCGCCGGCCCCTTGAACGCCCACTCCATCGGGACCTGCTGGTCCAGCAGCATCCCCGTGAGCGCGGCGAGCGGACTGCGCCCGAGCAGCGCGTCGGCCTCGGGGTCCTGGGCGAGATGCAGGGTGACGTCCATGGGTCGATGATCCCGCCTGCCGCGTCAGGACGCGCGCCAGTACCCGAGGGCGTGCACCCGGGCCTTCGGCACGCCCAGCTCCCTGCGCACGTACGAGGCGAGCGTGCGGGTGGTGGCCGTGTCGCAGGCGATCCAGACGTACGGGTCGGGGGTGCCGTCGAGCACGGCGGGCAGCTCGGCGCGGACACGCTCGGCGAGATGGGCGCCCGCGTCCCGTCGGGGCACCTCGCGGATCTCGTGCCGGGACGGATCGGCCCGGCAGGGAAGGCCGTCCAGGGTGCCCTCGAACCAGATCGTCGCCGGGGCGGCCTCCCGGTGCCCGGCGCCGGCCGGCGGAGCCAGGGCGGTGAGGAGGGAGTTGAGCGCGGGCAGCGAGGCCGGGTCGCCGATGGCCACGACGTGCGAGGGCGCGGGGTCGGGGTGCTGGAAGCCGGTGCCCTGGACGGTCGCCTCGATCGTGTCCCCGGGCCGTGCGGTGCGCGCCCAGTCGGCGGCGCACCCCTCGTGCAGCGCGAACTCCAGGCCGAAGGTGCCGGTCGCCGGGTCGGGGTCGACCAGGGTGTAGGCCCGCTGGTGCGGGCGGCCGGCGTCGGAGAACCACAGCCGCACCCACATGGTGGGGTGGACGCCGGTCGCGGCGAGCAGTCCGCCGTCGCTCAGCCGGAGCCGCCGGTAGTGCGGGGTGACGTCCTCGGCCTCCATGACCGTGCACACGAAGTCCTTCGCGCGCAGCAGTCGCAGGACCGCTCCCTCCCAGCCCCGCCCCTGCCCCATGGCGCGCCACCCTTCGCGTACGATTCCCTCGCCAATGACTTAGGCAAGGCTAACCTAAAACGAAGGGGTGTCCAGGGTGACCACCGAGACCTACCGCGACGCCTGGGGCATCCCCCATCTGCGCGCCCGTGACGCCGATGCGCTCGCCCGCGCCCAGGGGCGGGTCACCGCCCTGGACCGCGCCTGGCAGATCGAGGTCGAACGGCACCGCTTCCAGGGCACCTCGGCCTCCTTCCTCGGCGCCGACGCCCTCGCCTGGGACGTCTTCGCCCGCCGTGCCCGCCTCGAAGACACCGCGCGCCGCTGCTTCATCGCGCTGGAGCGACAGGACCCGGAGACGGCCGCCTGGGTCCGGGCGTACGTGGACGGCGTCAACGAGGGCCTCGCGGACGGCGCCCGCCGCGCCCCCGAATTCGCCCGGACCGGCCTCGATCCCGCTCCCTGGCAGCCCTGGGCCCCCCTCGGCATCTGGCTCGGCACGCACATCCTCTTCGCCGGCTTTCCCGCGAAGCTCTGGCGCGAGCAGGTGATACGGCACCTGGGCAGCGAGGCGGTCGCCCTGTTCGCGACGGACGGCCCCGGCACCGCGGGCAGCAACGGCTGGCTGATCTCCGGCGACCGCACCGTCACCGGCCACGCCCTGCTCGCCGGCGATCCGCACCGCTTCATCGAGGACCCCGGTGTCTACCAGCAGATCCGCCTGTCCTGCCCCGAGTTCGACGTCATCGGCCTGGCCGTCCCCGGCGTCCCCGGCATCGCCCACTTCGGCCACACCGGCACGGCCGCCTGGTCCATCACCAACGCCATGGCCGACTACCAGGACGTCTACCGCGAACGCCTGCGCCGCACCGGCGCCGGCGTGGAGGCCCTGGGCCCCGACGGCCACTGGCACCGCGCCCGCCGCCACACGGAGAAGGTGGAGATCGCGGGCGAGGACCCCATCGAGATCGAGCTGATCGAAACAGAACGGGGCCCGGTCATCGCCGGGGGCCCGGAGGGGTTGGAGTCGGGGGTTGCCGTCGACCGCACCCCCGTCCTCGCGCCGCAGGCTGCCGACAGCTGCACTTCCGCCCCGCCGGATGCCGTTGACCGCACTCCGGCCTCCGCCTCGCAGGCCGCCGTCGGCCGCATTCCCGTCCACGGTCCGCAGGGGTCACCCGCACTCGGCGACGAAAGCCGCACGGGTGGTGCGGGTGGGAAGGGGGATGACGCCGAGGGCGGAGCCGAGGCCGGGCCCACCGCCCTCACCCTCCGCTACCCACCCCGCGTGACCGAGGACCTCGGCTTCAGCACCCTCCTCCCCCTCCTCCGGGCCCGCCGCGTAGAGGACATCGACGCCGCCTTCGACTCCTGGGCCGAGCCGGTGAACGTCGTACAGGCGGCCGACACCGAGGGCGGCCTCCTGCACCGCGTCGCCGGCAGGGTCCCGCAGCGGGCGCAGTCCAACCGCCTGCGCATGGTCCCCGCCTGGCGCCCCGGCCACGCATGGCACGGCAGCCACGACACCCCGTACGCCGGCCTGGCCGACGGCATCGCCGTGATGGCCAACCAGCGCGGCCCGGCGGCCCCCCTCGGCATCGAGTTCGCCCCGCCGCACCGCGCCGACCGCATCCACGCCCTCCTCCAGGAACGCCGCACCTGGTCCGCCGCCGACCTCCCCGCGATCCACACCGACACCTTCCTCGCCTCCGCCGCCCCCCTCCTCGACCACCTCGCCGCGCTCGACGACCTCACCCCCGGGGCGGCCCGTCTGCGCGACCGCCTGCTGTCCTGGAACCGCCGCATGGACGCCGACAGCACCGAGGCCGCCGCCTATGCGGCGGTGCGCACGGCACTCGTGCGCCGGCTCGCCGCGCACCCGGCGTTCGCCGCCCTGGCCGAGCCTCCCGCCTACCCGGAGGTCCTGCTTCCCTGGCTGGCCCTCGCGCCCCGCATCGGCTACGCCCTCGAACACCTGCTGCGCGCCGAGGAGTTGTACGGCATCGACCGCGCCGCCGAGGTCCGGGCGGCCGTGGAGGAGGCCGCCGCCGCACCGCCGGCCGGCACCTGGGCCGACACCCACCGCCTCGCCGCCTGGAAGGCGCTGCCGGGGGGGCCGTACGAGGAACCGGGCCTGGCCGGCGACCACGACTGCGTGCTGTGCACCTCGGCCGTCCCCGGCCTCACCGACCGTGCCGCCCGAGGCCCGGCCGCCCGCTACGTCTGGGACCTGGCCCGCCGCGAGAACAGCCGCTGGGTGGTCCCCTTCGGTGCCGACGGCGTCCCCGGCGCCCCGCACCACCGTGACCAACTCCCCTTGTGGCTCGGGGGAGAACTGGCCCCCGTCGTCACCGACTGGACCCTGCTCACGCTCGAACACACCGAGGAGACCGATGACTGACGCGTACACCTCCGCCCCCGTTGCCGCCCCGGCCGCCGTCCCCGCCCCCGGGTCCGCAGCCGCTCCTGCCCCCGCCTCGGGGTCCGTCCCCGCCCCCGCCGCCCCGCCTGCCGCCACGCCCGTCCACGAGCAGCACATCGACGGCTTCGGCGCCGTCCGGATCCGCCCCCTCGACCCGGTGGCCGACGCGGACGTGGTCCACTCCTGGGTGAGCGACGAACGCGCCGTGTTCTGGGGGATGACCGGCCTCACCCGGGACCAAGTGGCCGACGTCTACACCCACCTGGCCACCCTCGACACCCACCACGCCCATCTCGTCCTCAAGGACGGCCGACCGGCTGCCGTGCTCCAGACCTACGAGCCCACCGCCGACCGGGTCGGCGAGTGCTACGAGGTCCGCCCCGGCGACATCGGCGTCCACCTCCTCCTCGCCCCCGCCCCGGCGAAGGGCCCGCGCCCCGGCTGGACCTCGGCCCTGCTCACCGCGATGGCCTCGTACGTCCTGCTGGTCCTGGACCGCCGCCGGGTCGTGGTGGACCCGGACGTGCGCAACACCAGGGCGATCGCCCGTTTCGAACGCCAGGGATTCGGCCAGGGCCCCGAGGTGGTGCTCCCCGAGGTCGACCTCCCGGACGTGTACCTGCCCGAGAAGCGCGCCCAACTGGCCTTCCTGGAGCGGGAGGTAGCCTTCCCGGGTGACCACGCCTGACGAGCTGATCGCCCGTTACGACCTGGAGCCGATTCCCCGCGAGGGCGGCCTCTTCCGGCAGACCTGGGCAGGGCCCGGGCGCCCGGACGGCCGCCCCGAGGGCTCGGCCATAGTGGCGCTGCTCATGGCTGACGACTTCTGCGCCCTGCACCGTCTGCCCACCGACGAGATCTGGCACTTCTACCTGGGCGACCCGCTCCGCCTCCTGCTCCTCGCCCCCGACGGCACCAGCCGCACCGCCGTCCTGGGCCCCGTGCCCGGGTCCGGACAGCACGTCCAGTTCACCGTGCCCGCCGGCACCTGGATGGGCGGCCGGGTGGCACCCGGCGGCGCATGGTCCTTCTTCGGCTGCACGATGGCCCCCGGATTCACCTACGAGGGGTACGAACACGGCGACGCGCAGGAGCTCACGGCGCGTTACCCCGCCGAGGCCGCCCGGATCGCGGAACTGTGCCGCCCATGACCCTGCTCGACGGACAGACCGCCCTGGTGACCGGCGCGGGCGGCGGCATCGGGCGCGCCATCGCCCTGCGCCTCGCCGAGGAGGGCGCCGCGGTGGCCCTCCACTGCCGTACGGCCGTGCAGGCGGCCGGTGAAGCCGCCGCGCGCATCCGGGACTCGGGCGGCGAGGCCGTCGTCCTGGAGGCCGACCTCACGGACGACGAGGCGTGCCACCGGCTGGTCCGCGAGACGACCGACTGGTCCGGCGGCCGTCTCACCGCCCTCGTCAACAACGCGGCCGTCCAGCCGGTCCAGCCCCTGCCCGGCATGACGGCGGCGCAGTGGCGCACGGTCGTCGACACCAACCTCACCAGCGTCTTCGCCTGCACCCAGGCCGCCGCCCGGCACATGGGCGGTCACGGCGGCGGCACCATCACCCACATCGCCTCCATCGAGGCCGCCCACCCCGCCCCCGGCCACGCCCACTACAGCTCCGTGAAGGCCGCCGTCGTCGTGCACGCCCGCGCGGCCGCCCTGGAGTACGGCCCCCACGGCATCCGCGTCAACTCCGTCTCGCCCGGCCTGATCGACCGCGAGGGCCTGGCCGAGGCCTGGCCGGACGGCGTGCGCCGCTGGCTCGACGCCGCCCCCGCCGGCCGCCTGGGCCGCGCACGGGACGTGGCCGACGCCTGCGTGTTCCTCGCCTCGCCCCTCGCCTCCTGGATCACGGGCCACGACCTGGTGGTGGACGGCGGGGTGTCGGCCCGGCCGACCTGGTGAGGACCGCGGTGAGGGACGCGGTCAGGGATGCGGTGAGGGATGCGGTGAGGGACGCGGTGAGGACCGCGGTGAGCACGGAAGCCGATCTCCGCGTATCCATGGGGAGGGCATGCGGAGGACCCGTGGACGGAGGGATCAGGTGCGCGACGAACACCGGTGGCTGCGGCGGCTGACCGCCCTCGCCGCGGGACTGCTCCTGTTCCTCCTCGGCACCGCGGCCCCCGCCTCGGCCCACGCGGCCCTGCGCGCGACCGACCCCGCCGACGGAACCGTCCTCAAGTCCGCGCCCCGGCACGTCACGCTCACCTTCACGGAATCGGTGGGCCTGCTCACCGACTCGTTCCGCGTCTACGACCCCGACAACCACCGCGTGCGCACCGGCGAGGCCGGACACGCCCCCGGACGCTCCGACACCGCCCGCGTCCCGCTGCCCTCCCGGCTGGGCACCGGCACCTACACGGTGGCCTGGCGGGTGGTGTCCGCGGACAGCCACCCGGTGTCCGGCGCGCTGACGTTCTCGGTGGGCAAGCGCACCACCACGGCCGCCGGCGTGCTCCCGGACCGCACGGAGAACCGGGCGACGACGAGCCTGTACAACATCGCCCGCTATCTCGCCTACCTGGCGGTGGCGCTGCTCCTGGGCACGGGCGCGTTCGTGGCCTACTGCCGTCCGCCGAGGCCGGCCCACCTGCGCACACCGGTCCTGGCCGCCTGGGCGACCCTGTTCGCCTCCACGACCGCCCTCTTCCTCCTGCGGGCCCCCTACGAGGAAGGCACGTCCCCGCAAGGGGTGTTCGCCCTCTCCGCCCTCACCCGCACGGCCACGACCCGCCCCGGCGAACTCCTCCTCGCCCGCCTGGCCCTGCTGCTCCTGGCGGGCGCCTCGGCCCTGGCCCTGCGCAGATGGCGGCGGCGGATACCCCGCCGGGCCGCCCTGACGGCCGCCGTGGTCCTCGCCGCCGCCCTGTCCCTGACCTGGGCGGCCTCCGAACACGCCTCGGCGGGCCTCCAGGTGCCCGTCGCGATCACCTCCACCGCGCTCCACCTGCTGGCCATGGCGGCCTGGCTGGGCGGTCTGACGGCCCTGCTGCTGACACTGCGCCGCACGGCACCGGAGTCCGCCGCCCTGCCGGCCCGGGCCGTCACCCGCTTCTCGCGCCTGGCCTTCGCCTCGGTGACGGTCCTGGTGGCGACCGGCGTCTACCAGTCCTGGCGGGGCCTGGGCTCCTGGCAGGCGCTCACCGACACCACCTACGGCCGCCTCCTGCTGGCCAAGCTCGCGGCGGTCGCCCTCCTGCTCGCGGCCGCCTCCCGCTCCCGCCGCTGGACGGCACGCCTGGCGAGCCTGCCCGCGCCGGCGCGGCGGGACCGCGTCCCGGAGCCGGCCGGCGGCCCCCCGCTCCCCGCGCCCCCCGAACCCGCCGCCGCGCTCCCCGGGGACCCCGCCCCCTCCGCCCCGCTCCCCCCGGACCCCGATCCCCCCGCCCCGCTTCTCCCGGACCCCGAACCTCCCGCCCCGCCCCACCCGCTGCCGGAGCGCCTGCGCCGCTCGGTGCTCGCCGAGGTGGCGGTGGGCGTCCTGGTCCTCGTCCTGACGACGCTCCTGACGAGCACCCTGCCGGGCCGGGCCGCGGCCGAGGCGGCCGACTCCACGGCCTCCACCGCGCCGGACACCGGCATCCAGACGGCCTCGGTCACCACGATCCCCTTCGACGTCGGCACCCCCGGCGGCCACGGCAAGGTCCAGATCACGCTGGACCCCGGCCGGGTCGGCACGAACTCCGTCCAGGCGGTGGTCTACGGCCCCGACGGCGGCCTGTCCTCGGTCCCCGAACTGCGCATCACCCTCACCCTCGCCGCCCAGCAGATCGGCCCCCTGGACACCAAGGTCACCGACCGGGGCGGGTACTGGGCCGCCGACTCCTTCAACCTGCCGATCCCGGGCACATGGACCATGAAGGTGACGGTGCGGGTGTCGGAGGTGGACCAGGTGACCGTGTCGAAGACCGTGAGCGTGGGGCGCCGGCAGTGGTGACCGGCAACGTGCGGACCGAGAACGTGCTGATCGAGGGCACGGAGTTCGCCGCGGCCCTCACGATCCGGTCGGACATCGGACTGCTGGCCCTGCACGGCAGCAAGGAGGGCGGCACGGCGGAGCTGGCCCAGGAGGTCGCGGCCCGCACGGGCGCCGGCTGCCTCGTCTTCACCCAGCCGGCCGGCGACCCCGTCCACATCCCGTCGCACCGGATGGCCGTGCCCCACTGCGAGGCCCTCCGGGAGTTCCTCGCCTCCGTGACGGTGGTGGTCTCGCTCCACGGCCACCTGCGGCCCGAGTTCCCGCGCACGATCTTCCTGGGCGGCGGCAACCGCGCCGCGGCGAGCATCCTGGCCGACGGCCTCGCCCCGCTCGCCCCGCCCTTCGACACCGTGACGGACCTGGCCGCCATCCCGAGCGGCCTGCGCGGCCTGCACCCGCGCAACCCCGTGAACCTGGCCCGGGCCGGAGGCGTCCAGCTGGAACTCCCCCTCAGCGCCCGGACCCAGCGCCCCGAGAAGGTCCAGGGCGCCCCGGACCTGCCCCCGCCCACGGTGACGGCGGCGCTGACCGCGGCTGTCGAGCGGCTGGCGGCCGACCGGCCCGGATGAACAGCGCCGGCCCCGCGGGCGCCGCTTCCACCCCTCACACCGGCAGCGCCTGCCACGGCGACGCGGGGGCGACGCGAAGCGCCGGTCAGGGTGCGCGGACCGAGGGGAACCGCCTGTCACGGGGGTACGGGCCGACGGAAGCCCTCGTCGGGGTACGGGCCGACCGGAACTGCCTGCTCACAGGGGCGCGGGCCGACCGGGAGCGACCGCCCGTACCATGGCAGCGTGAACTCGTACTGGCACGTCGTACTGCCGCCCCTCAGCGCCTGACCGGGCGCGGACACCGGCGGCTTGAGCCCCGGCCCTCCACCGAGCCGTAGCTCGGTGCCCCCACCGAGCCGTAGCTCGGTCAGGGCCTCCTGTCGTGCGCCCGTTCCGGATCCAGTCCCTGACGCATTCGACGACGGAAGTTCACGACTGTGCCGAACCGCACTTCTCACCTCAGTCCCGCACGCCCTGCCGCCGCCGGCCCGCGACCCGCCCGCTCCGGCTTCTGCGGCGGCCCCGCACCCATCCTGGCCTCGGCCGTGCTGTGGGGCACGACCGGCACCGCCGCCACCCTCGCACCGGGCGGCGCACCCGCGGCAGCCATCGGCTGCGCCGGTCTCGCCCTCGGCGGCATCCTGCTGTTCCTCACCTCCCGGGGCGCCCGTTCCCTGCCCGCCGCCTGCACGGGCCGCGAGCGGTGGCTGCTCGTGCCGGGCGCGCTCGCGGTGGCCGGGTATCCGGTCACGTTCTATCCGGCCGTGGCCCGCACCGGGGTGGCCGTGGCCACCGTGATCGCACTGGGCAGCGCGCCGGTCTTCGCCGGTCTGCTGTCCTGGCTCGGCGGACGGGCCCGGCCGACCGCACGCTGGACGGCCGCGACCGCGGCGGCCGTGCTCGGCTGCACCCTTCTCGTGCTGGGCCCCGAACTGGCCGGGCGGGCCACGCCGATGGACCTGACAGGCGTCGCACTCGCCGCCTGCGCGGGACTGTCGTACGCCCTCTACTCGCTGATCGGCGGCAGGCTCATCACGCACGGACACCCCTCCGGCGCGGTGATGGGCGTCCTGTTCGGCGCGGCCGGGCTGCTGGTGCTGCCTCTCGTGCTGTTCGCCGGTCCGCACTGGCTCGCCACCGCCCGGGGCGCGTCGGTGGCCGTGTACCTCGCCCTGTTCACCGTCTGCCTGGCCTATCGGCTCTTCGGGCACGGGCTGCGCCGCACGCCCGCTTCGCTGGCCACGTCGCTGACCCTGGCCGAGCCCGCCGTCGCGGCGGTCCTGGGTGTCACCGTCCTCGGGGAGCGACTTCCGGCCGCCTCCTGGAGCGGGCTGGCCGTCCTGGCCCTGGGCCTGGTCCTGCTGGCCTTCCCGGGCAACCGGGGCCGATAGCCCGTCGACTGCCCTGCCGGGAGGGGGCGGAGTGCTCCCGCCGACTCGTCTTGTCGGCACACCCCGCCCCCTGTCGGGTGACGGTTGGCACACCTGTCCGGTGAACGAGCGCCTCCATATGGCTCATTCATTCGAGTCAGAACCCTCGAACGAGGTACTTGAAGTCAACCCTGCTTGACGTGATCAAGAACCTCAGGCCGGCCGCCCTCGTGGCCGCACTCCTCGTCGTGCCCCTCGCGGCACCCACCCCGGCCCAAGCACAGAACCGCTCGGCCTCCGCCCCGGCACAGGGCCGCTCGGCCCCCGTCCAGGCACAGAACCGCTCCGTCCAGACGTACACCGTCCCCATCGAGGCCGCGGTCCACACCCTCCCCATCGCCGCGGAGAAGCGGGAGGGCTACCAGCGCACGAGCTTCAAGCACTGGAACGCGGGCAAGAACCCCACCGACGGCTGCAACACCCGGGCGGAAGTGCTCATCGCCGAGGCGGTCGACGCTCCGCAGGTCCTCCCGGGCTGCAAGCTGTCCGGAGGGAGCTGGTGGTCGTACTACGACGCCAAGACGATCACCTCGGCCGCCGCCCTGGACGTCGACCACATGGTGCCGCTCGCCGAGGCCTGGGACTCCGGCGCATCGCAGTGGACCGCGGAGCGTCGCGAGGCCTACGCCAACGACCTCGACGTCCCGACCTCCCTCGTCGCCGTGTCGGCGGCGTCGAACCGCAGCAAGGCCGACCAGGACCCGGCCGAGTGGCTGCCGCCGACCGTCTCGGTCACCTGCCGGTACGTCTCGGAATGGGTCGCGACCAAACTCCGCTGGGGACTCACCGCCGACGCCGTCGAACTCGACGCGCTCGACCAGCTCGCGCAGGCGTGCCCGGAGACGACCGTGACGTACCGGCCCGCACCATGACGCCACGGCCCCGCCCCCGCGCGGGCGGGGCCGCTCTGCGGGCCGGGGCCCCGGCCCGCCCGGCGGGGGTCGCCCGGCTGCGTCACTCCAAGGGCCCAGCACACGGCGGCTCACCCGTACGGCGGACCTGGCGAGCCGCGGGCTGACGCATCCGGGAGACTACTATCCGTCACCGAGTGAACGCGGGCGGTCGACGACGCGGGTGGTCGACTCCGCCCGGCGTGCGCGAAGGCCCGTCACGACCGGAGGAGACGGGATGACGCACCGCGCCGGCAGAACCTGCTGGAGGCGCTTCGCTCTGATCCTGGTCTGCGGGACCGCCGCCTCCGCCGCTCTCGGGATCGCCATGGCGCAGGGAGTCCTGGCCGCATCGTTCTTCATCTCCGGCCAGAAGATCCAGGTGACCGCGGACAGGCTGGCGAGCCGCGGCGTCAGCATCTACGGCATGGTCGACGTGACCCGGAAGGGCAAGCTCGTGCCGGTCCTGGTCACCGGGGCCCGCCGGGCGACGGTGAGCGGGCTGTGCCAGTCCGTGGTGGTCGACGTCCCCGTCCTCGGCCCGCAGACGCTGCGGCTCACCGGCGGCGAGGAGCGGCCCGTCGAGGCGTCCGAGCTGTTCCTCGACGAGATCTACGAATCCGCCGGGCAGGCGGACTTCCGCGGCCTCGATGTCGGTATCGCACAGGGCGCGATCACCAAGGGACCGATCAACCCGGGCGACAGGCACTCCCGGCTCTTCGACCCCGACGGTCCCGGCCAGCAGGCCGATTCGGCCGTCCTCACCGACGTCCGCCTGACCGCGGTCGCGGTCACGGCCGGCACGTTCAACGTCCCCGGCCTGCGCGCGCGCATCGTCCCGGGCCGTGACGAATGCTTCTGACCCCGAGGGCAGGACACATGCTCGGCGACGTCTTCGGCAGACCCGCGAAACTGCGTGCCACAGCCGTGGGCGCCCGGCACAGGTTCAGAGTCTGGCGCGGTGAACGCCCTTTCTGGGCCGGTCTGTTCACCTTCAAGGCCGGCCTGCCCATCCTGTACCTGCCGTACGCGCATCTTCAGCTGGGCGGCATTCCGCTGGCCCTGTCCACGACGTCCGGCGCGGGGTCCCTGGTCATCGGAGTTCTCCTCATGGTGCTGGGCCTCAGCCTCTGGTACCGCCTGCACCTTCGGATGTTCGCCGGCGTCGCCACCCTGCTGCTCGCGCTCATCTCCTTCCCCGTAGCGAATTTCGGCGGCCTCCTCCTCGGCCTGAGCTCCGCCCTCATCGGCGGCGCCCTGGCGTGCGCCTGGATCCCTCCCGCACCCGACCCGGGGCCGCCTTCCACGGAGTCGCTTTCGACGGCCCCGCCTGCCACGGCGCCGTCGACGGCGAGCAGCGAGTCAACGGCCGTGGAGACGGCGGGAGAGGGACCAAGTGGCACCTGACGACCACACCGGCCCGGCACAACCGGCCGACGACGGCCACTCCGGTCTCGTACGACCGGACAGGGACGGCCACACCCGCCCCGCACCGGCCGGCGACGGCCACACCGGTCCTGTACGACCGGCCGGCGACGGCCACACCGGTCCCGTACGACCGGACGGCGACGGCCACAACCGCCCCGCACCGGACGAACCCGAGCCCGAACCCGAGCCCGAGCCCGCGCCCTGTCGCCCGAACCGCATCGGGCCGCACCCCCGCGTGCCACGGCCCCTCGTGTGCGCGCTGGCCCTGGCGGCAGTGCCTCTCGCCCTCCAGGTCGCCCTGCACGGCGCCCCGCCCGTGACGACGACCACACCGCCGACGCCGTCCATGAGAGCCACGCCGGGTTCCGCGGGCGCGACGCCGGCGTCCGGGAACACCCCGCCGAGCCCCGAAGGCGCGACGCCGACGTCGCCGACGTCAGGGAGTGCCACGCACAGCCCCGCAAGCGCCGTGCCGAGGCCCGGGAGCACCGTACACAGGCCCACGAGCGCCACGCCGACGTCCACCGGCAGGGCGCCGGCACCCACCCGTGCCGCGCGGGCGTCATCCCCGGCACCGGCCGCCCGTCCGCCGGTCCGGCCCGCCTCCGCGCCCTGGGTGCTGAGCGCCACCAGGCTCGTACTGCACTCCGGCACCTTCCACGGCCCGGTCACCGTGCGCACGGCCGGCGGGACCGTGCGGGCACTGGAGTTCACCGTACGGTCGCTGGACGTCACCCGGCTCGACGTGACCGCGGGCCACGGTTCCGCAGCCCTGCGCCTGAGCGCGCGTCCCGCGACGGTCTCGACCCTCAGGGGCGAGGGCGGCCACGGCGTGGTCACCCTCTACATCCGCAAGTTGTCGGGCACGGTCGAGAGCCTCGGCGGTGCCCCGCTGCCGGCGGACCGCACCGTCACCGTCACCCCCGACGCCGTGCCTCGCTGGCTCTCCCACCCCGCCGTTCCCGCCCGCACGCTCACCTTCCGCAACGTGACCGTCAGGGTGGTCGCCCAGTTCGGCGGCACTCTGTCCATCACGGGGCCGAGGCTCCGCGTCTCGGCGGGGTGAGCGGGCGGACGGCACAGGACCGGGACCGTGACCGGGACCGGGATCGGGGATCGGGATTCGGCGCCGACGTACGGCGGCGCGCAGCCGGCACCGAAGAAGAAACCGACTGGGACGAAAACCGGGACGGCCAACGTCGGACAACGTCGAAGGGCCCCACTGCGAACAGTGGGGCCCTTCGACATCGTGCCCGGTGAGGCACTGGCGGAGGATACGAGATTCGAACTCGTGAGGGGTTGCCCCCAACACGCTTTCCAAGCGTGCGCCCTAGGCCTCTAGGCGAATCCTCCGCCGGAAACATTACATGACCGAGGGGGGTGCTCGCGAACACGTTCCCGCAGGCCGTCCTCGGGTACCGACCGCAGGGGGCATCCGGTACAGCCCGTGGGTCGCGATCGGGTACTGTTGGGCGCAGCCCCTCACGTGGCGCTATCTGACTGAACTCCCCCAGGGCCGGAAGGCAGCAAGGGTAGGTCGGCTCTGGCGGGTGCGTGGGGGGCGCTTGCGTTTCCCGGACGAGGGCGACGGCGAGGGTGACGGCTCGGGCGGGGCTGGTTGTCAGCGGGCGCCTATAACCTCGTATGCGTGTCGTCTCTCGCGCTGTACCGCCGCTATCGCCCGGAGACCTTTGCCGAGGTCATCGGGCAGGAGCATGTCACCGACCCGCTGCAGCAGGCGCTGCGGAACAACCGGGTCAATCACGCGTACCTGTTCAGCGGGCCGCGTGGGTGCGGGAAGACCACCAGCGCGCGCATCCTGGCCCGCTGTCTGAACTGTGAGCAAGGTCCCACCCCGACGCCCTGCGGGGAGTGCCAGTCCTGCCAGGACCTCGCGCGAAACGGCCCGGGGTCCATCGACGTCATCGAGATCGACGCCGCCTCCCACGGTGGTGTGGACGACGCCCGTGAGCTGCGCGAGAAGGCCTTCTTCGGACCCGCCGCCAGCCGGTACAAGATCTACATCATCGACGAGGCCCACATGGTCACGTCGGCGGGTTTCAACGCCCTGCTGAAGGTGGTCGAGGAGCCCCCGGAGCACCTCAAGTTCATCTTCGCCACGACCGAGCCCGAGAAGGTCATCGGGACCATCCGGTCGCGGACCCACCACTATCCGTTCCGGCTCGTCCCGCCGGGGACGCTGCGCGACTACCTCGCCGAGGTGTGCGGGCGGGAGAACATCCCCGTCGAGGAAGGTGTGCTCCCGCTCGTCGTGCGGGCGGGCGCCGGCTCCGTGCGTGACTCCATGTCCGTCATGGACCAGCTCCTCGCCGGTGCCCGCGAGGAGGGTGTGACCTATGCCATGGCCACCTCCCTCCTCGGGTACACCGACGGGTCCCTGCTCGACTCCGTCGTCGAGGCCTTCGCCACCGGAGACGGGGCGGCGGCCTTCGAGGTCGTCGACCGGATCATCGAGGGCGGCAACGATCCCCGGCGTTTCGTCGCCGATCTGCTGGAGCGGCTGCGGGACCTGGTGATCCTCGCCGCCGTGCCGGACGCGATCGAGAAGGGGCTCATCGACGCCCCGGCCGACGTCCTGGAGCGCATGCAGGCCCAGGCAGGCATCTTCGGCGCCGCCGAGCTGAGCCGTGCCGCCGACCTGGTCAACGAGGGCCTCACCGAGATGCGCGGCGCCACCTCGCCCCGCCTCCAGCTCGAACTCATCTGCGCGCGCGTGCTGCTGCCCGCCGCCTACGGGGACGAGCGGTCCGTGATGGCCCGCCTCGACCGCCTGGAGCGCGGCGTCAGCTTCGCGGGCGGGGGCGGCGCGCCCGCCATGGGGTACGTCCCCGGGCCCGAGGCCCACGCCGGCCCGGCCCAGGGCGGCGCGCCGGTGCCGCCCGGCGGCGGACCCGCCGCGGCCCGAGCGGCCGTCCGGGCGGGCGGTCCCGGTGGGCAGGGTCCCGGCCAGGGCCACGGCGGTCCGGCTGCCGCGGCGCCTGCAACTCCCGCCCCCGCGCCGACAACTGCCGCGCCCGCCCCTGCGCCGGCCGCACCCGCCCCTGCGCCGGCCGCACCCGCCCCTGCACCGGCCGCTGCCGCCGCTGCCCCTGCGGCCCAGGAACCCGCGCCCGCCCCGGCCGCTCCCGCCGCCGCCCCTTCGGCCCCCGCTCCCGCCGCCCCCGGTGCCTGGCCCACCGCCGCCCCCGTCGGCAGCGGCCGCCGGGCCGGGAGCTGGCCCACAGCCGCTGCGACGGGTGCCCAGCAGAGCCCCGCCGCCGCTCAGCCCCAACAGCACCAGGCACCGCAGGCCGCTGCCGCACCCTCGGCCCCGGCCGCAGCCGCCCCCACCGGCGGCGTCGACCCCCGCATGCTCTGGCCGAACATCCTGGAGGCCGTCAAGAACCGCCGCCGCTTCACCTGGATCCTGCTCAGCCAGAACGCCCAGGTGGCCGGCTTCGACGGCACCACCCTCCAGCTCGGCTTCGTCAACGCCGGTGCCCGTGACAACTTCGCGAGCAGCGGCAGCGAGGACGTGCTGCGACAGGCGCTGTCCGAGCAGTTCAACGTGCAGTGGAAGATCGAGGCGGTCATCGACCCCTCGGGTGGCTCCGCGCCTGCCCCGTCCGGCGGCTCACCGGGCTTCGGCGGCGGCACGGGCGCAGGCGGCGGTGCGGGCCACGGCGGTGCGCCCGCCGGTGGCTACGGCGCCCCCGCCAGCCCCCACCCGGCAGCGCCGCCACCGGCCTCCCCGGCGCCCGCCGCACCCGGGAGCCGCACCGTGTCCGCCCCGGCGGCGTCCGCCCCTGCCCCGCGGCCCGCGTCGGCGCCCGAGCCGCCGCCGGTCGCCCCCGAGGACGACATCCCCGAGGACGACGACCCCGACCTCGACGAGTCGGCCCTGTCCGGCCACGAACTGATCGTCCGGGAACTGGGCGCGACGGTCGTGGAGGAGTTCTCCAACGAGTGACGCTCCCCCGATCCCCTTCGGCTTCCGCCCCTTCGGGCTCCGCCGCTCAGGCCCTGCGGTGATCCCCTTCGGCCCTCCGGCCCTCTCCGGCGCCGGTCGGTGAAACGGCGGCTGGTCCGGCGTTCGAGCCCCGTGCCGGTGACGGGCCGAGGAAGGGGCCGCTCGGGCCGAGGGGGTTCGTCGGGGTCGAGGACAGGGCCGCAGGCGGCCGTCGCCGGTGCCCGGCCCGCACCAGCTTGGGCCTCTTGGTAGGAACGCACAACTTCCCCGGCCCCCGAGCTTCGGCAACCTTGCCATTAGGCTGACCCCCGTGAAGGTCCTCGTCATCGGCAGCGGTGCCCGCGAACATGCCCTGTGCCGCTCCCTGTCCCTCGACCCCGACGTCACCGCGCTGTACTGCGCCCCCGGCAACGCCGGCATCGCCGAGGTGGCCGAACTGCGCCAGGTCGACGCGCTCGACGGCAAGGCCGTGGCCGCGCTCGCCGGCGACCTCGGCGCCGGCCTCGTCGTCGTCGGCCCGGAGGCCCCGCTGGTCGCCGGTGTGGCCGACGCCGTCCGCGAGGCGGGCATCCCGGTGTTCGGCCCCTCCGGGCAGGCCGCGCAGCTGGAGGGGTCCAAGGCCTTCGCCAAGGACGTCATGGCGGAGGCCGGGGTGCCGACCGCCCGCTCGTACGTCTGCACCACGCAGGAGGAGGTCGCCGAGGCCCTCGATGCCTTCGGCGCTCCCTACGTGGTCAAGGACGACGGGCTGGCCGCCGGCAAGGGTGTCGTCGTCACCGACGACATCGAGGCCGCCAAGGCCCACGCGGCCGACTGCATGAGCGCACCTCCCGCGCCTTCCGGGCAGCGGGGAAGGGTTGTCATCGAGGAGTTCCTCGACGGCCCCGAGGTCTCCCTCTTCGCCATCACCGACGGGCGCACCGTCGTCCCGCTGCAGCCGGCCCAGGACTTCAAGCGCGCCCTGGACGGCGACGAAGGCCCGAACACGGGCGGCATGGGCGCCTACTCGCCCCTGCCGTGGGCGGATCCCGAGCTGGTCGAAGAGGTGCTGCAGACGGTGCTGCAGCCGACCGTGGACGAGATGCGCCGCCGTGGCACGCCCTTCTCCGGGCTGCTCTACGCCGGGCTCGCGATCACCTCGCGCGGCGTCCGCGTCATCGAGTTCAACGCCCGCTTCGGCGACCCCGAGACCCAGGTCGTGCTGGCCCGTCTGAAGAGCCCGCTGGCCGGTGTGCTGCTGGCCGCCGCGAACGGCACCCTGGACGACCTGGAGCCGCTGCGCTGGCGCGAGGACGCGGCCGTCACCGTGGTCGTCGCCTCCCACAACTACCCCGCCACCCCGCGCACCGGCGACCCGATCGGCGGCCTGGACGAGGTGGCCGCCGAGGACGCCCCGCACGCCTACGTCCTGCACGCGGGGACCAGGCAGGACGGCGACACGGTCGTCAGCGCGGGCGGACGGGTGCTGTCCGTCACGGCGACCGGCCAGGACCTGGGCGAGGCCCGCGAGCGGGCGTACCGGGCGGTGGCCCGTATCCGCCTCGACGGATCGCAGCACCGCTCGGACATCGCGGCGAAGGCCGCCGGAGAGTAACGGCCGAGCGGAGCGCAACGAACCGGACGGAGTGCACGACCGGGTACGACCGGGCCGACGGCGGAGCGCAACGACCGGACCGGCGCCGGGGCGTAACGGCCGAGCGGAGCGCAACGACCGGGCCGACGGCGGAGCGCAACGAATCGGACGGAATGCGCCAACCCTCCTGGCACCGGAGTGCCAACTGCCGTGGCACCTCCCGTGTCGACCACCGTGCGACGGCCGCGGTGCGGAACCGGTGAAACCGCCGGTCGCACGGACCCCGCGCCCCCCCGGGCCCCGGATGAGAAATCCGGGGCCTGATCATTGCTGTCTGTCGCCCACCTCTGACCAGAGCCATTCCATCGAGTGAGCAATCCCCCATCCGGCTGACGGGGGCCGGGGCCCCAACTAGGGTGCGGCGCAAGCGTTCCGGCACTTGGCCCACCGGCATTGCGATGTCGGTGGCGGGTGCCACAGTGGGGGAGTGAGCAACGCCAGGACAGCGCGGGATTCGGCAGGGAGGGGGTGAGGTCGGCTCGTGACCGGAATCGGTGTGGAGGCGGGCGCGCAGGCGGCGCGCTCCCGGGCCCTGGCCGTGCTGCGCATACGCGGCCGGGCGCTGGCGGTGGCCGTGCTGCCCGCGGCCGCCGAGGTGATCCTGCTGGCCGGCGGTTCCACCGGCCATCTCGTCGGCCCGGGATGGGACGCGGCCCGCTGGATCGTGGGTGTGCCGGCCGTGCTGGTGCTGCTGGCCACCGCCTGTATCGCCCTGGTCGTGGCCCGGGCCCGTCCCGCCGTGAGCCCGACCGTCCCGATCCCGGAGGCCTCCGCCCCGGATCTGTACCGGCTGGTGCGCGATCTCGCCGACCGCCTGGAGGTCCCGGCCCCCTCGGCCATAGCACTCACCCCGGACTGCGACAGCTGGCTGGAGGACCGTACCCATCCGGCCCACGGCCCGCCCCCGCGGCCGGCGCATGACGAGATAGCGGGCCCCGGCTCCGGGTTCGGTGCCCGGCGTCGTGCCGTCACCGCCCCTGTGCTCGTCATCGGTTCACCGTTCCTGTGGTGGATGCGGGTCGGCGAGCTGCGCGCGGTCCTCGCCCCGGTCGTCGCCGGTACGGGCCCCTCCGCGCACCCGGACATAGCCGCAGCCCGGCGCTACGTGCGCGGTCTGGACGCGGCGGTGGCCGTCGCCTCCACCGCCGGCCGCTGCCCGCTGACCCGCGGGCTGTGCGCGGTCCTCGGCTGGGCCGCCCGCCTGCTGCTGCGCGCCTGCCGCGAGCACGCGACGCTGATGGAGCGCGGGGTCGCCGCGGCGGCGGCCGAGCGCGCGCAGGCAGTGGACTACGGACTGCGGATCGTCGCCCAGGAGCAGGTCGGTCTCGCCTACGCGGGGTGGGACCGTCTGCTGACCAGGGTGGCGGTGCCCGCGTGGCGCATGGGCCGCTGGCCGTCCCGGCTGGACGCGGGCGTCGTGGCCGCGCTCACCGAGCTGTCCCGGCGCGACCGGCTGGCCGAGGGCTTCGCCTCCCGCCTCGGCGAGCGCCCCGCCTGTGACCTGCTGGAGGAGCCCGGCACGATGGACGAGGCCGCCTCCCTGCTCGCCGCCCGCCTCTTCCACGGCGTTCCGGCCGAGTCCGGCCCGGACTGGGCCCCGGTGGACTGGCAGGCGTATCCGGAGGAGGTCGTCGACCGGACCTGGCGCGCGGATGCGGCCCGGCTGCACCGCGTCCTGGACTCCCTGGGCGTCCGCCCCACGCTCGCATCCGACGCTTCCGGCCCCGGCGCCCCCACCCTGGCCCGTGTGCTGGACCACTTGACCGAGCCGGGTCAGGCGGAGGGCGACCGTCCCGGCCCTGCCCACCCGGCCGCGCCCGACGAGGAGTACGCCGACCTCACGGGATACGGCTCCGTCCCCGCCGGGCACGAGAGCGCCGGCACGTTCGCGCACCAGCACACCGGCACGTGCGGGGACGAGGACACCGGTACCCGCGGTCGTGAGGACGGCGGCATGTCCGAGTACGAGGACGCCGGTGTCCTCGGGTACGAGGACGAGGACATCGGCTCCGGCACCGAGCGCAGCGCCGCCCTCGCCGCGGGCCTGAGCGCGGAACTGGCCCGCGAGGAGATCTGTGCCCCGCGCGGGGCGACCGCCGCCGGCCAGGCCCTCGACAGCGAGAGCGCCCGGTGGGACGACGGCGCCCTGCCCCTCTTCCCGCTCCAGCCCCCGCGCACCGCCCGGGATCTGCTCGCCGACCATGTCACGGCGATGGTGTGCTGTGCCGCCGTGGACACGGCCGGTGCCGTCCCCGGCCTGGACTGGCTGGACGGCCCCTCCCTGCTCGTCGGGGGCGAGAGAGCGGCCGACCTGGCGCCCAAGGTGCTCAGTCTGATCGAGGAGGGAGATCCGGGCCCGCTGCGTGCCTGGCTGGCCGAGTCCGGCATACGCCCGGAGAAGCCGGTACGGCTCGTCTGACTCGGCGTCCCGACCGGCGAGTCGGCAGGTGGTGCGACGGATCGGCGCCACCGGGTGCCATGGCCGACCCGACGGCGTAGCGGAACACCGTCTTCCACTTCAGGTCAATTCGCAACGAATAGTGACCGAGCCCGTGCGTTATGTGATGTGCTGGGACCGACCACGCACATGGCAAGGGCATGCGACATACGACAGCGCGACCGAGCACCACCGACACAGGGCACGGGGGCTGAGGGAGGGGAGCGACCATGGCCTCGGATCGCATCCGCCGCTGGGAGTCCGGAGCACTCGCGCACGCCGTCACGGATCCCTTCGGCCAGGGCCCGGTTCCCTGGCTTCGCGGCAGTGAGACCTACTTCGACGACACGGGGCACGTCGTGCCCTGGTACGTCGACCCGAGTCCGCGGCAGCCCGCGGGCGAGCTGCCGCGCGTCCCCGCGCCGCGCGCGTCCGCCTCCGGACCCCGCTCGGCCGACGACGTGCACCGTCAGATCAAGGGCTTCACCTCCACCGGAGCGGTCACGCCCGGGCAGGCGATCGACTTCCACGTCACGGTCGACCCGCCGCAGCAGTTCAGTGTGGACATCTACCGGATCGGCCACTACGGCGGCGACGGCGCCGCCAAGATCACCACGAGCCCGCGGCTGTCCGGCATCGTCCAGCCCCCGCCGCTGGCCGCCGACCGCACGGTCTCCTGCCACCACTGGTGGCTCTCCTGGCGCCTCCAGGTGCCCTCCTACTGGAGCATCGGCGCCTACGTGGCCGTCCTCACCACCGCCGACGGCTACCGCTCCCACGTGCCGTTCACGGTCCGCGACGACCATCCCGCCGATCTGCTCCTGCTGCTGCCCGACATCACCTGGCAGGCGTACAACCTCTACCCGGAGGACGGCCACACCGGCGCCAGCCTCTACCACGCCTGGGACGAGAAGGGCCGGCTGCTCGGCGAGGCCGACGCGGCCACCACGGTCTCCTTCGACCGCCCGTACGCGGGCGCCGGTCTGCCCCTGCACGTCGGCCACGCCTACGACTTCATCCGCTGGGCCGAGCGCTACGGCTACGACCTCGCCTACGCCGACGCCCGTGATCTGCACGCCGGCCGCATCGACCCCAGCCGCTACCGGGGCCTGGTCTTCCCGGGCCACGACGAGTACTGGTCCGCTCCGATGCGCCGCGCCGTCGAGGACGCCCGCGACCACGGCACCTCGCTGGTCTTCCTCTCCGCCAACACCATGTACTGGCAGGTGGAGTTGGGGCCCTCCCCGTCCGGCGTCCCCGACCGGCTGCTGACCTGTCGCAAACGCAAGGGCCCCGGAAAGCCGGTGCTGTGGCGCGAGATCGACCGGCCCGAGCAGCAGCTGGTCGGCATCCAGTACGCGGGCCGGGTGCCCGAGCCGCATCCGCTGATCGTCCGCAACGCGGGCCACTGGCTGTGGGAGGCGACCGGCGCGCACGAGGGCGACGCGATCGACGGCCTGGTCGCCGGGGAGGCCGACCGCTACTTCCCGCGCACCCCGCTGCCCGAGCACGAGGAGCGCATGCTGCTCGCGCACTCCCCCTACACCGACAACGACGGTGTCCAGCGCCACCAGGAGACGTCCCTGTACCGCGCGCCCTCCGGCGCCTGGGTGTTCGCCGCGGGCACGTTCGCCTGGTCCCCGTCGCTGGACCGTCCCGGTCATGTGGACCCCCGGATCCAGCGGGCCACGGCCAATCTCCTGGACCGCATCTGCAAACGGGACTGACACCCCTGGCCAGAACCGACCCCCCTGATGGGGGAGAATCGAGGCACTTGGACAGAACCACGGGGAGGAACCGTGTCCGGATTCGTAGAAAAGCCTGAGCCGATCCAGGTTCCGGGCCTGGTGCATCTGCACACCGGAAAGGTGCGCGAGCTGTACCAGAACGAGGCGGGCGACCTCGTGATGGTCGCCAGCGACCGCATGTCCGCCTACGACTGGGTGCTGCCCACGGAGATCCCCGACAAGGGCCGTGTGCTCACGCAGCTCTCCCTGTGGTGGTTCGACCGACTGCGCGACCTGGCCCCCCACCATGTGCTCAGCACCGAGCTTCCCGAGGGTGCCCCCGCCGACTGGGCGGGCCGCACGCTGGTCTGCAAGTCCCTGAAGATGGTCCCGGTCGAGTGCGTGGCCCGTGGCTACCTCACCGGCTCGGGTCTCGCCGAGTACAACGAGTCCCGCACCGTCTGCGGCCTCGCCCTCCCCGACGGCCTGACCGACGGCTCGGAACTGCCCGGCCCGATCTTCACCCCGGCCACCAAGGCCGAGGTCGGCGAGCACGACGAGAACGTCTCCTACGAGGAGGTCGCCCGCCAGGTCGGCGCCGAGACCGCGGCCCGGCTGCGCCAGCTCACGCTCGCCGTGTACTCCCGCGCCCGGGACATCGCCCGCGACCGCGGGATCATCCTGGCCGACACCAAGTTCGAGTTCGGCTTCGACGGCGACACGCTCGTCCTCGCCGACGAGGTCCTCACCCCGGACTCCTCCCGCTTCTGGCCGGCCGACCTGTGGCAGCCGGGCCGGGCGCAGCCGTCGTACGACAAGCAGTTCGTCCGCGACTGGCTGACCTCGGCCGAGTCCGGCTGGGACCGCAGGAGCGAGCAGCCCCCGCCGCCGCTGCCGCAGCAGGTCGTCGAGGCGACCCGGGCGAAGTACGTGGAGGCGTACGAGCGGCTGACCGGCACCAGCTGGTCGTAGGAACGCGAAAGGCCCCCGGGAGAACCGGGGGCCTTTCGGTGTGGAGCGGACGACGAGGCTCGAACTCGCGACCTCAACCTTGGCAAGGTTGCGCTCTACCAACTGAGCTACGTCCGCATTGCGCCGTGGCGCGAGAGCAACTATACCCAACCTCGCTCCCGTGCGAGACGCACTGCCGCATGCCGGTTCTCGGCACCGAGCTTGGTGACGGCCGACGACAGGTAGTTCCGCACGGTCCCGGGCGAGAGCGCGGCCCGCTCGGCGATCTCCGCGACCGGCGCCCCGTCGGCGGCCAGCTCCAGCACCTCGGCCTCCCGCGCGGTCAGCGGGGAGTCCCCGGCGGAGATCGCGTCGGCGGCCAACTCCGGGTCGACGTAACGGTTTCCCGCGTGCACGGTCCGGATGATCTCGGCGAGCCGCTGGGCGCTGACCGTCTTCGGGACGAACCCGCGCACACCGGCCGCGAGCGCCCGCTTCAGATGCCCGGGCCGCCCGTGACCGGTGACGATCAGCACCTGGCAGCCGGGCAGTTCGGTGCGCAGGAATGTGGCGACCTTCACACCGTCGGCGCCCGGCATCTGAAGATCGAGCACCGCCACATCGGGCCGGTGCGCCCGGGCCATCGCCAGCGCCTCGGGCCCGCTCGCGGCCTCCGCGACCACCAGCAGGTCGTCCTCCAGGGAGAGCAGGGCGGCCAGCGCACCCCGGATCAGATGCTCGTCGTCGGCGAGCAACAGCCGTACCGGGCTGCTCACGAGGTGACTTCCCTCACTTCCTGCCTCAGGGGCACCTCGGCCACCAGCCGGAACCGGTCCTTGCCGACGAGCCCCGCCTCCAGCGTCCCGTCCACGGCGGACAGGCGCTCGCGCAGCCCGGGGAGGCCGGAACCCCCACCCCCGTCGGGGGCTGCGGCCACTCCGTCGTTCTCCACCGTCAGCACCACGCGTTCCTCCCGTATCCGCAGTCGCACGGCGCACCGCCCCGCGTCCCCGTGCCGCAGCACGTTGGTGGCCGCCTCGCGCACGACCCAGCCGAGCGCCGACTGCACCTCGGCGGGCAGCTCCGCGGCCTCGGCGCGGACCTCGCAGTCGATGCCGGCGGCCGTCAGCACGCCCTGAGCACCGGCGAGTTCGACCACGAGGTCGGCCTCGCGGTAGCCGCGTACGACGTCCCGCACCTCGCGCTGGGACTCCTGGGCGATGCGCTGCACCTCGATCATCTGCTCCACGGCCTCCGGCCGTCCGCGCCGGACCAGTTGCACGGCCAGCTCGCTCTTCAGGGAGATCACCGACAGGTTCCGTCCCACCACGTCGTGCAGATCCCGGCCGAACCGCAGCCTCTCCTCGGCGACGGCCAGCCGGGCCTCCACCTCACGGCCCCGCTCCGCCTCCCACAGCACGGCGAGGGTCCAGGCGCCGCAACGGCCGGCGAGCAGCGCGAAGACCGCCTGGGAGACGGTCATCGCGCAGGTCGCCACCAGGCCGGGGACGTCGCGATCGGCGAGCCAGATCCCGGCCGCGAGCAGGACCGTGAGGATGGCCGTCCGGCGCAGGAACACCCGGACCGGAACCGTGAGCCCGTACAGCAGCGCGAACGGCAGCAGGAGACCGCCGATCGCGAACCGGACCGTCATCGGGGCGGACGCATGCAGACCTGCGATCGCCACGAGCAGCCCCAGTGCCAGCCCCAGCAGGACGGCCGGTGCGCGGTGTGCGCCGGCCGGCAGCTCGGCGCGCCCGAGGTAGTGGTCGAGTGCGGTCCTGGTGAGCCGGTTCGAGAGGGCGCACTGCAGGATCCCCACGAGGGCGAGGAGGGCGCTGAGGGCGTATGCCACGGGCCGGTGGGGGAGAGTGCCGACCAGGGGCAGCAGGAGCCAGCAGGCCATGATGAACCAGACCGTGCAGTACCAGGTGAGGACGCTGAACAGCTCGACCCGCTCGGCCTTGCTCCGGTCCTCCCAGTGCCGCTGCTGCCACCGCATGATCCGTCCCGGCATCCGCGCCTCCCCCGTTCCTCAGCGCCGCGGCTCCCACCGGAACCACCGCTGTACAGCAAACACCGCCACGACGATCCAGGCCAGGGCGGTCGCCGTCGTGCCGAGGGCCTGGGCGGCGCTCAGCCGGTCGGTCCAGCCCGCGCGGACCAGCCGGATCGCCGGGGACAGCGGGAGGAATGCGCAGACGGAGGCGAGCCGGCCGGGCAGGATCTCGATGGGGATCGAGATCCCGGAGCCGATCATCGAGACGAGCACCAGCGGCAGCGCGGTGACCTGTCCGCTCTCGGTGGTCCGGGTGAAGGACGCGGTGAGTGCGGCCAGCGCGGCGCTCAGGACGAGCCCCGCCGCCAGCCCCAGCAGGGTCAGGTACGGCGCCCTGGGCGCCCCGGTGTGCAGCAGCGCCATGCAGCCCGCGGACACCAGCAGGGCCTGGACGAGGCCGAGACCGACCGGGGGCAGGGCCGTGCCGATGAGGATCTCGCTGTCGGAGAGCTCGCCGGTGCGCATCCGCTTGAGGACGAGTTCCTCGCGGCGGGCGGTGTAGGCGTTGACCAGGGAGGTGTAGACGGCGAAGAGGAAGGTGAACCCGATGGCGGCCGTCGCCGTCATCGTGCCGATGCTCAGCCCCTGCTTGTGCAGGTCTATCCCGCCCAGGGCGGGCCGCACGCTGAACGGCAGGACGAGCGGCATGGCGAGCGCGGTGAACACGACGCTGCGGTTGCGGCCGAGGAGGGCCAGTTCCGCCTGGGCCAGCGCCCGCAGTCGGCGGCCCGCCGGTGCCCGGGTGATGCTGCTCATGCCCTGACCTCCAGTTCCCGTGCGATCCCGAGGAATGCCTCTTCCAGTGAGGCCGAGCGCACCTCCAGGCGGTGCAGCTCGACCCCGGTCCGCTCGGCCCAGGCCAGCACCCCGGAGGCGGTCCGCTGGAGCTCGCGGGTGCGCAGCCGGACGATCCTGCCGTCGCTCTCGTGGCCGCAGACGCCAAGGCCGGCCAGCGGCGGCAGGTCGCCGAGGAAGTAGCCGTCGGGCAGTTCGAAGGACATCCGCGAGGGCCGGCCGGCGGTGACCGCGGCCGGGGTCCCGCAGACGGCGATGCGGCCCTCGTGGAGGATGGCGAGCCGGTCGGCGAGGTCTTCGGCCTCTTCCAGGTAGTGCGTGGTGAGGAGCACGGTCGTGCCCGCGTCGCGCAGGGCCCGCACCAACTCCCAGGTGTCCCGGCGGCCTTCGGCGTCGAGCCCGCTCGTCGGCTCGTCGAGGAAGAGCACCTCGGGATCGCCGAGCAGGGCGAGCGCCAGGTCCAGGCGCCGCCGTTCGCCGCCGGAGAGCTGCTTGACCCGTACGCCGGTCCTCCCGGCCAGCCCGACCAGCCCGAGCACCTCCGCCTCTGGCCGCCCCCCGCTGGTGCAGGCCGCCCACAGCCGGGCGGTCTCGGCGACGGTCAGGTCGGACGGGAAGCCGCCCTCCTGGAGCATGACTCCGGTACGGGGGCGTACGGCGGCCCGTTCCCGGAAGGGGTCGTGGCCCAGGACGCGGACCCGGCCCCCGGCCGGTGCCGCGAGTCCTTCCAGCAGCTCGACCGTCGATGTCTTGCCCGCGCCGTTGGTGCCCAGCAGCGCGAAGATCTCCCCGCGTGCCACGGAGAAGGTGATTCCGCGTACGGCCTCGAACCCGCCCCCGTAGACACGCCTGAGGTCGGTGACCTCGATCACGTGCTCGTGTCCGTTGGTGTTCATGGTTCCAGCGTCCCGGCGGGCCGGGCGGATCAGCAGTGCGCGGTGTCATCACTCGGCATGACAAATGTCAGCTGGTCGGGGCAAACGAAAAGACCCCGGTCCAGAGGACCGGGGTCTCATTCCCGAGCGGACGACGAGGCTCGAACTCGCGACCTCAACCTTGGCAAGGTTGCGCTCTACCAACTGAGCTACGTCCGCACTGCTCCCGATCGGCTCCCACCGATCGGTGCGAGCACCAGCCTACCCGATCCACAAGAGTGGTCGTGACCGGTGCCAGAGCGGGTGACAGGAATTGCACACTGCGCCTTCCCCCTGGAAGGGGGATGTTCTGCTACTGAACTACACCCGCACGGTCCGTGGGATCCGGCCTTTCGGCCTCGCCCCTCGGCGTGTCCCAGACATTAGCTGATCAGCAGGGGGGTTGCGCAAGTCGGTTCCCTCCCCGGCCAAGTGAACGGCTCCCAGGGTCCGCTGACGGACCCTGGGAGCTGCCCCTTCGCGGGCTTCACTGGGCGGCGCTGAACGCCTCGTAGACCTTCTTCGGGATGCGTCCGCGCGCGGGCACGTCCATCTTGTTCGCCTGGGCCCAGGCGCGCACGGCCGCCGGGTCGGGAGCGACCTCCGTCTGCTTGTACGCCTTGCCGGACCGCGACCGCTTGCGGCCGGCCTCCACGTAGGGCGCGAGCGCCTTGCGCAGTTTCTTGGCGTTGGTTTCGTTCAGGTCGATCTCGTACGACTTGCCGTCGAGTCCGAAGGCGATCGTTTCCGCCGCTTCCGAGCCGTCGATGTCGTCAAAGAGAGTGACCACGACCTTTTGCGCCACGAATATCGGTCCCTTCGTGCGGCACGTCGATACAGCTCATCGGCGATGACGTGCCGAGTATCGGCTATTGCCAATTCATTTGTACAGTGCCCGGCAATGCAAAGTGAAGCCCGACTAAAACCGTCCGCGTGTCCCAGTGCAATAGATGTCGGCGTCGGACTCCCGAACTTTCCCAGAAGTTTTCACTAGCGCCCGGCTTCGACACCCGATCGTGATGCGCCTCACGTAGTTTCCTACAACTCTACTCGCGTAGAAATTTTGTGCGGGTAGTCTGAAGGAACCTGCTCAGCACCACACACCGGGAGTGCCAGTGGCACGCGTCGTAGTCGACGTCATGCTCAAGCCGGAGATCCTCGACCCCCAGGGCCAGGCGGTCCAGCGTGCGCTGCCGCGCCTGGGTTTCGACGGGATCTCGGACGTACGTCAGGGAAAGCGATTCGAACTGGAAGTTGACGGGCCGGTCGACGAGGCCGCACTCGCCCGCATCCACGATCTTGCGGAATCCTTCCTCGCGAACACCGTGATCGAGGACTTCACCGTCAAGGTGGAGGAAGTCGCGGAGGCCGCGAAGTGACCGCTCGTATTGGCGTCGTCACTTTCCCGGGGAGTCTCGATGACAGGGACACCCAGCGCGCGATCCGCCTCGCGGGCGCCGAACCGGTCGCCCTGTGGCACAAGGACAAGGACCTGCATCAGGTCGACGCCGTGGTGCTGCCCGGTGGTTTCTCCTACGGCGACTATCTGCGCGCCGGGGCGATCTCCCGCTTCTCGCCGGTGATGGAGTCCGTCATCGAGCAGGCGAAGGCCGGACTTCCGGTCCTCGGTATCTGCAACGGCTTCCAGGTCCTCACCGAGGCGCACCTCCTCCCCGGCGCGATGCTCGGCAACGACCACCTCCACTTCATCTGCCGCGACCAGAAGCTGCGGGTGGAGAACGCGGAGACGGCCTGGACCGGCGACTACCGCCAGGGCCAGGAGATCCACATCCCGCTGAAGAACATGGACGGCCGGTACGTCGCCGACGAGTACACGCTCGACAAGCTGGAGGCGGAGGGCCGGGTGGTCTTCCGTTACGTCGACTTCAATCCCAACGGCTCGCTGCGGGACATCGCCGGCATCACCAACGAGGCCGGGAACGTCGTCGGCCTCATGCCGCACCCCGAGCACGCCGTTGAGCCGCTGATCGGCACCGGCCGCACCGACGGCCTCCCGTTCTTCACCTCGATCCTCAAGAAGCTGGTGGGCGCATGAGCCGGACGCCTCTGGACACGGTCGAGCACGCGGCCGCGACCCCCGACGTCGAGCTGCCCTGGGCCGAACTCGGCCTGAAGAAGGACGAGTACGAGCGAGTCGTCGAGATCCTCGGCCGCCGCCCCACCGGCGCCGAACTCGCCATGTACTCGGTCATGTGGTCCGAGCACTGCTCGTACAAGTCGTCGAAGGTGCATCTGCGCCAGTTCGGCGAGAAGGCTCCGCAGTCCGACGCGCTGCTCGTCGGCATCGGCGAGAACGCCGGCGTGGTCGACGTCGGCCAGGGCTACGCGGTCACCTTCAAGGTCGAGTCGCACAACCACCCCTCCTACGTCGAGCCCTATCAGGGCGCGGCCACGGGCGTCGGCGGCATCGTCCGCGACATCATCGCGATGGGCGCCCGCCCGGTCGCGGTCGTGGACCCGCTGCGCTTCGGCGCGGCCGACCACCCCGACACCAAGCGCGTCCTGCCGGGCGTCGTCGCCGGCATCGGCGGCTACGGCAACTGCCTGGGTCTGCCCAACATCGGCGGCGAGGTCGTCTTCGACGCCTGCTACCAGGGCAACCCGCTGGTCAACGCCGGGGCCATCGGCGTGATGCGGCACGAGGACATCCACCTCGCCAAGGCGTCCGGCGCGGGCAACAAGGTCGTGCTGTACGGCGCCCGGACCGGCGGCGACGGCATCGGCGGCGCCTCGATCCTCGCGTCCGAGACCTTCGACGACGCCAAGCCCTCCAAGCGTCCCGCCGTCCAGGTCGGCGACCCCTTCCAGGAGAAGCTCCTCATCGAGTGCACCCTGGAGGCCTTCAGGGAGAAGCTGGTCGTCGGCATCCAGGACCTCGGCGCGGCAGGCCTGTCCTGTGCCACCTCCGAGCTGGCCTCCAACGGCTCCGGCGGCATGCGCGTCACCCTGGACGACGTACCGCTGCGCGACTCGACGCTCTCGCCCGAGGAGATCCTCATGAGCGAGTCGCAGGAGCGCATGTGCGCGGTGGTCGAGCCGGCGAAGGTCGACCGCTTCCTGGAGATCTGCGCCAAGTGGGACGTCATCGCCACGGTGATCGGCGAGGTCACCGACGGCGACCGCCTGGAGATCTACTGGCACGGCGGCAAGATCGTCGACGTGGACCCGCGGACCGTGGCCCACGAGGGCCCGGTCTACGAGCGCCCCTACGCCCGCCCGTCCTGGCAGGACGCTCTGCAGGCCGACGACGCGAACAAGCTGCCCCGGCCCGCTTCGGCCGAGGAGCTCAAGGACCAGGTCCTCAAGCTGGTGGGATCCCCCAACCAGGCCTCCAAGAAGTGGATCACCTCGCAGTACGACCACTTCGTGCAGGGCAACACCGTCCTCGCCCAGCCCGAGGACTCCGGCATGATCCGCATCGACGAGGAGTCCGGCCTCGGCGTGGCCATCGCCACCGACGGCAACGGCCGGTACGCCAAGCTCGACCCGTACGCGGGCGCGCAGCTGGCCCTCTCCGAGGCCTACCGGAACGTGGCGACGACCGGCGCCAAGCCGCTCGCCGTCTCCGACTGCCTGAACTTCGGCTCGCCCGAGGACCCGGCGGTGATGTGGCAGTTCGCGGAGGCCATCCGCGGTCTGGCCGACGCCTGCCAGCAGCTCGGCACCCCGGTGACCGGCGGCAACGTCTCGCTCTACAACCAGACGGGCGAGGTCGCCATCCACCCGACCCCGGTCGTGGCGGTCCTCGGTGTCATCGACGACGTCGCCCGCCGCACGCCGGTCGCCTTCCAGGAGGAGGGCCAGCTGCTCTACCTCCTCGGCGACACGCGCGAGGAGTTCGGCGGCTCGGCCTGGTCGCAGGTGGTCCACGACCACCTCGGTGGTCTGCCCCCGAAGGTCGACCTGGAGCGCGAGCGGCTGCTGGGCGAGATCCTGATCTCGGCCTCCCGCGACGGCATGATCGACTCCGCGCACGACCTGTCCGACGGCGGTCTGGTCCAGGCGGTCGTGGAGTCGGCGCTGCTCGGCGGCAAGGGAGTGCGTCTGGTCGTACCGGACGGGCTCGACGCCTTCACCTTCCTCTTCTCCGAGTCGGCCGGCCGCGCGATCGTCGCCGTGCCGCGCTCGGAGGAGGTCCGCTTCAACGACATGTGCGGTGCGCGCGGCCTGCCGGTCACGCGGATCGGTGTCGTGGACGGCGACTCGGTGGATATCCAGGGCGAGTTCGCGCTCTCCCTCGACGAGCTGCGCGAGGCGCACGAAGGAACGATCGAGGCGCTGCTGGCGTAATCCGCCGCAGGCCCCCAGAAGGCCCCGTCCGGGATTCCGGGCGGGGCCTTCACCCGTGTCGGGGCCGGCCGCTCAGCCGGCGATCGTCTTCGGGAGGGCCGGCGGCTCGGCCCCGGGCGGTCCTCCGGGAGGACCGCCCGTTCAGGCCGCGACCGCCTCCCGTGCGGTCTCCGCCCGGGGTACCGGCCGGGTCTTCGGCAGGCGCAGGGCGAGCAGCAGGGACAGTGCCATGACGCCCGCCCCGCACAGGAACACCGTGTCCAGCGCGGAGACGTACGCCGTCATGCCCTGCGCGCGGGCCGGGCCGTGCAGGGCGGCGAGGGAGCCGACGTCGCCGGGGCCGTCGTAGAGGCGGCTGAGGAGGGTGCCGAAGCCGGTGGCGCCGAGGGCCGAGCCGAGTGTCTGGAAGAAGCGGATCGCGGTGGTGGCGACGCCGAGCTGGTGGCTCGGTGCCTTCTGCTGCACCAGCAGGATCAGCTGGCCGGGGAACTGGCCGAAGCCCAGCCCGATGAGCAGCAGGGCCACGCACAGCTGCCACAGGGCGGTGCGGGTGCCGGTGGTGGCCAGCAGGAGGAAGGCGGCGGCGCTGATGGCGGACCCGCTGATCACGAAGGTCCGTTCGGGCCAGCCGCGGTCGCCCAGCCGGCCGGTCACGATGCCCACCGCGATCCGTTCTTCCAGGAGCATCACCGCGCTCTCGCCGCCGGCGAGAGCCCGGACGCCGTCGCGGCCGGCGCCGTCGAGCGGGCGCACCGGGCCTTCGACCTGGTGGAGAACGGCCTGAGGGGCTACGCGCTGAAGGCATAGGGTCGCTGCCATGCCCCCGGCCAAGAAGCGCGCCCGCAGCTATGACCCCGCAAGGACCCGCGCCGCGGTCCTCGCCCAGCTCGCCAACGTGCGGGAGGGCGTCCGCGGCCTGACCCCGGATCACCTCGCGCTGCCCACCCGGCTCGGCGACTGGACCGTGCGCCACCTGGTCGCGCACATCGGCATGGCCGTCACGGCCGTCCACCGTGCCCTGGACCTGCCGGCCCCGCCGAAGCAGGACGTGCAACTGGTCGAGTGGCCCTTCGCCACCGCCGCCCACTCCGCGGCGATCGCCGACTTCAGCCGGGGCCTGGCCGCCCGGCACCCCGATCTCGACGGCTACCTCGCCGACGTCGGGCAGAGTCTGCGCGCCCTCCTCGACGCCCATCCCGGCAGCCGGCTCCTGGCGACCAACGCGGGCGCGCTGCCCCTGGACGACTACCTCGTCACCCGCGCCGTGGAACTCGCCGTCCACACCGACGACCTCAACGCCGCCGTCCCCGGCCTGGACGTGCCCCACGACCGCCAGGCGCTCGCCGCCGCCACCCGGCTGCTCGCCGACGCGCTCGCCGTGAAGGCGCCCGGTGCCTCCACCGAGGTGCGCGTGCCGCCGTACGCCGTCGTGCAGTGCGTCGAGGGGCCCCGGCACACCCGCGGCACCCCGCCCAACGTGGTGGAGACCGATCCGCTGACGTGGCTCCGGCTCGCCACCGGCCGGGTGTCCTGGACGGTCGCCGTGGAGGAGGCCAGGGTCAGCGCGAGCGGGGAGCGCGCGGACATCGGGAACCTGCTGCCGCTCATGTCCTGACGGAACCGGTGACCGGGGCAGGCCGTCGAATCCGTATGAACCGGCACAAGCAGCACATGATCCTGACAGCGGTCGCCCTGCTCGTCCCGCTCACGCTGGCCTGTGGCAGCGCACGCCCGGACAGCGGTCCGCCAGGCTCCGGGCAGCCCGTGACCGGCGTCGACTGGCGCATCGACAGCCTCACCGCCGACGGCACCACCCGGCACGCGCCCGCCACCGCACACCTGCGCATCGACACGGACGGAAAGGCGGCCGGCAACCTCGGCTGCAACTCGTTCAGCTCCCGGGCCACCGTGCACGGCGACCGGATCACCCTCGGTGACCTGCGGACGACGAGGATGGCCTGCGCCCCGGACCGGATGGACTTCGAGCGGGCCCTGGCCCGCACCCTCACCACCGGCACGCTCACGGCCAGGGCCGATGACGGGAAACTGACGCTCACCGACGGCGACGGCGACCGCATCCACCTCAGTCGCCGCGCCCCCGAATGATGTGCGACACCTCACTCATGCATACGGCGAGCGGGCCGGGGCCCACCGGCTCGCCGTCGGCCCGCCATGACTCCCCATACCGTTCTGACCAGTGAAAACGAAGAATCCACCAAGGTGATCGACTAGCGCCGTCGCGTTAAGGTCGCGCATCCCCAATTCGGACCAGTGGTCGACCTCGCCTACACTCGGTGGCGTGCCACGTGGTGACGGTCGACTCAATCACGATCTGCTCCCCGGCGAGAAAGGCCCCCAGGACGCGTGTGGCGTCTTCGGTGTCTGGGCTCCGGGTGAAGAGGTCGCAAAGCTCACGTACTTCGGGCTCTACGCCCTCCAGCACCGGGGTCAGGAATCCGCGGGAATCGCGGTCAGCAACGGCTCCCAGATCCTCGTCTTCAAGGACATGGGCCTGGTCTCCCAGGTCTTCGACGAGACCTCTCTAGGTTCGCTCCAGGGTCACATCGCGGTCGGACACGCCCGCTACTCGACCACCGGCGCCTCCGTGTGGGAGAACGCCCAGCCGACGTTCCGCGCCACCGCGCACGGTTCGATCGCGCTCGGCCACAACGGCAACCTGGTCAACACGGCGCAGCTCGCCGAGATGGTCGCCGCCCTGCCGAAGGACACCAACGGCCGCTCGACCCGGGTCGCGGCCACCAACGACACCGATCTGCTGACGGCCCTGCTGGCCGCCCAGGTCGACGAGGACGGCAAGCCGCTGACCATCGAGGAGGCCGCACACGCGGTGCTCCCGAAGGTGCGGGGTGCCTTCTCGCTCGTCTTCATGGACGAGCACACCCTCTACGCCGCCCGTGACCCTCAGGGCATCCGCCCGCTGGTCCTCGGACGCCTGGAGCGCGGCTGGGTGGTCGCCTCGGAGAGCGCCGCCCTGGACATCTGCGGCGCCAGCTTCGTCCGCGAGATCGAGCCGGGCGAGTTCGTCGCCATCGACGAGAACGGCCTGCGGACCTCCCGATTCGCGGAAGCGAAGCCCAAGGGCTGTGTCTTCGAGTACGTGTACCTGGCTCGCCCGGACACCGACATCGCCGGCCGGAACGTGTATCTCTCCCGGGTGGAGATGGGCCGCCGCCTGGCGAAGGAAGCGCCCGTCGAGGCGGATCTCGTCATAGCGACGCCGGAATCCGGCACCCCGGCCGCGATCGGGTACGCGGAGGCGTCCGGCATCCCCTTCGGCGCAGGCCTGGTGAAGAACGCGTACGTCGGCCGTACGTTCATCCAGCCCTCGCAGACCATCCGGCAGCTGGGCATCCGCCTGAAGCTGAACCCGCTGAAGGAAGTCATCAAGGGCAAGCGCCTGGTCGTCGTCGACGACTCGATCGTGCGCGGCAACACCCAGCGGGCGCTCGTGCGGATGCTGCGCGAGGCCGGGGCCGCCGAGGTCCACATCCGGATCTCCTCGCCGCCCGTGAAGTGGCCCTGCTTCTTCGGTATCGACTTCGCCACCCGCGCCGAGCTGATCGCCAACGGCATGAGCATCGAGGAGATCGGCACCTCGCTCGGCGCCGACTCCCTGGCGTACATCTCCATCGACGGCATGATCGACGCGACCACCATCGCCAAGCCGAACCTGTGCCGCGCCTGCTTCGACGGCGAGTACCCGATGGAGCTGCCGGATCCCGAGCTGCTCGGCAAGCAGCTGCTGGAGACCGAGCTGGCCGCAGGGCCGGCCGCCACGGCCGCGGCCGACGCGATCCGTCGCCCGTAAGCCCCGTAGAAACCAACCCGAAAGATCCCAGGCAATGTCTGAGACCACCCCTGCCGGTGCTTCCTACGCGGCTGCCGGAGTCGACATCGAGGCGGGCGACCGCGCCGTAGAGCTGATGAAGGAGTGGGTGAAGAAGACCCGGCGGCCCGAGGTCCTGGGCGGCCTCGGCGGCTTCGCCGGCCTCTTCGACGCCTCCGCCCTCAAGCGCTACGAGCGCCCCCTGCTCGCCTCCGCCACGGACGGCGTCGGCACGAAGGTCGACGTCGCCCGGCGCATGGGCGTCTACGACACCATCGGCCACGACCTGGTCGCCATGGTCATGGACGACATCGTGGTGTGCGGTGCCGAGCCGCTGTTCATGACCGACTACATCTGCGTCGGCAAGGTCCACCCCGAGCGGGTCGCCGCGATCGTCAAGGGCATCGCGGAGGGCTGTGTGCTGGCCGGCTGCGCCCTGGTGGGCGGCGAGACGGCCGAGCACCCGGGTCTGCTGGGCGAGGACGACTTCGACGTCGCCGGCGCCGGTACGGGCGTGGTGGAGGCCGACCGGCTGCTGGGCGCGGATCGTATCCGTACGGGTGACGCGGTGATCGCCATGGCGTCCTCCGGCCTTCACTCGAACGGGTACTCCCTGGTCCGCCACGTGCTGCTGGAGCGCGCGGGCATGGCCCTGGAGTCGGAGGTCGCGGAACTCGGCCGCACCCTCGGCGAGGAGCTGCTGGAGCCCACCAAGATCTACTCCCTGGACTGCCTGGCGCTGACCCGCACCACCGAGGTCCACGCCTTCAGCCACATCACCGGAGGCGGACTCGCGGCCAACCTGGCCCGGGTCATCCCGGACGGGCTGCACGCCACCGTCGACCGTTCGACGTGGACCCCGGGTGCGATCTTCGACCTGGTCGGCAGGACCGGCGACGTGGAGCGCCTGGAGCTGGAGAAGACCCTGAACATGGGCGTCGGCATGATGGCGATCGTGCCGGAGGAGTCCACGGACGTGGCCCTTGCGACCCTGGCCGACCGCGGCGTCGACGCCTGGGTGGCCGGAGCGATCACGGACCGGGGCGACAAGGCGACCGGTGCCGAGATGGTCGGAGACTACGCTGCCTGAACCTGCGGGCAGCACAGAACCCGGTCGGTGGCAGTGCCACCGACCGGGTGAGTGCTCAATGCAAGGTCAAGCGCCGCGACGGTGTTGTGAAGAAGAGGGACCGTCTTCCTCGCTCTCGTCGTCGTCCTCATAGAGGTCGGCGTACCGAGAGTAAAGATCGTCCTCGTCATCCTCATCGTCCTCGAACGGCTCGCCGTTCGGCGGCTGGCTCGAAGTCGATGCGCCCAGTTCATTGGCCAGACGCGAAAGGTCTGTCCCACCGCTGTTGTACTTCAGCTGGCGGGCGACCTTCGTCTGCTTGGCCTTGGCCCGGCCGCGCCCCATGGCTCGACCCCCTCGGTGACGGGGCTCGATGGCCCCAGAGTCTGACACGCGTTCATGATCCGGAACGGACCCTCCGCAGAGAGGCCGGTCCGTAGGGCTTCCACGGTACCTGAGCCCGCGCCCATACGGTACGTCGCCCGCAGTACGCGCGTGTGCACAGGACCCTCGAGGTGCCCTGTCCTCGCTGGTCAGTGGCGATTTTAACCACTTATCGGGGTACGACCCGCCGGTGGAAGTGAGAGTTCTCTCTAAGTTCCCGCCGACGGGTACCGCGCATGCGTGCGATCGGACACCCGATCGGAGTCCGATCGCACCCGTGTCAGCGTGCCGCGCGGGCGTCGGCCATGCGCTGCTCGGCGATCCGGTCCGCCGCGGCGGCCGGCGGAATCCCGTCTTCCTTCGCACGTGCGAATATGGCCAGCGTGGTGTCGAAGATCTTCGCCGCCTTCGCCTTGCACCGGTCGAAGTCGAACCCGTGCAGCTCGTCGGCCACCTGGATGACCCCGCCGGCGTTCACCACGTAGTCCGGCGCGTAGAGGATCCCGCGGTCGGCGAGGTCCTTCTCCACTCCCGGGTGGGCGAGCTGGTTGTTGGCGGCGCCGCAGACCACCTGGGCGGTGAGCACCTGCACGGTGTCGTCGTTCAGGGCGCCGCCGAGGGCGCAGGGGGCGTAGATGTCGAGTCCCTCCACCCGGATCAGGGCGTCGGTGTCGGCGACCGCCGACACGCCCTCGGGGTGCTGCCCGAGGATCCGCGCGACCGCGTCCGCACGCACGTCCGTGACGACGACCTCGGCACCCTCGTCGCGCAGGTGGCGGACCAGGTGGTGGCCGACCTTGCCGACGCCCGCGACGCCGACCTTGCGGCCGCGCAGCGAGGGGTCGCCCCACAGGTGCTGGGCGGAGGCACGCATGCCCTGGTAGACGCCGAACGCGGTGAGGACGGAGGAGTCGCCGGCCCCGCCGTTCTCGGGGGAACGGCCGGTGGTCCAGCGGCACTCGCGGGCCACGACGTCCATGTCCGCCACGTACGTGCCGACATCGCACGCGGTGACGTAGCGCCCGCCGAGCGAGGCGACCATGCGCCCGTAGGCGAGCAGCAGTTCCTCGGTCTTGTCGCGCTCGGGGTCGCCGATGATCACGGCCTTCCCGCCGCCGTGGTCGAGTCCGGCCATGGCGTTCTTGTACGACATCCCGCGCGCGAGGTTGAGGGCGTCGGCGACGGCCTCGGCCTCGGTGGCGTACGGGTAGAAGCGCGTGCCGCCGAGGGCCGGGCCCAGGGCGGTGGAGTGGATGGCGATCACGGCCTTGAGGCCGCTGGCGCGGTCCTGGCAGAGCACGACCTGCTCATGGCCGCCCTGGTCCGAGTGGAACAGGGTCTGCAGGACATCAGCAGGCGCGCCGGTTACGTCGGTCACTGTGGTGACTCCTGTGTAAGTAGCGGCGAGTGGGGCGTAGCCCCTGGGGGTCCCCCCACACTTTTGGTAGTGGGGGAGGGTGGCGGGGTGCTGCCACGCGGCTGTTTAGGCCGCAAGCATGAGCGTAGAGCCTGTGCCTTCCGGCCATCCGTGCAGTGTTCAGGATCACTCTCCCGGACCGTTCGCGCACGCATGACCGTGGGACGATTTGCAAGGGTTTCGAGCCGGGTCCGATGGGGAGGGAGCAGGCGTGCCCAAGGTGTCCTCCGTGGTCGTTCCCTATGCTGCGTACCTGCGTGTCTACGAGCCGCTGGCCGCCTTCCCGGAGCCCGAGCGCACCCACTGGGCGCGCTACGCCCGGCGTCCCGACCGCCCCTCCTACCAGGACGAACTGCACCGCTCGCTCGCCGACTTGCTGCCCACGCCGCCGATCCCGGTGCCGGTGCACGAGAGCAGCGACGCCTTCGTGCTGGACGTCGACGGGGTCGTCTGCGTCTGCCCCTGGCGGACCCGGCTGCGCGGCTGGCAGGCCCTGGGCGGTCTCGCCGAGGAGCTGCCGCCGACGGTCCTGGACGCGGTGCTGCCGCCGATGGTGCGCCGCCAGGCCGCGCAGGACTACGAGCGCTGGCTCGCCCGCAACCCCGACGCCCGGCCCTGGATCCGCACCTCGACCTGGCAGATCCCGCTGAACTGGTTCGTGCTGGTCTCCGACGAGGAGCGCCGGTACGACAAGGGGTCCGGCGAGGTGCCGCCGATGCTGCGCTACCGCACCCCGATGGTGCAGGCCCGGCGCCGGGTGGCGCGGGCGCTGCGCACGCTGAAGGACACCATCGAGGAAGGGCCGCTGATCGACGGCCTGGTGGACGTCGGCCGCTGGCTGGAGGAGTTCCACCCGCGCTCGCTGGTGGAGCTGGACTACGGCGGCCTGGTGCACGCGGTGCCCGCCGGCGAGCTGGCGGACGACCACTCGGCGGCCGATGTGGCCGACGGCATCGAAGCGCTGCGCCGGGGCGACGGGATGGCCGCCGGAGAGGCGTACGGGCGGCTGGTGGAGCGGTGGCGGGCGGTACGTGATCGACGTTCCGCGAACTGAGTGACGTGGATCACGGTCAAAAGCCACCGAAGGACGTACGGTCTACGGCACTTGACCACCTGACGGGATGTTGGTCCCGATCCGGGCTTTTGTCCCAAGGGTGATGGACGGCACTTACCGGGCCCTTGCGCCTCTTGCCGCCCCTCGTGCCAAAATAGGACAAGGAGTCCGGGGAGGGCTCCGTCCGTCCCGCTATGCTCCAATGTGGGCGGAATCTCTGCATTGCACGCTTTGGGGGGTCTGGTGGCTCCTGATTGTCCTGTGACTGATCGTCACAGTGGCGTGACTGTCCGCTATGGCATGGTCCATCGGCTTCCGTCGCTGATGAACACCTGGGAGGGCAATTCCATCGGTTTGGCCGACGCGGCTGGACAGATGGTGTAGTTGTAGTGCCGAGGACAAGCCGTTCGTCCTATAACCGACTCGACTCGCGTCCGCCATTTCGGGCAACGCGGGTCAAGGTGCAGAATTTAGAGGAAAGAACCGAGAAGGTTCGGTTCTCCCGAGGAGGCCGCTCATGACCGCTCGCACCCCTGATGCCGAGCCGCTGCTGACCCCCGCCGAGGTCGCCACCATGTTCCGCGTCGACCCCAAGACGGTCACGCGGTGGGCGAAGGCCGGCAAGCTCACTTCTATTCGTACGCTCGGCGGGCACCGCCGCTACCGCGAGGCCGAGGTCCGCGCTTTGCTCGCGGGCATCCCGCAGCAGCGCAGCGAGGCCTGAACAACTGCATAACCGGGCAAACCGGCCGGTCCCCCAACTGGTCGAGACGCCCGGAACCCTAGCTCCAAGCGACGCGGGACCTGCCCCAACAGGGCCCACGCCCAAGCCGAAGAGAACGCTGTAGGCATCGCAACAGGGTGCGTCGTAGATCGCGCTGGACTCCGCCGGGTCCAGCGCGATCTTTTTTGTGCGCCGGCCGGGGTGGGGCGACGCCCGGGTGAGCGGCCCTGTCGGAGTCTGGGGAGGGTTGTCGGAACGGCCTTGCGGGACCGCGGGGAGGGGTGCAATTGCACATATTAAATTGACCAGTTGTAGGTAGGGGGTAAGTTCCACTGTTTCAGAAACTCATGCAGTGACTCCCGTCACATGCCGTGGTGCTTGTTGACATCGGCATGCGTGCGCTAATGGAACTTCTCGTTCCAGCGTGCCACGTCCGGGCGGGTGTTGGGCGCGGCAGGGGTCACGCGCTGCGGGGACTCTCGTCCCCGGCGGCCTCGATGGCTTCGATGACCTCGATCACTTCGATGGCTTCGGCGGTCTGTGCGACCTCGACGACCGTGACGGCCTGGGCGGCCTCGACGACCGTGAGGGCGTGGGCGGCCGCGATGACCTCGACGCCCGGCTCCGCGGGCCGTGGGCCGCCGGCCATCGCCAGCCGCAGCAGGTGATGACAGATCGGGCAGTGGCGGGTGAGGTGCCGGTAGGACGAGGCAGCCGCGAGATGTGCCCTCAGCAGCGCCCGTGTCTCGTGCCTGGCTGATGCCGCCATACGTCACCTCCAGGGACCGCACAGGGGGACGGGCCCTGGTTTCTGGGTACCGGCGGAATGTGACGTCGTCAAGGGCGCGAGCGCCCGCCCCGGGCCTGGGCAGGGCGCGAACGGCTGCGCCCGGCCCGAGCGGGGCGGCGGATGCGCAGGTCCCGGCGGAACAGCAGAAGGGCCCCCTCGCGGGGGCCCTTCGTTTGCGGTCCTGACGGGATTTGAACCCGCGGCCTCCACCTTGACAGGGTGGCGAGCACTCCAAACTGCTCCACAGGACCAGGTTTCGCGGCGCTTATTGCTGCGTTGCGCTGCGAGAAGAGACTGTACAGGAGGGTGAGCCCGCTGGTCGAACTCACCCTGTGTACGCGCTCGATTACGGTACCGCAGCGTCGATCGCCTTCACGATCCGCTTGTCGGAGACCGGGTACGCCGTGCCCAGCGCGTGCGCGAAATAGCTGACCCGCAGCTCCTCGATCATCCAGCGGATGTCGAGCACCTGCCGCGGCACCGGCCGGCCCTGCGGCAGCTGTTCCAGCAGCCAGGCGAACTCGTCCTGCATCTCGTGGACCTTCTCCATGCGGGTGGTGTCCCGCTGGACGCCGGTCGGCATCTGCTGCAGGCGCCGGTCGGCGGCCACCAGATAGCGCATGAGGTCGGGCAGGCGCCGTATGCCCGCCCAGGTCACGAATCCCGGCTTCACGAGGGCGTCCAGCTGCTTTCGGACGTCCGCCAGGTTCGCCAGCAGGGCGGGGCTCTTCACGGCCTTCAGGCGGCGCTCACAGGCCTGCCAGGCCGCGAGGACCTGCTGCACCTGCCCGACCGCACGGACCGTCGTGTCCACGATCTCCGCGCGCACCTTGTCGTACAGCTTCCGGTACGACTCCTCGTCCCACACCGGCCCGCCGAAGTCCGCGATCAGCTTGTCGGCCGCGGCCATCGCGCAGTCGTCGAAGAGGGCCTGGACCGAGCCGTGCGGGTTGGCGGAGAGCGCCAGCTTCTGGGCGTTGGTCAGCTTGTCGGACGCAAACTTCGCGGGGTTCACGGGGATGTTGCGCAGGATGAGGCGCCGGGTGCCCTTCCACATCGCCTCGGCCTGCTCGGCCTCGGTGTCGAAGAGGCGGACCGAGACGGTGTCGCCGTCGTCCACCAGCGCCGGGTACGCCTTCACCGGCTGCCCGGCCCGGCGCGTCTCGAAGACCCGGCTGAGCGTGCCGATCGTCCAGTCGGTGAGCCCCGTGCGCTCCAGGGACTCCCCGCCCTGCCGCGAGGCGGTGGCGGCCGCGGCCTGGGAGAGGGCCTTGCGGGCCTTGGGCTTCAGCCGGAGCTTGAGCGCCTCCAGGTCCTTGTCCTCGGCCAGCTTCCGGCGCCGCTCGTCGACGATACGGAAGGTGATCTTCAGGTGGTCGGGAAGCCTTGCCCAGTCGAAGTCGTCCGCCTCGAAGGGGACGCCGACCACGCGCTTGAGCTCGCGGGCCATCGTCACGGTCAGCGGCTCCTGCATCGGTACGGCCCGCTCCAGGAACGCCTTCGCGTAGTTCGGCGCGGGCACGTAGTGGCGGCGGATCGGCTTGGGCAGCGAGCGGATCAGCTCCGTGACCACCTCCTCGCGCAGGCCCGGGATCTGCCAGTCGAAGCCCTCGTCGGTGACCTGGTTGAGCACCTGGAGCGGGATGTGGACGGTCACGCCGTCGGCGTCCGCGCCGGGCTCGAACTGGTAGGTGACGCGGAACTTCAGCGGCCCCTGCCGCCAGCTGTCCGGGTAGTCGGCCTCGGTGACCGCCTCCGCCGACTCCCGGATGAGCATCGCGCGCTCGAAGTCCAGGAATTCGGGCTGCTCGTGGCGCTTGTGCTTCCACCAGGAGTCGAAGTGGGCGCCGGAGACGACGTGCTCGGGCACCCGCTGGTCGTAGAAGTCGAACAGCGTGTCGTCGTCCACGACGATGTCCCGGCGCCGCGCCCGGTGCTCCAGCTCCTCGACCTCGCTGAGCAGCTTGCGGTTGTCGGCGAAGAACTTGTGGTGCGTGCGCCAGTCGCCCTCGACCAGGGCGTTGCGGATGAACAGCTCGCGGCTCGTCTCCGCATCGATCCGGCCGTAGTTGACCTTGCGCTGGGCGACGATCGGGACGCCGTACAGCGTCACCTTCTCGTACGCCATCACGGCCGCCTGGTCCTTCTCCCAGTGCGGTTCGCTGTACGTCCGCTTCAGCAGGTGTCCGGCGAGCGGTTCGACCCACTCGGGCTCGATCTTGGCGTTGACCCGGGCCCAGAGCCGGGAGGTCTCCACGAGCTCGGCGGACATCAGGAACCGGGGCTGCTTACGGAACAGCGCCGAGCCGGGGAAGATCGCGAACTTGGCGCTGCGGGCGCCCAGGTACTCGTTCTTGTTGCCGTCCTTCACGTCCTTCATCCCGATGTGGGAGAGGAGGCCGGCGAGGAGCGAGATGTGGACCCGGTCGCCGGGGGCGTCGGTGCCCGCCGCAGGCTCTTCGAGGTGCATGCCCATCTGCTTCGCCACCGTGCGCAGCTGGGTGTAGATGTCCTGCCATTCGCGAATGCGCAGGAAATTCAGGTACTCCTGCTTGCACATCCGGCGGAAGGACGACGAGCCGCGCTCCTTCTGCTGCTCGCGGATGTACCGCCACAGGTTCAGATAGGCGAGGAAGTCGCTGGTCTCGTCCTTGAAGCGGGCGTGCTGCTGGTCGGCCTGGGCCTGCTTGTCGGCCGGCCGCTCGCGCGGGTCCTGGATGGACAGCGCGGCCGCGATGACCATGACCTCGCGGACACAGCCGTTCTTGTCGGCCTCCAGGACCATGCGGGCCAGCCGGGGGTCGACGGGCAGCTGGGCCAGTTTGCGGCCGGTGTCGGTGAGGCGCTTGCGCGGGTCCTTCTGGGCCGGGTCCAGCGCGTGCAGCTCCTGGAGCAGCTGCACGCCGTCGCGGATGTTGCGGTGGTCCGGCGGGTCGATGAAGGGGAACTTCTCGATGTCACCGAGGTCGGCCGCGGTCATCTGGAGGATGACGGAGGCGAGGTTCGTCCGGAGGATCTCGGCGTCCGTGAACTCCGGGCGGCCGTTGAAGTCGTCCTCGCTGTACAGCCGGATGCAGATGCCGTCGGACGTACGGCCGCAGCGGCCCTTGCGCTGGTTGGCGCTGGCCTGGGAGATCGCCTCGATGGGCAGCCGCTGGACCTTGGTGCGGTGGCTGTAGCGGCTGATCCGGGCGAAGCCGGGGTCGATGACGTACTTGATGCCGGGGACGGTCAGGGAGGTCTCGGCGACGTTGGTCGCCAGAACGATCCTGCGTCCGGTGTGCGGCTGGAAGACACGGTGCTGCTCGGCGTGCGAGAGCCGCGCGTACAGCGGCAGGACCTCCGTGAACCTGTACTTCTTCTTCTCCAGCGCGTCCGCCGTGTCCCGGATCTCCCGCTCACCGGAGAGGAAGACGAGGATGTCGCCCTTCCCCTCCGCCATCAGCTCCTCGACGGCCTCGGTGATCGCGGTGATCTGGTCCCGGTCGGCGTCCTCGGAGTCCTCCTCCAGGAGCGGGCGGTACCGCACCTCCACCGGATACGTCCGCCCGCTGACCTCGACGATCGGGGCATCCCCGAAGTGCCGCGAGAAGCGCTCGGGATCGATGGTGGCCGAGGTGATGACGACCTTCAGATCGGGCCGCTTCGGCAGCAGCTGGGCCAGGTACCCGAGCAGGAAGTCGATGTTGAGGGACCGCTCGTGGGCCTCGTCGATGATGATCGTGTCGTAGGCGCGCAGCTCGCGGTCCGTCTGGATCTCGGCGAGCAGGATGCCGTCCGTCATCAGCTTGACGAAGGTCGCGTCCGGGTTGACCTGGTCGGTGAAGCGGACCTTCCAGCCGACGGCCTCGCCGAGGGGCGTGCGCAGCTCCTCGGCGACCCGCTCGGCGACGGTCCGGGCGGCGATCCGGCGGGGCTGGGTGTGCCCGATCATGCCGCGGACGCCCCGGCCCAGCTCCATGCAGATCTTGGGGATCTGCGTGGTCTTGCCGGACCCGGTCTCACCGGCCACGATGACGACCTGGTGATCGCGGATGGCCTCGGCGATCTGGTCCTTCTTCTGGCTGACGGGCAGCTGCTGCGGGTAGGTGACGGCGGGCACACGGGAGCGCCGTTCGTCCATCCGTGCCGTGGCCTTGCCGATCTCGGCCTCGAGCTCGGCGAGGACGGCGGCGCGGGCCTCCGGCTGACGGATCTTGCGCGCGCCCTCGAGCCGCCTGCCGAGCCGGTGCGCGTCGCGCAGCGTCAGCTCGGTCAGACGGGAGGCGAGGGTGCCGAGGGCGGGGGCTGGATGCGTAGACATACGCGGTCCAGGATCTCACCTCGGGGAAATCACTGGCGAACGATTTGCTTCGGACGCGCTCAGGGCGTGCGCTGGGCGGGCGGCGCGGCTTGTGTGCGCTGTCGGGCCGAGGGGTCCCCGAGGGCGATCGACTTCGCGGTGTTGGACACCGCCTTGATGCCGAGATAGGCGGTGGTCATGCTGCTCACCGCGGTGAACGCGGCGGTCACCACCCCGACGATCACGCCCTTGTCGCCGTTCAGCCGCCACACCCCGACGATCGCGACCATGGCGATGGCGACATTGCTGATCACGACCGCGAGCAGCCCGTACCGCGCCCGGTCCTTCTCCAGCTCCGCGTCCTGGATCGGTCTGGTCTCGCTCCGGCTCATCGTCCTCGTCCCCCGCTTCGCAGCTGCTCCACCCGGGCGTCCACCTGTGCTCGGTCGTACCCGCGTCGGACGATGTCGAAAACGGGCGGTGCGTCGGATGCCGGGCCCGAGGCCAGGAGGTCGAGATAGGCGTCCACCTGGGCGCGGTCATAGCCGCGCCGTGCGATGTCGAAGCGGAAGTCGCTTTCCATGGCTGTCTCCCCCGAGAGCAGGCCGAGAACCCGGCCGGAACGACGAAGGCCCCGTTCTGTCGAACGGGGCCTTCTGACTGTGGCTGGGGCCGGGGTCGAACCGGCGACCTATCGCTTTTCAGGCGATCGCTCGTACCAACTGAGCTACCCAGCCACGAGGTTTCACGTGAAACCTCAGCGGTCCTGACGGGATTTGAACCCGCGGCCTCCACCTTGACAGGGTGGCGAGCACTCCAAACTGCTCCACAGGACCAAGCTGTGTGTACAACAGTGTTGCACACGATCTTGCGTGCCCCCAACGGGATTCGAACCCGTGCTACCGCCTTGAAAGGGCGGCGTCCTAGGCCGCTAGACGATGAGGGCTATCGGCCCGCCTGGGCGCTTCTCAGCGCGTCGGGGACGTGAGAAGCATATGGGATGGCGGGGAGTATCGCCAAAACGGTTTACGGCGACGGGGACGAAGGGGTGGGGGAGGCGGGCGAAGGGGAGCGCGGGGGCGGTGTGGCGCCGGGCATGTTCTCCTCCGGGAGGTGGCGGCTGACCTCCGCCGTCGTCAGGCCCAGACCGCCCAGCCTGATCGCGTCCCAGGCCTGCAGACGCCGGCTGTCGCGGTCGAAGTAGAGGATCGAGGCCTCGATGGGGGCGGGGTAGCTGCGTTCCACCGCGCGCAGGCCGCTGCCGCCGGTCGAGCCCTCCATGCGCAGCCGGGTGCCGTACTTCAGCATCTCCGTCCCCTCGTGGTGCAGATGGCCGCAGAGCACCAGCGGGACTTCACCGTCCGTCTCCCGGGCGGCGGACGGCTCGTGCGCGATCGCCACGTCCACCGGGGTGCCGGCCGCCCGCTGGTCGCGCAGGGCCGAGGCCAGGCGGTCCCCCGCCAGCTGCTCGGCCGCGTTCCCGCCGGGCGTCACGGAGCGGTCGGGGGTGAACTGCGGGTCTCCGATGCCCGCGAAACGCAGGCCCCCGACCGTCTGGGCCCTGCCGTCGTCCAGGACGTGCACGTTCTTCATGTGCTGCAGGTAGTGCTGGGTGACGGACGAGTCGTGGTTGCCACGGACCCAGACGTAGGGCACGCCCAGGTCCCGGACCGGGTCCAGGAAGCCGTTCTCCGCCGCCGTGCCGTGATCCATCGTGTCGCCGGAGTCGACGATCACGTCCACCTTGTACTGCTCCACCAACGAGGCGATGATCTTCCAGCTCGCCGGGTTGAGGTGGATGTCCGAGACGTGCAGGACCCGCAGGGTGGAGGGGTCGGGCTGGTAGGCCGGGAGTGTGGAGGTGACGTCGTACAGCTTGGTCACGTTCGTCACCAGGCGTGCCAACTCCTTCTGGTACACGTCGAACTCGGTGACGATGCTGCGCGCGTTGCCGACCAGGGACGGTGCCGAGGACAGCAGGCCGGAGAACCTCGGCTCCAGGACCGACTCCGGGTTCCAGGTGGCGTACGCCGCCGCGCCCGAGGCGGCGAGCAGGGTGAGGGCCAGCCCGCCGGCCGCGAGGGCCCGGCGCGGGCGGCGGTAGACGGCGAGGCCGAGGGCCGTCGCCCCGGAGACCACGGCGACCGAGGAGCGTACGGCCAGGTCGAGCGTGCCGTGCTCGACGTCGCGGGCGACCTCGTCCTGGAGGCCGGAGAGCCGCTCGGGGTGGTCGACGAGGGCCTGGGAGCGCAGCGGGTCGAGCTGGTCGACGTTCACGTCCAGGCGGACGGGTGCGACATGGCTGTCCAGGGTCAGCGCGCCCAGCGGGGAGACATTGATCTTCGTGCCGCCGGTGAGGGACGGGCGCAGCGCCATCGTCGTGTTCATCGGGCCGACGGGCGCCCGCACGTTCCCGACGATCAGCAGGCCCAGCCAGGCGCCGACGAGGACCACCGCGCCGAGGCCGAGGGCACCGGCCCAGGGGCGGGGGCGGGCGGCCAGCGGGAGGTCGGGAAGGGCGTGGGCGGTCCGGCGGGGGCGGCGCATGCGGTGCCGGATCCGGCTCGGCATGCGGGTGAGGGCTGCGACGGGGACGCGGGCCATTGGTGCCGTATGCCCATGCTCCGGCGGGGGTATGCGACGGTTCGCCGCACTCGTACGGGCGTTTCGTACCGGACAATGACCGTGTGCTGGAGATGACGCGCGAGGAGTTCGAGGAACTGGTCGCCGAGGCGCTCGACCGGATTCCCCCGGAACTGACACGGCTGATGGACAACGTCGCGGTGTTCGTCGAGGACGAGCCGCCCGCCGACGATCCCGAGCTGCTCGGGCTGTACGAGGGGACTCCGCTGACCGACCGGGGCGAGTGGTACGCCGGCGTGCTGCCGGATCGGATCACCGTCTACCGCGGGCCGACGCTCAGGATGTGCGAGACCCGAGAGGACGTCGTCGCCGAGACGGAGGTCACCGTGGTGCACGAGATCGCCCACCACTTCGGCATCGACGACGCCCGGCTGCACGCGCTCGGCTACGGGTGACCGGCCGGGCGGCCGGCGGCCCACGCGGGCGGGCGCGCCGCGTGTCCTCTTGCGGGCGGCGGGAGTTGGGGAGGTCGACTCCCTTTCTTGTCTCCGGAGGTGGCCGCCGTGCGCCCCTTGAACGTACCCGTCCGTCTGGCCGTCGCGGTGCTGGCTCTCACCGCCGCGGCCGGCTGTGTGAGCGTGGGCGACGACGCCGGCCGGGCCAAGCCTTCGCACCCGGCGGCCCAGCAGGGCGGCCCGGCGCCCGACGGCGGCCCGGCGGGCGGCCGCGGCGGGCTCGGCTACGGCGGCCCGGCGGGGGGCGGTGACGGCAAGCACGGGCACGGCGGCAAGGCCAGGCCGGGCAGGTCGGCCTCGGCCTCGCCCACGCCGTCCGGGGCCGCCAGCGCCTCGGTGACACCGCCGAAGCCGCGCAGGAGCGCGGGGCCCGCGGAGCCGGCGCCGACCAAGGCCCAGCCGACGCCTCCGGTGACCTCCGCCCCGCCCGAGCCGCCGCCGACCACCCCGCCCGCGCCGACCACGGATCCGCCGACCGCCGAACCGTCGTCCTCGGCCCACGAGGAGACCGGGCCGCAGATGGCTGCCCGCGAGCCCGCGCCCGAGGCGGGCACGCCGGCGTGATCGCGGCCCGCCCGGGGCAGGGCCGCTGACCTGTGGCGATGGGGCCGGTTTGCCTTCAGGGGTGGTAGGTGCGTATGGTGGTAGATCGTTTGATCCCATTTGCCCGGCGCCATCACAGAGCGCGCCGTGTGGCGCGTACTCTCCCTTGCCGTGGCGGACCGCATTGAGGCGGTCGTGAGCGAATCACGGAGTTGACGGGCGCGTGCCGAAGAGACTCCGGAAGGTTTCGCATTCGCATGTCCGTGTCCAGTACTGATCACATCGTCATGTCCGAGAACACCCAGGACGACGATCTGGTGACCGAGGTCACCGAGACCACTGACACCCCCCAGACCACCTTTGCCGACCTCGGTCTCCCCGAGGGCATCGTGCGCAAGCTCGCACAGAACGGCGTGACCACCCCCTTCCCCATCCAGGCCGCGACCATCCCGGACGCCCTGGCCGGCAAGGACATCCTCGGCCGTGGCCGCACCGGCTCCGGCAAGACCCTCTCCTTCGGTCTGCCGACCCTGGCCACCCTGGCCGGCGGCCGCACCCAGAAGCACAAGCCCCGCGCCGTCATCCTCACCCCGACCCGTGAGCTGGCCATGCAGGTCGCCGACGCCCTCCAGCCCTACGGCGACGTCCTCGGCCTGAAGATGAAGGTCGTCTGCGGCGGTACGTCCATGGGCAACCAGATCTACGCCCTGGAGCGCGGCGTCGACATCCTCGTCGCCACCCCGGGCCGGCTGCGCGACATCATCAACCGCGGCGCCTGCTCCCTGGAGGACACCCAGATCGCCGTCCTGGACGAGGCCGACCAGATGTCCGACCTGGGCTTCCTGCCCGAGGTCACCGAGCTGCTCGACCAGGTCCCGGCCGGCGGCCAGCGGATGCTCTTCTCCGCCACGATGGAGAACGAGATCAAGACCCTCGTCGACCGCTACCTGAACGAGCCCGTCCTGCACGAGGTGGACGCGGCTCAGGGCGCGGTGACGACCATGTCGCACCACATCCTCATCGTGAAGCCCAAGGACAAGGCGCCGGTCACCGCCGCGATCGCCTCCCGCAAGGGCCGCACGATCATCTTCGTCCGCACCCAGCTGGGCGCCGACCGCGTCGCCGAGCAGCTGCGCGAGGCCGGCGCGAAGGCCGACGCGCTGCACGGCGGCATGACCCAGGGCGCCCGCACCCGGACGCTGGCCGACTTCAAGGACGGCTACGTCAACGTCCTCGTCGCGACCGACGTCGCCGCGCGCGGCATCCACGTCGACGGCATCGACCTGGTGCTCAACGTGGACCCGGCCGGCGACCACAAGGACTACCTGCACCGTGCCGGCCGCACGGCGCGCGCCGGCCGCACCGGCACCGTCGTCTCCCTGTCCCTGCCGCACCAGCGCCGCCAGATCTTCCGCCTGATGGAGGACGCCGGCGTCGACGCCGCGCGCCACATCATCCAGGGGGTCGGCGCCTTCGACCCGGAGGTCGCCGAGATCACCGGCGCCCGCTCCATGACCGAGGTCCAGGCCGAGTCCGCGGGCAACGCCGCCCAGCAGGCCGAGCGCGAGGTCTCGCAGCTCACCAAGGAGCTGGAGCGTGCCCAGCGCCGCGCGACCGAGCTGCGCGAGGAGGCCGACCGGCTGGTCGCCCGGGTCGCCCGCGAGCGCGGCGAGGACCCGGACACGGCAGTGGCCGAGGCCCAGGCGGCCGCGGCCGAGGCCGTGGTCGAGGCGTCCGAGACGCAGGAGCCCGCCGAGCGCCAGAGCGAGCGCGAGGAGCGTCCGGCGGCCGCGTCGTACGACCGCCGGGAGCGTCGTGACGACCGCGGTGACCGTGGCGGCCGTGGTTTCGAGCGTCGTGACGACCGCGGTGACCGCGGTGGCCGTGGCTTCGAGCGTCGTGACGACCGCCGTCCCATCGACCGCGACCGTGACCGTGGTTTCGAGCGTCGTGACGACCGTGGTGACCGTGGTGACCGCGGTGACCGCGGTGGCCGTGGCTTCGAGCGCCGCGACGACCGCCGTCCCTTCGACCGTGACCGTGACCGTGGTTTCGAGCGTCGTGACGACCGCGGTGACCGTGGCGGCCGTGGTTTCGAGCGTCGTGACGACCGCGGTGACCGCGGTGGCCGTGGCTTCGAGCGTCGTGACGAACGCCGTCCCTTCGACCGCGACCGTGGCGGCCGTTCCTTCGAGCGCCGTGACGACCGTGGCGGCTTCCGCCGCGAGGAGCGCGGTGGGCACCGCGGCAGCGACCGTCCGTTCAACCGTGACCGCCGCGACGACCGCCCGGGCTTCCTCCCCCACTCCCGCCGTCCTTCGAGCGGGGGGACCCCCTCGGCCGGCCACGACCGCCCCTCGGGCCGTCGTGACGACCACCGCGGCACCGGCTCCTTCGGCCGCCGCGATGACAAGCCGCGCTGGAAGCGCAACGGCTGACACCGGCCGACGCCGGCCGAGACCACCGTCGACACCACCGGCTGACGCCGTGACTACCGGCTGATGCCGTGACCGGCGGCTGACGCGGCCGGCGCGAGTGACCGGCAAGGGCCCGTACGACTTCGTTCGTACGGGCCCTTTCGGCATCCTGGGGCCCGAATGCAACGGTCGTTCGTTCTCGTCCGAAGGCCGGTGCCGGCCGGCGGAGCCGCAGGGGCGTTCTCCGGCAGCGTTCCCGCCCGGCCGGACAGCGTTTTCCGGTCACCGAGTGGCGCATGTCATGCCCCGGGTGAGGGAATTGCTGGGGGCATGACAGATGACGCGAGAGCGAATGGCCTGTCGGACGAGGAACGGCTGGCCCAACTCGGTTACACGCAGGTCCTCGCCCGCCGGATGTCGGGGTTCGCGAACTACGCCGTCTCCTTCACCATCATCTCGGTCCTGTCGGGCTGTCTGACCCTCTACCTCTTCGGCATGGTCACCGGCGGCCCCGCGGTGATCACCTGGGGCTGGGTGGCGGTCGGGCTGATGACGCTGTTCGTGGGCCTCTCGATGGCCGAGATCTGCTCGGCCTATCCGACCTCGGCGGGCCTGTACTTCTGGGCCCACCGGCTGGCCCCGCCCCGCTCGGCGGCTGCCTGGGCGTGGTTCACGGGCTGGTTCAACGTCCTGGGCCAGGTGGCGGTGACGGCGGGCATCGACTTCGGCGCGGCCTCCTTCCTCGGTGCCTATCTGAACCTCCAGTTCGGCTTCGAGGTGACCCCGGGCCGCACGGTCCTCCTCTTCGCCGGAATCCTCCTGCTGCACGGCCTGCTGAACACCTTCGGCGTCCGGATCGTCGCGTTCCTCAACAGCGTGAGCGTGTGGTGGCACGTGCTGGGCGTCGCGGTGATCGTCGGCGCGCTGGCCTTCGTCCCCGACCACCACCGGTCGGCCTCCTTCGTGTTCACGAAGTTCGTCAACGAGACCGGCTGGGGCAGCGGGCCGTACGTGGTGCTGCTCGGACTCCTGATGGCGCAGTACACCTTCACCGGGTACGACGCCTCGGCCCATATGACGGAGGAGACCCACGACGCGTCGACGGCGGGCCCCAAGGGCATCGTCCGCTCCATCTGGACGTCGTGGGTGGCGGGCTACGTCCTGCTCCTCGGCTTCACCTTCGCGATCCAGTCCTACGACAAGGAACTGGCCTCCCCGACCGGCGCACCCCCCGCCCAGATCCTCCTGGACGCGCTGGGAGCGACGACCGGCAAGATGCTGCTGCTGGTGGTGATCGGCGCCCAGCTCTTCTGCGGAATGGCCTCGGTGACCGCCAACAGCCGCATGATCTACGCCTTTTCCCGCGACGGCGCGCTGCCCTTCTCTCGCGTCTGGCACACGGTCAGCCCGCGTACCCGCACCCCCGTGGCGGCGGTCTGGCTGGCCGCGCTCGCCGCGCTCGCCCTGGGCCTGCCCTACCTCATCAACTCGACGGCCTACGCGGCGGTGACGTCGATCGCGGTGATCGGCCTCTACATCGCCTACGTCATCCCGACCTTCCTGCGCATCCGCAAGGGCGCCGGCTTCGAACGCGGTCCGTGGCATCTGGGCCGCTGGTCGGGCGTGGTCGGCGTCGTCGCCGTGACCTGGGTCGTAGTGATCACGATCCTCTTCATGCTCCCGCAGGTCTCCCCCGTCACCTGGAAGACCTTCAACTACGCCCCGGTCGCCGTCCTGGTCGTCCTGGGCTTCGCGGCCGCCTGGTGGCTGGCCTCGGCCCGCCACTGGTTCCTCGATCCGGCGCACGTCCGGGCTCCCGAGCCGGTCGAAAACTGACCACACCCACCCGCACCGCCCACCCGACGCGGCCGAGTCGCCGATACCCGATCGGAGACTCGGCTCCGTCCGGCTATGCTCGGACAGGCAACATCGCCTGGGCCCTTAGCTCAATTGGCAGAGCAGTGGACTTTTAATCCATTGGTTGTGGGTTCGAGTCCCACAGGGCCTACGGGTTGTGGGCGGGGGGTACTCCCTCTGACCTGCTACGCAGCGCTCGGGTCGGCTTCGGTCGACTCGGGCGCTGACTCGTTTGCGGGCTCGGGTCCGAGCGCGTGCGGGAGCGGATGTGACCGTGGATCCAGGAGGCGAGCCGTCCTCCTTCGTGAAGGCCTCGCCGTACTCCTGGTCTCTGTGACGCACCCAAGGGTCAGGCGCCCTACGGGTCCTGGGGATACGGCAGGGCCGGCGAGCAGCAGCCCTTCGCCGACCCACCGCCGTACGGGAGTTGTACGAGGAGACCGGCCTGACGGTGAAGCCGGAGGCCCCGAAGGCCGCCCAGGTCGCCCACGGCGCCCGGGGCGTCGAAGCACGCAGCGGCTTCCTCACCGTCGTCCCGCTGTCGAGAACGTGGACGTCGCACAGTGAGACCGACAGGGCCGTCGCTACGCCCCCATTCAGTATCATTCGATACCGTATCGAATGAAGTAGCCTGACCTCATGGCAGCCGACGTTCCTCACCGCACCACCGCCTCGCACGCGACCGACCGCCCGGGGGACACGTCGCCCTTCGCTCTGGGCCTGCTGCTGCGACGGGCGCACTGGCGCGCGGCCGCGGTGATGGGAGAAGCGCTCCGGCCGCTCGGTATCGAGCTGCGGCATTTCGCGGTGCTGATCGAGCTGGTCAATCACGGGCCCACGGTGCAGCGGGATCTGGTGGCGGCGACAGGGTCGGACAAGGCGGGAATCATGCGGGTCGTGGACGACCTGGAGCGGAAGGGGCTGGCCGTACGCAAGGCCGTTCCGGGGGACCGGCGGGTGCGGGCGGTGGAGATCACCCCCCAGGGGCTGGAGCTCTTCGACGCGGTCCATGGGGCGGCGGAGCCGCGGGCCGAGCGTCTGGTTGCCGAACTGGGGCCCGGCGAGCCCGAGAAGCTGATGGATCTGCTGACCCGGCTCGCCCATCCGGCGGACGACGAGGCGTGAGCGGGCGGGCGCACCGGACGCCGGGCGACCTCCTGGGGCGGGGCGTCGCGCGGCGTCCACGGCCCGGGGGTACGCGGCCAGGCGCTCCGCGAGTTCCTCGGGCTTGGCGGTCGCGTCCTTGTGCATGGGGGCGCCGATCAGGACGGCGTCCGCCTGCTCCAGCTCCTCGATGAGCTCCACGCGCGCGGCGAATGCGGCGGACTGCTCCGGGGTGCAGTGCCCGCGGCAGGGAGCCGAGGGATGAGGATTCGCACTCCAGGATAGTTTCACTCGATACGGTTGCGAGTGATACCGTCGTGAGTGTGATGAAGAGGGCTCGGCTCGGGGAGCAGAGGGAGGCGGGCGGCCATGGACGTCTACGAGGCGGTCGCGAGCCGACGGGCGGTGCGCGGGTTCAGCGGCCGGCCCGTCCCGAGGCAGACGCTGGAGAGGGTGCTGTCCGCCGCGGCCTGGGCGCCCTCCGGATCGAACATCCAGCCGTGGCACACCTACGTGCTGACCGGTGAACCGCTGGCCGAACTCAAGAAGCGCGCCGGCGAGCGCCTGGCTTCGGGGGACCCCTGGGACGAGCCGGAGTACGAGCAGTACCCGCCCGCGCTGAAGTCCCCGTACCGCGAGCGCCGATCCGCCTTCGGGGAGCAGCGCTACGGCGCGCTCGGCATTGCGCGTGAGGATCTGGAGGCGCGCCAGCGGGCCGCCTCCGCGAACTGGGACTGCTTCGGCGCGCCCGCCGCGCTGTTCTGCTACATCGACCGCGACATGGGCCGGCCTCAATGGTCCGACGTCGGCATGTATCTGCAGACGGTCATGCTGTTGCTGCGCGCCGAAGGGCTGCACAGTTGCCCGCAGATGGCGTGGTCGGTGTACCGCAGGACGGTCGCGGAGATCCTGTCGCCCCCGGACGGGCTCATCCTCTTCTGCGGCATGTCGATCGGCTTCGAGGACGTCACGGTGGGGTACGCCCGTACGGGCCGGGCGCCGCTCGACGAGACCGTCACGTTCGTCGAGGCGTAGATTCGAAGAACCCCTCTGACCTGCTACGCAGCGCTCGCTCGGCTTCGCTCGGCTTCGACCTGCTTCGACCGGCTCGGGTGCTGCGGCGTTGTCGGGGTTCTGCGTGAGCGGACGCGCCTGGTGGATCGCGGATCGGTCGCCCCTGGGGCGGAAGGCCCGGCCGCTGCTGGGCGAGACCGGGGGACCAGCTGCGCACGGCGTGTTCATGCTGCCCGGCGCGACCGTGTGCGCGCTGCTGCCCGCCTTCCGTACGAGACTTTCCGGCCGGGGTAGGTGTTTGCCCACCCCAGAAGTAGGTTTCGGTCCATGGCAGTTGCCGGCTCCCTCGCAGCAGCATGATCTCCAGGCCGCAGCGCGTGGCCCGGATGACGAGACGAGGGACGGATATGTGGCCGTTTCCGGTGGGTGGGGCGCCCTGGCCTGCGGGCGTGCTCGTGGCGTTGACCGCGGTCTGCGCGGTGCCGGCCTTCAGGGCGGAGCAGGCACGGGACCGGCCGGGGCGTAGCGCGCGACAGGCCGGGCGGATCGGCTGGCCGGTCGTGGCGGGACTGGTGGGTACGGCCGCGTACGGCAGTGTGCCGACCCTGCTGCTCGCCCTGCACAACTCCGCCGGATCGGGCGGCTACGTCGTCACCGTGCCGGAACTGCAACCCGACGGGCTGCTCCCGGCGGCGCTGCTGATGGCCGGCCTGCTGGCCACCACGCTGCTCCCCTCGGCGCGCGTGCCCAGGGGGTGGGTACTGCCCGTGGTCGCAGCGGTGACCGGTGAACTGCTGGAATGGGTGTACTGGGCCACTCATGCGCTCATGCGGTCCCCTGTTTCCTACGGCCTGACACCCCTGAATGTCCTGGTGGGCTGTGTGAGTATCCCGGTGCTCGCCGCCTTCGCCGGTGCGGCGCTGCTTCGGCCGGTGAAGGGCAGGCCCGCGCGTCTGGCCGGAGCCGATGCGCCGAGGTCCGCGCGCTGGGCCCTGCTGCTGCCCGCCGTCGTGGTGATGACCGGCAACCTGCTCGGCCTCGATCTGTGGCAGCCCGCGTCGCCGGGCACCGGGATCGGGCCGGCCGTGATGAGTTACCTGGTGGGGCTGGCGCTGCCGGCGGCCGTCGTGGCCGGGCTGGTGCGGTGGCCGAGGGCGGCCGCGAGCCTGGCGGCCCTGGGGCTGGTGGGAATCGGGGCGTACGACGTCGCCCAGACCGGGTTCGGGCAACACCTGGTGGAGGTACGGAAGTTCGGCTCCCCACGCGTGCCGGCGCCGTCCGGCCCCTTTGAGCTGGTGGCTCACCATGCGTCGGTCCTCGGCGGCATCCAGGGGGCGGTGCTGCTGGCCCTCGGGCTGTGGCTGCTGCCCAGGACCGTGCTGGCGGATGCCGGCCGGCTGCTCGGTCGGGGGCCTGACCCGGCGCTGGCCCGGCGGGTGATGGAGCTGACCGAGACGCGGGCCGAGGCGGTCGGCTCCGCGGCCGCGGAGCTGCGCAGGATCGAGCGAGACCTGCACGACGGGGCGCAGGGACGGCTGGTCACCATCGGGATGAACCTCCGGGTCGCCGAGGAGATGATCCACAGCGATCCGCACGAGGCCGCCGCGCTGGTCGTGGAGGCCCGCGTCGCCTCGGCGGCGGCGCTGGCGGAACTGCGCGGCCTGATCAGGGGGATGCACCCGCCGATGCTGGCCGACCGGGGCCTGGGGGAGGCGGTCCGGGCGCTCGCGCTGGACCTGCCCCTGCCGTGCGAGACCGAGATCGATCTGCCCGGGCGGCTGGCCGCCCCGCTGGAGTCGGCCTGCTACTTCGCCGTCGCCGAGGTGGTCACCAACGCCGTCCGGCACGCCTCGGCGCACGCCGTCCAGATCCGGATGGCCCGGACGGACGGGCTGCTGCGCATCGAGGTGGCCGACGACGGGGTGGGCGGCGCGGATCCTGCCGGGGGCACCGGGCTGGCCGGGGTGGAGCGACGACTGGCGGCCTTCGACGGCATCCTGGCGGTCAGCAGCCCGCCCGGGGGGCCGACGATCGTGGTCATGGAGGTGCCGTGCGCGTAGTCGTCGCGGAGGATCTCTTCCTGCTCCGGGAAGGGCTCGTCAGGCTCCTCAAGGCACGCGGGTTCGAGATCCTGGCGGCCACCGACAGCGCGCCGGGCCTGCTCGCCGCGCTGCTGGAGTTCCGTCCGGACCTCGCGATCGTGGACATCAGACTGCCGCCCACCCACACCGACGACGGACTCCGTGCGGCGCTGTCCGCGCGGGAACGGATACCCGGACTGCCGATCCTGCTGCTCTCGCAGTACGTCGAGCAGATCTACGCCGAGGAGCTGCTCGCCGACCGGGCCGGAGGGGTCGGCTACCTGCTCAAGGACCGGGTGTTCAGCGACGACCAGTTCGTCGACGTGATCCGTACGGTCGCCGCGGGTGGCACGGTCATGGACCCCGAGGTGGTCACCAAGCTGCTCGGCCGCCGTAGCCGCGGCGAACGCGGGCCCCTCGCCGGGCTCACCGAGCGGGAACGTCAGGTGCTCGAACTCATGGCCGAGGGACGCTCCAACAGCGCCATCGCGAACCGGCTCTTCATCAGCGAGAAGGCCGTGTCCAAGCACAGCACCAGCATCTTCACCAAGCTGGGGCTCGCCCCCTCCGAGGACGACAACCGCCGCGTGCTGGCCGTGCTCGCCCACCTCATGTCCGCGCCGCGTGAAGGCCGCGTTCCGCCGAGCCAGGGCCGCGTTCCGCCGAGCCAAGGCCGCATCTCACCGACGCAAAGCCCGTTTCCACCGAGCCGAGGCCGGATCCCGCCGAGCCAAGGCCGGATCCCGCCGAGCCACTGAGCCGATCAAGACCGAGACAGTGCAGGCACGGGCCGGCGGCCCGAGCGCCGTGCGCCGCCCAGTGCTGCCCAGAAACCCCCAGAAGCCCCCAGAAACCCAGGGAGGGTCCGTGACCACCACGCCGTTCATGCACCAAGAGGGAATGACGCGCCGCCGCATGCTGGGAGCTGCGCTGGCAGCCGGGGCCACCGTGCCGATCGGCGCCGCAGGCCGGGCGTGGGCGGCTTCGGCCGGCCCGGGCCCGGTGCAGCTCACCCTGCCCGCGCCCACCGGACCGTACCCGGTGGGCACGGTGCCCCTGCACCTCGTCGACACCTCGCGTCCGGATCCCGTGGCCGGCCCCGGGCATCACCGTGAGTTGATGGCCGGCCTCTGGTACCCGGCCCGGGGCGTCGGCCGGTATCCGCGCGCGCCCTGGACGTCCCCCGCGGTGGCGCGGGCACTGCTCACGGCGGCGCAGTTTCCGGCCGATGTCGCGGTGGCGCCGCTCACGGCCGCCCACGAGGGCGCACCGGTGCTGCGTACGGGCCGACGGCTGCCCGTCGTCGTCTTCTCGCACGGCGCGCACGATCACCGGGCGGACACCACCATCGTGGTGCAGGAGCTGGCCAGCCACGGGTATGCGGTGGTCACGGTGGACCACACGTACGACGCGTTCAGTGTGTTCCCCGACGGCCGGCTCACGGTCCCGCTCGACCAACCTGCCCTGACACCAAGGGACTTCGCCACCGATGTCCGGTTCGTGCTCGACGGTGTCGAGGACCTCGCGGCCGGGCGCAACCCCGACGCCGGGCACCGACCGCTGCCGGCCGGCCTGCTCGGTGCCCTCGATCCGCAGCGCATCGGCATGTTCGGCTGGTCGAAGGGTGCGACGGCGACGGCCTTCGTGATGAGCGAGGACCGGCGCGTGAGGGCCGGGCTGAGCTTCGACGGGCCGATGCAGCCGATGGTCACCACCGACCTGGACCGGCCGTTCATGCTGATGACCGCCGAGCACCCCCGGGCCACGGACCCGAGTGTCGCCGAGTTCTGGTCGCACCTGCGCGGATGGCGGCTCAACGTGCAGGCGCAGGGCGCGGTCCACTCGTCGTACTGCGACATCCAGTTCCTGATCCCACAGCTGGCACAGGTCCTCGGGATGAGCGCGGCGGACCTTCAGGGCTGGATCGGCACCCTGGATCCCGCCCGGGCGGTGCGGATCCAGCAGGCCTACCCGCTCGCCTTCTTCGACCTGCACCTGCGGCACCGGGGGCAGGGGCACCTGCTCGACGGCCCGTGCCCGGCCTTCCCGGAGGTGACGTTCATCCCGTGAATCGGCGGACCGCGTCTCCCCCGCGTGAATCGGCGGACCGCGTCTCTCCCGCGTGAAGCAGCGGACCGCGTCGGGCGCGAGGGGCCGAGGCCTCCTTACGCCGCATCGACCGCCGGACGGCGCCTCCCGTCGACGTTGTCGGGCTGGATCTCCATGGTGAACGCCGCGTCCCGGTGGGTGCCCTCCCAGCCGCGCCAGACGTGCACATGGACCGGTCGCGCGGACCCGTTGCCGTGGATGCTCCACTCGGCCCTCAGCTCGCGGGCGACGAGGGCCGCGGCGTACTCGGCGCCCTGGTCCGGGCCGTCGGTGGTGATCCTTCCGCGCCACTGGCTGGGGTGGATGCCGTAGGTGCGGCAGCCGTCGGAACCGTACGGCTCGTCCACCCGGTACACCCACTGCGTCGTCCCGTTCGTCCCGGGCAGCGGTAGGTGCCCGTCGAAGGGCGTGCCGTTGTGTTCAAGGGCGGCCGGACGGCCGTCGACGGCGTGGCCGGCCAGGTGCCGTGCGATGACCTCGCCCGCGAGCTGGCCGTACAGCTCCATGACCCGCAGGTCCTGGTCGGAGGGACGGCCGGGCTGTGACGTGTGCGTCGAGATCATCCCCATCAGCCGCCCGGCGCGATCGACCAGCGGTGTGGACTGGACCGAGCGGACCCCGGCGGCACGGAAGACCTTCTGGTGGGGCGCGAAGGCAGGCTCGTCGCGGACGTCGGCCGATACCGCCTGGACGCCCTGCCAGGCGGCGCGTCCGCAGACGGAGAGGCTGTCCCGGACCACCGCGAAGTGGTCGAGGAACTCGTGGCGGAAGCCGGACTGGGTGACGAGGACCAGCGAGTCGTCGCGCGGGTCCACGAACTGGATGTTCCCGAACTCGGCGCCCATGAGCGCCATCGCCGCTCCGGCGACCCGTGGGAGTACGCCGGCCAGCTGAGGGACGTCGCGCAGTTCCGCCGCGGCGTCCTGCAGGTTCTTGAGGGCCGAAGGCTCGTCGAGGCTGAGGGCGACCCACGCGGTGAGCTGGTCGGCTCTCTGCGTGACGGCCACCTTGCGTGCCGCCCGGGGCCGCGCAGATCGGTAGGAGGCGGTCACCTGTTCGAGCGGCCTCACGAGGTTGTGGGAATGGTCCATGCGCACCACACCTCGATCCGGTTGCCTTCCGACGAGCCTACGTCTCCGTCGTCGTTCTGGACAGCCATCCGGCCCAGTCTCCCGGTCCTGCCCCGGCCCGGTTCCCTGGCCCATTCGGCCCAGTCCCCCGGCTCACCTCCCGGCCGGGCCCCGGCTCACCGCCCCGCGCCGGATGATGCGTACGCCCTGAGGAATGCCGCGACCCCGCCCGTGATCAGGCGGTCCGTCTTCTCCTGCGGGAGGGGCAGGACGCCGTAGTGGGTGAACTGGACGATGGTGTGCGAGGTCAGGGCCGTGAAGTGGCCGGCCGCCAGCGCCGCGTCGCCGTGCACGTCGAGCAGTCCGGCCTCGGCCAGGTGCGCCATCGCCTCCGTGACCGCCCGGCCGACCGGTTCCGGCCCGGCCTCGTGCCAGGCCCTGAGGACCTCCGGCGGTACGTGGTCGGCCTCGGCGTGGATGTGGCGGACCAGGGCGAAGTGGTTCGGGTAGTCGGTCATGAGGCCGACGAACCCGCGGGCCAGGGAGACGAGGTCGCGTTCGAGGTCGTCGGGGTGCGGCGGGCGCCCGGGGTCCAGTACCGAGCGCAGGATGGCCAGCTGGGCGTCCCGGACCTCGCTCGACGTCCAGGTCACCACGGTCCGGAAGAGCTGCGCCTTGCCGCCGGGGAAGTGGTTGTAGAGCGTGCGCGTGGAGACGCCGGCCTCCGCGGCGAGGGCGTCGACCGAGGCGCGCGTGTAGCCCTCGCGGCCGAAGACCGTGCAGGACGCGCTCGCGAGGGCCATCTGCTTCTCCAGCTTGCGCGGGGAGACCTCGCGCCGTGCCTGCTCCAGCCGGGACTCGTTCGTTTCGCCCACTCTCGCCTCCTCCTGACCCGCACCCTACCCGACTTACAACGAGCGTTGTAATTTTTACAACGAGCGTTGTACTTTGCTGGGCGGGAGGCCGCACCGGGCGGCCGGCACCCTGAGCTGGGGGATTCCTGTGTCCGCTGTCAGCAATCAAGCACCGCTGCGTGTGGCCGTCGTCGTCGGCAGTGTCCGTGAGGGCCGGCAGGGCCGGGCCGTCGCGGACTGGTTCCTCACCACCGCCGCCGGTGACGACGGCCTCGCCCTCGACGTCGTCGACCTCGCGGACGTGGACCTGCCGCTGGTGCTGCCCGGCTGGGGCGGCACCCCGGACCCCGCGGCCGTCGCCGCGCTGGAGGACGTCTCGCCGCGGCTCGCCGCCGCCGACGCGTTCGTGGTCGTCACGCCGGAGTACAACCACAGTTTCCCGGCGTCCCTGAAGAACTTCATCGACTGGCACCACGCCCAGTGGCAGGCCAAGCCCGTGGGCTTCGTGTCCTACGGCGGCCTCGGCGGCGGCCTGCGCGCGGTCGAGCAGCTCCGGCTGGTCTTCGCCGAACTGCACTCGGTGACCGTGCGCGACTCGGTCAGCCTGCACGGTCCCTGGTCCGGCCTGGGCGAGGACGGCAGCCCGCGGGACGCCGCCGTGTGCGCAGGTGCCGCCAAGGGCATGCTCGGCCAACTCGCCTGGTGGGGAAGGGCGTTGCGGGCCGCCCGCGCCGACCGTCCCTACGCGGCCTGAGGGCCGGGCGGATGCGTGCCACCGCGTCCGTCGCGGCACCGGGCCGCCCGGCGCCCGTCATGTCCGGGGCGCTGCGGCGGACCGTGGCCGTCGTCGTCATCGGCGCCGACCGGGCGGCCGCGGCGAGCACCGCGCTCGGCATCAACTCCCAGCCGGGGGCGTCCGTCGGGACGGCCCTGCTGTCGGTGGTGCTGGGGTCGGCGGGCACCGACCTCGCCGGGTTCCGCCTCGCGTACGCGGTGGCCACGGCCCTGCTGGCCCTGGCGGTCCTGCCCGCGCTGCGGCTGCCCGCCCGCCGCCGGGACTGAGCCGGGTCGGCCGTCAGCCCGCGTGCAGTTCGCTCAACTCCGCGAGCGGCAGCGTGTGCTGGGTCTGGAGGACCTTCGCGCGGAGGTAGCGCACGTTGTGTGCCGTCGTGAAGACGCCGGTCGGCACCCGGTCGCGGACGACGACGCCGAGTGCGCGCAACTGCTCCGCCTTGTCGGGGTTGTTGGACAGCAGGTCGATCTCCCCGATGCCGAGCGCCCGCAGCATCTGCGCGGCGGCCGTGTAGTCGCGGGCGTCCTCCGGGAGGCCGAGCGCGGCGTTCGCCTCGTAGGTGTCGAGGCCCTGGTCCTGGAGGGCGTAGGCGTCGAGCTTGTTGTACAGGCCGATGCCGCGCCCCTCCTGGCGCAGGTAGAGCAGGACGCCCCCGCGATCGGCGATGCGCTCGACCGCCTCGCGCAGCTGGGGGCCGCAGTCGCAGCGCGCCGAGCCGAAGACGTCCCCGGTCAGGCACTCGGAGTGCAGACGGACCAGCGGGGTGGGGCCGGGCTCGCCGAGGACGACGGCGATGTGCTCCTGGCCGTCGGTGAGGCCGTGGAAGGTGACGAGTTCGGCGTCGACGCGGTAGCCGTCGGCGAAGCGCAGCGGTACCCGGACGCGGGCGCGCGGCGTGGCGGCGGGGGTGTCGGGCATGCGGGTCCCTCCGAGGCAGTTGCTTCAGTTTTGAAGCAGCGGGTCGAGGAGACCCTACCCCATGCTTAAAAGTTAAAGCAATCGATTCTCGCGCAGTCCGGTGCGACTCCTGGTGCCCCCGACGCTCCCGGTGCGACTCGGGGCGCCCCTGTGCGCTCCGTGCGCCCCCCAATCGCCTCAGTGACTGCCGGAGCTGTCGGGGCTGCCAGGACCGCCGGTGCTACCGAGGCTGCCGGCGCCGTCAGGGCTGCCGGTGCTGCCGGTGCTGCCGGTGCTGCCGGTGCTGTCAGGGCTGTCGGTGCTGTCGGGCCGGGACGAGGAGCACGACGAACGGCGGCGCCACGGGACGTCGCCCGCCCCGGCCTCGGCGTCGTCCCCCTGCAGCCCGCGCGTGATCCCCGTGCAGATCTCCTCCAGCTGCCCCACCTGCTCCGGCGTGAGCCGGTCGAAGAGGGTCGCGCGGACCGTCTCGACGTGCCCGGGCGCCGTACGCTCCAGTACGGCCATCCCCTCGTCCGTCAGCACCGCGAGCGAGCTGCGCCTGTCCGAGCAGCAGTCCTCGCGGCGCACCAGCCCGTCCCGCTCCAGGCGGGTCACCGCGTACGTCAGCCGGCTGCGGGTGATCTTCAGCTTCTCGGCGAGGTCGGTCATCCGCAGGCGCCGGTCGGGCACCTCGGAGAGGTTGGCCAGAACGGAGTAGAACAGGTGGGGCATGCCGGTCTCCTGCTGGAGCTGCCGGTCGATCGCATCCTCCAGCAGCTGGGAGGCGGCGATGTAGGCGCGCCAGGCGCGCTGCTCCTCGGGGGTGAGCCAGCGGGTCGTCATGCCGCCAGTGTAGGTTTGTTTCAAACTTGAACCAAGACCGACAGTCCTCCGCCTCGCCAGGGAGCGCGCGCCGATGCCGTACCCGTACGTCCTGCTGTCCGCCGCCGTCTCCCTCGACGGCTACCTGGACGACACCGGCCCCGAACGGCTGCTGCTGTCCAGCCCGGCCGACTTCGACCGGGTCGACGAGGTGCGGGCCTCGGTCGACGCCATCCTGATCGGCGCGGGCACCATCCGCGCCGACAACCCGCGCCTGCTGGTGAACTCCCCCGAGCGCCGCGCGGCCCGCACGGCCGAGGGCAGGCCCGCGTACCCGCTGAAGGTCACCGTCACCGCCACCGGCGACCTCGACCCGGCGGCGAACTTCTGGCACACCGGCGGCGAGAAACTCGTGTACACCACCGACAAGGGCGCCGAGCGGGCCACGCGCGCCCTCGGCCGGAGCGCCGACGTGGTCCCCCTCGGCCCCGGCCTCGACTGGCGCGCCCTGCTGGAGCACCTGCACGACGTGCGCGGCGTACGGCGCCTGATGGTCGAGGGCGGCGGCACCGTCCACACCCAGCTGCTCCAGCAGGGCCTCGCCGACGAGCTGCAGCTGGTCCTCGCCCCGCTGTTCGTCGGCGACCCGGCGGCTCCGCGCCTGTTCGGACCCGGGGACTACCAGGGCGGCCGGCTCCGGCTCACCGAGACCCGCCGGATCGAGGACGTCGTCCTCATGCGCTACGAGCCCACGGCGCCCGGCACCGGCCCCGTGGCCACCGCCGCCGACCACCACTGGCTGCGCACCGCCTGCGACCTGGCCGCCCTGTGCCCGCCCTCCGGGACGGCCTTCAGCGTCGGCGCCGTCGTGGTCGCCGCCGACGGCACCGAGCTGGCGCGCGGCCACTCGCGCGAGGCGGGCGACCCCGTGGCGCACGCCGAGGAGGCGGCCCTCGCCAAGCTCGGCCCGGCCGACCCGCGCCTGGCGGGCGCCACGGTCTACAGCAGCCTCGAACCCTGCTCCCGCCGCGCCTCCCGCCCCGCACCCTGCGCGGAGCTGATCCTGCGGGCCGGGGTGCGCCGGGTGGTCACGGCCTGGCGGGAGCCGGACACGTTCGTGACGGCGGCCGACGGCAGCGGGGTCCTGCGGGGCGCGGGCGTGGACGTCGTCCTGCTGCCGGAACACGAGGCGCGCGCGAAGGCGCCGAACGCCCACCTGCTGTCCTGAACGGGGGCTCACGCCCACCTGTGTCCTCGGTGTCCTGCGGATGGAGTACAGTAGAGACACAACGACGCGGGGTGGAGCAGCTCGGTAGCTCGCTGGGCTCATAACCCAGAGGTCGCAGGTTCAAATCCTGTCCCCGCTACTGAAGACTCAGGGCCGGGATCCAGCAATGGATCCCGGCCCTGAGTGTTTTCTGCGGCAGTGCCACGCCCCCTCGGGCCTCGTCGCCTCGTCCCCGCGTCCCCCGGGCCCCGTAGCCGTGCCCCGGACCTGCGCTCACCCCCTCCGGCGCGCCGAGTGTCGTACATCACAGTCGGTCATCCGCTCGGTCCACAGCAGTCGCCCGCCGTTGTGGCCCCCGCCACGCTGGACGTACGTCAAGAACACGGGAGACGAGCAGTGCGTCCTGGTGAGGTGGAGGAGGAGAGCCCGCGCGCCAGGGCCGGCGGCCGGCTCCCCGGCGATCCCGTCCCGGACCCCGGTCTGGGCGACGGTCCCGCACCCCGCCCGCCGGACGGGCGCCGCGGCCCCCGGCCGACCCCCCGCGCCCTGGTCGGCGCCCTGCCCGCGCTGCTGATCGGCGGCGGGATCGTCTACGACCTGCTCACCCCGCGCGCCTTCACCGCCGTGCCCTTCTTCACCGCCGCCCCGCTGATCGCCGCGCCCCTGTCCTCGCTGCGCACCACGGTGCTCACCGGCCTCGCCTCCCTGGCCGCCACCGTCGCGGTGCACGCCGGCTACGGCCTGCGCCCGGACGCCGGCACGTTCACCGAGGTGTTCACGGTGGCCACGGTCGCCGTGCTGGCCGCCGTCATCAACCAGGTCGTACGCCTCGGCGACCAGCGGCTGGCCTCCGCCCGGGAGATCGCCGTGGCCGCCCAGCGGGCCGTCCTGCCCGAACCCGCCGCCCGTATCGCCGGTTTCGACATCGCGGCCCGCTACGAGGCGGCCCAGCGGGACGCGTTCATCGGCGGCGACCTGTACGCGGTGCAGGACAGCCCGCACGGCGTCCGGCTGATCGTCGGGGACGTGCGCGGCAAGGGCATCGGTGCCGTCGCCGCCGTCGCCGTGGTGATCGGGGCGTTCCGGGAGGCCGCCGAGCAGGAGGCCACGCTGGAGGCGGTGGCCGAGCGGCTGGAGCGCGCCCTGGCCCGCGAGGGCACGCGACGGGAGGGGCTCGACGCCTTCGAGGGCTTCACGACCGCCGTCCTCGCCGAACTCCCGCACGGCGAAAGGGCCGTACGGATCGTCAACCGCGGCCACCCGCCGCCGCTGCTGCTGCACGACGACGGCACCGTGCGCACCCTGGTCCCGTGCGAGCCCGCACTGCCGCTCGGCATGGGCGACCTGGGCCTGTGGCCCGACCGGGCGACGGAGTACGGCTTCCCGGGCGGCGCCACCCTGCTGCTCCACACCGACGGCCTGTCCGAGGCCCGCGACGGCCACGGCCGTTTCTACGATCCCGCCCGGCGGCTCACCGGGCGCAGCTTCCCCGACCCGGGCGCCCTGCTCGGCCGCCTGGCCACGGAGGTGCGCCGGCACTCCGGGGGAGGGACGACGGACGACATGGCGCTGCTGGCCGTACGGCGGCCCTGACCGGCCGGCTCCGGCTCCCATGACCCACAGTGACCGGACGACAGCCCTCCGCATAACATCTGAGTCACCATCAAAGCCTCTGTGACTGCTGAACGTCGGTCAACTCGCCCGTTTTCCCCCGGTCATACCCCGTACGTCCGCGTCGAAGAACGTTAATGATCAAGCCGAACGGCTTGGAATCTCACAGGTGGGTCTATTAACGTTCGATAACGCAGCGCGGTCGTCCCAGCCGTCACCCGAGGCGGCTCCGTGCGCACGTGCCGAATCCCGCAAGGGAACCGGGGAACCACCACCTTGGGGTGAATCGCGCAGACACCGTCGTGAACTTTGCGAGTCCACGGCCGGTTTACGCGCGTAGGAGACCTTCCGCTCCGAACCCGTCAGCTAACCCGGTAGGCGGAGGAAGGAAAGGAGCACGCCTTCGTGGCGTCCAACCGGCCTGCCCCAGAAGCCCCGTTCATCCCGGCTCAGCGCGAGACCGAGACCTTCGGCTACGGCGACCACCGCACTGACGAGGGCCCCTGGGAGGAATGGAACCCCACCGAGGACTCCGTCCGCCCGGTGCGGGGCCGGCACCGCGTCGCCAAGCAGCGCGGCGGACTCGCCCGCAGCTCCACCGTCCTCGGCGTCGGCGTGATAGCCGCCGTCGGCGCGGGCGGGATGGCCAGCGCCCACACCGGCAAGCCGCCGGTGTCCCTCTCGATGCCCGACCTGCCCTCCGTCGGCTCCCTGTTCGACGACTCCTCCGCCTCCGACGCGGCCAAGGCCACGACGCCCACGCTGAGCAAGGTCGGGGTGACCTCCGCCGACAGCGACCGGAGCGGCAACGCAGGCGAGGCCCTGCGCAACCGGATCATGGCGCAGGCCGAGCAGCAGCAGAGCAAGGCCGACAGCAAGGCCACCGCCGCCGCCCTCGCCGACGCCGAGAAGCAGAGCGCCGCCGCGGCCGCCAAGGCGCAGAAGGAAGCCGCCGACAAGGCCGCGGCCGCCAAGGAGAAGGCCGAGGCCGCCGCGAAGAAGAAGGCCGAGGAGGAGCGCCTGGCCGCCCTGGCCAAGGAGTACAAGCTGCCGGTCGTCTCGTACACGATCACCGGCACCTTCGGCCAGCCCGGCTCGATGTGGTCCTCCGGCTACCACACCGGCCTCGACTTCGCCGCTCCCACCGGCACCCTCATCAAGGCCATCCACAGCGGCACCATCACCCAGGCGGGCTGGGCCGGCGCCTACGGCTACCGCACCGTCCTCACCCTGGACGACGGCACCGAGCTGTGGTTCTGCCACCAGTCCTCGATCGGCGTCTCCGTCGGCCAGAAGGTCAGCACCGGAGACGTCATCGGACGCATCGGCGCCACCGGCAACGTCACCGGGCCTCACCTCCACCTGGAGGTCCACCCGAACGGCCAGGCCACCGGCATCGACCCGGCGCCGTGGCTGCGCGACAAGGGCCTCAACCCCTGACCGGCCGGGACGCCTGAGCCTCGGCACCCTCTCATCCGGTCCCCGGTACCCCCTCATCCGGTCCCCGGCAGCCCTGACGACAACCCCCCGACGTCAGGGCTGCCGGTCGTCCGGCCCCCACCATTCGCAGCAATCGCGGAATGGACGGGACGGATGTGATCGTTGAACCGGGACATGACCGACTCCCATGCCTCACGCCGCACCCTCGGCTCCTCCGACCTCCGCGTCTTCCCGCTCGCCCTCGGCGGCAACGTCTTCGGCTGGACCGCCGACGAGGACACCTCCTTCGCCGTCCTGGACGCCTACACGGCCGCCGGCGGCAACTTCGTCGACACCGCCGACGCCTACTCGGCGTGGGCCGAGGGCAACAGGGGCGGCGAGTCCGAGACGATCATCGGCAAGTGGGTCAGGGCCCGCGGCAACCGCTCCGACGTCGTCATCGCGACCAAGGTCAGCCAGCACCCGGAGTACCAGGGCCTGTCCGCGGCCAACATCAAGGCCGCTGCCGACGCCTCCCTGCGCCGCCTGGACACCGAGTACATCGACCTCTACTACACCCACTACGACAAGCCCGAGGTCCCCGTCGAGGAGATCATCGGCGCCCTTGACGACCTGGTGAAGGCGGGCAAGGTCCGTCAGATCGCCGCCTCCAACATCACCCCCGAGCGGCTCCGGGCCTCTCTGGACTTCTCCGAGCGCGAGGGCCTGGCCCGCTACGTCGCCCTCCAGCCCCACTACAACCTGGTCTCCCGCGACACCTACGAGGGCCCGCTGCAGGACGTCGCCGCCCGCGCGGGCCTCGCGGCGGTCCCCTACTACGCGCTCGCCTCCGGCTTCCTCACCGGCAAGTACCGCCCCGGTACGACGGTCGACAGCGCCCGCGCCGGTGCGGCCGCGAGGCACCTCCAGTCCGAGCGCGGCCGGCGGGTCCTCACGGCCCTGGACGAGATCGCCACCGCCCACGAGGCCCCCGTGGCCACGGTCGCCCTCGCCTGGCTGGCCGCCCAGCCCACGGTGACGGCCCCCATCGCCTCGGCACGCACCCCGGAACAGCTTCCGGCACTGCTGAAGGTCGCGGAGCTGCGACTGACCGACGAGGAGCTGAAGCAGCTCACGGAGGCATCGGCCTGAGCCCAGCCGACCGGGCGCCGACTTCGGGTCGGGCTTGGCTGGTGGGACGCCGACTTCGGCCTGAGCCCACCCGATCGGACGCCGACTTCGGGTGGGCTTGGCTGGTCGGGCGCCGGATGCCCTCCGCAACCCTTGCCCGGGCTGCCCCTGCACACCCTGTCCAGGTGCGATCTGCCTAGGTGCGATAGGGGTTGTACGCGGGATGGGGCGCTGCCGGATGGCCGTACCAGTAGGCCACCGGCGCCCCGTACAGCGGCTGGGCCGGGGCGGCCGACAGCGCCGCGTGCTCCAGCGCCGGCCGGGCCACTTCCCGGCGCTTCCACAGCTCGGCCAGCAGTTCCTGCTCCCGCGCGACGAAGTCGGCCCCGGCCCGCCCGCGCCGCCCCCGCTGCCGCAGGAACGCCAGCGAGGTGGCGTACGCCTCGTACTGTGCCACCGCCCGCGCGGCCGGCCGCCCCCCGAAGTGCCTGCGGGCATGGTCCCGCGCCGTTCGCCGCGCCCGCATCGACCCGAGCACGAACGGCTCGGCCGGCCCCAGCCATCCGGCGTGGACGTACGCCGGCAGTTCCTCCCGCACGGTCCGCAGCTCCCGTTGCCGCGTCCAGACCGCCAGCCAGGTCAGCAGCCCGAACGTGGGCACCATGAAGCCGCCGTAGACGGCGAAGAAGCCGTACTCGCCGAAGGTCGAGGAGCCGTTCCAGAAGGCGTGCATGCTCATCGCGAGCAGCAGCCCGCCGAGCGGGACCAGGACGCGCCGGACGTGCTGCCTCTCGGCCGAGAGCGCCGCGATGCCGAAACCGATGCCGGTGAGGACGGTGAACAGGGGGTGCGCGAACGGCGACATCACGATGCGCACGAAGAAGGTGGCGGCGGTGACGGAGGCGATGCCGCGGTCGCCGGTGATCTGGTCGGTCCCGAAGGCCGTGCCCAGGTAGAGGATGTTCTCGGTGAAGGCGAACCCGGTGGCGGTGAGCCCGGCTATGACGACGCCGTCGACGATCCCGGTGAAGTCACGGCGGCGGAAGAGGAAGACCAGCAGCACGGCCGCGGCCTTGGCGGACTCCTCCACGACCGGCGCTATCACGGTCGCGCCGAGGGTGTCGGCACTGGCCGGGTCGGCCGTCGCCGTGGCGATCCATTTCGTCGCGAAACTGTTGGCGACGATGGCTATCAGCGCCGCCGCGCAGGCGCCCCAGGCGAAGGCGAAGAGCAGATTGCGCCAGGGCCCCGGCTCGACCCGGTCCAGCCACCGGAACGCGGCTATGAGCCACGGCACGGGCAGGACGGCGAGCCCCAGCCCGACCAGGAGGCCCTCCGTGCCGGTCTGCCGGCGCACCAGGGCGAGGATGACCAGACCGGACATCGCCAGCAGCGTGATCAGCGCTCCGTAGCGCACCCACCGACGCTGCCACCAGTGCGGATGCGCTCCGCTTCGGGGGCCGGGGGAGTAGGTCGGGTACGGAGGGCTGGTGGCCAAGGCATCGACCTCTGCTCGCTACTGGTCCTGATGCGGTACGCGGCGAAAGAGCAGATCGTTCACCACATGTCCCTTGTCCAGTCCCTGCCCCTCGAAACGGGTCAGCGGCCGGAACCCGGGGCGCGGCGCAAAACCGCCGTCTGCCTGGGTGTTCTCGAAGTCCGGATGCGCGGTGAGCACCTCAAGCATCTGCTCGGCATACGGCTCCCAGTCGGTCGCGCAGTGCACGATCGCCCCGGGCTTGAGCCGGGTCGCGGCCAGTGACAGGAACTCGGGCTGGATCAGGCGCCGTTTGTGGTGCCGCTTCTTGGGCCAGGGGTCCGGGAAGTAGACGCGCAGACCGTCGAGCGAGTCGGGCCGGAGCATCTCCCTGAGCAGGATGATGGCGTCCCCGTTGCCCACCCGGATGTTGGACAGGCTGTTCCGGTCGGCGAGGTTGAGCAGGTTCCCCTGCCCCGGCGTGTGCACGTCGACGGCGATGATGTTGGTGTCCGGGTCTCCGGCGGCCATCTGCGCGGTGGCCTCGCCCATCCCGAATCCGATTTCGAGGACGACGGGACGGGCGTTCCCGAACATCTCGTCGAGGTCGAGGACGCACTGTCCGTCGATGTCCAGCCCCCAGGTGGGCCACAGCCGCTGCAGCGCATCGGCCTGCCCGACGGTCACCCGGCTCCGGCGCGGCTGGAAGCTGCGGATCCGCCGCTCGAAGTGCGATCCGGCGGGGTCGGCCTTGGGCCCGTCCGGAAACCTCGGCTCCCCCTTGTCCCGGGTGTGCCGGACGGAGACACCGGGGACATGCACGGACGACGACGCGCCGGTGGCGGGCCGCGGGGCTTCGGAGGCATTCAGGGAGTCAGACACAGTGACACCGATTTTACGGCGCCTCCTCAAATCCCCGAGCCGCCCGCCTCGCCCCTGCGCCCGCCCCTGCCACCCCCCGCGCCTGCCACCCCCCGCCCCTGCCACCCACTGCCCCGGCTCCCGCCCCGCCGCCTTGCCGACTCGCCGAGCCGGGGACCCGCCGCCCGCTGCCGCCCCACGGCGCCGGGGACCCGCCTCTCTGCCGCCCACCGAGCCGGGGACCCCCCGCCCGCTGCCGGCCCACCGAGCCGGCTGGTCCGGTGCCTTTGAAGCAGACCGAGTCGGGTGGTGGGTGGGCATAGGTCCGGGGGGCCAGGGGGCGGAGCCCCCTGGGACAGCGCCCACAGCACCGCGCAACCTCACCGCGCACCCCGCACCGACACCACGGCCGGTACCTACAGAGCGCCCAGCATCTCCAGCGCCCGCCGCCCGACCTCCCTCCCGATCGGCAAGGACGCAGTAGCCGCAGGAGACGGCGCGTTCAGCACATGCACGGTCCGCGCCCCCTCCTGGATCAGGAAATCGTCCACCAGCGTCCCGTCCCGCAAGACCGCCTGCGCCCGCACCCCGGCAGGGGCCCGCACCAGATCCCCCTCCTCCACCGCGGGCAGCAACCTGCGCACGGCTTCCAGGAACGCCCCCTTGGACACCGACCGCCGCAGCTCCCCGGCCCCGTACCGCCAGTGCCGCCGGGCGATCACCCACGACCCCGGCCACGCCACCGTCCCGGCCAGCTCCCGGGGCCGTACGACCCCCCACTCGTACCCCTCCCGGGCCAGCGCCGGCACCGCGTTGGGCCCGATGTGCACACCGCCGTCGATCCCCCTGGTCAGATGCACCCCGAGGAACGGGAACGCCGGATCCGGCACCGGATACACCAGCCCCCGCACCAGCTCGGGCCGCGCCAGCTCGTAGTACTCCCCGCGGAACGGCACGATCCGCACCCCGGGCTCGTCCCCGGTCAGCCGCGCCACCTCGTCGCAGTACAGCCCGGCACAGTTGACCAGCACCCGCCCGCGTACGACGTCCCCGGCCGCGGTCAGTACGGCCACGCCCCGCTCCGGCCGCCGGTCCACCCGTACGACGTGCGCGCCGTACCGGATCTCGGCGCCCGAGGCCTGCGCCAGCTGCCGTGCGACGCCCACGAAGTCGCACACACCGGTCGTGCCGACGTGTATGGCGGCCAGGCCGCGCACCTCCGGCTCGTACTCGCCGATCTGCGCGGTGCCCAGCTCCCGCACGGGAATCCCGTTCTCCCGGCCGCGCTGCACGAGTGCGTGCAGCCGCGGCAGCTCCTCCCGCTCGGTGGCGACGATCAGCTTCCCGGTGACGGCGTGCGCGATGCCGTACTCGGCGCAGAACTTCACCATCTCGGCGGCGCCCCGCACCGCGTAGCGCGCCTTGAGGGAGTCCGGCCGGTAGTAGATCCCGCTGTGGATGACCCCGCTGTTGCGCCCCGTCTGATGCCGGGCCGGGCCGGCTTCCTTCTCCAGCACGGTCACCCGCGTACCCGGCGCGCTCCGCGTGATCGCATACGCCGTGGACAGCCCGACGATCCCGCCTCCGACCACGAGCACATCACAGTCGTACGCACCCACTCGCACCTGCACCACCTCCCTTCTCGATAGTGCACTGCGCCACTGACAACGCCTTCAAACCCGGGGTGGCGGGAGCGCCGCGCAGGGGGCGCGGGGCCGTGCCCGCAGGCGGCTCCGCCGCGTCCGCGCGACCGGCCGAGGACGACCCGGCGTCCCAAGATCACACAGACCCGGCGGACACCGAGGCACCGGCCCCCCTGCGCCGGAGCCGTCGGCGAAGCCCGACCCCCGGCGCAAGGGTCGTCAGCGAAGCCCCGACCCCCTGCGCAAGGGTCGTCAGCGAGGCCCCGGCCCCCCTACGCCGGAGCCATCATCAGAAGAGGCCGGGCACGCTCCCGCAGCTCCACCACCCGCGGCTCGTCCCCGTAGGGCTCCAGCCGGTGCAGAAGATCCTTCACGTACTCCGTGGTCCGCGCGGAGGAGATCCGCCCGGCGACCTCCACGGCCCGTACCCCCTGTTCGCAGGCCGCATCGAGATTCCCCGACTCCAGCTCGGCGACGGCGGAGACCACCAGCCGCAGCCCGTGCGACCGCACGAACTCCTCCGTCGGCTTCGACAACGCCTGCTCGGTGAACCGCCGCACCTGCCGCGGCGCCTTCAGATCGCGGTAGCACTCCGCCGCATCGGCGGCAAACCGGTCGTATCCATAAAAACCAAGCCAAGAGGGGTCGTTGTCACCTTCCCTGGACCGCTCCAGCCAGCCTTCGGCCGCCTTCAGGGCCGCGCCGGCGGCCTGTGCGTCCCCCGCGCGCGCGTGCGCCCGGGCCTCGATCAGCCGGAAGAAACTCATGGTGCGCGCGGTCGCCAGTCCCCGGTTGCGCTCCAGGGCGGCCTGCGCGAGATCCACGCCCTCGTCGCCGAAGCCCCGGTAGGTCGCCTGCAAGGACATGGACGCCAGCACGTATCCCCCGAGAGGGACGTCCGCGGCCGCGCGGGCGAGCCGCAGCGCCTGGATGTAGTACCGCTGCGCGGCCTCCTGCTGACCGGTGTCGAAGGCCATCCACCCGGCCAGCCGGGTGAGTTCCGCGGTGGCCCCGAACAGGGCGCGGCCCACCTCGTCGGAGTACGCCCCGAGCAGCAGCGGCGCCGCCTCCACCCGCAGACACTCGGGCACCATGGACGAACGCCAGTCGCCGCCTCCGTATTTGGAGTCCCAGCGCCTGGCGTCCTCGGCAGCCTCCCGCAGCTTCTGCACGTCGCTGTGGCCGACTTTGATCGGTGCGCCGGAGCCTTCGGCGGAGTTCGCCTCCCGCGCGACCGAGCTGTCGGCGGGGGTTATCAGCCATCGCGAGGCGGGCGTTGCGTAGGCGCTCACTGCGAACGACCCGGCGAGCGACTGCCAGATGCCGCCGGAGCCGGCCCGGCGTCCGGCGAGGTCGAGCCGGTACAGCTCGGTGGCCGACTTCACCGCCTGTCCTACGTCTCTGGGGAAGGCGAGGCCCACTTCGGGGGCGGGATCCGCATCCGCCAGGCCGATCTCGTGGAGCGGCACCGGGCGGCCGAGCTTCTGGCCGATGGCGGCCGCGATGAGGTGCGGCGCCGCTCCCTGCGGCACCATCCCCTTCGACACCCAGCGCGCCACCGAGGTCTTGTCGTAGCGAAGTGTCAACCCGCGTTGCGCGCCAAGATCGTTGACGCGTCGCGCGAGGCCTGCGTTGCTGATTCCCGCGAGGGCGAGAACGGTGCCGAGTTTGTCGTTCGGCCCGCGTTGCTCCCTGGACATGCGTCACCCCTCGACACAGACGGCTGCCGCGCTGGCATAACCGTGCGGCATTCGTAAACCCAGCGTAGTTCGCCGCATCCCAAGCGTTAAGGGGCATTGTTCCGGATGGCGGGATTGTGGCCCGTACGGAAGTACGGCCCTGTACGCACCGTGCACAAGCTGTCGCGGCGTGCCCCCGCTCGTGTGGCCGTGCGCCCGTCCGTGCGCTCTTCTCCGGCCACCGGGGGAGCGGTTCCATGGCTCTTGCGTGGGTCGGCCCGCTGTACTGGATCCAGCGGGCTGGGGGACACCGCCACCTTCATCCCCGCGGGTGGCGGACCGGTCCGGGAGGCGATGCCCGCCTCCCGGACTGTGCGCGTGGCTGCGTCCGTGCGCCTTCTGCAGGCCTGTACGGAGCGTGCTCGAATCCGGGCGGTCGTCCGCGAATTGGCCGAAAATCGACCCTGCTCTTCGCGGGTGAATTCTGCTCCCACCATGGAACTTGAGGGCGCGAAGGGAGTTTTCGGGGAGCGTATCGGGGGCGCATTCGCGTCGCACCCCTCATGTGGTCTCTGCACACCCGGCCCGCCCTCGCCCCCCACCCGGCTTGCTCCCGCCCCGCACCCGGCCTGCCCTCGCCCCGCATCCGCCTTGGGCGGTACGGTCGTTCGCTGCTCCGCTCGCCGTTCCGTTCGTCGGGCCCTTCCCCTGCCGCCCTCCCCCGCCGCCTCCCCCGCATTCCCCCGATCGAAGGCCGCGTCACCGCCCCTCCCCGGCGCGTTCTTCATGGCAGCATGGGGAGCCGGTTCGTACGGTGCACTGTTGTCCACAGCCTGTGGAGGCGTCGATGCGGTGGTTGGTGGGTTGGAGCAGCACCGCCGCGGGCGCCGCGATCGGCTCCGCGGGTGCCACCGGATACGACGGCGAGACCCTGCACCCCGTCGGCTCCCAGCTCCTGTGGGGCGACCCCGATCCCCTGTGGGCCGTCGGCGACTGGCGCCCGGACGAGGTGCGCGTGGTGAACTCCGACGCGCAGAACCGGATCGCCGTCCTCGGCACCTGCGCCGCCTCCGACGAGGAGCTGCGGCGCAGCCTGTTCACCGCGCGCGGGGGCGCACTGCGCCATCTGACCACATGGCCCGGCAGTTACACGGCCGTCGTCCAGGTGGGCCGCCGCATCACCGTCTGCGGCGATCTCGCGGGCGCCCGCCCGGTGTTCCACACCCCCTGGGCCGGCGGCACGGCCTACGCCACGGCCGCGCTGCCGCTCGCGGACCTTGTCGAGGCCAACCTGGACTTCGCGCACCTCGCGGCCCTGCTCGCCGCCCCCGAGGTACCGGCCGCGCTGCGCGACACCACCCCGTACGACGGCGTGCGGCGCATTGCGCCGGGGCATGCGCTCGTCCTGCGCGCCGGAGCGCGCGAGATCGTCGGGTACGAGCCGGTCGCCTCCCTCGCCGTGGCCGCGCCCCCGGCCGACCCCGACCGCGCGGTGGACGCCGTACGGGACGCCCTCGTCGAAGCGGTCCGCGCGCGCCTGTCGGCGCCCCGGCACGTGCCCGACCTCGACCCCGGTCCGGTGCCCGGCATGGGCCCCGCCGAGCGGCGGGCCGCGCGCGGGATGCCGGTGCCGGGGATCGGCGCCGACCTGTCCGGCGGTCCCGCCTCCGGCACGCTCGCGTTGCTGGCCGCCGGACTTCCGGGCAGACCCGGCACGCTTCTCGGCCACGGCACCGGCGCGGGGGAGCGGCTGCTCGCCGTCACCTTCAACGACCTGGCCGTCAGCGGCCGCGAGGCCGAGGTGGAGCGGGCCGGAACCCTCGCGGCCAACCCGCGCCTGCACCACGTGGTGGTGACCGGTGGCGAGGAGACCCTGCCGTTCGCCGACCTCGACGGTCCCCTCACCGACGAACCGGGCCCCTCGCTGGTCACGGCGGCCCGCCATCGTGCCCGGTTCGCCGCCGGCAGCGCCGACCACTTCACCGGCCACGGCGCCCGCCAGGTGCTGGACGCCCATCCCGCCCGTCTCGCGGACCTCCTGATGGACCGCAAGCGGCGCCATCTGGTCCGGCCGGTCGCTGCCCTCGCGCGGGCCGACGGCTCCGTGATGGTCCCCGCGCGCGTGTACGGCGCGGCGCGGCGGCTGGCGCGCACCCCGTACCGGGCGGGTCTGGAACTGCTCGCCGAGCGGCTGATGCGGCGCCGCTTCGACGACCCCAAGGGGGCGGTCGATGCCTCACTCGCCGGGCTGGCCTGGGCGAGACCCGGGCCGGCGGCGCGCTGGCTGACCGGGGAGGCACTGGCTGAAGTATCGGTTCTGCTCCAGGGCGGGGCGGACCGCTCGGCAGGGGGCTCCGGGCAGCGCCCCGGTGAGTTCCGCGCCCGCGCGGTCCTCGCCCGGTCCGCCGCCGATCTCCGCGTGCTGGAGCAGGCCGCCGAGATCCGCTCCCAGCGCCTGCACGCGCCCTTCCTGGACAACCAGGTCGTCCGCGCCTGCCGCGCCCTCCCCGAGGCCCTTCGGGTCCGGCCCGGCGCCCGTTCCGCCGTCCTGCGCGCGGTCCTGGAGGGCGCCGGCGTCACCGACCTCCCGCCCGGCTGGGGCGCCCCGTCCCACGCCTCCTCCGCGGCGGCCACGCGCGCGGGCCTGCGGGTCGCCGCCGACTCCCTGGTGGACCTCTTCGCCACGCCTCTGCTCGCCGAGGCCGGCCTCGTCGAGGCCCGAGTGGTCCGCAAGGCCCTGCGCGACGCGGCGGCCGGCGAACCCCTCCCCCTCGACGGCCTCGCCGACCTGGTCTCCCTCGAACTCTGGCTCGGCCGCCTCCTGGCCCGGCGGGGCACCTGCTGGACCGGCACGCCCGCACGCGCGCGTGCGGTGCCGGCAGGGATCCCGCCGCGCAGGGGCGCACTGGGCGCGGGAGCCGCAGGGGCGGCGGGACCCGCGGGGCTGAGCGGATAGTTCCGCTTGCGGCTCGGTCTGTGCTGCGGTGGGGTTCGGTGGGTTCTCGGGTGTGGCTTGGTCTGTGCTGCGGTGGGGTTCGGTGGGTTCTTGGGTGTGGCTTGGTCTGTGCTGCGGTGGGGTTCGGTGGGCTCTTCGGCGCGGCCCGGACCGTTCTCCGGCGCGGCCCGGACGGCTCTTCGGCGCGGCCCGGATCGCTCCCCGGTGAGGTTCGGTCGGCTCTTCGGTGTGACTCGGTCGGCTTCCCGGCGTGGTTCGGACGGCTTTCCGGTGCGGCCGTTCGTTCGGCTCCTCGGCGAAGCCCGTGAGGCCCCTCGCCGCGGTCCGGGCACACGTCCCGGGCGGGGTGCACGGGCAGCCCCCGTGCCTGTGCCGATGCGTCCGGCGACAATGTCCCGGTGCGGTACAGAATCCTGGGCGTCACCCAGGCGGAGGACGACCGGGGAGCCGTCATACCCGTTGGCGGCCCGCGCGTGCGCGCGCTGCTCGCCGCGCTGGCGCTGCGCCCCGGGCGGGTCGCCGTCCCGCAGTCCCTGATCGAGGAGGTCTGGGCGGACGATCCGCCCCAGGACGCCCCGGCCGCGCTGCAGGCCCTGGTGGGCCGGCTCCGCCGCGCTCTCGGCAGGGACACCGTGGTCTCCGCACCCGGCGGCTACCGTCTCGCCGCCGCCGAAGACGACGTGGACCTCTTCGTCTTCGAGTCCCTGGTGCGTACGGCCAGGGCGGCGCTGGACGGCGGTGACGTCCTGGCCGCGGTCCGCGGCCTGGACGAGGCGCTCGCCCTGTGGAACGGACCCGCCCTCGCCGACCTCCCGGACCGCACCGCCGCCGCGCGCCCGGACGCTCTGCGTCTGGAGGCGGTCCGGGGCCGTGCCGAGGCCCGCCTGCGACTGGGCCGCGCCGAGGACGCCGTACCGGAGCTGACGGAACTGACGGCGGCCCACCCGTACGACGAGTCCCTGTACGCCCTGCTCATCCGCGCCCTGCGCGACACCGGCCGTGCCGCCGACGCCCTCGCCGCGTACGAGTCCGCCCGCCGCATCCTCGCCGAGGCCTTCGGCGCCGACCCCGGTCCGGAACTCCAGGCCCTGCACACCGCGTTGCTCAGGCAGCCGTTGCTCAGGCCGCAGCCGCCCGCCGCCCCGGTGGCGGCTCCCTCGCCTGCTGCTGCCCGGGTCGGGGCCACCTCGTCCGGCTCCGCCCCGGTCGTGGCCGCCTCGCCCGCCGCCGCTCCGGTCGTGGCGGTGCCGTCCTCCGCCCGGCCCCCGGAGCGGACGGGCAACCTGCGCCCGCGCCTGACCTCCTTCGTCGGCCGGGAACCCGAACTCGACGCCATTCGTTCCGACTTGCACAGGGCCCGCCTGGTCACCCTCACCGGACCGGGCGGCTCCGGAAAGACCCGCCTCGCCGAGGAGGCCGCCGCAGGGCTGCCCCAGGCCTGGCTGGCCGAGCTGGCCCCGCTCGACCGGCCCGAGGCGGTGCCCGGCGCGGTGGTCAGCGCGCTCGGTCTGCGCGAGACCGCACTGCTGACCAACGACCTGGGGACGACGCCGGCCGACCCCACGGCCCTGCTGATCGAGTACTGCGCACCGCGCAGCCAGCTCCTGATCCTTGACAACTGCGAGCATGTCATCGGCGCGGCTGCCGCCCTCGCCGAGACCCTCCTCACCCACTGCCCGGGGCTCACGATCCTCGCCACCAGCCGTGAACCCCTGGGCGTCCCCGGTGAGTCGGTGCGCCCGGTCGAGCCCCTCGTCCCCGATCAGGCGCGCCGCCTCTTCGAGGAGCGCGCACAGGCCGTCCGCCCCGACGCCGCCGCGGTCCTTCGCGACACCGGGGCGGTGGCGGAGATCTGCCGCCGCCTGGACGGGCTCCCGCTCGCCATCGAGCTGGCCGCGGCCCGGCTCAGGCTGCTGACCCCGCGGCAGATCGCCGACCGGCTGGACGACCGCTTCCGCCTGCTCACCTCCGGAAGCCGCACGGTCCTGCCCCGCCAGCAGACCCTGCGCGCCGTGGTCGACTGGTCCTGGGACCTGATGGACGAGCAGGAGCGGACGGTGCTGCGCGAGGTGTCGGTGTTCGCCGGCGGCTGGGACCTCACGGCGGCCGAGGCCGTGTGCACCGGCCCGGCGGCGGACCTGATCGGCGCACTCGTGGACAAGTCCCTCGTCGTGGCCGATCCGGAGGGCCCCACCGGTCCGAGCGGCTTCGACGGCCCCACCGGTCCGAGCGGCTTCGACAGTCCCGGCAGTCCGAACGGCTCCGGCAGCCCCGGCCATCCGGACGGCCCCGGCCATCCGGACGGCCCCGGCCATCCGGACGGCCCCGGCGGTCCGGACGGCTCCGGCAGCACCAGCCGTCCGGACGGCCCCGGCGGTTCGAACGGCCCGAGCGGCCTCCGCGGCCCGGACGGCTCCGCGGGCATGCGCTACCGCATGCTGGAGACCATCCACGAGTACGCCAACGAACGCGCGGCCGAGACCCCCGAGCTGCGCGCGGCGGCCGAGCGGCGCCACCGCGCCTGGGTGCGCGCACTGGTCGAGGAGGCCGACCCCCAGCTGCGGTCCGCGGCCCAGCTCCCCTGGATCTCCCGCCTGGAGAGCGAGCACGACAACATCCGTGCGGCCCTCGACCGCGCGGTCCGGGCCGGCGAGGAGGCGCAGGCGGCAGGGATCGCCCTGGCCATGGGCTGGTTCTGGTGGCTGCGCAACCACCGCCAGGAGGCGGTGCGGTGGGTACGGCTGGTGCTGCGCCTGGGCATGGCCCTGGACTCCCTGCCCGACGGCGCGCACAGGGACGACCTGCGGGCGGCGACGGAGTCGGCCGATCCGGTGGGCGCCTTCCTCGCCGCCCCCGACGGCGAGGAAGACCATCCGCTGCGGGAACAGCGCATGGACCTGCGGATGCTCGAACTCTTCATGATCGCGGAGTCGAGCCCCGAGCACTTCGCGGCCGACGAGCGCACCCCCGGGTACCTCGCGCGCGTGCGTGCCGCCTACGCGGGCGGCGGTCCGCAGGCAGCCCGTCTGCCGGGCATCATCTGGCCGCTGACCGCCTACTACCTGGGCGACTCGGCGAGCGACGTGGGACCGGACATGGCCGCGGCGCTCGCCAACTGCCTTGAGTACGGCGGGGACTGGGAGGTCGGCGTCACCCTGATGTACCGCGCCCATGTGGTCGTCGACTCACCGGGCAACCTGCGGGGCGTGGACGAGGACCTGGCGCGGCTGCGGATCCTCAGCCGCCGCGTCGGGGACCGCTGGATGCGGGCCCAGGTGTGCAGCGCGGCCGGCGAGGCCGGCATGGCGCGCGGCAGGTTCGAGGAGGCCCGCGGCGAGTACGAGGAGGCGCTGCGCCTCGCCTACGAGGTGGGCGCCTACGCCGAGTCCCCGTTCCTGATGGCACGCCTGGCCGAGATCGCCTACCGCTCCGGCGACCGCGAGGCCGCCCTGGCCGCCCTGAACGAGGCGGGAGCGGCCGCCGACCGGTACGGGCTGGCCGAGTCCCGGGCGTTCGTCCTGCTGATGCGGGCCCACCTCGCCCATGACGACGGGGACATCGCCCGCGCGCGCGAGCTGTACGAGGCGACCTGCCTGGCGGCGGCAGGAGGGACCCTGCCCCCGCAGTTCGCGGCCGCCCTGCGCGTGGTGGAGGCCCGGATCACGGCCGCCGAGTCCGGCCCCGAACCCGCCCTGCCGATCGTGGCCGGGGCACTGCGCGAGGCGATGGAGCGGCGCTGCGCGGAGTCGATCACGGCGGGACTGGTGGACACCGGAGCCGATCTGCTGGCCCGGCTCGGCGATCTGCCGGGCGCGATACGGCTGTTCACGGCCGCCGAGCAGTGGCGCGGCGGCCATCCGCGCCCCGAGCCGGAGCGCACCCAGGCAGAGAGGATCGACGCGGACGCCCGCGCGGCGCTGTCCCCGGACCGGTACGCGGCCGAGCGCGCCCGGGGTGCCGCCCTCGGCCCGGACGACGTTCTCGGACAGCTGGAGCAGACCGCGCCCACCGGGGCAGGCGAGCCGGGCAGACGGCCGGTGAACCGGTCCGACGGCAGCTGAGCGGGGACGGCGACAGCGAACCGGGACGGCGACAGCGAACCGGGACGGCGACGGTGAGCCGGGACGGTGACCGTGAACCGGCCTAGCGGCAGGTGAACCTGGACTGCGCCCAGTCCGCCAGCGCCACCTGGTCGAAGACCTTGTCGTGCGGTTCCACGACGAGCCGTACGGTCCTGCGCCCGGTCAGGTCCACATGGACGGGCACGGCCGCGTTCCCGCCCTCGACGGTCCCGGACCTCCACAGCCGGACCCCGTCGGCGTAGACGGAGAAGGAGACCTTGCCCAGTCCGAGGGTCAGGTCGTCCACACCGGCCAGGGCGTCGTAGGCGGTGCACTGGCGGTTGAGGTCGATGGTGACGGAGGACTCGCCGTGGACGGTGACCCCGGGCGCGTACCGCCGGCCGCCGATCGACATGCCGTACCGCCGCCACACCCAGCTGCTCTCGCCCAGCCGCATCTCCGGCTCGGTGCCGTCGCCGACGACGTCGTAGCGCAGCTCGCTCCACTCGTAGACGACGGGGACCGGCGGGGGCGGAGGCGTCGGCGTGGGAGTCGGCTTCGGGGTGGGCGTGGGCGTCGAGGGTGGTGTCGGAGTCGGTCTCGGGGGCGGTGTCGGTGCTGGTGTCGGCTTCAGGCTGGGCCTGGGAGTCGGCGTGGGCGTGGGCGTGGGGGCCGGCACCGGAGCGCGGCTCGGCGTGGGGGCCGGTCGTGGGGCCAGCTCCACCGGCTGCGGAGCGGGCTTCTTCTTCGCCGGCGGCGCGGGGCTCGGCGCCCTGGGCGAGACGAGCGCAGAGGACGGCGACGGATCGGCCACCTCCTTGGCCGGGTGGCTGTCGTTCGCCAGAGCCAGGGCCACCACGGCGGCCGCCACCGCGACCACACCGGCGGCGATCCCGGCCTTCACCGGCGCCCCGAGCCCCTCCGAGACCGCCGCGCCGCCACCGGCGCCGCCACCCGTGGAGGACCCGCCGGCCGCGGCAGCCGCACCGGCCGCGCCCGCCCCGGCACCGCCCGCGATGATCCCGAGCGCCTTCCCGTACCCGGCCGCCCCGAACCAGCCGATGACCGCGACCGGCACCATCGCGGGGATACCGCCGGCGACTTCCTCGATCTGCGCGGCCGCCAGCCGGCACCGGGCGCACTCGTCCAGGTGCTTGCGCAGGCCTCGTTCGGCGCGGATGCGCAGCTTGCGGCGGGCGTAGGTGCCGAGCTGGTCGGCGTAGCGGGCGCACGCCTCGTCGCCGGCCAGGGAGGCGCTCACATGGGCCTGCAGATAGGCCTGCTTCAGCCCCTCACGGGCGCGGCTCGCCAGCACCCGGGTGCCGTTGGCGTCCAGCCCGAACAGGACGGCCACCTCGCTCGGTGACTCGTCCTCCACCTCGGTGTGCCACAGCACGGCCTGCCAGCGCTCGGGCAGCGAGCGGAAGGCCTGCATCGCCATCGACTGCTCGGCCTCGTGCAGGGTGCGCACATCGGCGCCCAGGTCCAGGCCCGCTCCGAACGAGCCCAGGGACGCCCTGTCGTCGGGCACCTCGGAAGCGCGCGAGGCCTGCTGGGCGAAGACCGCGAAGTCGTCCACGAGCTGCTCGCGCCGTGCTGACCTGGCCCAGTGCGCGGCGACGCGCCGCACCGACGTCAGCAGATAGGCGCGCACGGCGTACTCGGGTCCCGCCCCGCCGCGCACCGCCTGGAGCATGCGGGCGAAGACCTCGGCGGTCAGGTCGTCCGCGGTGTGCCCGTCACGGCAGCAGGTACGCGCATACCGGCGCACCGCATCCGCGTGCCGCCGGTACAGCTCCTCGTAGGCGGAGTCGTCGCCGGCCCGCATCCGCTCGATCAACTGGCCGTCGGCGGACGGCGCATCCCTCGACGGCGGCAGCGCACTGCCGTCGCGCTGGGCGGGCACACCCCTGTCGCCCGGCCCACTTGCCGGAGGTACCGATCCTGCCGGGGGCACCGATTCTGCTGGGGGTACCGATCCTGCCGGGGAGGCTGGAGATACCGGGGGTACCGATCCTGCCGGGGACGCTGGGGAAACCGAGGCCCGCCCGCCCTGGCTCGGCACCTGCGGCGAAGTCAGCCCATCGGGTTCCGCGTCGCCGTCACCGCGCGACTCGTCCCACCCCTCAACGCCCATTGCGGAAAGCCCCCGACACCGGCCCAGCCCAATCGGTCACCGGCTCAGAGTGCCACATTGTCTTTCGTTCAAGAACCGTCCCTGCGCCCATCCACTCATCCGAGCGCACTTGCCACCGCCGCGAACCGAACACCCCCCGAACGCGATGCCCTCACCAAGCCCAAAGGCGGCAGGGCTCCGAGGGATGCACTCACCGATCCCGGGCTCGGCAGGATCCCGAGAGACGCCCTCACCGAGCCGGCCGACGACGGGCAGAACCCCTACGGCGTCCACCCGCACAGGCGGTGAGAACCCCTACGGCACCCACCCGCCCCGCCCGTGACGACTGCACGGACGGTGCGGGTGGGAGACACACCGCTACTCAGGGCAGGGCGAAGCCGAGGCGCACTCACGCTGGCCGGGACCGGAGTCCCTCCAGCAGAATGTCCAGCAGCCGAGCCGAAGCCGCGGCCTGCTGCGCCGCATCCGGCAGGGACGGCGCCGCCGTGGCGATCACCAGCAGCACGTCCGCCACGGACACGTCCGCCCGCAGCTCCCCCGCCGCCCGGGCCCGCTCCACCAACTGCCCCACCACGTCGAGCAGCGCGGCGATCCCCGTGTCGCCCTCGTCCGCGACCACGACGGCAGTCGCGGACACGGTCGCGGTCGAGTCCGACACCAGCCGCAATTCACCGGCACCGGCCCCCGGCTGAGACCGCTGCTGAGGCACCCGGGTCCCGTCGCCCGGCACGGCGGAGCCCACCTCGGGCGAGTCGGCGGACTCCTCCTCGACGACCCCGACCCGCAGCACCTGCGGCGGCAGCAACCGCCCCGCCCCCGACGCCACGGACGTCCGCAGGAACCGGGACAGCGCCGACCACGGCTCGTCCTCCTGCCCGAGCGCGGTCCGTGCCTGCTCGGTCAGCCGCGCCGTCTCCTCCTCGGCTATCCGCCGGACCAGTACGTCCTTGCTCGGAAAGCGCCGGTACACGGTGCCGACACCGACCCGCGCGCGCCGCGCCACGTCCTCCATCGGCGCGCCGTACCCCAGCTCGCCGAACACTTCACGCGCCGCACGCAGCACGTGCTCCAGATTGCGCTGTGCATCCACGCGCAGCGGTGTCGTACGCGGCCCGTCCGCGCGTCCGTTGCCCACCGCCGCGCTCACCGCTGCGCCGCCGGATGCGACGACGGCTGCCGATGACCAATGCGTGTCCTGAACATGCATGTGTTTCCCCCGGTAATGACGTCTCCCCCCGGAGACTCCCCGCCACTGATTCCGGAGTGCTCGGAACCGGCCTCGGTCCTTGATCGGGACCGCCCGTCGCGGACCCGTTCAGCCACATTCCCTACACCCCGTCGACACACGAACATAGTTGAGAGGGGGTCAATTCAGAAGGGGCAGGTTCCGTACAGAGCGCCCCTCGATCGGAGTACGGGTCATTTATGTCCGGATTCCATACCTTCGCACCCGCCCGTCCGCCCCTGCTGACCTGCCCGCTTTCGCCCCACCCCGGCGGCGCGTCCGGCCTCGCGTACACCCGCTCGCCGGTCACACAAATTGCCGGGGCTGTGGACAAACAACTGCGCCGGGTGCGTCATGGGATGGTGAAGGAACGTGCGCGCATTCTCGTTGTCGGCGGCGGCTACGTCGGGATGTACACGGCCCTGCGCCTTCAGCGGAGGCTGAAGCGGGAGCTCAGGCAGGGAGAGGTCGAGATCACAGTCGTCACCCCCGACCCCTACATGACCTACCAGCCGTTCCTTCCCGAAGCGGCCGCCGGTTCGATCTCCCCTCGGCACGTCGTCGTACCGCTGCGCCGCGTCCTGGACCGGTGCCACGTCGTCATCGGCGAGGTGACCTCCATCGACCACGCGGTGCGCACCGCCGCCGTCACCACCCTCGCCACCGCCGAGGAGGGCAAGGCCTCCGAACTCCTCGGCTACGACGAACTCGTCCTCGCCCCCGGCTCGATCTCCCGCACGCTGCCCGTCCCCGGCCTCGCCGAGTACGGCATTGGCTTCAAGACCGTCGAAGAGGCCATCGGCCTGCGCAACCACGTCATCGAGCAGATGGACATCGCCTCCTCCACCCGCGATCCCGCGATCCGCGACGCCGCCCTCACCTTCGTCTTCGTCGGCGGCGGCTACGCCGGAGTCGAGGCACTGGGCGAACTGGAGGACATGGCCCGCTACACCGCGCGCTACTACCACAACGTCCGCGCCGAGGACATGAAGTGGATCCTCGTGGAGGCCACCGACCGCATCCTTCCCGAGGTCGGCGAGGAGATGGGCCGCTACACCGTCACCGAGCTGCGCCGCCGCAACATCCAGGTCCTGCTCGGCACCCGCCTGGACTCGTGCGTGGACCGCGTCGCCGTCCTCAGCGACGGTCAGCGCTTCCCGACCCGCACGCTCGTGTGGACCGCCGGCGTCAAACCCCACCCCCTGCTCGCCGCCACCGACCTGCCCCTCACCGCGCGCGGCCGCCTGAAGTGCACCGCCGAGCTGACGCTGGACGGCGCCCCGCACGCATGGGCCGCGGGCGACGCCGCCGCCGTCCCCGACGTCACCGCCGGCGAGCCCGGCACCGAGACCGCCCCCAACGCCCAGCACGCGGTCCGCCAGGCCAGGGTCCTCGGCGACAACATCGTCCACGCGCTGCGCGGCGAGCCCCTGGAGACGTATGCGCACAAGTACGTCGGCTCCGTCGCCTCCCTGGGCCTGCACAAGGGCGTCGCCCAGGTCTACGGGCGCAGGCTGAAGGGCTACCCTGCCTGGTTCATGCACCGCGTCTACCACCTCAGCAGGGTGCCCACCTTCAACCGCAAGGCCCGGGTCCTGGCGGAATGGACCCTGGCCGGTCTCTTCAAACGGGAGATCGTCTCGCTCGGTTCGCTCGAACATCCCCGAGCGGAGTTCGAACTCGCGGCCGGTGGAAAGCCTCCTCACAGCCCCTTCGACGACCCGAAGGGGTCGTCCTGACCGGACCCAGGAACTCCACGGCCCGCCCCGGCGTCTGACGGATACCGCCACGGACGGCCACCTGCCAGACTGCCCCACGTCCTCGGACGGGCACCTGCCCGCCCTCAGCACCCACGAGGCTTTCCCCACTGTGAACTTCACGCGCTGGAGCGCCCGGCTCCCCGGAACGCAGCGCCGCGCCGCAGCGCGGACCGAGACCCCGGTCTCCCCGGACCGGAGGGGGGAAGGCTCCGTACCCGCGGCCCGTGCCGAGCAGCAGACCGACGGCGCACAGCCGCCCTCGCCCGCCGTCGACGAACTGCCCGTGCGCGACGTCCTCGACCGCGTCCCGGCCCTTGTCGCCCTCGTCCACGGGCCCGACCACCGCATCGCCTACGTCAACGACGCCTACGCCGCGGCGTTCGGCGCACGCCCCCCGGGCGCACCGGCCCGCGAAGCCCTCCCGGAACTCGCCGAACTGGGTCTCCTGCCCCTCCTCGACCAGGTGCTGCGCAGCGGCAAGCCCCGCACGCTGAAGTCCCGCAAGGCCGTCGACGGCCACTCCTACACCTTCACCTGCACCCCCGTGGCCGAGGACGGCGAGCGCGACGGCGACGGCGCGGTGCTCGTCTTCGCCACCGACGTCACCGACCACGCCGAGGCCGCCGAGCGCCTTCGCGCCAGCGAGCGCCGCCAGCGCGAGACCGCCGTCACCCTCCAGCGTTCCCTGCTCCCCCAGGAACTCGAACAGCCGGACGACCTGCGCATCGCCGCCACCTACCAGCCCGGAGGCACCGAGGCCGCGGTCGGCGGCGACTGGTACGACGTGATCACCCTCGGCGGCGGCCGCACGGCACTGGTGATCGGCGACGTCATGGGCCGAGGCGTGCGCGCGGCAGCCGTCATGGGCCAGCTCCGCACCGCCGTCCGCGCCTACGCCCGCCTCGACCTCCCGCCGCACGAGGTCCTGCAACTCCTCGACGGCCTCGCCACCGAGATCGACGCCAACCAGATCGCCACCTGCGCGTACGCCGTGCACGACCCCAACGAGGGCCGGCTGGTGTACTCCTCCGCGGGCCATCTGCCGATCCTGGTCCGCGACGAGAACGGCACGGTCCTGCGCGCCGACGAACCCACCGGCCCACCGCTCGGCACCGGCGGCTGGATTCACGCGTCGGGCTCCATCCCGCTGGGCCCCGGCTCCACGGCGGTCCTCTACACGGACGGCCTGGTCGAGCGCCGCGACGAGGACCTCGACGAGGGCATCGCAGCCCTGCAGCGCGCCCTGTCCGGGGCGACCGGCACCCCCCAGGTCGTCTGCGACCGCCTGGTCCGCTCGGCCGGCGTCACCGCCGACCATGATGACGACGTCGCCGTCCTCGTTCTTCAGCACCCCGCCCGTACGGGCCCCGAGGGCGACCTCTTCCGCAACGCGGCCCTGGAACTCCTCGGCGGTGTGGAGGCGGCGCCCCGCGCCCGCGCCTTCGCCTCCGGTGTCCTGACCAGCTGGCGCTTTCCCGCAGACCTGCACGACCTGGGCGTCCTGGCCACCAGCGAACTGGTCGCCAACAGCCTCCAGCACGGCACCCCGCCCATGCGGCTGCGGCTGCGCCGCACCGACCGCCGCCTGATCATCGAGGTGACCGACGGCGACGACCACCTGCCGCGCCGCCGCCGAGCAGAACCGGGCGACGAGTCGGGGAGGGGGATCGCCATCGTGGCGACCATCGCGTCGAGCTGGGGGTCGAGAAGGACACCGGGCGGCGGAAAAGCAGTGTGGTGCGAATTCCTGCTCCCGAAGGGGTAGGCGCCGTGGGCTGGGCGCCGTAGGGCCGACCGACGTGTGCGGGCCGCCGTGGAGCCGACCGCCGTAGGGTCGGCCGCCGTAGGGTCGACCGACGTGTGCGGGCCGCCCTGGGGCCGGCCGCCGTTGGGCCGCCACTGCGGAGCCGGCCACTGCGGAGCCGTGGGGCGTCTGCCGTGGAGCCGTGGGGCGTCTGCCGGGCGCAGGCGTGCGGGGGCCGGCCGCGCAGTTCCCCGCGCCCCCTTTTTTTCTGGGCGCCCCTGACCAGCTCAACTGCGGGCAGTCGTGCCGCCGGGGGCGGCACGGGTGGGCGCAGCGGCACCTTGCCGGCGCCGACAAGCGTCCCCACCCCGGGCCGCCCCCGGCACCGGATGCCTACGCCTCCGCGGCAACCGGCTCCGCAGATGCCTCGCCCCGGGCCACCACCCGGCTGCTCCTCGCGGCAGCCCACGGCTGATCCTGCGCAACGGTGAGACGCCGTCCCAGCCGCAGCGCCAGCACGGTGATCCCCAGCGAGAACAGCAGGAAGGTCACGATGTACGGCGCGTGCAGCGAGGCCCCGAGCGGCCCGCCCACCGCCGGCCCCACGGCCAACGCCAACTGCTTGACCAGCGCAAACGCAGAGTTGTACTGCCCGGCCATTCCCTCCGGCGCCAGATCGGCGACCAGCGGGGCGACCGTCGGCGACAGCATCGCCTCACCCAGCCCGAACAGCGCGTAGGTCGACACGAACGCCGCGGTCGCCATCTCCTGGCTGCCGTGCCCGAGCCCCGCGTAGCCGGCCGCGAGCCAGGCGACGGCCCAGATCAGCCCCACACCGGCGATCACGCGCGTCCGCCGGCGCCGCTCCACGAACTTCAGCACGGCGAACTGCGCGACGACGATCATCAGCGTGTTCGCGGCCAGCGCCGTACCGAGCGCGGAGGTGGAGATCCCCGCGGCCTCGACGCCGTAGGCGCTCAGCCCCGACTCGAACTGCCCGTAGCAGGCGAAGAACATCACGAAGCCCAGCACACACAGCTGCACCATCGCCCGGTTCCCGAGCAGCTGCTTCCAGCCGCCCTTCGCCGAAGCGGACGGCGCGTCGGCCATCTGCGGGGAGTGCGGCATCCGCACCGTCGCCATCACCACGACCAGCAGCAGGAACATCGCCGCCTCGATCGCGAACAGCAGCGTGAAGGAGGAGACCCGGGTCGTGTCGACGAGGTGACCGCCGATGAGACCGCCCACGCCGAGTCCCAGGTTCTGCAGGAAGAACTGCATCGCGAACGCCCGCGACCGCGTGTCCGCCGTCGAGCAGTCGACGATCATCGTCGCCAGCGCCGGCTGCATCACGGCCTGCCCGGCCCCGAGGGCAGCGGCCGACAGCAGTACGGCGACGGCGTTGCCCGCCAGTCCGAGGCTCAGCGCGCCCAGCGCGGCGGTGACCAGGGCGGCGAGCAGGACCGGCAGCGGGCCGCGGCGCACGATCGCCCGGCCGGCGAACGGCAGCACGATCAGCGCGGCCACGGCGAAGACGGCGAGCACGAGTCCCGCCGTCATCGCCCCCAGGCCCCGCACCTGCGCCACATAGACGTACAGGTAGGGGACCGTGAAGCCGAGCCCGAACGCACTGAGTGCGTTGCCCACGTGGATCCGGCGCATCGCTGCGCCCATCGCCCTGGTCACGTTCACCTCTCTCACTAGTTAGGAGTGAAGACTTCAAAGCTAAAGTTCGAAGCTAAAGACTACACAGCGAAGGACTTCAAAGCAAAGTCGGTCCGTGCGATACTGCGGCCATGGCCGACACTCCAGGCGTCACGGAGCCGACACTCGAAGAACAGATCGCCGCCTACCAGCGCGAGTTCCTGGACCTCGACCCCCAGGTCGAGAAGATCGTGTCGGCGCTGTCGCGGCTGAACCGCCGTATGAACGTCGCCTACGGCCGCCAGACCGCAGCCCTCGGCATCAGCAACGCCGAGTGGGAGGTCCTCAAGGCGCTCGTCCTGGCCGGAGCCCCGTACCGCCTGGGCCCCAGCGACCTCGCCAAGCGGCTCGGCCTGACCCCCGCCGCCATGACCCACCGGATCGACCGCATGGTCGCCGAGGGTCTGGTCACCCGGGAGCGCGACGAGTCCAACCGCGTCCGGGTCATCGTCGAGCTGACTCCCGAGGGCCGCGAGAAGTGGCTGGAGGCGATGCGCCTCGCCACCGTCTTCGAGGAGGACCTGCTCCAGGACCTCGCCCCCGCGGAGCGCGCAGCCCTGGGGGAGGTCCTCACCAGGCTCCTGCGCCGGGTGGAACACGCCCAGCCGGACGCCGGCGGTCGACTCAGCGACCTGGACTGAGGTCCGCCGGTCCGCCGAGGTTCACACAAAAGATCTTGACAGGGGTGGTTGACACGCCCCTGCGCGATCCGTACAGTTCTCCGGGTTGCCACGGAGCCGTAACGGTTCCTCGACAACACCTCCGCCGCCTCGTGCGGCACTCCAACCACCAGCACGATCTCCCGATGGGATTGTTTTCGGCATGCCCGAATTCAATTCGAATAGGGACCCGGCGGCCCGATTGGGAAACGCCGGAAGGATCCGCTAAGGTTTGAGACGTCGGAACGGCCCAACGGCCGGGAAGACAAGCCCCCCTGACTGGGAGTCAGACACCGAAAGGATCTGATAGAGTCGGAACCGCCGGAAAGGGAAACGCGAGAGCGAGAACCTGGAAAGCACCGAGGAAATCGGATCGAGAAAAGATCTGATAGAGTCGGAAACACC